>JAFUGA010000013.1 GCA_017469625.1 Bacteroidales bacterium
CAAATACAACTTGTAAGTAATATTGCTTTAGAACTTAATGTTTAACGATAAAGAATTTTAAAGTTTTGAAATCTTAAACCCTATAATCCCTAAGTGCGTTCAGCATATTTGCCTCCACGTGCTACGTGGTGCGTAAAGCATTATTCCGTGCAGGTGGTTACCGACTATTTTACTTCTTCAAAGTCGGCGTCTGTAACATCACCATCGTTGTTATTAGAGTTGGTGTTTGTGTTGTCTGAAGAAGGGTTTGACTGAGTCTGAGATTGATTAGCAGAAGACTGTTGATACATATTCTGACTTACTGTTTGAAGTACGTTGTTCAACTTCTCTGTAGCAGAATCTATACCCGATAAATTCTTGCTTGCATGTGCATCTTTCAACTCTTTCAAAGCACTTTCTACTTCGGCTTTTTTGTCTGCAGGCACTTTGTCGGCGTTTTCTTTTAAGAAGTTCTTTGTTTGGAAAATCATAGCATCTGCTGCATTTATTTTCTCTGCTTCTTCTTTCATTCTCTTGTCTTCGTCTGCATGTGCTTCAGCATCTGCTTTCATTCTCTTTATCTCTTCTTCTGACAAACCACTTGATGCTTCTATCTTTATGCTTTGTTGTTTGCCTGTGGCTTTATCTAAGGCTGACACATTAAGAATACCGTTTGCGTCTATGTCAAAAGTTACCTCTATTTGTGGCACACCTCTTCTTGCAGGTGGTATGTCGCTAAGGATAAATCTTCCAAGAGATTTGTTGTCTGATGCACGTGTTCTTTCACCTTGCAATACGTTTATCTCTACACTTGGTTGATTGTCTTGTGCGGTAGAAAATACTTGAGATTTCTTTGTAGGAATGGTTGTGTTGGCGTCTATAAGTTTGGTCATAACTCCACCTAATGTTTCTATACCCAATGACAATGGAGTAACGTCAAGCAATAACACATCTTTTACTTCTCCTGTCAAAACACCACCCTGAATAGCAGCACCTATAGCAACTACTTCGTCTGGATTAACAGATTTGTTTGGTGTCTTTCCAAAGAAATCTTGTACTAATTTTTGTACTGCAGGAATACGAGAAGAACCTCCTACAAGAATAACTTCGTCTATTTTATTTTTGTCATAACCAGCATCTTGTAAAGCCTTTTCACAAGGTATAAGACAACGTTTGATAAGGTCATCGCAAAGTTGTTCAAACTTGCTTCTTGAAAGAGTTACATTAAGGTGTTGTGGTATGTTATCTATAGAAGTTATGTATGGTAGATTTATTTCTGTCTGAGTAGAAGAAGAAAGTTCTATCTTGGCTTTTTCTGCAGCTTCTTTCAGACGTTGAAGAGCCATAGGGTCTTTTCTTAAATCTACGTTTGGATTGTCTTTCATAAACTCTTCAGCCAAGAAGTTTATTATCTTTCTATCAAAATCATCACCACCAAGATGAGTATCTCCGTTGGTAGATTTTACTTCAAAGACTCCATCACCAAGTTCCAAAATACTAATATCAAATGTACCACCACCAAGGTCAAATACTGCTATATGAGAGTCTGCATTCTTTTTATCCAAACCATAAGCCAAAGCAGCAGCAGTAGGTTCGTTGATAATACGTCTTACTTTCAAACCAGCAATCTCGCCTGCTTCTTTTGTAGCCTGACGTTGAGAATCGTTGAAATATGCAGGCACTGTGATAACTGCTTCTGTTACACTCTGACCGAGATAATCTTCAGCAGTCTTTTTCATCTTTTGCAATATGATAGCAGATATTTCTTGAGGAGTGTAAAGTCTTCCGTTAATATCTACACGTGGTGTGTTGTTATCTCCTCTTTCTACTTTGTATGGGATATGTTTTATCTCTTCTTGTACTTGGTCGTACATATTTCCCATAAATCTCTTGATACTGTAAATTGTATTCTGAGGATTGGTTATTGCTTGCCTTTTAGCAGGATTTCCAACCTTTCTTTCACCGTCTTTAGTAAATCCCACAACGGAAGGAGTTGTTCTTGTACCTTCGCTGTTAGGTATTACGACTGTTTCATTACCTTCCATAACTGCTACGCAAGAATTCGTAGTTCCAAGGTCTATTCCAATTATTTTTCCCATTTTGCTTATGTTTTTTTTTCGTTAATAATTCAAATCTATTTACACTTCGCTTTAATCTTTTTCATTAAAACAAAATATAAGTTTTCAAACATTATGCCAATAAAAACATTATGTCAAAATGTCAGAAAGATATGCTATTATTACATATTTATAAGGAATTGTACTGTCGTTCTATTCTTTTGTTCTATGATAGATTGACGCCCTTTTAGTATGTTATCTATAGCCTGTTTATTGTAATGGCGTATGGTAACCAATTGAAGAGAAGTATTATAACGGACTTTATACCACTGAGATAGTTCTTCTAAAAGAAGTGGCAAGGTTTTGAGATTTTCATCTATACACACAGAGAAAGAAATAGCAGAGTTCTGCATAAGATTTACCTTGACGTTATGTTTAGCCAATATCTCAAAAATATATGCTATATTTCTTTCGGCTATGAATGAAAAATCCTTTGGAGAAATACTCAAAAGCAGTTGATTATCTTTGAAGATATAGTTTGGAACTATAGGAAAAAGTTCTTTGTCTGAACATATTACAGTAGGTTCTTGCTCTGGGTCAATAAAGGATTTAATATACAAAGGAATAGAAAGGTTTTCCAAAGGTTTTATAGTCTTTGGGTGAATGATAGTAGCACCATAATAAGACAACTCTATGGCTTCTTTGTATGGTACTCTAAGCAGTTTGGTTGTGTTTTCTATCCTTTTTGGGTCTGCATTCAATAGGCCTGGTACATCCTTCCAAATAGTCATATTCTCTGCCTTAAGAGAGTAAGATATTATAGCAGCAGAATAGTCTGAACCCTCTCGGGAAAGTGTTGTCGTTAGGTTTTCTTTTGTACCACCTATAAAACCTTGTGTTATAACTATATCATAATACTCCATTATAGGCAAAAGCCATTCTTCTACAGCAGTTTTAGTACTTTTCCAATCAACATTTGCGTCCCTATAATTGTTGTCCGTCTTCACAATATCCAAAGCACTTACAAGTTTATTCTTCAAGCCCGAATGGTTAAGGTATTCAGATACTATATTCGTTGAAATCCTTTCTCCAAAACTAACAATTTGGTCATACACAAAATTATAATCAGAAGAAGAAGCGTGCAACAATTTATTCTTTATCTCGTTGAACAAAAGGTTTATCTTTCCTAAACAGTTTTGTGCCTGGTCTTTGAATAATTTCTCTATAATATCATAATGAAATTCTAAGATTTTATCAAATATCTTTTCGTCAAAAACCTTATCGTAATACCAACTATTTACTAAGGTTTCCAACATATTAGTAGTCTTTCCCATAGCAGAGATAACTATCACTCTTTTTGCGTTATGTTCCTGCTTTTTTATCTCACCTTTCAATATGTTTGCAACATTCTCTACAGCCAAAGCACTATTAACAGATGCTCCACCAAACTTTTCTACATATATCTTATACATACTTCTTTCTGCTTTATTATAATGTTATAACCTCCCCCTCCCCTTTTCACTTTGCAAATATACAACAAAAAACTCTATAGGAAAAGGTTGTCAAAGGATTTTCTCCTCCAACAACCTTGATTGAACCACCTTGTAGGTGGTTGTTTCACTGTTTCTCTATATAGAGAATAGATGAAATGAAACAAGAATATAGATTTCGTTCATTTGTTCGTAAAAAAAATATGGTCCAAAGAAGACATTGTTAGTCTAAAAACTTTATACTCTTTTAATTTGCCAATTTTTA
>JAFUGA010000031.1 GCA_017469625.1 Bacteroidales bacterium
ACACTGCCCCACAGATTATAATCTGCTGAAGAAGTATTTACAGAATTGAAATCTACTTCATAGGAATATATAACCATACTTGCACCTACAAAAAATGCAGGAAAGATAGTAAAGACTTGAAAGAAATAGAAGACAAACAACCAAGCCAAAAGAAAAGTAGAAGTACCGTTTATTATACCTACACCGTCTATATTTTGTTTTTCGTTAAGCATTGTTTTTTAGTTTTATTAGTAGCTGTTTTCTCTATTTCCACTTATACCAAAACATCTGGTCTTTTTGTTGAATTTTTATTATATCTTGTTCTTCTTTTGCCATAAGAAGAAATATCTCTAAATCATTGTCTTGTAACCATTTTATACCATTCTGTTCTTTTCTACAAGCAGCAGTAAAGTATATAAGAAAATCATCTTTGGTTTCATTCACCCACCTAATAGCATTTTGTTTATTGTCTATGGCAAGTGTCATCATACCAAGAGCATTATATCCATGGTCAAACAACCAATGCAAAGCATCTTCATCGCCACGCATAACATTACTCCACGCCGCCAACTCAGGGTATCCATTTTCTAACAAAAAATGAAAATATTTCTTGTTACCCTTTACAGCCCCTAAGAGTATGATAAGTACCTTAATATCGTAATGGAGTAATGTTTTTTGTGTGATGTTTATTTTGCTCATTATCTTAGTTTTGCTCCCAATTTTGTTTCAAAAACCTTCAACAAGTTAGCCATTATTGTGTCTATTTGTTTGTCTGTAAGAGTTTTTGATTCATCTTGTAGGATAAACGATACTGCATATTGTTTCTTTCCTAAAAGGTTTATACCTCTATATTCGTCAAACAAATTTATCTTCTTAAGGAACTTTTTCTCTGTTTCAAATGCTATACGTTCTATTTCTGAGAAATGAACATTTTCATCTAAAACAAGGGCAAGGTCCCTTCTTACTTCAGGGAATTTGGATATGTTTTCGTATGTTACTTCTTTCTTTGGCAACATCTTCAAAACACTGTTCCAATTTATATCTGCATAATATACATTTTGTTTTATATCAAAAGATTTTCTTGTTTTTTGATTTAAAACACCTATGATAGCAATAGTTTTCTTGTTATCTTTATTTACAAGAGATATACCTTGTTGTAGATAATCTGAAGTAGTATCTTGTATATCCAATTTTTCAACATTCACTCTTAGTCTATACAAAATATTCATTACTATGTTTTTCAGATAGAAAAAGTCTGTTTCTTTTTGTTTGTTTTGCCAACTTTCTTCTGCAGCAGCACCTGTTGTAAGCAAAGAAAGATGTTTTTCTTCTTTGTATCTCTTATCTACAGGTTGAGTATCTGGACAATTCAAAGATTTTTCGTAACAGTTACCAAATTCAAAGATTTTTATATCTGATATTTTTCTGTTTATGTTGTATGACAATACCTCTAAACCACCAAACAATAAAGTTTGACGCATAAGAGATAAATCCTTGCTTAGTGCGTTTAAGATTTTCACACTCTTTTCTATAGGAAAATCTTTAGAGTTTTCATAGTAAGCAGATTTTGTAAGAGAGTTGTTCATAGTTTCATTGAAACCATTATCTGCAAGATAAGAAGTTATGATATTTTGTACCTTTTCTTTGTCTGGCTTTTGAATATAATTGACAGAACTTCTTACTTGTTCAGAAAAGTTTATTCTATCATAACCATATATTCTTAGGATTTCTTCTGCCAAATCACAAGGACGTGTTACATCTACTTTGTTTGTAGGAACAAGAGCAGTTAAACCCTCTTCACTCTCTTTTTCTATCTCTATGTTTAGATGTTGTAATATACTTTTTATTTCTTCTCTTTCTATCTTTTGACCAATAAGATTATCCAAATATGTATATTCCAAATCTATTCTTGCTTTTTCTATCTTTTTAGGATAAACATCTACAATTTCAGAAGATATTTCTCCACCTGCTATTTCTTTTATAAGCATAGAAGCACGTTTTAGAGCATACAAACAAATGTTAGGGTCTACACCTCTTTCATAACGGAAAGAAGCATCTGTTTGTAAAGCGTGATAACGTGCTGCTTTTCTTATTACAACAGGATTGAAATAAGCACTTTCTAAAAATATGTTCTTTGTTTCAGAAGTTATTCCAGATTTTTCTCCACCAAAGATACCACCCATACACATAGGTTCTTTAGTGTTGCAAACCATTGCTTCTTTAGCATTTAGTTCTCTTTCTATACCATCAAGAGTAACGAACTTTGTTCCTTTTTCTACGGTCTTTACATTTATAGCTTGTCCCTCTACTTTATCCCAATCAAAAGCATGTAAAGGTTGTCCTATCTCCATAAGAACAAAATTAGTTATATCTACAACGTTGTTTATAGGTCTTATACCTACAGCGTTCAGATGTTCTTTTAGCCAAGCAGGAGATTCCTTTATCTCTATACCTTTTATAACCAAACCAGAGTATCTTCCACACACAGTTTCGTCTATGTTTATTGTAGGTTTCTCAGTAGAGTTATCTATCTTAAAATCATCTACAGAAGGAATGTTTATAGGTGTTTCTTCCTTTGTTTGGGAAGAAAGAATAGCCACAAGGTCCCTACCAACTCCTATATGAGAAGTAGCATCTGAACGGTTTGCTGTCAAACCTATTTCAAAAACAGAATCGGTTTTAAGGTTGAAGAACTCTTTTGCAGGAGTTCCTTCTTTTGCATCCTCTGACAAGACAAGTATTCCATCATGATTGTTTCCCAACTGTAGTTCTTTTTCAGAACAAATCATACCTTCACTTTCTGCTCCACGAAGTTTGCTTTTTTTGATAGTGAAACATTCATCTCCATCATAAACCTTTGCTCCTATGGTTGCAACTACTACTTTTTGTCCTTGTGCAACGTTTGGTGCTCCACAAACAATGTTCAATGGTTGTTCAAATCCAACATCTACTGTAGTAATATGAAGGTGGTCTGAATTCGGGTGATTTTCGCAAGTGAGTACTTTACCTATAAAGTATTTATCTAAACCTCCTTTAATACTTTCTATCTTCTCTATGTTTTCTACTTCCAAACCAGAAAAAGTTAATAAACGTGCTACTTCTTCAGCACTTTTTTCTGTAGGAACATAATCTTTCAACCAATTATAAGAAATTTTCATTGTACCAAATCTGTTTTTTTCTCTTGTGTTTATATAATGTATAACTAAAAAATGAGTGTTTTATTGTGTTATAAATATTTCATATACAACATAAAAGAACTGTTATTTTACTATGTTCAACTCTTTTATAAGATTGTCTGCACCAAGAAACTTATCTATTATAAACAAACAGTATCTTATATCCAAAGAGATATTTCTACACAAATCCTTGTCGTAAAGAATATCACTCATAGTTCCTTCCCAATTTCTGTCAAAGTTTATACCTATAAGATAACCATCTTTATCCAAAACAGGAGAACCAGAGTTACCTCCTGTAGTATGATTGCTTGCTATGAAAGCCACAGGCATTTCTCCTAAGGTATTTGCATACTGACCATAATCCTTATCATTGAAGAGTTGTTTTAGTTTTTTCTCCACTACATAGTCGTAAATATCTGGATTTTCTTTCTCCATTATTCCCTCCAATGTAGTATAGTGTTTATATGTTACTCCATCTCTTGGTTTGAAATGTGAGATATTTCCATAAGCCACTCTAAGAGTAAGATTTGCATCAGGATAAAACATTCTGTTGGTTTCCTTTTGCATTATCTGTGCAACATAGATTCTATACAAACTATCTATCTTGTTGTTATTCTCTGCAATGTAATCTACATCGCTGTTTATGTATTCACCCCAAATAGGAGATAACAGATTGACAGCGGGGTCATCTAAAAGAGTTTTATAGTTTCTTTTCTTGTAACTGCTCAACATTTTCTCTATTTTGTTAGGGTTGTTGAGAATAGATTTAGCAAATACTTCAGCAAAATATTTCTCTGCTACACCTTTATACCCTTTGTTTATTCTTTCTCTTAGGAAAGAGTAGTTATTTTTTGCAAAATCGTTATAGAAAATAGTCATAGTCCTTACAAAGATAGTACTATCCACTACTCTCTGAGAAGCAAAATCGTTGTTGTAATATGTTCGCAAAGATTTCAAAATATTTTGTGCTTGTGCTTTTGCATATTCTTCAGAAGTTGTATCGGAAGAAGAAAGACTTACTAAGTTTAGTAGTTGTCTTGCTTGTCGCATCATCTGAGAAGAAAATATTGCTTCACCCAAATAGATTTCTTTTAGGTTATAAGTATGATTGTCTTTGTATAACTTTTGAAATTCTGGTATAATATCGGTATAGTTCTTTTCAAACTCTCTTTTCTTTTCTATAGCGTTAAGGTATTTTAATCCTTTTACCTCTCCTTGCCATTTTTTCCAACCGTTAGCAATGCTTGCCAC
>JAFUGA010000001.1 GCA_017469625.1 Bacteroidales bacterium
TGTGTGGAAGATACTCTGGTTTGGTTATAAAAGGTATAGAGATAAAGGAATCTCCTGCTTGGCTAAAAGAACATCTGAACGCTGTAGGTATAAGACCTATAAACAACGTTGTAGATATAACTAATTTTGTTCTTATGGAGATAGGACAACCTTTACATGCTTTTGATTGGGATAAAGTAGAGGGACAAGCTATAAATGTAAAGACCGTAGAAAAAGGAACAAAGTTCGTTACTCTTGATGGTATAGAAAGAGAACTAAATGCTAAAGAAGCAATGGTTTGCAACACTAAAGAACCTATGTGTATGGGTGGTATCTTTGGTGGAGAAAAATCTGGAATAACTTCTGAAACAAAGAACATATTTTTAGAAAGTGCTTATTTCAATCCTGTTGTAATAAGAAAAGCAGCACGTTATCACGCTTTACAAACAGATGCTTCTTTCCGTTATGAAAGAGGTGTAGACCCTAACATTTGTTTGTATGCTCTAAAACGTGCTTCTATGCTTATAAAAGAAATAGCAGGTGGAGAAATATCTTCTGAAATTGTAGATGTTTATCCTAAAAAGATAGAAAAAGCAAGAATAGATTTGGAATATACATATTTGGATAATCTTATTGGTCAAAAGATAGAAAGAGAAGAAATAAAAAGTATATTACAACATCTAAACATAGAGATAGAAAAAGAGAGTGAAGAGGGTTTAACTGCTCTTGTTCCTACAAACAAAGTAGATGTAACACGTCCTTGTGATTTGGCAGAAGAAATCCTAAGAATATATGGTTATGATAGAATAAACTTTTCTGAACAAGTAAGAAGTTCTGTCAATTATATTCAAAAGCCAGACAAAGAAAAGGTACAAAATATCATAACTTCTTATCTTGCAGATAATGGTTTCAATGAAACTATGAACAACTCTCTTACAAAATCTGCTTACTATGAAAACTCTAAAGATTTTCCTATAGAAAAGAGTGTGAAAATCTTAAACGCACTAAGCAAGGATTTATCTCTTATGCGTCAAACTTTATTGTTTGGTGGTTTAGAGGTATTGTCATACAACATAAACAGAAAAATATCAGATATAAAAATCTTTGAATTTGGTAACTGTTACGAAAAATCTTTGAATTGTCCAGATACTCAACCTGTAGATAAGAGATACAAAGAAGAAAAACATCTTTCTTTGCTTACAACAGGTGCTGCTGCAGAAGAAAGTTGGCAAAACAAACAAAAAGAAACAGACTTTTTCTATCTGAAAAACATAGTAATGAATATTTTGTATAGACTAAGAGTGAATGTTGAAAAATTGGATATACAAGATACTACTTCAGATTATCTACAACAAGGTATATCTCTTGTAAATAAAGATAACAAGAAAACTATTGCTATCATAGGTGTTTTAAATCAAAAAACAAGAAAATCTTTTGATATAAAACAAAATGTATATTATGCAGATATAAATTGGAACAGTGTTTTGAAGATGTTGCCAAAGAAAGAAGTAACATACGAAAACATATCCAAATTCCCTGAAGTAAGAAGGGACCTTGCCCTTGTTTTAGATGAAAATGTTCATTTCTCAGAAATAGAACGTATAGCATTTGAAACAGAGAAAAAGTTCCTTAAGAAGATAAATTTGTTTGACGAATATAGAGGTATAAACCTTTTAGGAAAGAAACAATATGCAGTATCGTTTATCCTACAAGATGAATCAAAAACTCTTACAGACAAACAAATAGACACAATAATGGCTAACTTGTTGAAGGTTTTTGAAACAAAATTGGGAGCAAAACTAAGATAATGAGCAAAATAAACATCACACAAAAAACATTACTCCATTACGATATTAAGGTACTTATCATACTCTTAGGGGCTGTAAAGGGTAACAAGAAATATTTTCATTTTTTGTTAGAAAATGGATACCCTGAGTTGGCGGCGTGGAGTAATGTTATGCGTGGCGATGAAGATGCTTTGCATTGGTTGTTTGACCATGGATATAATGCTCTTGGTATGATGACACTTGCCATAGACAATAAACAAAATGCTATTAGGTGGGTGAATGAAACCAAAGATGATTTTCTTATATACTTTACTGCTGCTTGTAGAAAAGAACAGAATGGTATAAAATGGTTACAAGACAATGATTTAGAGATATTTCTTCTTATGGCAAAAGAAGAACAAGATATAATAAAGATACAACAAAAAGACCAGATGTTTTGGTATAAGTGGAAATAGAGAAAACAGCTACTAATAAAACTAAAAAACAATGCTTAACGAAAAACAAAATATAGACGGTGTAGGTATAATAAACGGTACTTCTACTTTTCTTTTGGCTTGGTTGTTTGTCTTCTATTTCTTTCAAGTCTTTACTATCTTTCCTGCATTTTTTGTAGGTGCAAGTATGGTTATATATTCCTATGAAGTAGATTTCAATTCTGTAAATACTTCTTCAGCAGATTATAATCTGTGGGGCAGTGTAGATAATATAATAAACATCTTTGGTACTCCCGCTATTATGCTCACAATATTGGTGTTGTTTTCCATAATTATCTTATCAAGATTACGCCCTGAAAACATAGTTATGCGAAGGTTTTTGTTTTGGGTAATATTGTGCGGTATAGTAAGGTTGAATGGCAATTATATAGCAGGTTCTTTCTTTGGTTCAAGTCATTATGTATGGAATTGGAACCTTGTAACAGACTTTTTGAATATTACTACTAATATTTTGTTTAAATGTATCTTCGTTGCATTGGCTTTACTTATTGTCTACGTTACTTTTCATTCTATGGTATATAAAGTAGGTGTTATATTCAATCCATTTGGAGAAAACAAAAAACAAGATATGCTTTCCAATATCTTGGTGCCTGTTTTTTTAGGCAGTGTAATGCTGGTTATAAGATACTCGTATTGCATAAACATAACAGAGATAACCTGTATAGTTTTGATGATAGTTTTCTCTCTTGTGCTTTATAGTCTTTTTATAGCGAAATACAAAGGTACAAACAATGGTAATTACAGCAAGGAAGATGAAAGCATAAGTTTTGTTCCCATAATCATACTTCTTGTTGTTACCATAGCAGGTATAATATTTGACAAATACCATTTCTTAGTCAAAGAATCTCAATACAAAAGATATTTTATAGAGAACATTGTTACATTGTTTGTTGTTGTGGTTTTATTAGTAGGTTTTATCATTCTAATACTTCATTTAAGAAGAAATAGAAAAAACTATAACAAAATGATGAAGATAAACAATGAAAATAGTATAGACCTCAATGAAGAAGTTTTTTCAGATTTCGGAGTAAAAAATTACGATAACTTAGATAAATATAACGAAATGTGGAAAGATTTTCACGATAGATGAAAATATGAGTAAGAAATATACCATATATGACGATAATCTTAAACTTTTTGATGCTATGACAGATGACATCAGAAAGGCCAAACGAAATATTTTCTTGGAAACATTTCGCTTTGGTAAAGATTCTATTGGGGAGAAATTTAGACTTGTTCTCTATCAAAAGGCAAAAGAAGGTGTAGAAATAAAACTGCTGTTAGATGCTTGGGGAACAGGCAGAGATTTAAGTTTCTTTCAACCTTTGATAGAAGCAGGTGTTGAGATACGACTATATAGAAAGGTAAGACTAACACGAGGTATTTTAGCAAAAAATCATTGCAGAAATCATAGAAAGTTTCTAATCATAGATTCAGAAATAGCATATATGGGTTCTTCTAATATAACTGCTTATTCTATAAATTGGAGAGAACTCAACCTAAGGACAACAGATAGAAATCTTATAAAGGTTTTTAGACGTTCTTTCAGAGATAGTTATCGCAACTACAACAAATACGATATTCCTTTTGTAGCATCATACAAGACCTATCATTTTGGAAAATGGAGTTTCATACAAGATTATCCCGATACTTACAGACAAAGGGTAAAATCCAAATATGAAAAAATGATACAAGAGGCAAAAGAAGAGGTAATAGTAGAAACTCCTTATTTCTTACCTGGACACCAACTAAGAAAAGAACTTGTAGATGCAGCCAAAAGAGGTGTTAATGTTAAGGTTCTTATTCCTTATAACTCAGATGTAAGAGTGGTAGATATTATTCGCAGACACTATTTGGGCAAACTTTATGAAGAAGGTGTGAAGTTTAACTTCTATCTTGCAGGTAATCTTCACGCAAAAAGCCTTATGATAGATGGAAAAGTATTTTCTATTTCTTCTTCTAATTTTGACTATAGAAGTTTTAGGTATCAGTATGAAATAGCCTTAATAGGCGAAGAAAACGATATAACATCTCAATTAACAGAACATCATAATCATACTATGAAACTGTCAAAAGATTTTGATTATGACAATTGGAAGAAAAGACCGGGTATAGATAAGATAATAGAATATATACTTTTACCGTTTAGATATTTGATGTAATTTTTAGAGTAATACAATGAGAGAAGATATACAATCAATTAAAAGAGAGTTTGGTATATTGGGAAATAGCCCTCAACTAAATAGAGCCATACAGGTTGCAGTGGAAGTTGCCCAAACAGATATGAGTGTATTGGTTACGGGAGAAAGTGGTGTAGGAAAAGAAGTTTTTTCAAAAATCATACATAAAAACAGTGCAAGAAAACACAATAAATATATAGCCGTCAATTGCGGTGCCATACCAGAAGGAACTATAGAAAGCGAACTTTTTGGCCACGTAAAAGGGGCTTTTACCAATGCAGACAGAGATAGGAAAGGCTATTTTGCAGAAGCGGATAAAGGTACAATCTTTTTAGACGAAGTAGGAGAACTACCTATGAATATGCAGGTAAAACTTTTGCGTGTTTTGGAAAGTGGAGAGTTTATACCTGTAGGTTCTTCTAAAACTTTGCATTGCGATGTAAGAATAGTAGCCGCTACAAACGTTAATCTATTGTCTGCCATAGAAGAAGGACGATTTAGAGAAGACCTTTACTACCGTTTAAATCAAATATCTATAAGTATTCCTCCTCTAAGGGAAAGACAAGACGATATATATCTTTTGTTTAAGTTTTTTGCTGTCAATCAGGCTGAAAAATATCATATGCCACATATTTCTTTAACTGCCGATGCACGAGAATATCTTAAACGCTATACTTGGAAGGGAAATGTTAGACAACTAAAAAACGTTGCAGAACAAATATCTATAGTAGAACAGTCAAGAGAGATAAACACGCAAACACTTATGCGTTACATACCTATGGAATCTGCTTTAACTTTAGTAAAAGACAGTAATGCAAGTAGCGATTTCAACAAAGACGAACTGTTTATGACTATTATGCAATCAAAACGAGATATAGAGAACCTAAAAAACGAAGTTGGACAACTAAAAGAGGCTCTTATGGTTTTGATGGGTAATATTAGGAATACAGATTCTATTCTTCCTCCTCCTTCAACTGAACCAAACAATAACAGTAGTGTAATAACTCATAACAATACTAAGGATAATGATATAGAAATCATAGAGTTGGAAGACGAAAATAGACCACAGACTTTAGGCGAAATAGAAAAAGAAGCCATAGAAAGAGCATACAAAAAGAATAACACAATAAAGGCAGCGGCAGAAGAATTGGGTGTTAGCGAAAGAACTCTTTACAGGAAAATCATTGAATATGATTTAGATAGAAAGAAAAGTTAAGGGTATGAAACTTTTAAAACACCCCATAAAGGAAGAATACTCTATAACTTTGCCTTCTTCAAAAAGTATAAGCAATAGATTGCTTGTTATCAAGCATTTATCCAAAAGTAATCAACCTATAATAAATCTTTCCGATAGTGAAGATACTTGTATTCTACTAAAAGCATTAGAAAGTATTGAAAACAAGGATTTTAATAAAGAAAACATCAACCAAAATAATACTTTCTACTGTAAAAACGCTGGTACAAGCACAAGATTTCTTATAGCCCTGCTTGCAATGACAGAAGGAGATTGGGTAGTAGATACAGATAAACGTATGAATGAACGCCCTATTCTTCCCTTGATAGAAGCACTAATACTTTTAGGTGCAGAGATAAAAACATCTGAAAACAATATATTCCCTATACAAATAAAAGGCAAGCAATTATCTGCAAACAATGATATTATATCTTTTAACAGTCAGACAAGTCAAATAATTAGTGCCTTAGTTCTAATATCTCCATACATAAAAGGTACAACGAAAATAAAGATACCTGAAAATCAAAATTCCTTACCTTATATAGATATGACTATTTCTTTAGTAAATAGATTTGGAGGAAGAGTTGAGAAAGAAGGTAATTTACTCATTTGCAGAGAATCTAAATATAAATTTTCTTCTTGCAGAGTGGAAGATGATTATTCTGCATTGTGTTTTATACTTTGTTTTGTTTGTGTGGGAAAACTAAAGAATGTAAAAATTAAACCTCTGCAAACAAATACTTTACAAGGAGATATAAGGGCTATAGATATGTTTAAAAAATTTGGATTGTTTGTTTCTTATTCCTATGATTATACTATACTTTCCTACAGTTTAGACAAAGAAGAAAATACAGAGAATTTAGTTTTTGATTTAAAAGATACACCAGATATTTTTCTACCTTTGGCAGTAGCAAGTTATATTAGTGGAAAAAGAATAATTTTCAAAAATCTATCAAATCTAAGAGTTAAAGAGTCTAATAGATTGGAAAACACAATGATAGAACTAAATAAACTTGGAGAACGTTGCAAAGTTGTAGCAGATAGTTTCATCATAGAAAAGGGTGAAATAAATGCAAAACAGAGAGTAAGTTTTAGGGTTTATGATGACCATCGTATGGCTATGGCATTAAGTTCCATAAGTCTAATTTGCAAGGAGGTAGAGATTGATAATATTGATTGTGTAACTAAATCTTGGAAAAATTTTTGGGAAGATATAAAGGATTTTATTACTCTTAAGACCCGATAAGAGAAAATAATATTTTAACTTTGTAAAGAATTTAATAAACTTATGTAATGAAAAAAATATTATCAATTATTTTCTTTTTGCTATTAACCATAGATTGTTTTTGCCAAAATAAACTACTTACCAAAAAGATAGTTTATACTTTGTCCGTTACGGATAACAGTGTGAAAATGAAGAAAGACAACGATACTATTTTGTATGAATACAAGGTTAATCGCCGTTTTTGGTGGGAGGCTATGGAATCTTTAACCAACGAGATTAAAACCAATAAATTATCCATGTATAACAGCAATGGACAAGTTATAACTTGGGATTCTATGACGAACGAACTATCAAAACAACTAAAAGTCATTTATGGTAAAACCCTAAATAAAAAGGAAATACAAGAGATTTTAGACAACGAGATAAGGAA
Source organism: Bacteroidales bacterium (assembly GCA_017469625.1). Classification (GTDB taxonomy): domain Bacteria; phylum Bacteroidota; class Bacteroidia; order Bacteroidales; family P3; genus Scybalousia_A. The sequence goes on from JAFUGA010000001.1 coordinate 7,330, forward strand.
GATAGAGTTTGAAGAAGAATGGACTTACAATCCTTCTACTATGCTGATAGACAAGAAAGTAATATCTTATACTCCTATCATTTCTCGTGATTCTGTAGCACTTGTAGGAGAAGAAATGCAGGTGAAAGAATATTTTTCATTTCCTATAGGAAAAATCTATCCGAAAAATCTTCCAAACAAAGATACAATACTAATTTGCAGAGATATACGATATACAATGCCTATCTATAATTCCAAACCTTACAGATGGTGGGACTCAAATTTGGAAGCCGAATATTCCATTCCTTATTTTGATGACTTTTTCCACAAAGCCGAAACAGGGTTAATCTCAGTTTATGACAACCCAGATATAGTTGATGCTTTGACAAAAGGAGAGATAATCAAACGTAGAGAATACTCAAAAAACGAAACAATAATTAAAAATCTAACCGAAAACAATATAAGTGAAACAGATACTACTATAAAACTAACGTATAATAGCGAAGATATTGATTTTCTAAGATTTGGAGAAGAAATCTATTTTGATAAAATCAACTTTAATTTCATAAAAACGACCAATTACATAGCACCTGTTGTTAGAATATTTGCTACAGATGGCAGTCTTATTGGTTTCTACCCTATTTATTATATAAGAAAACGATAAAACAATGAAAAAAATAATATTTTTAATTCTTTTGTGTGCAAGTTTCATAAACCTCAATGCTCAAAGAGAAACATATAGTATTGAGTATGAAAATCATAAAGTAGGAGTGTTCAATCCTGAATGGGAGATAAACCACACTCTTAACCCAAATAAATATGAACATATTACAGGTTTCTTTCGTGAAGAGTTGGCAAAAACTATAATTGAAACCGTTAAATCTAAGCAAGTTAAGATTTACGATATACGCAAACGAGAACTGAATTTAGACACTGTTATAAATAAGATTATAGAATTTGAAAGAACACATTTCAATCATATTCTTGGCAAAGATACTGCACTGAATTATATCATACCTTTTATATCTGCATACGATTTTGAAGAGGGTGTAAGGTACGATTATCAAAACCTCTCCATTGAAAAGAAAGTATTGGCTTATTGTCCCCATATAGTTAGGTATAAGAACTTTAACGGAGAAAACAACGATAGTATTCACATGCCTTTGTTTTGGATTTTCCCAAAAGACACCGCTACAAATAACAACGGAAAACAAGTAACAAATACTATTCTTTCTATACCAGACACGGTTTTAAGTGTTTTGCAATTGAAGTATCCTGTAAAGATGCCTTTTACCTCATCAATATTTGACAATGTCCAAGAAAAGAAGATAAAGGTCTATCATTCAAACGGTTCAGAGTTTAAAACACCTAAGGAAATAGATGATTTGTTTATACTGTCTAAAAGTGTAGAAATTTATGATGAAAATACTGATAAAGAGATATTTAAAACAGTTTATTCAGATATAGTCCCAGAGGATATAGAAGCCATAAGAATAGCAGAAAATTGGGCTATAAATACCTCAACACTTGAGATTTTGAAGACCGTACAGTATTTTCTTCCTTTGTATAAATATGATGAAGATTTCTATACACAACTTGGAGTTAGAATATGGAACAAACCAAAAAGAAATCTGTAAGTATCTGCAAACAAACTTTTAAACAAAAGAAAAAGTACTATGAAGAATGAAAAATTGTCAATGGAACAACTGAATAGGATAAGTGTAGAAGAATTTAAAGCAAGCAAAAAAACTCCTATTGTTATTATTTTAGATAATATACGTAGTATGAATAATATAGGTTCTGTATTTCGTACTGCTGATGCTTTCAGAATAGAAAAGATTTTCTTGTGTGGAATAACTGCAACACCACCTCATAGAGAAATAAACAAAACTGCCTTAGGTGCTACAGAGAGTGTAGATTGGGAGTATAAAGAATCCACTGTAGAATGTGTAAAAAACTTGTCTGCAATGGGTTACAAAATTTATTCCCTTGAACAAACATCTGAAAGTATTATGATGGACAAGATGGATAAAGAAATGATAATAGATAAAAAAATCGCCTTAGTCTTTGGAAACGAGGTAGATGGAGTTCAACAAGAAGTAATAGATTTATCCGATGCAGTCTTGGAAATACCACAATATGGAACAAAACACTCTCTGAACGTTTCAGTTAGTTGTGGTATAGCAATATGGGAATGTAGCAAGTATATGAACTTATAAACAAAGCCCCTGCAAATTAGACTTTTATACACACCTCCATAAAACAAAATTACATTTTTCTATCTCTTTATTTTAATTTCACGAAACTTCGTTTTAATTTCGTAGAACTTGATTCTAATTTTCTAAAACAAAGAGATAGAAATCTAAAACAAAGTTCTACAAAATTAAAACAAAGAGATAGAAAATTCTTTCTTTGTTTTAGAAAATTAGAATAAAGTTTCGTGAGAGTGAAACGAAGTTCTACAAAAATAGAACTTTATTTCGTATAGATAGAGGTATCAGTTATCTTCTCTTAATAGAGTAAGTAATTGGAATAAAGCTAAATTCGTTGCTCGGTCTATAAAATTTTGCCTTGTAGTGTTATAACATGAATTATTAGTTCTGTATTTGTCTTTCTTATTCATTACACATACCCAAACAGTGCCTACAGGTGTAGGAGTACCATCTCCATTAGGACCTGCAAGACCAGAAACAGAAACAGCATAGTCGGTATTCATCAACTTCAAAGCACCTTTACACATCTGAATTACAGTCTGTTCGCTCACAGCACCAAACTTTTCAAGTACAGTGTTAGGTACCTGAAGAACAGAGTTTTTTATCTCGTTGCAATAAGAAACAACTGAACCTTTAAAATAAGAAGATGCACCAGAATTGATAGTTATCTGGTGTGCTATATTTCCACCTGTACAGGATTCTGCTGTTGTTAGTGTTTGATTTTTAGACAATAACAACTCCCCTATTACTTGTGCAATATTTTTATCGTTATCTGAAATTATAAATTCTTTAGTTCTACTTTTTAGGTCTGTATATAGTTGATTTATAATCTTATTTGACTTTTCAAACTCTCCACCATAAACACTTAAACGCAACTTTATCAAACCACCATTTGGCAAATAAGCAAGTGTGAAATGTTGTTGATTTTCAGAGGAATTAAGTTTCTGAATTTCCTTTTCAAAAGGGACAAGTTTATCTGAAAGAAAACTCTCTCCTATTCCTGATAACAGAAGATGTTTATGTATGATAGTTTCTGGTTTATAGTGTTTTATAAGAATAGGGACAACTTTCTCCATCATCTTTTCCATTTCAAAAGGAACGCCTGGCATAGAGATTACAAGTTTGTTTGTATTTCTAAGATTAGGTGAAAGATTGGAGTTATTAGTATTAAAAATCATTCCCGGTGCAGTGCCTACTCCGTTGAATATTACCTCACAACAATCCGGCACAAAGGCTTGTGAATGGTTTGTTTCAGTATAAGACAAACCTCTTTTTTCAAAAATTTGTTGTACATGCAAACTAACTTGCTTGTTTTCAACAAGATTACCACCAAATAATTCGTTTAAACAGTATTTTGTTACATCGTCTTTTGTTGGTCCAAGACCTCCTGTAATCAAAACACAATCTGCACGTTGTAGAGCCAAAAGAATACTTTGTTTTATATCCTCAGAATTATCTTCTATGACGGTAACATATTTGGTTTTTATACCAAACTCGTCCAATTTCTTACTCATATAAGAACAGTTAGTATTTACAACCTGTCCTATAAGCAATTCATCTCCTATATTTATAATTTCAACATTCATATACAAGGTTTCCTTTTAGTGTTTCTTTATAGTAGTTTTAAGGTTTTTATTCCCTAAAAAATATTTTGTAATATTCCTTAGACAATATCAAACAAACTCACAATCTTTTTTCCCTTTTCTATTATATCAAATAACACTTTCTTTACGTTACAAAAAATATATATGTGTTTAAATTGTCTTTTAAATGTTTATAAACAGAAAACTGTATCTTTATTTTCTTTGATAAGTTTTTGATTATAACCAAATTAAAAAAGAGTATGTAATAGTAAACATACTACACACTCTTTTCACATTTATTTCTGTTTGTCTATGACAAGGTTTATTCTTCGTCTTTGTTTTCTTCTTCGTATGCTTTCAACAATGCACCTTGAACATCTGTAGGAACCGCTTGGTATTCTGCATATTTCATTGAGAAGATACCACGTCCTGAAGTCAAAGAAGAAAGAGATGTAGAATAACGATTCATTTCTGCCAAAGGAGCTTTTGCTTTTATTATTTGACGAGAACCTTCTGAATCCATACCCATTACTATCGCTCTTCTACCTTGAAGGTCTGTCATAACACCTCCCATAAGGTCTGCAGGAACATTTACAGATAAATCATAGATAGGTTCAAGTATCTTAGGACCTGCATTTTTGAAAGCTTCTTTGAAAGCATTTCTTCCTGCAAGTTTAAATGCCATTTCATTACTATCTACAGGGTGCATTTTACCATCAAATACATTGACAACTATATCTCTTGCGTATGAACCAGTTAATGGACCTTCTTCCATCTTTTCCATTATACCCTTAAGGATAGCAGGCATAAATCTTGCGTCTATAGCACCACCAACTATACAGTTGTTAAATATAAGTTTTCCACCCCAAGGCAATTCGTGTTCTTCTGTTCCTCTGATTGGGTATTTTGTTTGTTTTGCCATACCTTCTGTATATGGTTGAATATAAAGATGTACTTCGGCAAACTGACCAGAACCACCAGATTGTTTTTTATGACGGTAAGAAGCCTCTGCTTCTTTTGTTATAGTTTCTCTATAAGGTATCTTTTGTGCATAAAATTCTGTTGCAACCTTATAAACATTATCCAAATACCATTTAAGGATATTGATATGGAATTCACCCATACCCTTAACTACTGTTTGTTTAGATTCTCTTGCTATCTCATAACGAAGAGATGGGTCGTGAGAAGTATAATCGTTTAGTGCAGCACCAAGTTTTTCTTCGTCAGTAGATTCTACAGCCTTTATTGCAGTAGAATATATAGGTTCTGGATAAGCAGGGCTCGCTACAGCAACACCTTGATTTTTAACAGAAGTAAGAGTATCTCCTATCTTAACTGCTTTCAATTTTATAGTAGCAAAAATATCTCCTGCAACAGCCTTATCTACTGTTACTCTATTCTTTCCTGCATTTACAGAAAGAGCAGAAAGTCTTTCTTTGCTTGCGTCTGTAGAATTAACAACATCGGCACTTGCAGCAACTTCACCCTCTAAGACTTTCATAAATGTTATTTCGCCAACGTGAGATTCGTTTGCAGCTTTAAAAGCGTATAAAACAGTGTCTGCTGATGCGTTGTAAGATGCTTTTTTACCATCTTTATATACAAGAGTATTTACTGCTTCGTTTGGTGCTGGAACATTGTTGCAAATAAATTCTAACATTCTATCTACACCTATGTTTTCTTTTGCAGAAACACATACAACAGGATAAACACTTCTTGATGCTATTCCTTGTTTCAAACCTTTTCTTATGTCTTCAACAGGAAGGTCTCCTTCTTCAAAATATTTTTCCATAAGAGCATCATCACCTGTAGCAGCGTTTTCCACAAGTTTCATTCTCAAATCTTCTGCTTTTGATTTCTCTGCATCTGGAATATCTACTATTTCAGGTTTGCCACCACCCTTTGGATATTTGTACATCTTTTGCATGATAAGGTCTATGAAACTATCAAAACCTATACCTGCATTTACAGGATACTGAACAACGGTTACCTTTTCACCACATTCTTCTTGTAAAGCTCTTACTTGTTCATCAAAATTAGCTTTTTCAGCATCCAATTGATTCATTGCTATTATTACAGGAGTATTTAACTCATTAGTATATCTAAGTGCTACTTCCGTTCCTACCTCAACACCTGCTTGAGCATTAACCAAAAGAACTGCTGCTTCTGAAACAGGAAGAGCGTTCATAAGTTCTCCTTGTAAATCTGTAAAACCAGGAACATCTATAATATTTACTTTCTTGTCGCCACACTCTGCATACAAAACCGTAGAAACAACAGAACCTTTTCTTTCTATTTCTATATCTCTGTAATCTGAAAGAGTGTTACCATCTTCTATTGTACCTCTTCTTGTAATTATACCTGAATTAAACGCCAATGCTTCGGCTAAAGTTGTCTTGCCGGCCTTATTTCCACCTACAAGAGCAATGTTTCTGATTTGTGAAGTTGTATATACTTTCATGTTATACTTATTTATTTTTATTATAAATTATTTTCTAAGTTACAAAATTAGTTATTTAACGCTTAATGACAAAGTTTTATAACAAAAAATTTGAAAAAAATAACTTTTTTATGCAAAAAGGTGTCAAAAAAGCATTATTTCAAAGTAAAATTCTTTAGGAGGTATCCACACGAAACTTTATTTTAATTTTCTAAAACTTTATTCTAATTTCGTAGAACTTTGTTTTAGAATTCTATCTCTTTGTTTTAATTTTCTAAAGCTTTGTTTTAATTTTCTATCTCTTTGTTTCATGAAATTAAAACAAAGTTTCGTGAAAATAAAACAAAGAAAGAGAAAATCATTGTAAAGAAAGGCAAAAACAAAAGTAAGTCTATGTCAAGTATAGTTTTGTAGTTTTTTTTTATTAAATATCATCTAATAAATATTAAGTTTTCATTCATATTTACTACATAAAAAAGAAAAATATTATAAGTAATAAGAAAAAAAATATTAACTTTGCAACGTTGCGTCTTTCGTTAAGAAAACGCAAGGGATTATAAAACTTTGAGAACCTTAAACAAAGATAAGATTATGGATTACGAATTTTTGAAAATATCAAATGAAGGTGCTATATGCACACTTACTATTTCAGCCCCACAATCTCTTAACGCACTGAATTCTAAAGTGCTTAGTGAGATGGAAGATTTTATTGACAAAATAGATAGCAAGATTTTAACTCTTATTATTACAGGAGAAGGTGATAAATCTTTCGTTGCAGGGGCAGATATAAAAGAGATGTCAAACTTAAACGAAACAGAAGGCAAGGCTTTTGGTGAAAAAGGTGCAAGAGTCTTCAGGAAGATAGAGAGTTTGCCCATTCCTGTAATTGCTGCCGTTAATGGATACGCTTTAGGTGGTGGTTGCGAGTTGGCAATGGCTTGCGATATTCGTCTTTGCAGTGAAAACGCACGTTTTGGTCAACCAGAAGTAGGTTTGGGTATTATTCCTGGATTTAGTGGTACTGTTCGTCTATCTCGTTTGGTAGGTATGGGTATGGCAAAGGATTTGATTTTCAGCGGACGCAACATAAAAGCAGACGAAGCTTTACGTATAGGTTTAGTAAATGCTGTTTATAAATCAGAGGACCTTATGAACAACACTAAAGAGTTGGCACAACGTATAGCAAACAACGCTCCTATAGCCGTTTGCTATGCAAAAGAATGCATAAACAAAGAGTTTGATATGTGTGTTGATGAGGCTGTGGCTTATGAGAATGTAATGTTTGGTCGTTGTTTTGCAACTACAGACCAAAAAGATGGTATGAAAGCATTTCTTAACAAAGAGAAAGTACAGTTTCAAAATAAATAATAAGGAAAAAAGAAATTTTTAGATATAAAACTTTAATAAACAAATAAATATAAACTTACCATGAAAGTATATGTTATTGGTACCGGAACAATGGCAAAAGGTATTGTGAAAGCTTTTGCAGCAAAAATGCCGGTTGTAATGAAGAGTCGTACTCAAGCAAGTATTGACAAAGCTATGGCTTCTATTTCAAAGTCTTATGCAAAACTTGTTGAAAAAGGAAAGATGACTCAAGAAGCAGTAGATGCGTTGTTGACAAACATAACTACAACTACTGACTATGCTTCTTTCAAAGAAGCCGACCTTGTTATAGAGGCAGCAGTAGAGGAAATGCAACTAAAGAAAGAAGTTTTTGCAGAACTTGACAAAATTTGCAAACCAGAGGCAATCTTTGCAACAAACTCTTCTTCTTTGTCTATAACAGAAATAGCAGCAAGCACTTCTCGTCCTGCACAATTCATTGGAATGCACTTCTTTAACCCAGCAGACCGTATGGCTCTTGTAGAGGTAATCAGAGGACAACTTACTTCAGATGAAGTATGTGCAAAAATAATGGAATTGTCTGCTTCTATAGGCAAAACTCCTGTTGAAGTGAAAGAAGGACCAGGTTTCGTTGTCAACCGTATTCTTATTCCTATGATAAACGAAGCTTGCGGTATATTGGCAGATGGTATAGCAAGTGCAGAAGATATAGATAAATGTATGATGCTTGGTGCAAATCACCCTATGGGACCTTTAGCATTGGCAGACCTTATAGGTAATGATGTTAATCTTGCTATTATGGAAGTTCTTTATAAAGAATTTGGCGACCCTAAATATCGTCCTCACCCATTGCTTCGCAAGATGGTAAGAGCAGGATTACTTGGAAGAAAAACAGGAGAAGGTTTCTTCAAATATTAAAAACTTTTAAACGTCATATAACAAAAAACGGAGCAATTGTAAAGTTGCTCCGTTTTTTTATTTTTTAGATACGAAGAAAATAAGTTTTCTATCTTAAATCTACTGTTTTTGCTTTTGGATATTTAGATTTTGGAAACGTAAAATCTGTAGGTTGTGTTTGTATTTTAGATTTGTAGTTTGTGAAAGTATATGTGTATGTAGTACCTTCGTATGTATAGATAATAATCTTTGATACTGTATTGTTGGTTTTTGAAGTATAGAGTCTAATTTTTGAAACGGCAGATTTCTTTGTTGGAGTTAGGTCTATGATAGCACAATTCACCTTATTAAATACTTCGTAACGAATAAGTTTTGCTCCATAAGAGTTTGAGAATTGATTGATAATCTTTGTGAAATTGAACATAGAATTACCCTCTTCTATATCGGAGATTTCTACTTCTTCATTTGCTTTCACATAATGCCAATAAGTAGTTCCGTTACAGTAATCAGAAAAATTCGTTGTTTCTATTTTGTATTTATCATTGTTTGAAAGGAAAGTGCCACTACCTTTTTCTGTTGTCTTATCTGAAAAAGATAGATTGTAAGAGAAAGAAAAAGAAAACGGAGTATCATTTTTCAATTTTGCAACTGTATTTTTCACAATTTTTTCTGCTGTATGGTCTATAACCACACCATTTTTTACTTCTGTTTGTGAAAAAATAATTTGTGTACAAAATAATGTAAGAATAATTAAGGCAAGTCTTTTCATAATGGTATCTGTATTTATTAAGACTCTTTTTGCAATACTCGTGCCAATATTTCATCAAGTTCCATTTTAGACTTAACAAGCACCTGACGAGGTTTGCTACCATTGAAAGGTCCGACGATACCTGCTCTCTCCATTTGGTCTATAATTCTGCCTGCTCTGTTATAACCTATACCAAATTTGCGTTGAAGAGTAGAAGTGCTACCATACTGAGATTCTACTATAGCTATAGCAGCCTCTTCAAACATAGAATCCAATTTATCTGTTGAATTTAGTTCTTTCTTTTCTGAAGTTCCATCTCCATCTTCTTCTGGTGGTTCTGGAAGTTCAAAACATTCTGGGTAAGATTCCTGTGAAGATATACTTGCAACCAAAGATTCTATCTCTTCTGTATCTATTAAAGCACATTGTAGTCTTGTCGTTTTGCCACCTATAGATATAAGCATATCTCCTCTTCCTATAAGTTTTTCAGCACCCTGCGAATCAAGAATTGTTCTTGAATCTACCATACTACTTGTTTTGAAAGCCATACGAGCAGGGAAGTTTGTCTTTATGTTTCCTGTAATAACAGTTACACTTGGTCTTTGTGTTGCAATTATAAGATGAATACCTACTGCACGAGCAAGTTGTGCTATTCTACAAATAGGTTGTTCTATCTTCTTGCCTGCTGTCATTATAAGGTCAGCAAATTCATCTATCACAACAACTATATAAGGCATATATCCATGACCATCTACAGGAACAATCTTGCGATGAATTATCTTGTCGTTATATTCTGTAATCTTCTTGCACTGAACATCTTTCAGTAGTTCATATCGTTTATCCATAAGGACACAAAGAGAGTTCAACGTATTCTGAACTTCTTTTACGTCAGTTATTACAGCACTTTGGCTATTAGGAATTTTTGCAAGATAATGTTTTTCTAAATCTGCATACAATGAAAGTTCTACTTTCTTAGGGTCAACAAAGATAAACTTAAGTTCAGATGGGTGTTTTTTGTAAAGTAAAGAAGAGACTATAGCATTAAGACCTACAGACTTACCTTGTCCTGTTGCTCCAGCAACAAGTAAATGCGGAGCCTTTGCCAAATCTGTTACGTACGGTTCATTATCTACTGTCTTCCCAAGAACTATAGGCAATTCTGCTTTAGAATTTTGGAACTGAGCAGAATTTATCATAGATTTCATAGAAACAATTTGTGGTTTAGCGTTAGGAACTTCTATACCTATAGTACCTTTTCCTGGTATTGGGGCTATAATACGTATTCCCAAGGCTGCTAAACTTAAAGCAATATCATCTGATAATCCTTTTATCTTTGATATTCTTACTCCCGGTGCTGGCACAATCTCATAAAGTGTAACAGTAGGTCCAGGTGTTGCTTCTATTTTTGTAATTCCTATACCATAATTAAGTAGGGTTCTCTTTATTCTTTCGTTATTGGCAAGTAACTCCTGTTGAGTTACTACTTCGTTATCCTTATCGTAATCTATAAGAATATCCGATGTAGGCATAGTAAAATGAGGTAAATCTAAATGTGGGTCGTAAGGTTCATCTATTGTATGATGTTCCATGATGAAATCCTTTTCTTCATCTTTATCTTCTCGTACTACATCTTGAGAAAGAATATTACCATCTTTATCCTTTACTGTAAAGATTATATCATCATCGTTGTTTATAACAGTTGGAGCAACTGTTTTCTCTTCTTCTTTTTCTTGTTTTTCTATATCTAAATTTTCTTTCTCCTCCTCTACCCTTTCTTCTTCATCTTCTGAGGAAACATCTTCGGTAGGTTTGAACAAATCATTTACTGTCATACCAGAAGTATTAGATTTAGGAGGTTGTTCCTTAGTTATTTCAACATCTTTTTCAGGTTCTACCACATCATCATCTGAAGAAAGACTAAAAGCGTGAGATAATTTTTCAGGGGTTTTTCTTAAACCTTTTACAAGACCTGTATATTTTACTCCAAATAGAATCATAGGAATAACAATAGTAAAGGCTATAAGGAACAAACAACAACCTATAACTCCAATTAAAGAACACAGAATTTGGTTTATTCCTATACCTACAATACCTGCAAAATCCTCAAGTTTCTCTACATTACATGCAATGACAACAAAACCAAAGACGCAAGACAGCCATAACATTATAAGCATAGTAGAAACTATCCACTTTGCAAAATGTTTTATCTGCACTTCAAAAAGTCTTAGTACTATAAGGGCAAATATTATTAGAAAACCAAAAGATGCTATACCGAAAGTATATCTTAGAAGAACGTAAGCCATAAAAGCACCGAGGTTTCCACCCCAATTATTTATATCTCTCTCACCTTTGAGTAAGGATATACTGCTCACATTCTCTACCAAAGAATAGTCTGAAAACCAAGTAACAAAAAAAGAAACAAAAGATATAAAGCAGAAAATCGTAAATAAAGCGAAAAACACGGCAACAACCCTTGGAAACTGTTCTGAGGTTATAAACCTTTTCATCAAAGAAAAAACACTTTCTTTGTTTTTCTTTGACACATCTTTTTTTATTTGCGAAGATTTCTTCTTTGTATCTTTTGTTTTCTTAGGCATAGTTTATAATCTATTACATATCATCTTCGTCTGCACCACCACCAAACAAGACTTTCATCATTTCACCAAAATCTTCTTCTGATATTTCTTCATAACCAGATTCCAACATCAAATCTACATCTTTCACTTTGCCTTTAAGCAATTCATCTACAGTGAATGTAGCAGATATTTCTGGAGAAAACTTCATTGGATATTCCATTGGGAATGCATCAAGTCCAGGATATGTATCCAAATTCAAAACAGGACCTAATTCTTTTGTAACATAAATGATTTCAGTGTCTTCTGTACCGTCATCATCTTTAGAGATAACTTTAACTTCTTGGCATTTAAGACCTGCTATCTCTTTAGTGTTGCCTGTATACTCGTATTTGATACTTTCAAGGGCTTTTTTCAAGTCCTCATCTTTTATTTTGCTTCTTACGTACCATTTACCACTCATACCTTCTGTTGGTCCTTCATCTGGTAACATAGAAAAGTCATAAGTAGAGGTAACTGTCTTGTTTGCAGCATTTATTATAACTTTTCCTAAATTTCCGAATGTAAGATAATCTCCGTGAGAAAGTTGGTTTTCAAATACTTTTACTTGCCACTCTGTTGGAACTCCTTGAGGTACATTGCCTGTCCAAGTAAGTTTGTACTTAACAAGTCCTGCCCATTTACCTTGTTGTGCATTAACTGTTAGGCCTGCCATAACTGTAAGCAATAATAAGCCTACTCCAAAAAAGAATTTCTTCATAATGTTTTTACTGTGTATTAAGTTATTTTTATCTATTTATTTGAATTGAAAGCAAAATTACAATATTTTCTTTAAACACTATATAGATATTTTCAAATTTTATTCCAAAGTTACTTTGTGAATAACAATTCTCTATACTTAGGCAGCGGCCATATTTCATTGTCTATTTCCATTTCCAAAGCATCTATATGTTCTCTTATTTTGTCAAGGTATGGATTGACTTTCTCGCTGTAAGCAAAGGCTTTATCTCTTACGTTGTTAAGATTGTTGGCGTATTTTCTTGCCTCGGTCATCTCTTCTACCATTTCCTTAAGTGCATCTATATGTTCGCCTATCTCTATTACAAGATTTCTCCTTTTGTATGAAAGTTTTTCACATTCTTTTTCATCAAAAATTTGTTTCATCTTTACAAGGTTGTCCAACAATCTATTTTGATAAGAAACCGCTGTAGGAACTATATGATTTATAGTTAAATCGCCAAGCACACGACTTTCTATCTGAATTTTTTTCGTATATTTCTCCATTTCAACATCTACCCTACTTTCCAACTCTCTTTCAGAAAAAATTCCCTCTCTTGTAAGTACTTCAACAGAAGAAGGACTTTCATACTTTAATATTGCCTCTGGAACGTTGTTTATATTAGTTAGATGTCTTTTTTCTGCCTCTTGTTCCCATTGTTTAGAATATCCATCACCCTCGAAACAAATAGACCTTGACTTTTTAATCAATAGTTTTATTTCTCTGAAAATAGCCTCGTCCTTATTCATACCACCGGCTATCATTTCATCAACATTCTTTTTGAATTCATTAAGTTGATGAGCCATAGCAGCGTTTATAACTATCATACTTGCAGCACAATTGGCTGAAGAGCCCGCTGCTCTAAACTCAAATCTATTACCCGTAAAAGCAAAAGGAGATGTTCTATTTCTATCCGTATTGTCAAGCAAAATTTCTGGTATTCTGCCTATTCCTAACTTTAAAGCCGTCTTTTCTTCCGCTGTCATCTTTTCGTTAGATACCTCTTTTTCAAGTTTATCCAACATATTAGTAAGACTCTTTCCTAAGAATATAGAAAGTATAGCAGGAGGTGCTTCATTGGCTCCAAGTCTTCTATTGTTAGTTGCTGTCATTATAGAGGCTCTTATAAGGTCTTGGTTTTTGAAAACCATCATAAGAACATTCACTATAAAGGTGAGAAACAACATATTACCTTTTGGACTTTTTCCAGGAGCGAAAAGATTTATACCTGTGTTAGTGGATAAAGACCAATTGTTATGTTTGCCACTACCATTTATATTTTGGAAAGGTTTTTCGTGGAATAAAACGTTGAAATTGTGCTTTAAAGCTATTCTTTTCATCAAATCCATTACCAATTGGTTATGGTCATTTGCCAAATTGGCTTCTTCATAAACAGGAGCCAACTCAAACTGGTTTGGAGCAACCTCGTTGTGTCTTGTTTTCAAAGGAATACCCAATTTATAACACTCTATCTCCAAGTCTTTCATAAAAGAAGTAACACGAGATGGTATAGAGCCAAAATAATGGTCATCAAGTTGCTGGTCTTTTGCAGAAGAGTGTCCCATAAGTGTTCTTCCTGTAAGACACAAATCTGGTCTTGCTTGATATAAAGCACTGTCTATCAGAAAATACTCTTGTTCCCAACCAAGATTTACTGAAACTTTTTCTATGTTCTTATCAAAATATTGACATACTGCTGTAGCAGCCTTATCCACTGCAAGCAAGGCTTTTAGCATAGGTGTTTTATAATCCAACGCATCACCCGTATAGGATATAAAAACAGTAGGAATACAAAGTGTATCATCTACTATAAAAGCAGGCGATGAAACGTCCCAAGCAGTATATCCTCTTGCCTCAAATGTATTTCTCAAACCACCTGAAGGAAAAGAACTTGCATCTGGTTCCTGCTGCACTAAAACTTTTCCAGAAAATCGTTCTATAGGTGTACCATCTTGTGCAAAATCTATAAAAGAATCATGTTTTTCAGCCGTACCATCTGTAAGAGGCTGAAACCAATGAGTATAGTGAGTTACTCCGTTATCTTTCGCCCACGATTTCATACCATTAGCAATCAAATCTGCCTCTTCTATGGATATACTACGTCCTTTATCCACCGCATCTTTTATTGCCTCTATGGTTGTGTCAGAAAGATATTTCTGCATATTCTTTTTATTGAATACATGACAACCATAATAATCTGCTATATCTCCTTTAGGAACATTAACTTCCAATGGTTTTCTTGAAGACAATTCTTGTAAGGCTATAAATCTGAATTTTGACATAGAAAAATGATTTTATTTATTTTTTATAATGCAAAGATAAAAATTTTATTTAAAATATTCTTTGAATTTATGTTAATAATTTCATTTCTAAGTCATAATTTTTCAGTGGAACGAAAGAAACAAAACATTATCTCTCTTTCTATCAAAACATAAATAAGAATTAACTACCTATATATGAACCTCCCAACCGCCTAATTTACTTTTGTTTTTACCTTTCTTTATAATAATTTTGTGACTCTTCGTTTTAATTTTCTAAAACTTTATTCTAATTTTCTATCTCTTTGTTTTAATTTTCTAAAACAAAGAAAGAGAAATCTAAAACAAAGTTTCGTGAAATTCTTTCTTTGTTTCGTGAGAATAGAATAAAATTTTAGAAAATTACTTCTTTGTTTGGTAAAAACGAAACAAAATGCAACAAGAATTTTTTATTGTTTTAAATTTCTACTTATATAAAAACAGTTCGCCATTTTACAATGACGAACTGGTGAATAATACAAATAGTTCATAACTATTGAAAAAGTGCAAACAATTACTGCTTATATAGATTAAGTTTATCCTTATCTACACAAGTTTTTTCAGTGGTAACTGTTGTAGTCGTAGTATTATTTTTTGATGTTGAAGAACTCCCTGAATTGTAGGTTGAACTTGAATTAACTGATGCAGAAGTATTAGTTCCTATAGAAGCACCTGTACCTCCTGTATAGGAACGAGAACCAGAATTTGATGTATTTCCACTTGAATTTGATGTTGTAGTTGTTTCTGTTCTTGATGTAACTCTAAGACGACCTTCTTTACCATCTTTCGTATAACAAGAATTCTCTTTTGTATCTGCTTTTCTCATTGTATTTACAATATCTTTTCCAGAAGTTTTTTGTTGTGCATTTGCCACAACACCTAATCCAAATAAAAGGAATGTTACTAAAATTATTTTTTTCATTTTAATATTTGCCTATTATATCCCATCGGCTTATCGGTTTTATTTACTACTTAGTTGATATTTATATAATAACCATCTGCTGTTATATATTCAAACGCACTTTGAGGACAGTTATCCATACTACTTCCATAGAAAGAATTTCTGCTAACTCTATGAACAGAAACTTTTCTACCTAATTTGCATTGAGTACCATAACTGCTACCATCTGTATAAATATCTACACTTCCACTTGGAATCATAGAATAGTTACCATATGAATCTCTTTCTAATTTAAACTTTGTAGTATGACTATAATAAGACCATTCATCACCTTTTGTTTCAGAACAAGAAATTGTATTTTCTGATTTTACATTATTTGAAAGTGTGCATTCATCATTATTTCCATTATTATCATTCTTTGCTACGATTATATTAGCCACTGCCAAAATCATTACTAAATTTACAATTAGTTTTTTCATTTTAAATTTTCTGTCTGTTATATCCCATTGACACATCGGTTTTTGTTGAAATAAATTATTATTTTGCAGTGCCTGATTTTGTATGTATATGAACATAAAAAGAGCGTGGCACTTTTATGTCTTCATCGGATGCTTTGAGGTCTTGGACTACCTGACTTACCCAATTACAACGTACTAAGCCCACGCCATAAAGGCGTGCGGAGTTGATTTTTCTGGGTAAGTACTTTAAAAGTGTCCAAGTTTCAAAGCATCCAGATAACTTCGCTTTTTCCTATTCTATGATGTTCATATTAAATTCTATGAATCAATGTTTCATTGGCAAATATATTTTCGTTATTACTCAATCTTTTTATTTCCAACTGCAAAAGTATAACTAATTTTTGAAATAATAAAATTTTTGTCTAATGTTCTGAAAGTATTTTTGTTATTTACTGTAGGTGGTCTATTATAGTTATAAAAATAAAACAGTTCGTAATTTGACTGTTACGAACTGTTATTGAAAAAGAATTTCTTTATATATTTAAAGGTTTAAACTATACTAAATAGTAATTTGTTTTGGATTTTCACCCCATTGGTTTGTGGTTGTTTCTCCCTCACGGCAAAACCAGATAAGTATTATTATAAAACCTATAATAGGAATAAGAATTAACAGATAATACCAACCACTTTTTCCTATATCGTGTAATCTTCGTACTGCGACAGCAAGACCTGGTATAAGTACAACAAGAGGGTATATTATAGAAAAAAGATTTAACCCAATAATTCCGTCTATAATACCAGCAACTATAGCGAAAATTATATTGAATAAGACAAACATCCAATATTCTTTTCTTCTTGCTCTACCATTGAAATCAGCATACTGTCTTAAACATTTTAAATACCAATCCATGTTTTTATTTTTTTCCCTCTGTGATTTCTATAAAAGGAAGGATATTCCATACTACCCCATAAGTTCATTATACAAAGAAAGCGTGAAATCACATATACTTTGTCATATCTTTCCATATAGGTGCGTGAGAATATACCTGAACATAAAGACATAACATGGGTGAAAACACGCTGCAAACGAACACAGCAAGGAAACCACATGCTCAGACTTGTATGTTCTCTAAAGTTTCTCACGCTTTATATGGACAAGTCATAAAAAAAAGCATAACGCTTTCAAAATTTTAAACACAAAAGAAAAACTCTTTTGTCAATTATCCTGCGATAACCACTTGCAAAAGTAGTAAAATATTTTCAGTTGTGAAAATCGCACAGATAAATATTTGATTATAGGGCTTTCTTTTGTTTTTAAACAGATACAGTTAGAGGAAAAAATATCGGACTTATTCATATAGATGAACAAATCCGATAATCATTAAAAGAAAATCTTAAACTAATCTTCCTATTACAAACTAATGATATAAGGTAATCTTTTTTGTACTCCCTGCATATCGCTTATATTTTTAAGTTCTAAGAAGAAAGTATATGGTTTTCCAAGTTCTTTTGTGAAAGATTTCATCTTCATTTCCTGAATTTCTGAATTTATAATCTGAGATAAAAATCCTGTAGGTTTAGGATATGCAACTACACCGTATTCTTTTATACCTGCCTTTTTTGCTGCAATCTCTATAGCCTTAGAAAGTCCTCCCCATTCATCTACAAGGCCTAAAGGTTTAGCATCTTTTCCTGTCCATACTCTACCTTTTGCTATAGAGTTGATGTATTCAGGTGTCTTTCCCCTACCCTTTGCCACCTTGTTTATGAAGTTGATATAGAAATTTTCAACATTTTTCTGCATCAAAATCTTTGCATCTGAAGTCATAGGGGTAGTAACTGATAAAGGATTGGAATTTGAATGTGTTTTGACGGTGTCAAACGTTATTCCAAGATTTTTTTTCAATGCTTTGGAGAAGTTTGGTAATACTCCGAAAACTCCTATAGAACCTGTAACAGTTGTCTGGTTTGCAACGATATAAGTAGCATTTGATGACATCTCATAACCAGCAGAAGCAGCGTAATCTCCCATAGAAACTATGACAGGTTTTTCTCTCTTAGCCTTTATTATTTCGTTAGTAATCAACTCTGAAGCCACAGCATCACCACCTGGAGAATTAACACGTAAAATTATAGCTTTCACTTGTTTATCCTTTGCAGCCTTTTCTATAGCCTTGCATATAGTTTCACTTCCTATGGATAAATCAGAACCTTTTCCTTGAGAAACATTACCATAAGCATATATTACTGCAATGTTCTGTTTTTTAGTATTATAAGTATCTGTTATTGTTTTACGATAATCTGAATAATTTACGAATTTTATTTTTTCTGCTTTGTTAAGTTTGTAGTTTGCAGTAACATAGTTAGAAATAGAATCCTTATAATCGGATTTGAAACCAACGTAATCTATTATCTTATTCTTTAAAGCGTCCTCTGGTAAAAATCCTTCCAAAGAGTTAGTAATCTCATTGAATTGATTAAGGGTAATATTTCTTGATTTTGCCATTTGGGTAGAAATAACCTCCCAAATAGAATTTAGATATGTTCGTGTTTGTACTCTATTAGAGTCCGACATTTTGTTTAAAATATATGTTTCTCCTGCA
Organism: Bacteroidales bacterium; assembly: GCA_017469625.1. Taxonomy (GTDB): domain Bacteria; phylum Bacteroidota; class Bacteroidia; order Bacteroidales; family P3; genus Scybalousia_A. The sequence continues at coordinate 26,147 of JAFUGA010000001.1, forward strand.
CTTTTGAAAGCGTTGTTTTTAGGACGGACAAGTTCTACATCTATTTCAAATTTATCTATCAAATCTTTGAAATACATAACCTCTGCACCCATTCCCGATAACATTACCATACCAGCTGGATTTACCATAATCTTGTCTGCAATAGTAGCAATGTAATATGATTTTTGGTCGCACATATCTGCATAAGCATATATTTTTTTGCCCGACTCTTTAAAAGAATTTAATACTTCTCTTATTTCTTGTGCTGTTGCAATACCATTAGACTGCAAAACAGAAACATTAAGCATTATTGCTTTTATGTTATCGTCTTTTTTCGCCTTGTTTATAACGGAAATAAACTCTGTTAAACCTATATTATTCATGGACAATCCGTCTGTTGTCATTATAGAAGATATATCTGTTACTTCTCTATCGTAAATAGGTTTATCCAAGTTTATAACCAAAACAGAATTATCTTTTACTGTAGGAGTGCTTTTACTCATAGAAGAGATAACAGAACCGAATACCCATATAAAGAATATGGTTACTAAAACCATTGCAAGAAAACTTCCTAAGCAAGATGCAAATGTAAATTTGAAGAATTGTTTCATAATATTATTTTATTTTTTCTATATTTGTTAATTCATTAGTATTTAATTTTATCATTATATCCAAAGAAATAGAATCCAACCTAACAATAAAAAATCTATTTTCTTTATCCTCTAATATTATTCCTTGCATTCCTTTGAATTTACCACTAACAAAAAGAACCTTATCCCCTTTTGAAAAAGAACGCTCTTGTACAAACAATTCTTTCTCGTTTTCTATAAGAATTTTCAAAGACTCTATTTGCTCATTGGGTATTGTTGCTATCTGTTTATTAAAATAAATAAAACGCAAAGTATTTGGTATAGAAAGCACGTCATATACTTGTTGGTTTTCTATATTTACAAATATATACGAAGGAATTAAAGGTATAGAAACTAATTTTCGTCTGTCACTCCACTTATGCCACTCTTGTTTCAAAGGAAGGTAGTTGTCAAATCCACACTTTGTGAGATTATTTTCAACTACCTTTTCTTTATGTGGTTTAACTAAGAGTGCAAACCACTGTTTCATAATATATTTTTTAATTGTTTCACGTGAAAGAAATCTATTAGAACATAGAATTCACAAGATTATCATCTGCTAAATTAGGCAAAGTTACTACCAAATTAGGGTTTTGTTCCATTGCTCTTTTTATTGCAAACATAGCACCTTCATTTCTTGCCCAACTTCTACGAGAAATACCATTATTAACGTCCCAATAAAGCATAGAAGTAATATGACGGTCAGAATCTTCGCTACCATCTATAACCATACCGAAACCTCCGTTGATTACTTCTCCCCAACCAACTCCGCCTCCGTTGTGAATAGATACCCAAGTAGCACCACGGAAACTGTCGCCTATAACATTTTGTACTGCCATATCTGCACAGAAAGAAGAACCATCGTATATATTAGATGTTTCTCTGAAAGGAGAATCTGTTCCAGAAACATCGTGATGGTCTCTACCCAATACAACAGGTGCAGAAAGTTTTCCTTCTTTTACAGCCTTATTAAAAGCAAGTGCAATTTTTGTTCTTCCTTCGCAATCCGCATAAAGTATTCTTGCTTGAGAACCTACAACAAGATGATTTTCATTTGCTCCTTTTATCCATTGGATATTATCTCTCATCTGTTGTTGTATTTCTTTTGGAGAATTCTTTGCTATTTCTTCCAAAACGTCCATTGCTATGTGGTCTGTAATATCTAAATCCTCTGGTTTTCCACTTGTACATACCCAACGGAAAGGTCCAAAACCATAATCAAAACACATAGGTCCCATTATGTCTTGTACGTATGAAGGATATTTAAACGTACCATCTTCTTTCATAATATCGGCTCCTGCTCTTGAAGCCTCCAACAAGAATGCGTTACCATAATCAAAGAAATACATTCCATTAGCAGAAAGTTTGTTTATAGCAGCAACGTGTCTTCTAAGTGTAGATTTTACTTCTTCTTTAAATCTTTCAGGATTTTCAGCCATCATTTTCTGACTTTCTTCCAAAGAAAGACCTGCTGGATAATAACCTCCTGCCCAAGGATTATGCAAAGATGTTTGGTCTGAACCTAAATCTACTTTTATGTTATGCTCTGCCAAATATTCCCATAAATCAACAACATTTCCATCATAAGCAAAAGAAACAACTTCTTTATTTTCTTGTGCTTTCTTTACTCGCGTCATAAGTTCATCAAGGTTAGAATAAACTTCATCTACCCAACCTTGTTCTTTACGTTTATATGTTGCCTTTGGATTTATTTCTGCTGTAATAGAAACTACTCCTGCTATATTTCCTGCTTTTGGTTGAGCGCCACTCATACCACCTAAACCAGCGGTAACAAATAATTTTCCAGCCAAACCTTCACCATTCTTGCTTACCTTTCTTCCTGCATTCAATACAGTTATAGTTGTTCCGTGAACAATTCCTTGAGGTCCTATGTACATATAAGAACCTGCTGTCATTTGTCCATATTGGGAAACTCCCATAGCATTATATCTTTCGTAATCATCTTGTTTTGAATAGTTTGGAATAACCATTCCGTTTGTAACTACTACTCTTGGTGCGTCCTTGTGAGAAGGATATAATCCCATAGGGTGTCCTGAATACATAACAAGAGTTTGTTCGTCTGTCATAGTTGCTAAGTACTTCATAGCCAGACGATACTGAGCCCAATTTTGAAAAGCTGCACCATTTCCACCATAAACTATAAGTTCGTGAGGGTGTTGTGCAACTCTTGGGTCAAGGTTGTTTTGTATCATAAGCATAATAGCGGCAGCCTGACGAGATTTTGCAGGATATTCATCTATATTTCTTGCATACATATCATAATCAGGACGATAACGATACATATATATTCTTCCGTATTCTTCTAATTCCTGTTTGAACTCCGGTGCAAGTTGTGCATGAAGTTCTTGTGGAAAATAACGAAGGGCATTCTTTAGAGCCAAACGTTTCTGCTCCTTTGTTAGAATATCTTTACGTTTTGGAGCATGATTTATCGTTGTATCATAAGCTTTTTTTTCAGGTATATAATTTGGAATACCTTCAAGAATTTGTTGTTTAAAATCCATTTTCTTATATGTTATTAAAAATAAATTATGTTTAAATACAATACTGCAAAATTACAAATTTTTCTTTTAATGTATTGAAATTATTAAAACCTTATTTCAAAAAAATTAAATTTTTAATATCAAAAATTATTGAAAAGTTTTTCTTATTGTTTTTCAACACTTTAAAAAATTTTATTGCAAATATTTTGTATATTGTTGAAAATTAGATAATAAGAATTTTTTAAGATAATAGCAAAAATATGTAAATAACTGTTAAATAAGTATTTAAATATTTTATTATATGATTATAGATTTTCTTAGTAAGAAAATTTATTTCTCCTCTCCCCTATTTTTGTTATAAAACAAGATTTTTACAATTTTATAATTTGTTTTCATCTCTGTAGAACTTTGTTTTAGAAAATTAAAACAAAGTTCTGCTCTCACGAAACAAAGAAAGAGAATTCTAAAACAAAGTTTCGTTCTCGTGAAACTTTGTTTTAATTTCATGAAACTTCGTTTTAGAAAATTAGAATCAAGTTCTGTGAACGTAGAACTTCGTTTTAGAAATCTAAAACGAAGTTCTATTTTTGTTTCCTTATATTATATAGGCTTATTTTTTACTTTCTGAGAATTTAATACTCTATACAATCTGTCAGATGAAAATAAAATATCAAAATCTCCAAGTTAAAAACAATGTTAAATATCTTTATAAAAATTTTATTTACAATACTTTACACATACAAATAAATAAAAAACTTAATTTACTTAATTATATTTAGTTTTTTACTTATTTCAAGCATCTTTTCTATTGGTTTTCTGGCATTTAAGATAGTTTCATCATCAAGATTTATCTCAAAAACTTCATTTTCCAAAGAATACAAAACCTTTTCAAGAGTATTTAATTTCATATGACGACAATCGTTACATGCACAAGTTGAATTGCTCGTTACAACTATAAATTCTTTTTCAGGATTTTCATTTTGTAATTTGTGTAATATACCAGATTCGGTTGCAACAAGGAATTTTTTATGATTGCTTTCTTTGACATATTTTATCATACCTTGAGTAGAACCTATATAATCGGCAAGTTGAAGAACTGAATCGTTACACTCTGGGTGTGCTATAAGTATAGCATCGCTGTTTTCCCTCTTCATCTTTAGTGTATATTCAGCAGTAAGTTGTTCATGCACTTCACAACTACCATTATACAAAACCATATTTCTACCTGTCATTCTATTTATATATCCACCCAAGTTTTTATCTGGAGCAAATATTATTTTCTGGTCTTGTGGTAGAGAATTTACTATTTGAAGTGCATTACCAGAAGTGCAAATAATATCCGAAAGAGTCTTTATTTTTGCACTGCAATTTATGTATGAAATAACTATATGATTAGGGTATTTTTCTTTGAATTTTTTAAATTCTTCGTACTCACACGAATCTGCTAAAGAACAACCAGCATTTAAATCTGGAATAATTACTTTCTTATTAGGATTCAGTATCTTAGCAGTTTCTCCCATAAAATGAACACCACAGAACAGTATTATATCTTTCTGGGTTTCAGCGGCTTTCTGTGCAAGATTTAAACTATCACCTACAAAATCTGAAATATCCTGAATATCTGGTACTTGATAATAATGGCCAAGTATTATGGCATTTTTTTTGTTTTTTAGTTCTAAGATTTTTTCTTTCATTAAATTGTTGTCCATCATGGTAAGATTTAATTTGTTTTATGTAATATTTATATTCTTTTTTATAATTAACTTTTACTTTTATTATGTATGTTTATTCTGTTAAAAAATAATTTGTCAAAAATTTTGTTTTGCAAAAATAATCAATTTATCAACAATACTAAAGAAAAATCTTTTTTATTTAATCGTGTAGTTTATAAGTCTTTAAATTTTATTTAGAAAGATATTAACAATTTTTGATTGTTGATAAAAAATTTCATAGTTTTAAAGAAATCTTGTTTATTTCTTTTTAATTATTTGTTGAAAATATATATGTTTTTCAACATAAAATAGGAGGGGATATTTTTTTCAACACATTATTATATTGTTATTCACAATTATTAACAGTCTTTATGTTGAAAAGTTTTTATTATTGAAAACTAATTATTTACAAAAAATTATCTACATTTGCAAAAACTAAAAATATTAAAATACAGCAAGATAAATTTTTTTATATTAACTTTGTATTTTAAAACTTATAAACAATATTAAAAAAATGGATAAAATATTACCTATAGCATCTGACCATGCAGGTTTTGAGTTAAAGGAAAGTTTTAAACCTTACTTGGAAAGCAAAGGTTATTTGGTGAAAGATATGGGTTGTTTTTCTACTGAAAGTGTTGATTATCCTGATTTTATTCACCCTATTGCAAAATCTATAAATGATGGTGAATATCCTTTTGGAATAATTATTTGTGGAACAGGTAATGGCGTTTCTATGGTTGCAAATAAGTACCAAAGCATTCGTTGTGCATTGTGCTGGAAACCAGAAATTTCTGCTTTGGCTAAACAGCACAATAACGCAAATATTATAGCCTTACCTGCACGTTTTATTTCCTTAGATGAGGCAAAAGAAATAATAGATTCTTATCTTTCTGCAGAATTTGAGGGAGGAAGACATCAAAGAAGAATTGATAAGATACATATATAATAATAATGAATACAGATAGTTATAAAGATTTTCTTTCTCTGTGTAAAAAGGCTATAAATACCGAGAAAAACGTAAATATATCTTCAGAAAAGATTAAAAATGTTTCTCAAGGTGTTTTTAGAAACGTTGATAAAGTAAGGACTTTAGCTTCTAATATAAAATCTAAATTTATCAATGACCTTTCGGATAATCTTGTTATTTTTGATAAGAATTTCTCTGAGAATGGGGGAGAAATCCATTGGTGTGTAGCTTATGATGATTTCTTGGAAAAACTTTATAAACTATTTGAAAAACAGAAAATTAAAAAAGTAAATCTATTCTATTCTAAGTTTATGGAAGAACTTGGAGTAGAGAAATCTTTTGAACAAAAAGAGATAGAAATTGATAGAGAAAACAAAGATTGTATAGTTTTTTCCCCAAGTGCTGGCATAGTAAATACAGGTAGTTTGTTTTTGAATTTTACCTCTTCTATAGATATGGAACAGGTATTGGCAAGTAAATTAAAGATATTTATATTGCCAATAAACGAATTTCTTTTTAAACCAGAAGAAATAGAGATTTTTTCTCATCTTTATTCTATATACAAAGATGAAATAGACTATCCTTATCTTACTTCCTTATATACTCCTCAACCTATTGGAAAAGAGAATAATGTACATTTGTTTATAGTTGATAATGGTAGAAGTAACATATTAGCATACAAAGAGATAAGAAAAGCACTTAATTGTATAGGTTGTGATGCTTGCAAAAAAGTTTGTCCTGTATTTAATATAATAGGGGAGAAGCCTTATGATAATGTTTTTTCTGGTCCTTATGGAAACGTGGTATTACCTTTTGTTGAGAATATAGAAAGTTATAAACATTTACCTTTTTCATGTACTTCTTGCGGAAATTGTTCTGTTATTTGTCCTATAAGTATCCCCATTTCAGATTTAATAACTGCAAATAAACATTATTTCTTTGAAAAAGGCTTTATGGACGTTTCGGATATTAGACTTGCGAAATCTTTGGGTAGAGTATTGTCTTCAAGAAGCAAAATGAATCAAAAGGTTTGGAAAAAGAACTTAAAAATAAAGATATTACTGAATAATTCTAAAAATATTTCGGAAAAATTTACTTTTACAAAGACAACCTTTAATCAACAACAAACTAATTCAAAAAAGAATGATGAATAAAGCAAATATTATATCAACTCTTAAAGAACTTTTCTTGAAATCATCTACTGTAGAATTTGAAAAACAAGTAGATAGTATTATTTCACAAGAGGAGAATAATATTACAAACAAAACAGATTTATATTTAAAACTTCTTTCTTTTCTTGATTTAACTACATTGAATGATGACGATTATTTACAATCTTTAAAAAAAATAGTACCTGAAACAATTACATATTACAAAGGTAATAAAATAACTGTGGCAGGTTTATGTACTTTTTCAAATCTTTTGCCAATTGTAAATAATCTTGATTTAGATAATAGTATAAGAAAAGTTGTAGTTTCAGGTGGTTTTCCTACAGGACAAATTTCTTTAGAAGCAAAACTTAGAGATATATCTTTTGCTATTGAAAACAAGGCAGATGAAATAGATGTGCCAATAAATAGAGGTCTATTTTATGAAAATCCTAACGAGTTATCATCTGAAATAAATAAGATGAAAGATACTATTGCTAAAACTTCAAATGCAAAACTTAAAGTTATAATAGAAACAGGTGCATTGAAGAATTATCTTGATGTTTATAAGGTTTCTCAGTTGGCAATAAAGTCAGGAGCAGATTTTATAAAGACTTCTACAGGTAAAATTTCACGTGGAGCAGATTTGTATTCGTCTATTATTATGCTTATTGCGATAAAAGAACATTTTGATTTAACATCTAAAAAGATAGGTTTCAAAGCTGCAGGAGGAATAAGAAAAGCAGACGATGCACTTAAATATTATCTTCTTGCAAGGTTTGTATTAGGGGAGGAATATCTTACAAAAGATACTTTCCGTATAGGTTGTAGCAATTTAAAAAGAGATATTATTAACAAACTATAACATATTTTAAATTTATGAGTAAATTAAGTGAAAAATTAGGAAAAGATCCTTTATTGGAGGAAGAAAGACAGACAAAATTACTTGGGGTTTATCCTTATTTTAGAGCAATATCTTCTGACCAAGATGCAGAAGTTTTGATTGACAATAAAAAAGTTCTAATGTTTGGTTCTAATTCTTATTTGGGTCTAACTAATCACCCTAAGGTAAAAGAAGCAGGAATAGAGGCAATCAAAAAATATGGTACCGGTTGTGCAGGAAGTCCTTTTTTGAATGGATATATGGATATTCACGTTGAGCTTGAAGAAAAACTTGCTGCATTTGTAGGAAAACAAAAGGCAATAGTTTATTCTACAGGATTTCAATCAAATTTAGGAGCCTTAAGTTGCCTTGTTGGAAGAAACGATTATATAATATGCGATGAAAGAGACCACGCATCCATAGTAGATGGTAGAAGATTGTCTTTTGCTACTATTTTAAAATTTAAACACAACGATATGTCTTCTTTGGAAGATGTTTTGAAAAAACTTCCAAACGAAGCAATAAAACTTATAGTTGTAGATGGAGTATTTTCTATGGAAGGAGATATAGCGAAACTTCCAGAGATAGTTGCTTTATCTGAAAAATACTCAGGCAGTGTTTATGTAGATGAAGCACATTCTTTAGGAGTATTAGGCAAAGAGGGTAGGGGAGTTTGCAATCATTTCAATCTTACAGACAAGGTTGATGTTATAATAGGCACTTTCTCTAAATCCCTTGCTACTATTGGTGGTTTCGTTGCTTCAGATAATGAAATAATGGATTATCTTCGCCATCACTCTCGTTCATATATCTTTTCAGCATCTATTTCTCCTGCTGCAACAGCGAGTGTTTTAGCAGCGTTAGATATTATTAAACAAGAACCAGAACGACTTGAACATTTGTGGAAAATAACAGATTATTCTCTGAAAACATTTAGAGATTTCGGTTTTGAAATAGGACCAACAGAAACTCCTATAATACCTTTATACATTAGAGATATGAGAAAAACTTTCACCATAACAAGAGATTTGCTTGACAATGGTATCTTTGTATCACCTGTTATTCCTCCTGCATGCGCTCCAGAGGACACTCTAATACGTTTTGCCCTTATGGCAACACATACAAAAGAGCAAGTAGATAGAGCAGTGGAAGTTTTAGTAAAAGTATTCAGAAAATACAACGTTATAAAATAGTATATTCCTTTAAATAAATATTACCTATGAATAATATTATCATAAAAGAAGTTCCTTATAATAGTGGAAGAACTTACCTTACAAGTTCAAAACTTTTTAATGAATTTCTATATTTTCCTTATCGTTTGTTTAAGGACGATAAAATGTGGATACCTCCTTTGTTGATGGACGAAAGGAATACTTTCAATAAGAAGGTAAATCCCGCTTTGGAATTTTGCGACTACAAGATTTTCCTTGCATATAAAGACAATAAAGTAGCAGGGAGAATAGTAGGGATAATAAATCATAAGGCTAATGAAATTTGGAATAGAAAGCATATAAGGTTTGGTTGGTTTGATTTTGAGAACGATTTAAATGTAGCAAAGGCACTTCTTTCTTCTGTAGAGAAATGGGGGAGAGAAGAAGGTATGGAAAAGATAGTAGGACCTATGGGTTTTACTGATATGGATAAAGAAGGTATGATGGTGGAAGGTTTTGATACTATCTGTCCTATGGCTTGTTATTACAACCCTTCCTATTATCCTCCTATAATGGAAAAATTGGATTATAAGAAAGAAGTTGATTGGATTCAATACGAGATACCAGCAAACCAACCTATACCAGAGAAAATGTCAAGAATAAATGATTTGATTTCTCAAAAATACAACCTAAAAATAGTAAGTGGTTTATCCAAATCGCAACTTAGAAAACGTTATGGAAGAAAGATATTTATTACTTTGAATAAAGCCTTTTCTTCTTTGTATGGATACGTACCTTTGAATGATAAACAAATAGATTATTATATAGGTATATATTTGCCTTTTGTGGATTTGAAACTTACTTGTTTAGTTGTAGATGAAAAAGACGATGTTGTTGCTTTTGGTATCTCTATGCCTACATTGTCAAGGGCTTTACAAAAAGCAAAAGGCAAACTTTTCCCATTTGGTTGGTATCATTTGTTAAAGGCTCTTAAAAATTATAAATACATAGATTTATATCTCAATGGTGTAGACCCTGATTGGCAAAACAAAGGAGTGCATTCCATATATTATGCAAAGATGAATGAAAACTATATCTCTTTAGGTTCAGAAATGGCAATAGCTAATCCACAGTTGGAAGACAATCAAGCGGCACATATTTGGACAAAATACGACAGCAAAATAGCCATACGAAGAAGAGCATACGTAAAACACTTATAGGAATATGAAAAAGGTTTTAGTAACAGGTGCATCTGGTTTCATAGGTAGTACTCTTGTAGATATTCTTTCTGAAAAAGGAGATTATGAGGTTTGGGCTGGAATAAGAAAAACATCAAGTAAGAAATATCTTCAGCAAAATGGTATTCATTTTATAGATTTAAATTATAGCGATGTAAAACTATTGGAAAGCCAACTTTCACAAGAGAATTTTGATACCATATTTCATCTTGCTGGTTTGACAAAAGCCAAATCTCAAGAGGAGTTTGATAGGGTTAATTTCTTATACACGGCCAACATTGTGCAAGCCTTGAAAGGTAAAGATACGAAACTTGTTTATATGTCTTCTTTTGCTGCTCATGGTCCTGCAAAAGACAATCCTTTTACTCCTGCAAGAGTTACAGATAATGATACTCCAAATACTATGTATGGTATTTCCAAACTCAAATCTGAAAAATACATAAAAGAGAATTGTACAAACAAATACATAATCCTAAGACCAACAGGAGTATATGGTCCACGTGAAACAGATTATTTTGTATTCTTCAAAACCATTGCAAATCACATAGATGCATCATTAGGTTGGCCAAAACAAAGATTGAGTTTTATCTATAGTAAAGACCTTTGCCAAGCAGCAATACTTGCAAGTGAAAACAGAGAACTAACAAATAAAACCTACTTTGTTTCAGATGGAAATCTTTATCTTGATTCTGAGTTTTCAGATATTACAAAGAAGGTTTTGAATACTTGGACTATTTCCATAAGATTTCCTTTGTTTATAGTTAAAGCAATATCTTATTGTTTGGATTTCTTTGGAAAAATTATTGGAAAACAATTTACACTCAACAAAGATAAATACAACATACTTGCTGCAAGAAATTGGGATTGCGATATAGAGAATTTGAAAACAGAACTTGGATTTAAACCACAGTATGATTTGAAACGTGGGGTAGAAGAAACGATTTCTTGGTATAAAAATGAAAAATGGCTGAAGTAAAATTAACAAGTGTAACATTTTACTTTTGTAAATATTTTGTAAGAATAAAATCTCTGAAATTTAAAACTTTGTTTCTCTTTTTGGAAACAAAGTTTTTTCTTATCCAATGAAAATAGAGAAGAAATAAATCTTAGAATAAAATTTCTTTGTTACAAAAGGGGAGAGGTGGAAGAAGAAATGTGTCAAAAAATTCTCATTCTACAAGAGGTTATCCTCTAAACTGTAGTGGAGTTTTTTGAGAGAGTTTTTTTAACCAATTAGAAAAATTTGCTGTATCATCAAAACCCAAATTGAAAGCAATTTCTTTGGCGGATAGTTCGCTGTATTGCAACAGTCTTTTTGCTTCAAGCAATAGACGGTTGTTGATATATGTTTTCAAAGTAAGATTGCAGGCCTGTTTTACCTCTTTTGCAAGACGGTTTTCACTCACTCCCATCTGTTGAATATAGAAATCAATATTGCGATTGGAAGAAAAATTTTGCTCCACCAAATAGAAAAATTCTTTTGCTATACTTGTGGCAAAAGGTTTTGAGGTTTCATTGAGATTTCTTTCACACTGCAAAAGCAGAGTTCTCAAAAGGCTCTGACAAACAGTAGGTTGATAAATATCTTTGTTTAACCCTAATTTGTTTTCCAATAAAGAAAAAATCTGTTTTATAGTCTTTACGTCTGTTTTTATAGTTCTGTGAGGATTTGCAAGTGAAAGAAATTCAGATGAATAGAGAAAGGAAGCATCGTTTTCACTTATTGCAAAGAAATTATAAGTAAAAAGTATCATCTTGCCAGAATAGGATTCTGAGAAATCAAATTCGCAAACTTGATTGGGAAGAATTACGAAGATTTCCCCTGCTTTTAGTGTAATATTTTGAAAATCTATCTTAAAATTTGCTTGCCCAAATTCAATGAAAATGAGTTCAAAGAATGTCGTTCTATGTGCTTGAGGGAAGATTTTTGTACTCCTTTTGTCCTTATCTAAGGTTTTTATCTCAATTTCTAATGTTGATGGCTTGAAATCGTACGTTTTCATAGTGTTTTTTCTTTACAAAGTGCAAAGGTAATGAAAAAATATTAAAAATATTGTTAAAAATACCCTCTTTTTTAACTTAAAAATTTGAAAATAAGGTTTTTAGATAGTAGAATCTTGTCTTATTGATACGAAATTTTCTAATGTTTTACTCTTTCTTTGTTCTAATTTTGTAGAACTTTGTTTTAGAATTCTCTTTCTTTGTTTCGTGAAATTAAAACAAAGAGATAGAAAATTAGAACTTCGTTTCGTGATTGTAGAATCAAGTTTTAGAAGTCTAAAACGAAGAGATAGAAAATTAAAACAAAGTTCTACGACAACGAAACAAAGAGATAAAAAATTAAAACTTCGTTTTAATTCCACGAAACGAAGTTTTATAAATACAAAAATTTTTAAAAAACTATTAAAAACAAAAAAATTCTGTGTTTAAAAAGGTTAGTATTTTTTCAGTTCAAAACCTTGAGAAGAAAGTTCAAAGTAAAAATCTTTGGATTCAAGTATTTGTTCTTCTTTTTTGTTGGGGTTCATTACCGAAATAGGATTATTGAAAAACATTAACGTCCTTGCACCTGAACGTATAATGGAGAGGTAGGGTAGAATGCTGTTGTAGTTCATTCTTTCGCCGTTTTCAGAAGTGTAGGCTGCAAAAGGAAGTTCGGATATTTCAGAAACCTTTTCTCCATCTAATTTATAGACTTTTACACCCAAACTCATATCGTTGTAAAACTCACAAAACAAAAAACCAAGTTTGATTTTAGGACTGTACAACAGTTTAGTATGACAACCTTTTATGTTTTCCTCTATTGGTAACGAACTTTGTTTTATGACCGATGAACAACTATTTATTTCCATTCTTTTTTTGTCCAACTGCATTTTTATTTCCACGCTACATTGCTTTGCTGTAGGTAAAGCAAAACTATAAGTACCATCTGTAAAACTGCAAGGTACTTCTTTGAAAGTTTGTGCAGAAACTACAAAAACAAAAAAAATAGACAGAAAAAGAATTAGAAGTTTATTCATGTGCTATTGTTTATTTGTAGAATCTGTTTGCGTAATAGGTTTGCGGTGATATATCAAACCATCATTTTTATCATCTTTTAGTTTTGTGCCGTCCATGTCATATATTTCTATGCCCTGTGGTTGTCCGTTTTGAGCAAAATATTCCCATTTGCCTGTTTTCACTCCTTTAGTATAGTGTCCGAGAATTATTTTCTGACCATTTTCCGCATAAACTGTATATGTGCTGTCCTGCATTCCGTCTTTATAGAACGCTTCTGAGTTTATGTTACCGTTTTCCCACCATGTCATAGACTCTCCTTGCGGTATATTACCTTTAAGATAGACTCTTTCCATAAGTTTGAAAGAATTGAAAAAACGATAAAAGACCTCGCCATCTCCTTTTTTTATATTTATAGTTACAAGCGTGCCTTCATTGGAGAAAGCCATAGAGTTTATAACGTCATTCTTATCTACCAACTTGTTGTTTTTTCCTTGCCAAATCTGCCAATCTTTTCCGTCCTTTATATCTGTAAAATCTACTTTGGCGAAAACAACACCGTCATCAAAATAATATTTCCATACACCCGTACGGTTTTTTCCGTCCCATTTGCCTTCGCTTCTCATCTGTCCGTTAGGGTAAAATCTTTCTTCAAAAACTTTCTTGCCATTTTTTATATAATGTACTATGGCTGGTTTATCATTGGAAAACTTGCTAACAATACGTTTTTCTCCTTTGGAACAAGAAGAAAGAAATACTGTAGAAAGTATCATAATCACTATTATAGTTAGTTGTTTTGCTTTTTTCATAATATATTGTACTGTTTTTGTGTTTCCTTATTAGAATGCAAAGTTACGAAAAAAATGTTGTAATAAAAAATACATATACAACGTAAAATCATTATAATGCTATATAGTATTGATTTATAGTTTTTTAAAAAGAAAAGAAAAAACTATTATTAAAATTTTTGTTGAATAAATTATATGAGAACAAAAAAAGTTTATATTTTTGCAAAAGTTATTAACTTTAATAAATTTATAAAAATGGCGTATAAAATTTCAGACAGTTGTGCTGCATGTGGCACTTGTATAGACGAATGTCCTAACGGAGCAATATCAGAAGGTCCTATATATAAAATAGACCCTGCTCAGTGCATTGATTGTGGAACATGTGCAGACGTATGTCCTATGGAAGCAATTCATCCAGAAGACTAAAAACTGATTAAAAACTATTAGTAACCCTGCAGGATATTGTTTTGCAGGGTTTTTTTCTAAGAAAAAACAAAGAAGATTATGACAAACGAAGAACTTGGCAAACAAATTCACCAGAAAACACAACTTTTAAATACAGTGTTGGACAATACAAAAAACGCATTTGAACTTATGCGTCATTCTGCAAAGGATATTTTGGATTATATGCACAAAGAATATCCAAAGGAATTTGTTTTCACCAATAAGAATGAGAGAGAATTTGAGATAAGATTTGGTTCAGATATACTTATCTTTATCATGCATACAAACGTTTTTGAGTTTTCTCGTTACCACGAAGTAATGAAAACTCCTTATGTTACTCAGGATAAAGAACGTTCTTTTTGTGGAATGATAAACATTTACAACTTCCTAACAGATTCTTTTGATTATGATAGGGATTTTGATTTGGGTTATCTTATAGGAAGAGTGTTTATAAATAAAGAGAACCATTATTTTATTGAAGGCAAAAGAGAGGTGGGTATGTTGTATTCCAATTTCAACACAGCCATAATAAACGAAGATTCTGTTGAGAGTATAATCAAGTCTTCTATGGAATATGCGAACAATTTTGACCTTCTAACACCTCCATTTGATGAGGTAAAAGCCATAACTGTAGGCGAAATTAAGTCAACTGTGGCTTCAAGAAACAATATTACAGCAAAAAGATTAGGCTTTGAGTTTCAACAAGATAAAGAATAATATAAAAAAATATCAACATTTTTTTGCTGAAAAATTTGGTGGTTATTATGAATTGTTATAATTTTGCAAACTGAAAACTTGATGAAACAAGCAAATGCCCCGTTCGTCTAGTTGGTCCAGGACGCCAGATTTTCATTCTGGAAATCAGGAGTTCAAATCTCCTACGGGGTACTTAACTAAGAGATTAAGATAAAAAAGAAATTGAGATGGCAAATCATAAAAGTGCGTTAAAAAGAATACGTCAGAGCGAAAAAAGAAAACTGCATAATCGTTATTATGTAAAAACAATGAGACATGCTTTGAGAGATTTCAGAGCTATAGAGGATAAGAAAGAAGCAGAAGAAAGATTACCTAAGATGATATCTTGCATTGACCGTTTAGCTCAACGTGGTATGATTCATAAGAATAAAGCTGCTAATCTTAAATCTAAATGCACAAAAAGAGTGGCTACTCTTTAAGATTAAAAAAATAGAAAACATATAAGGAAGCTTCTCCAAAACGGAGAGGCTTTTTTTACATAAGAAACAAAGCATAAGGGTTATGAATTTTATAGATACACATACACATATATATTCCGAAGAGTTTGATGAAGATATTGCTTTGGTAATACAAAGAGCCAAAGAACAAGGTCTTTCAAAGATATTTCTACCAAACATAGATATAACTTCTGTTCAAAGAGTGCTGGATTTACAATCAAAAGACAAGGATTTATTTTGTTCTATGATGGGTTTGTATCCCGGTTCTGTAACAGAAGATGTTTATAATCAATTAGAGGAAATCAAACCTTATCTTAACAAAGATAACGTTATAGCAATAGGAGAAATAGGTTTAGATTTCTATTGGGATAGAAAATTTGAACAACAACAGATTTTGGCTTTCAAAACTCAACTTTTATGGAGTTCTGAGCAAGATAATATGCCTATGTCTATTCATTGTAGAAAAGCCTTTGATGAAATACTAAAATGTTTAAAAGAAGATAATAGAAAAGAATTTCATGGTGCTTTTCATTGTTTTGCTGGTGATATTCAGCAAGCAAAAAAGATAATAGAGATGGGTTTTTATCTTGGAATAGGAGGAGTTTTGACGTTTAAGAATGCTCATTTGGTGGAAATTATAAAAAATATCCCTTTAGAATATATTGTACTTGAAACAGATGCTCCATATCTTACACCTGTACCATTTAGAGGCAAAAGAAACGAACCTTCTTATGTGAAAATAATAGCGGAAAAGATAGCTGAGATAAAAGGTATTACATTAGAGAAAGTAGCAGATATAACTACAGAAAATGCTCTAAAAGCGTTTAAATTAGTATAGGTTAGAGTATTTTTTCACATTATTTTGATAATAAGAGATTTTACTTTGTTCTTTTTTACTATCTTTGCAGGCAAAGAAAAAGATGATAATGAATAAGAAAAATATAATTTTTATTTTCCTAATATTATTTTCATACATTGTGTTTTCTCAAAACATTCTTAATAAGAACGGCAAGGAAAACACTAAAATCTCTCTTTTTTCTCAAACAAAAGAATACATAAGTTTTACTCAAGAGTTCAACTATTTGTCTTTAAATAAAATAGTTTTAAACGGAGAAACTTTCTATACTCTCTTTATGGGAGAAGAATTTAATAAATCTTACTCAATAGGTCAAGCCAATCTTCCAACTTATAATTCCCTTATTTCAATACCTATTTGTGAAAACATAGAAATAGAAGAAAATGTATTGGAAAAAGAAACTTATCAATTGGAACAAAACATACTTATAACACCTTCTCAACCTTCGCAATCTAAACAAAATGAAGATATTCCTTTTTCTTTTGATGAGAAATATTACAGCAGAAAATCTTTCGGAGAAAACCTGCATACAAAAGTACATATCTTAGGAATGATGGGCGGTAATAAATTAGCACGCCTTAGCATCTGCCCTATAAGATACAACCCTTCTACAAACACTATAGAGATTGCAAAAAAGGTTTCTGTGAAAGTAAAATTCATAAACATGGATTACAAAGCCACATCTTCATTGCAAAGCAAACACAACACAATTGCTTCTTTTTCTGAACAATATACTTTGAATAAAAACACTACTTCGCAAGATAAACCTTACAAAATGGTCATTGTGGCTCCCGATAGTTTTCAACCCACTTTACAGCCCTTTATTTCATGGAAAAGGCAACAAGGTTTCATAATAGTGGAAGCATATACTTCAGAGATAGGAAATGATACTAATTCCATACGTTCTTACTTGTACAACTTATATATAAATGATACTCTTTCACCAGATTATTTGCTTATTTGCGGAGATACTCCTCAGATACCATCTTTTGAAGATAGGTACGGAGGTTTAGACCACCACTATACAGATTTATATTATGCAGAATATACTTCAGATTTTCTGCCCGATGTTTTTTATGGTAGAATGTCGGCAAGAGATACAGCAACTCTTTCTTCCATACTTCAAAAAACTATAACCTATGAAAAGTATTTATTAGACGATGATTCGTATCTTAATCGTTCTTTATTAGTGGCAGGAAAAGAAACAAGTTATCCAGCAACTACAGTTACCAACGGACAAAACAATTATGCAAAAACTTATCTTGCAGATTATACAGACACATCTATATATTACAATCCTGATTCTGGTCTTCAAGTGGGAGCAATATTAGAAGATATAAACAACGGACAAGCATGGGTGAATTACAGTGCTCATTGTACAGAATCGGGTTGGTATCTTCCAGCAGTAAGAACAAATAGTGTAGACCAATTTACTAATGTAGGAAAATATGGTGTTTTTATTAGCAACTGTTGTTCAGCAGGTGCTTTCAGTGAAACGACATGTTTTTCAGAGAAACTCTTACAAGTGGAAAACAAAGGTGCAGTTGCATCTATTGCAGCAAGTGATTATACCTATTGGGAAGAAGATTATTATTGGAGTGTAGGAAATAAATCTTTGTCCTTAAACGCATCTTACAACGAAAATAATTTAGGTGCATACGATAGGTTCTTTCATACTCATAACGAAACAAGAGAAGAATATTATACAACTATGGGACAGATGATAGTAGCAGGCAATCTGGCTGTGGAAATGAGTGGAACAGATATGGCAAACTACTATTGGGAGGTTTATAACTTACAAGGCGACCCTACACTTATACCTTACGTTGGCGTACCACAAGAAATAGATGCTACTTATTCAAAAGTTTATGATATAAACACAAACACTTTCACTATTACTACAATACCTTATTCTTATGTGTCTTTAACTTTGAATGATACCGTTATAGATGCAAAAGAAACAAATGAAGAGGGCATAGCATTGTTAAATCTTTCAAATGTAACTTCACCTTGTTATCTTTCTTTGGTGGTAACGGCACAGTTTTACAGACCTTTGATGGATTCTATAAAGATAGTAGTCGAAGGAAGCCCGTTTATAAATGTTTCAAACCTAACAATTACAGAAGAATCTGAAGATATAGTAGAAAGGGTTAAAGAAGAAACCAATTATAACATAGATATAACAGTGAAGAATGATGGTTTAGAATCTCTTGTTTCTTCATCAAATGACAACCTTACCATAACTTCTAACTCCAATACTGTAGAATATCTATCCAATAATTTGCATACTATTCACAATCTTTTGCCAGATAAAGACACAACTATAACTATAAACCTTAAAACCAAACAAGGTATAAAACAAAACGATGATTTACTTCTTACATTGTGTGTTAGTGGAGATAGTTATACTAAACAGATAAATATACCTATAAATATAAAATCTCCTATTTTAGAGATAGGTAACCTTACTTTGTTGCAACAGGAGGATTCTATTTACATTAGTTTTGATTTAATAAATAATGGACTTCTTGCAACGAAAGAAGGTGAAGTATCTATAGATGAAATAATGGCATACGATACTGTTGCACCTTTATCAAATAGAGAATCTACAAGAAAAACCTTTGCTTTTATAAACGATGATGCAGAGTATTTAGACCTAAATATAGAGTACACTGCAGGAAACTATCAAACAACTTCTGTTTTGCATACAAGGTTGAAAGGTTTTTTAGAAACATTTGAAACAAAAGACTTTTCGTTGTTGGCTTGGGACACTACAGACGACAATTCTTGGGAAATAGATACTACAGTGTTTTATTCTGGTAAGGCTTCTGCTCGTTCAAAAAATGGTTTAGACCACAATGAAATTTCCAAACTATCTTTGAAAATCAACACATTTATAGACGATAGTATAAGTTTTTATTATAAAACCTCAACAGATAAATATTTTGATATACTTTATTTTCAAATAGATGGCAATACCAAACTAAACGTTTCTGGAGAGAACGATTGGACTTACAAATCCTTTGCTTTACCAAAAGGAGAACATATTGTAGCGTGGTATTATCAGAAAAATTATTATAGAATAGCAGGTTTGGACGCTGTTTGGATAGACAATGTAACAATACCTGAAAACAGTCTTTTTGTTGGTTTAGAAGAAAATGCTCCTATTTCAAATAATATAAATATTTATCCAAATCCTACAAAAGATATTCTTTATATAGAGGGTGTAAAACAAAACGATGTAATAACTTTATGTGATGTTACGGGTAAGTTTGTATATCAGAAAAAAGTGAATAGTGAAAAAGAGATGATAGATGTTTCACATATTTCTTCGGGAGTTTATTATCTTTTTGTTCAAAACAAATATATAAATAACAAAAGTAAAATCATAATAAGCAAAACTAAATAAGTCAATTATGTTACAGGATTCTACAAATATAAACTATGCAGTCAAAGATACTGTTTTTATACCTACATATTTGGATAAAAATCCGTTATATACTCCTGCAGATAGTTCTGAAAACATTACCTGCAAACAGTATATTGTAACAATACTTCAGGATTCTTTTCCTTTACCTAAAAAGACTGAAACCTTGTTTCTGAATAGGGAAACAACAACACATAACAATCTAAAGTTAGAAGACAGACAAATAGAAACGAATAATGATTGGGTCTTATTAACTTTTATTACTATTATCTTTATACTTGCTTTGGAGATAAGATTTGCAGGAAAGATTATAAAAGATATGTTATCGGGTTGTTTTTATAAGACACCACTAAATATTTCTGTAAAAGACGGAGATAGGGTTAATCTTTTATCCACTTTGCCTTTGCTATTTGTATTCTTGCCTATATTCTCACTACTATTGTTTTATACTGCGGATTATTTTGGTTACAAGAATATGTTTCCTCCGCTTATCAAAAACGATTTATTTATCTTCTTATCCATATATATACTTTCTATAGCTGTTTTGTTTATAAAGATAATTCTTATAAAATTCTTCGGTTGGGTATTCAAAAAAATAAAGATTAGCAATTATTATGTACAATTGCATATTAACTTCAATTTTTTGCTTGGTTTGATACTAATAATCCCCGTTTTTTGTTTCGTATATGTAGATAATTGGTACAAAGAAATATTTCTATTTGTTAGTTTCTTTTTTGTTGTATTAGAGTGGGTTACAAGATTGATACGGACTTTTTCTATAATTATTACATCTTTTAGATTTTCTCATATCTATCTTTTTTTCTATCTTTGCACCATAGAATTATTACCAATAATAGTTTTATGTAAATTGTTATTATTCTAAATAAAACGTAATGGCAAACAATAAAATAAAGAATATTTTAATATCTCAGCCTGAGCCTCCTAACTTGGAGAATTCACAATACAAATATATTATTGATAAATACAATGTCAAATTTACTTTCAATAAGTTTTTTGACGTGGTAAGTATATCAAATCAAGAATTTAGGAAAGAAAGAATAAAACTTTTGGATTATACTGCTGTAATAATGACAAGCACTTTAGCAGTGGATAATTACTTTCATTTCGCAGGAGTAGAGAGGGTAAAAGTACCAGATACTATGAAGTTCTTCTGCATTACAGAAACAGTAGCCAATTATTTGCAAAACTACATACAGTATAGAAAAAGAAAAATCTTTCCGGGCAAAATTACATTTGATGAATTGACTGAAGTAATGTTAAAACATTCTAATGAAACTTTCCTATTTCCTTGTGCCGAAGATGCAAGACCTGAAAACTTCAAAAAATTGGATAGTTTGGGTATCAACTATACAAAAATAGTTATGTACCGTTCAAAACCTAAGGACGTTAAAAAAGAAATTGACATCAAAAAGTTTGATATGGTCGTTCTGTTTTCTCCTATAGGAGTGAAATCTTTTTTGATGAACTTCCCAAATACAACTTCCGATGATATAGTGTTTGGTGCTTTTGGTGAGGCAACTCATAGTGCATTAAAGAAAGCAAAAATAAAAATAGCCATACCAGCTCCTACAACAAAGGCTCCTTCTATGGTTATGGCAATAGAGCATTATTTGGCAAGCAATGTAGTAGAGGAAGAAAAACAAGCAAAACCTACAACTACTACTGCAAAAAAGACTGTTAGCAAAAAAAGTACTACCACTGTAAAGAAAACAACTGCAACAACGAAAAAAGCAACTACAACAACAAAGAAGGCAACAAGTAGTACAACTACAAAAACCACAGTTTCAAAAGCCAAACCAAAGACAACCTCTACCACAAGTACTAAAACCAAAACAACTACAAAAAAGACGACAACTTCTTCAAAAACAAAGAAAGCATAATGTTTTCCTTTTCTAAACAAGAAAGACTTTGTTCTTATAGTAGGATAAATGAATTGTTTGCAAAAGGAGAGTCGTTTTTTGTTTATCCGTTTAGGGTGCATTATCTTTTGAACAAACAGGGTATGGGTATGAACAAAGTACTTGTTGTTTGTCCGAAACGTAATCATAAACACGCTGTTGAGAGAAACCTTATAAAAAGAAGAATACGAGAAGCCTATAGGTTGAATAATAATGATTTAAAACTACTTTCAAAACAAGAAAACTTTGATATAGACTTCTCCATATCCTATACAAGCAAGGAAGTTCTACCTTTTCAACTTATAGAAGAAAAAGTTAAAGAGGTGTTAGAGACTTTAGCAAACACTGTTTTTAATTCTCAAGAGGTATGATTGTTTTTAAGTTTTTCTCAAAAGCATTGCAATATCTGTTTATTCTGTTAATAAATTTTTACAGAAATTTCATATCTCCACACACTCCACCATCGTGTAGATTTACTCCAACTTGTTCTCAATATGCTTTAGAGGCAATAAAAAAGTACGGTCCTTTCAAAGGATTTTGGTTATCTTTCAAAAGGATTTTGCGTTGCAATCCTTGGGGTGGTAGTGGTTATGACCCCATACCATAGTTTTTTGTATCTTTCTTACATACTGAGAATTAAGACAAGACTCTTAAGAAAACCGTCCTACACTTTTAGAAAAAATCTCTACTTAAAAAGTTCCTAAATATATATGTGGATTATCTTTTTTGTCCAACCATTCCAATATCTTTTTAAGTTCTGGCAATGGCACTGCCACACAACCAAAAGTCCTGTGTTTATCTGATTTTTTCTTGTGCAGACATATAGCACTACCTTTGCCTTTTACTATTGGGTTGATGTTATAATCAACTACTATAGCATATTCATACAACTCTATTTCGGAAAGAATTTCGTTTTTTCCCATTCTATATTCGTTAGTGCTGTCTATTATTATTTGATTGTAGAATGCTGAATTTGTATCTGTTACCCAAACGTGTTGAGGTGTTATCTTTGTGTAATCCAACTTTACTTTCAAATCATTTCTTCCAAATGCTTTACTTATAGAAAATAAACCTGTAGGAGTCTTGCCATCACCCTCTACTTTGCAACCCTCTTTCGCAAAACCAGCATAACCCAATCCTACTTTGCAGGTAGGAAATACCTCTTCCCATTTGTTAGTGTATATATTCTTTTGGAAAGTGTATAAATCTGCACTATAATCCTTAGAGTTGTTGTTCAATACCAATATAATCTGACTACAATTTGATATATCTATATGCTTCTCTTTTATTATTTTATGCAGAACTTCTGCTTTGTCTTGTTCCTTTGGAATGTTTGCGATGAACTTTTTTAGACTCTCTCTTTCATTTTCTATATAAGAGTTTCGTTTTATTTTAGTCATAGAAGCGTTGGCGTAAATTTGCAGGGCATTACTGCACAAATCTTCATTGAAAGTTTCTTTTCCTTTTGAACTAATGATGTTTGCCAATAAGATATTTGCGTAATAATAGTTGTATTTCTTCTTTGTATCGGACTGAATGATAGTATTTAACATATCCAACCTCTTTTCTTCAGAATAGAAATTATCACTCCACTTGTTAATTCCCTCATACTCGTTTTCTCCGTTGTTAAAATCGCACAAAATGGAAGCAATCGGACTGTAAGCCATCAAAATCTTGCAAGCAATATTCCTTTGCAGACTATCCATATATTCAGAAAAATTTTTCGTGCTATCTATGTACATACTGATGTTGCATGTAGTGTCCTTCTCCCAAGTTTCTATGTTCAGTTTTGCAGATAAAACGTTGTCATTCAAAGTAATATTCAACCCTACATAAGAATCTTTCTTTGCAAATCTTTTCCTTAATTTTTTTATTAAACCATTACTCAAAGAGAAATAATTACCAACGCTTATTAGGTTATTATCATCTGAGGCACTAATCTCCAATTTTGTTAAAAAACCTAAGGATTTTTTGCCCTTTTTCCTAATTTCGTCCTCTGTCATTTCGTTTAATTTTTTCTCTGCTGAGGTTAAAATATTAGGAATTTCCCTTTTTACTATCTGATTTCTAATAGATTCCTTAGTTATACTGTTTTCCCCAAATTCATTTTTTGTAGGTAGGGTTATCTCTCCAAAATATATTTGATTTCCTTTAAAAACCGATGGCAATAATATTATAAGAAATAGTACCACTACTACAATAATACTAATCCTTTTCCAACTAATGTTTCCTAATTTCTTTATCTCCATACGTCTAAATAATTTTCGTTAAATTATGTTTTTACTATGTTTTTGCTGTACTTTTTATCATAAAAAATACTGAAAAATAGTCTAAATTTTGCTTTATTTTATATATTCTATTTTATAATATACTAATATACAATCTTTTAATTTTCCCTCAATTCAAACTTTCTTAAAAAAATGTATTTATTAGCCTATTTTTTCATTTTTATTCACCTATTTAGGTTTGCAAAGATAGAAAAATCTTAATAAACATAAAATAATACTAAACAAATTTTTTATATGCGAAGTAAAGAAAAAATTTTCTAAAACTTTGTTTTGCGTTTCTATCTCTTTGTTTTAATTTTCTCTTTCTTTGTTTCGCTATCATAGAACTTTGTTTTAGAAAATTAAAACGAAGAGATAGAAAGATAAAACTTCGTTTCGTGCGAGCAAAATAAAGAGAAAAAAAATACTTCTTCATTCTTGTGGTTAAAGATGAAGAAGTACCAAAAAATATGCAAAAAATGAATATCAATAAATTTTTAATTTATTGTCTAAGTTTTGAAGAAAAGAATTCGTTAAGTTTGTTTTCCACTTGTTTAACGTAATCTTTTACAAAATAAGTCTGAATATGGGTAGCACCATCTCTGATAAAATATTCTTTATCCAAAGTTCCCGTTGCTTTTTCAAAGGCTTCGTCAGACATATACTTAGAGTCGGCTTTGCTACCTGCTATAATCAAAAGTGGTTGTGCTATAAGGTTCATTCTATCCGTTGCGTCCCAATTCATAAGTTCCATCATACTGCTGGCAGTGTAGGTGCCTGTTGCGTTTGGGTGAGCATAATCAACACCATAATAGATTGTAATAAAACCATGCTGAGCAAGAATTTGTGCATACGCACCTGCAACCTGTTCTTTCACTCCTCCATTTGGGTGAGCAACAACTATAGCAGGGTATTTCTTGTTTTTGTCATAATCTGCTGGTGTATAAACATTGGCAGACACCGTAATATTTTTGGTTTTATAAGTTATAGGGTGAATATTTACTTTTCCCTTTTCGTTTTTCACTATTGCATTGTCATAAACCAAACCAAAAGGATTTTTATCCTTCTGTGCCAAAGCATTAATTGTTATGACCATAACCGTAAGTATTAAAATTATCTTTTTCATATACTAAAATCTTTTTCCACTGCAAAGATACAAAATTTCCTCCATTCACAATTAACAAAATCCCCCTTTGTTTTACACTTTTAGAAGAAATATTCGTTGAAATAAGATTTCTTTTTGGTTTTGTGGGGTGAAATAAAATTTTATTTGTAATTTTGCAGGTTATGGAAACAAGAAGAATGGAAAAAATAAACAGACTAATACAAAAAGATTTGTCTGAAATAATAAGAGAGAAAAGTAGAGAGGAATTTTTTTCATCTGTAATAAGTGTAACAAGGGTAGATGTTACAAGCGACCTTTCTCTTGCGAGAGTTTATGTAAGTATATTTGCTCCAACCAATGTTTTGGAAACAGTAAAAGATGAAAAGGAGAAAAAAAATCTTACTCCGTCTGAATATGTCTTAAAACTCTTAAGAGAGAAAAAAGACCTTATACGTATGTATTTAGGTCAAAGAGAAAGACATCAATTGAGAATTATACCAGATATAACATTTTATCTTGATGATACTTTAGACTATGCTAAACGCATAGACGAACTTTTGAAACAATAATAGTAAAGAACTACAATATTAAGTTTAGAAATCAAGAAATGAAATTGAGAGATATTTTTTTTGTGGTAAGAAAACTTATTTTCTCCAAAAGAAATAAAGGTATTGTTCATATTATTTCTTTGATTTCTTTAATAGGTATTGCTGTAGTAAGTTTTGCTTTGGTTGTTGTGTTGAGTGTTTTCAACGGTTTTACTTCTGTAGCCGAGCAAATGTTAGCAAAAGAAAATCCACCTATACTTATTTCTGCACAAAAAGGAAAAAAGTTCTCTGTTTCGCAAGTAGAACACATAAGAAACATAGAGGGAATACAGACTATTATTCCTATAGTTAATCAAACTATATTATTGACTGTTGGAGACGAAAGACAAGTTGTGCAGATGATAGGCACAGATGAATCGTATTTTCATTACAATCCATTAGATACAAGTATTGCAAATGGGGTAGAAACCTTTGATGGGTTGAAATATGGTGAGTGTATAATGGGTATAAACCTTGCTTTGAAGATGGGACTAAACAAAGGGGCTGAAAAAATGAATATTCCCGTAAAAGTAAGCATACCTCAGAAACAAGATGATGCTATAGTGGTGGAAGATATGTTGAAAACAACAGTTTTTAGATACACAGCAAGTTATATAACACGAAGTGATTTAGATGACAATTATATATTTGTGTCTATAGATAATGCAAGAGAACTACTATCATATAAAAAAGATGAGGTGAATTATTTATATGTTTTACCATCTGCAAAATATGACACAGAGAAAATTATTAAAGAGATAAGAAAGAATGAAAACTTTAAAGAAAATCTTTCAGTAAAAAATATCTTTGAACAACAACCGCTATATTTTCGCATAGCAAAAAGCGAGAAAATGGCGGTATATATTATTCTTTCTTTGATAATATTTATTGCAACTATAAACATAATAAGTACTTTGATTATTCTGCATATTCAAAAAGAGAATATGAATTTTTTATTCAGGGCCATAGGTACAACGAAAAAAGATTTGCGTAATATTTATTTTCTTTATGGTCAAGTAATAAATGTTTTGGGTTGTTTTATAGGAGTTATTATAGGAGTAGTTTTTTGTTATCTTCAACAGCAGTTTGGTTTCATAAAACTTACTCAAGATAGTTTTGTTATAGATTCTTTTCCTATAAAAATTTTGTTTTGGGATATAATAAGAGTGATAGTTATTGTGTTAATAATAGGAACTATCAGTATAAGAATGGTTAGTAAAAGAATAAAGATAAATTAGATATGACACTACAAAAAGAAAATCTTCAAGTTTATAATACTTTAAGCGGTATTAAAGAAGGCTTTAGACCTTTGCATAATGATATGGTAGGTATGTATGTTTGTGGTCCTACAGTGTATGGTGAAGGTCATTTGGGACACGCTCGCAGTGCAATAACGTTTGATATTATTTATAGGGTTCTAAAATATATAGGCTATAATGTAAGATATGTTAGAAACTTTACAGATGTTGGTCATCTTCTTAACGATGCAGATGAGGGAGAAGATAAAGTAGAACAAAAAGCAGCGGTAGAAAACAAAGAACCTCAGGAAGTGGCTCAATATTATGAAGCAAAGTATCTTTGGGCTA
Organism: Bacteroidales bacterium; assembly: GCA_017469625.1. Taxonomy (GTDB): domain Bacteria; phylum Bacteroidota; class Bacteroidia; order Bacteroidales; family P3; genus Scybalousia_A. Next base: position 53,530 of record JAFUGA010000001.1, read on the forward strand.
TGGATTTGTTGAATTGTCTTAGACCAAACCTTATGCCTATTGCTTCTGGTCATATTATAGAACAGATAGATTTGATAAAGACTCTTATAGAAAAAGGATTGGCTTATGAGAGTGAAGGCAGTGTATATTTTGATGTAGAGAAATATAACGACCAAGTAAAACAATACGGTATTCTTTCACATCGTACTTTGGAGGATACCAAAGATAACTCTCGTGCATTGGCAGGACAAAGAGATAAAAAGAATCCTTTTGATTTTGCTCTTTGGAAAAAAGCCCCAAAAGAACATATTATGAAATGGTCAAGTCCTTGGTCGTTAGGTTTTCCTGGTTGGCACTTGGAGTGTAGTGCTATGGGAAGAAAATATTTGGGAGAAACATTTGATATACATGGAGGAGGTATGGACTTGATGTTTCCTCACCACGATTGCGAAATAGCACAGAGTGTGGGTGCTTATGGAAAGATGCCTGCTAAATATTGGTTACACAATAATATGATAACCATAGAGGGTAAGAAAATGGGAAAATCTTACAATAATTTCATAACATTGACAGAAATGTTTGAGGGTTCTCATCATTTATTAAAGAAAGCTTACTCTCCTATGACTATACGTTTCTTTATGCTTATGGCTCATTATCGTAGTACTTTGGACTTTTCTAACGATGCTTTGATTGCAGCCGAAAAAGGTTTGGCTCGTTTGACTGAAGCAAAGAACAAGATACCTACTTTACCGGAAAGCGACAAGACAAGTTTTGATGTAAGGAAAATAATCCAAGATGCTTTTGATGCAATACTTGATGATTTCAATACACCTATTTGTATTGCCAATCTGTTTGAACTGAGCAAGCATATCAATTCCATAGCTGACAAAAAAGAATGCATAACTAAAGAAGACAAAGATTTTCTTTTGCAGAACTTTAATGATATTTACGAAAACGTTTTAGGTTTAAAAGATTCTGAAAAAGGAGATGATGAACAGATAATCAAAGGTTTGATGTCTTTAATTTTAGATATGCGTAAAAGTGCAAGAGAACAAAAAGACTATGCAACAAGCGATAAAATACGCGATGCTTTACAAGAATTAAACATAGAGATAAAAGATTCTAAAGAAGGTGTAATATGGAGAATAAAATAATAAAAATATTCTTAGTAATACTTGTTTTATCTACCATAATGTCTTCTTGCAAAAAGGAAACAGAAGAAGATGAAACAGGGGTAGATTATAAGAAAGTTGAGATACCTACATTCAGTGCAGACTCTGCTTATAACTATGTAAAAACTCAATGTGATTTTGGTCCAAGAATACCAGAGAGTGAGGCAGCAGAAAAATGTGGAGATTGGATTATATCTTTCCTTAAAGAGAAAGCAGATACTGTTTATGTACAACCATTTTCTGCTACTCTTTGGAATGGAAAACAAGTATCGGGACGAAACATCATAGCCTCTTTTAATCCAAACTCTACTTCAAGGGTTGTTTTTGCTTCTCATTGGGATTCTCGTATGTGGGCAGATAAAGATGAGAGTGCAGAAAATCATCATAAACCTTTATTGGGTGCAAATGATGGAGCAAGCGGAGTAGGAGTTTTGATGGAGGTAGCAAGAATTATCAAGGGTAAAACCTTACAACAAGGTTTGGATATTGTTCTTTTTGATTTGGAAGACCAAGGTTCACCAAGTTGGGCAGATACTGTAGTAGAGGAACAAAACGATTGGTGTTTGGGTTCCCAATATTGGGCAAAGAATCTTCATATTCCTTATTATTCTGCTAAATATGGTGTATTGCTTGATATGGTTGGGTACAAGAATTTAAGATTTACAAAAGAACAACAGAGTATGACGTACGCTTCTTCTATTATGAATACGGTTTGGAACATAGCAAACGATTTAGGATACTCTAATATTTTTATCAATTCTATGGAAAGCAGTGTTATGGACGACCATGTATGGGTTAACCATTTTGCAAAAATTCCTATGATTGATATAGTGCAAAATTCTCCTAAAGGAAGTTTCTTTCCTTATTGGCATACAACAAAAGACAATATAGATTGTATCAGCAAAGAATCTTTATATAAAGTTGGACATGTTCTTTTAGTTGCTTTTTTTGTAGCAGAATAATAGATGTATGAGAAACAAAGTTTTTGCCATATTATTTATTCTTTCAACTGTTTTTCTTTTCACAAGTTGCAATGATGATTTTGATGAATGGGGATATGTAAATTTCTACATAGACCCAAACAGTACAGAATATTATAATTTGAATGTAGGAAGTAGAGGTTGGGAATATTTTTATGGAGGAAACAGAGGAGTAATCATATTTAGACAAAGTTATTATGATTTTGTCGCTTACGAACGTACTTGCGTTGTTAAGGATTGCAAAGGTAGGGTTGAGGTAGATGAATCCACGCATTTGACTATTTTTTGTCCTAAATGCAATGCACAATATATTAGTGTAGATGGCTCTCCTTTGGCAGTAAAGGGTAATAAGGCTAAAAGAGCTTTGTTTTCTTATTGTGCGCATTACGATGGAGCGAAACTTTTTATCTATAATTGCAACTAAGAAATGTACAAATTTATTACCACCATACGCAACTTGCTTTTTGATAAGAACATTATCAAATCTAAAAAATACAAAAAAGTTTTTGTGCTTTGTGTTGGCAATCTACGAGTGGGAGGAACGGGCAAAACACCTATGGTGGAATATCTTTTGACAAATCTTAAAGATAAATTTCCAACGGCTATTGTAAGTTTGGGCTATAAAAGAAAGACAAAAGGGCTAAAGGAAATAACGCCACAAGATGATTATCTTTCAGTAGGCGATGAACCTAAACAAATGAGCACTAAGTTCCCAAAGGTAAAGTTTTTTGTAAATAAAGATAGAAATGAAGCAATAGATTATATAATAAAACAATATCCTAATATACAATTAGTAATCCTTGATGATGCATACCAATATCGCAAAACCACACCTACAAAAACTATATTGCTTACAGAATATTCTCGTCCATTTTTTGAAGATAAATTATTACCCTATGGTCGTTTGAGAGAAAGACAAAAAGAAAAAAGAAGAGCCGACTATATAGTTGTAACCAAATCACCAAACTTTGTTTTAGAAAACGGAAACTTTATTTTAGAACAGCGAAACAAAGAAACAGAAAATTTAAACAAAGAGATACGACAAAGAATAAACGTTATAAAAAAAGGTATAGATATTTTGCCTTATCAAAAATTATATTTCTCTACTATAAAATATAGCGACAGTCTTTTGAAACTAAAGAAAAAAAATATCTTACTTGTAACTGGTATAGACAATCCTCGTCCTTTGGAAAATTATTTGCATAGTTTTTGCAATGTGAAAAAGGTGTTGAAATATCCAGACCATTATAATTATTTGGATAAAGATATTCTGCACATAAAAAAACTATCTAAGAAGTATTCTGCTTTGATAGTAACAACTCAGAAAGATGCACAAAGATTGCAAAACAGAGGTATAGATTTTTATGTACAAGATATAGAAATACAAATTGATAATAACTTTATAAAAGATATAGAAGATGACATTAGAAAACATTTTAGAGGCTAAACAGTATTTAGAAAAAATAGTACAAGTTAAACCCGAAATAGCAATAATACTTGGTAGTGGATTATCTCCTTTGGCAGATAGATTAGAAGATTCTATAACCATACCATACAAAGATATACCACATTTTCCTGTTTCTACAGTTAAAGGTCATAAAGGCAATTTGATAGTAGGAAAAATAAAGAATAAATATGTTCTTTGTATGCAGGGACGTTTTCATTATTATGAAGGATATACAATGCAACAAGTTACTTTTCCTATAAGAGTTATGCAGATGTTAGGAATAAAAACACTAATAGTAACAAATGCTGCTGGAGGAGTAAATAAAAGTTTTAAAGCAGGGGATATTATGTTGATAACAGACCATATCTCACGTATGCCAAATCCTCTTATAGGACCGAACGAAGAAACTTTGGGTGAAAGATTTCCTTCTATGACTAATATCTATGATAAAAATCTTAGACAACTTGCTTTAGAGTTTGCTCAAAATAATAACATTACTTTGAAACAAGGAATCTATGTAGGCAATACAGGACCAAGCTTTGAAACAGATGCAGAGTACATAATGTTTAGACAATTGGGTATTTCTGCTGTGGGAATGAGTACTGTACCAGAAGTAATCGTAGCAGCACATGCAAAAATGAAAGTTTTAGGTTTTTCTGTTATCTCAAATGTATTTAATGAAGATATACTACAAGAACCAACCCACGAAGAAGTTTTAGAAAACGTTAGTTTGGCAAATGTAAAACTTATAGAAATATTAGAAGGTGTAATTCCTAAAATAGATTAAAATGTATTCTATTCTGGAAAACGAAAATAATATCTTGTTTTATTGATTATTTGGTATTTAGATATTTTATTTATATCTTTGCAACTCGTTTTTGAAAAAAATAAATATATTGATATGAGAAAATTATTTGTAATACTGTTCTTCACAGTTTTGTTCGCAATGCAGACTACTCAAGCGGTAGTTGCGTATCCTTATCCTGTTAATGTATCTCAGTCAGATGGCACTGTGCTTACCCTTGTTATGAAAGGAGATGAGCGAGTTGCTTGGGCTAAAACTATGGATAATTATACTCTTATGAGAGATAAAAATTCCAACTTTGTTTATGCTATGTCTGATGGAAGAGGTGGTATGATTCCTTCTTCATTTATAGCACACAATGTAGGAGAAAGAACTACAGAAGAGTTGAACTTTTTGGCTACAATAGACAGAAACCTTTTCTATTCTTCAGAGCAGGTTAGTATAATGAAACAATATTGGGAAGTAACAGAAGATGTTCGCAATAAAGTAGAGTTATACAGAGAGATGAATGACGATGTGGTAACTTATAAGATAATCGTTATTTTGATGTCTTTCAATGATTATGCTTTTACTACACCAGCGGAAGAGATAGAAGAGTTATTCAATCAAGTAGGTTATTCTAAAAATGGTCATCAAGGCAGTGTACACGATTATTTCCTTGCCTCTACTTTTGGAAAACTCAACGTGCAGGCTACAGTTGTAGGTCCTTATACAGCAGCTAACAGTATACAATATTATGGTGAGAATTATGAAAACACTCACACTGATATGCACTCAAGAACTTTGATTACAGAAGCCGTACAGTTTGCAGATGAAGATGTAGATTTTTCAGAATTTGCCAACGGAGGAAATACTGTACCTTGCGTTTATGTTCTTTATGCTGGTTATGCTGAAAGCAGTGGTAACGAAGCCTACACTATTTGGCCACACCAAGGACAACTATTTTCTCCATATTACGTAGACGGGGTTCAAGTAAGAACTTATAGTTGTTCTTCTGAATTTGGAGGAACGTCTGCGTATAGCCAACCTTTAACCATTGGCACTATATGCCACGAATTTTCTCACGCTTTAGGACAACCAGACTATTACGATACAGATTATGAATCAAATGGTTCTTGTTTTGTTCCTGAAAGTTGGGATATTATGTCCAGTGGAAACTATAACAACAATGGCAAATGCCCTCCTTTATGGTCTGCTATGGAAAGAACAGTTGGTTCATTCATCACTTTAGAGGATATAAACCAACCAGGAACTTACACCCTACCTCCTTTGCATTCATCAAATAAAGCCTATAAAATATCTTTCCCAAATAGTTCTGAATATTTTATTTTAGAAAACAGACAACAAGTAGGTTGGGACACTTATACTTCTGGTCATGGCATGCTTGTTTTCAGAGTAAATCCTACTGTATCTGGTTGGTTAAATAATCAAGTAAATGCTGTGCAGGGTTCAGAAGGTTATCTTCTAATTTCTGCAAATAATTCTAACTATGTAGGTGGAGGAAATCCTTTCCCAGGAACAAGTTCTAAAACTTCTTTTACAGACGAAACCACTCCAAGTTCTCACTCTTCTACAGGAAGTAGTTTAGGTAAACCTATATATCATATAGCAGAAAACACAAATACGGGAAATATAACTTTCTCTTTTATGGATACTACAAATTATGCAAGAATAATAAACTCGGCAGTAACTTTCTCTTCAGATACAATAAATATGACTGCAAGCATAGTATCTAACAATTTAACCGTAACATCTAAAGGTTTTTGTTATTCTACTTCTGCATATCCTACAATAAACGATAACGTTATAATATCAACTTCTACAGGTAACAATATAGCAAATATCCTAACAACATACGAACCAAACACAACCTATTATATAAGGGCGTTTGTAACAACAACTAACACCAATTACGGAGAAACCTTTACTATAAAAACTCCTTGCAATTCCTCTTCATTGTTTCCAAATAAAGTTTCTTTTGAAGAAGATGAGGAATCATTAGAATGTTGGACTCAAGAATCTACAAACTATGTTGCAAACAAATGGCAATCTGTTACAACTACAGTTTTAGACGGTGGAGTACAAGGTGCAGCAAGTGGAGAAAAGTTTGCATATATACATTCTTATTACGGCAATTATCCGAACCAACAAACTATGCTCGTTACACCTCCAGCAGATATTACTGTATTATCTCAACCAAAATTAGCCTTTGCACATCATCAAAAAGGTATAGGCAATCAAAGAGATTACTTGACTGTTTATTATAAAACTTCTCTTACAGGAGAGTGGGTTCTTTTGCAGTCTTATACCAACCAAAGTATAGAAACTTGGAAGAGAGATACTATAACCCTACCTGTAAAAAGCAAAACATTATTTATAGGTTTCCAATGCAATTTGCGTGGTGGTCATGGTATAGGTATAGACGATGTAGAAATAATAGAATCCAATGTTAATGCTTTCCCTGTTGTAGTTACAAATTCTATAAACAACATAACAGATAATTCTGCTAATGCAAGCATTTCTGTTACTTCTACAGGTTATACTCCATTGGAAAGAGTAGGAGTAGTCATCAGCGATACACCTTCACCAACGATAGACAACCAAGTGTTCATATCAAATACTACAGCAATAGGTTCTCATCAAATAGATTTAACTAACTTACTTCCTTCACAAACATACTACCTAAGAGCCTTTGCACAAAACCAAGGTTTAGTAAGTTATGGAGATGAAATAGTGTTCTCTACAAAATGCACCCGTATAACAGAATTTCCTTACACACCTTCTTTGAACTCTTCTGACACTCTATGTTTTGACAACAAAGGAGGCTGGTATGTAGAAGGCGATTCTTATACTTTTTCTGCAAATGATGCAGGTTATACTTCAAAACTTATCTTGCCTATTTTGAATTTAGAGAATAGAGATAATATGACTGTTACTTTCTCTTACAAACAATCATCTTCCTCTGTTAATCCTTTAAAAGTCCTATTCAATAATGGCAACAATGAAACTGAGTGGGAAGAATTGGCAACCTATAACAACGCTGCTACTTCCTATACCACCGTTACAATAAACATACCTACAGATGCTTCACACCAATCATCTGTTTCTTACATAGCCTTTGAATCTACAAGCACTATAGGTGGAAAAGTTAATGTAAAGGATATAAACATAAATGCAACCTTACAAGTACCTGTTGTTACAACTGTTTCAGTCAATCTTTCTACATACAATTCTGTACAGATGGTAGCAAATGTTTCTTACTCTGGTTTAAGCGATGTAACTGCAAGAGGTGTTTGTTATTCATCTACCAACAGCACTCCTACATTGGCAGACAATGTTAAAACTTCAGGTTCTGGTATAGGCGATTATACTGTAAATATAACAAACTTGGATTTACTAACAACATATTATTTACGTGCGTATGCAACCAATGCTTTCGGTACAACATACGGAGAAACCTACATTGTAACTACTTTGTATTATCCTATACAAAACAACGTTATTTCAGAAAGTCAAAACTTATGTGAAGGCTCTGTTCCAGCAAGAATACAGGGAAGTGAACCTTCTGGTGGCGATGAAGAGTTTGAGTATCTTTGGATTTCTTCTACAGACTCTATCAATTGGGAGCCTTGCAACGAAGGAAGTGTTAATTATCTTCAGTGGTACAACCCAAGACAACTTTTCACAACTACATACTATAGAAGAATAATTACTTCTGGTGCAACCATAGATACAAGTAATGCTGTATGTATGCGTATATCTTCTGCTTCTCGTGGTGGTAATGTATTCGCACAAGTACATACTGCTTTTATGTATGACACTATTGCATTAGAGTTAAGGGCTTATAATGGTGAAATACAATATTGGGAATACAAACGTCCTTACTATGATTGGCAGACAGAAGAAAATTCCGAAGGAATATCTTTACTATACACAAAACCTATAAGTGAGGGTTATTGGCACTACAGAGCAGTGGTTAAAAGTGGTGTTTGTAACAATGCAACTTCTGGAGTAGATAGTGTGTTTGTAAAATACGCAGTTGGTTTAGATGATATTCAAAGCGATACTCCAAAGAATATTCTTCTTACTCCAAACCCTTCAGATGGTAATGTAAATCTTGTATGTACTGAGATGAGAGAAAGAAATGTTGAGGTTTCTGTTTCTTCTTTGTCTGGTCAAAAGATAATGCAAAAAAATATGATACTAAAACAAGGAGATAACGCATTAAACCTTTCAAACCTTGCTACAGGAACATATATCATAATGGTAAAGGGAGATAATATAGATTGGACAGGCAAACTTATCATAACAAAACGATAATATGGATATAGAAATTCTAAAAAATCATATACAACAATCTCTTAAAGAAGATATACAGTCTGGAGATTATTCTTCTATCTCTTGCATAGATAATTCTGCACAAAGAAAAGTAAAACTTGTAGCCAAACAAGAAGGAGTACTTTGTGGTATAGATGTTTTCTGTATGGTGTTTGAACAAGTAGATTCTTCTGTCAATATAGAAAAATATTTCAAAGACGGAGATAAAATCCACTATGGAGATATTTTGTTACGTATAAGTGGAAACGCAAGAAACCTACTTTCTGCCGAAAGAACAGCACTTAACTACATACAACTTATGTCTGGTATAGCCACTACTACAAATGAATATGTTTCTTTGTTAAAAGGTATGCACACCAAGTTGTTAGATACTCGCAAAACAACACCTACTCTTCGTATGATAGAAAAATATTCTGTAAAAATAGGAGGAGGAGAGAATCATCGTTTTGGTTTGTTTGATATGATTATGTTAAAAGACAATCATATAGATTTTGCAGGAGGAATACAACAAGCAATAACCAAGACAAACCAATTTTTAAAAGACAACAACCTACATCTAAAGATAGAGATAGAAGTAAGAGACTTTGAAGAACTAAATCAAGTCCTTGCTACAGGTGGAGTAGATAGAATAATGCTTGACAATTTTTCTGTAGAGGATTTAAAGAAAGCAGTTGAGATAATAAACCACCGTTACGAAACAGAGGCTTCTGGTGGAATAAATAAAAATACCCTTGTAGAGTATGCTTCTTCTGGAGTAGATTATATTTCAGTGGGAGCATTGACTCATCATATTTCAGCTTTGGATATAAGTCTTCTTGCCGATGAATAAAACTATATGAACAAGCAAGCAGAACAATATTGGAGAAAATTTCTATATTGGAGACCAATAAGAACTATGCTTCACGCATCACGTCTTTTGGTTTTACCGGGATTTCAAGGAGTACCTCTTTTTGATGTACTTCTGTTTTTTATAAAAGGTTTGACCAAAGGAGTACTTAATCAAAGAAGTGCTGCCCTTAGTTTCCATTTTTTTCTCTCTTTGTTCCCTATGATTTTGTTCTTATTCACCATACTACCTTTCTTAAACTTAGAAAGTTATACCGAACAAATACTTGAATCCATTGAGACTTTTTTACCTGCGAGTGCTTTTGATTACGTTTCAAATACTATAACAGATATTATCTCTCACAAACATAGAGGTTTGATGTCTATAAGTATCATTTCTTCTATTTATGTGGCTTCTTCGGCAGTCAATTTTCTTATCATAACTCTTAACCAATCTCAGCACACTCAAAAAAAGACTAAATTCCTAAAAAGAAGACTTATAAGTATTGCCCTTGTCATAGGATTATCTGTTGGTTTGATAATAAGTATAGCTTTAATACTTTTCTCTAAAAAAGTAATCTTTTACCTTATAGTCAATGAAACAATAAAAACTTTCTTCCAATACTATGTCCTAAAAGTACTTAAATGGGTAACAATCATCATTCTTATATACCTAACCTTTGCCATAATGTACTATGTTGTGCCTGCAAACAAAAAAGGTTACAGATTTTTCTCTGCTGGTGCTACCTTAGGAACTGTACTTTTTATACTTATGTCGCAAGGTTTTAACTTATACATTACACATTTTTCTCGTTACAATGCACTTTACGGTTCTATAGGTGCTATGATTATCTTTCTTTTGTGGATATACTTAAATTCTTATGTTTTGATTATAGGTTTTGAACTTAATGCTGCTATTGCCGATGCCTATACTCACGGCCTATCCACTTCTGCAAAAAACAAAGACGACTTGCATATATCTCGTACTGCAAAAAATATAATCTCTGTAAGAACTATCAAAAGAAGTTTCAATAGACTAAAAACCAAACTTTTTCATAAATAATCTGTAATCAATTTTTTGTACTTGTGAAAACATCTTCTCTTATTTTACAAAAATATCTCTTTGTTTCGTTCTGACGAAACTTTGTTTTAATTTTCTAAAACGAAGAGATAGAAAATTAGAACTTCGTTTTAGAAAATTCTTTCTTTGTTTCGTGAAATTAAAACTTCGTTTCATCAGAGTGAAATAAAGTTTTTTAAATAAAATAAATAGAAAGAAATTTTCTTTATAAAACAATGATTTTTACTAACATAACTGAGATTTATAGAAAAAAGAGTTAAAAAAGTAATAAAATTATTTGGTAGATTTATGAAAAAACTCTACCTTTGCGGTATTCAATAGTAATTAAATATTTGTTTATGAAGGATTATTACTATCATAATACATTGATATACAACTATATGGGGGGGGGTAGAAACTACAATCTACCTTTCAGAAATAATCTGTAAATATAGCAATCCCTGTATTTCAACATTTTTGTATGCTGAAATACAGGGATTTTTGTATAAACTTTTCTCATTTTTTTAACAATCATTAAGATATTATTTAACATAAGAATATTAAAACGATAGAAAAATTATAATAAATAAAAAACTTAATTTACAAATTAAAACCTAAGTAAAATGAAAAGAACATTTTTATTTATGCTGATGGCGATTATTATGAGCCTCAGTGGATTCTCGCAAGAGGATTATGTGGAAATTGGAACGCAAACTACGTACGACAATGTCGTTCCTTTCAACCTGTATTACAACAATTCTTTCTCACAATGTCTATACACGGCACAGGAATTGGAGGAAATGGGTGTTGGTTCTATAACACGTATTGCATACAAAACAGTGCAGAGTGTTACTCCAAATCCAACGGTTTCAGTGCAGATTTGGATGGGTGAAACCTCAAACACCACATTGAGTTCTGCTACTGCTTTAACAGAAAGTGATGTTGAACTTGTTTATACAGGCAATGTTACAATTACAGATGATTGGTTTTCAATAGACCTTGACAATGCCTATGATTACGGTGGAGATAACTTAGTTATCATCGTAAAGAAAAACACACAGTACATCAATCCTTATCCTTCTTTTGCTGTATCAAATGCAAATGGTACGTGTATCCAAAGATTTGATGATAATACTGTCTATGATTTCTCAACTCTATCTTCATTGAACACTTATTCTTATAGACCTATTGTCCGTTTTTGGGCAGAAGTAGGTGGTTGCCCTAAGGCAAAAAGTATTGTAATAAGCGATATTACAGAAGAAAGTGCTAATATTTCTTGGGCAGAAAATGAAGATGTATCCGATTACAAAATAATGATAAAACCAAGTTATGCAGATGATGAGTGGGAAGAACTTGGTACTACTTCTGAAACATATTATGAATTAAATGGTTTAGAGTCTTCTACAACTTACCTTGTTAGAATATACTCAGAATGCGATGGAGTGTTTGAACAATACAAGGAAGTAAGTTTTGCTACAACTACTGTACCTTTGGATATTCCTGTTGAGATTTCATTTGTAGAAGATGGAGGTTGGGAACTTATAAATGGTTCTTGTGCGAACAAATGGTATATAGGAACTCCTTCTGGTTATGAAGATGTATCTTTGTTCTTAAGTAGCACAGGAATAAGTGCCACTTATAACAATGGTAGCGTATCAAACGTCATTGCAGAAAGATTGGTAAATATGAATGATGCAGATAGTATTCATATAGAGTTTGATTTCATAGGTAGTGGTGAATCCTCTTATGATTATATTAAGGTATTCCTTATGCCTTCAGACTCTACATTGGAACCTTCTTCAACTGCAAACCCTACTTATTACAATAATTACAACTATACTAATATGGCTCTTGATTTCTCTGCTGTTAAGAATTTGACAGGTAACACTTCTTATCCTTATATGCTGAACCTTACAAACAACCAAGTAATAAGAGCAAGTGGAAACATATTGAACCCTATTCATAATGGTACTGCAAAACTTATGATAACATGGAGAAGTGATGGTAGTGGTGGTACAACAACACCAAGTGCAATTATAAACAATATTTATATTGCTCCTATCAATTGTCCTGCTGTTAGTTGGTCTGCAACTCCAGGTTCTACTACTATAGATGTAGAAATAGAAGGAGAGTTTGCTCAAGTTAAATTGGAGTACAAGAACGATGAGGAAGAAGATGCAGAATGGACAGAAGTTTATATTACAGAATCACCTTACACCATAGAGGATTTAAATCCTGCCACAAATTATACAATAAGAGTAACAAATATTTGTGATGACGATGAAGAATCTTTCGTTTCTACAAAACATATACAAACAACACAAATACCTGCTACTATTCCTTATTCATGCGATTTTACAGAAGAGGAAGAAAATCATATGTGGATAACTACTTCTGGAGATGCTAATAACCATTGGACAATAGGCACAGGTACATCTATAGAAGACGATGGCGAGGATATGGCTCTTTATATTTCAAATGATGAACAAGGTACTTATGCTGCTACAAGTTCAAGTGGATATATCTATAGTTATCGTCTTATAGATTTTGGAGAAGACCCTGTTACTGCAAGAATAGAACTTGATGCTAAATGTTCAGGTTTCCACAATGCAGCAGAAGGTCTTATGTATTCTGCTACTATTTTCTACCTTTGCGACCCTGCACTTGTACCTACTTCAGGTTTCATAGACAATTCTAATCGTTTAGGATATGTAGTTTCAACAGAAGATTGGACACATATGACATTTGAAAAACAAAATATATCTGGTGTAAAAGCATTGGTTTGCTTGACTTGGGGATATTCTTATAATGCAAGTTGTTTAGTTGCTCCTGCTGCTGTAGATAATATTGTTGTAGAAGCATCTACTTGTTCAGGTGTAGTTTCTTTCACTGCAACTCCTAACGAAGCAGGTAATATTGTTCTAAATTGGAACACAGGTATAGAAGATGAAGGCGGAGATTTCGTTATTCGTTACCGTACAGATATTTCAGAAGAAATGGAACAAACATATGTTAATGCTACAGGAACAACACACGAACTTACAGATTTAGAACCAGCAACAAGATATTTCATCTACATAGCAAGAGTATGTGGAGAAGGAGATACATCTGCATTCAGAGGTCCTGCTATTATTATCACTCCTTGTATAACATTGAATGAATTACCTTATACTTGCGATTTTGAAGGTGAACTTAACGGACAACAACCTTTGCCTTATTGTTGGAATAGAGGTAATACAAATACTTACCCTCAAGTAATAGATAATATATCTTTTGCACAGTCTGGCACACACTCTCTTTACTTTAGTGGAGATAATATAGTTATTCTTCCTAAGATAGATGTAAATACTTATGATATATCCAATTTGGAAGTTATTTTCTCTTGTTATGACCACAATACTGTAACAAAAACTTTCACTGTAGGAACTATTACAGATACATCAGACGTATCTACTTTTGAACCTGTAAATACATATACTTTCACAGGAACAGGAAGTAATACTTATTCAGAACTTGTTTCTATCTCTTTGGCAGGTTATGAAGGTGATGCAGAGTTTATAGCATTAAAACTTAACAGTGGTGATGCTTATATAGACGATATTATTGTACAAGAAGCAGGTGAATGTTCTCCTGTATCATCTTTGAGTATAGATGGAGAATTAAGCATTGAAGAAACTACTCTTTCTTGGAATGGATATGCAGAAACTTATATTGTAAGATATAGAACAAACAATACAGATACTTGGACAGAAGAACAAACAAACGAAAATAGTATTACATTATCCGATTTAGCACCTATTACAACTTATATTGTAGAAGTTGCTCCAAACTGTGAAGAGGCCATAGCACGTAGATATACTTTCACTACACCTTGTGCTGCTTTGACAGATTTACCTTATACTTGCGATTTTGAAACAGTAGGTACAGAAAATAATCCTCTTCCTGCTTGTTGGACAAGAGGAACTGTAAACACATCTAATCCTTACGTTATAAATAATAGTGGAAATGCTCACAACAGCAATCGTTTCCTTTATATATACGGAAACAACGTCATAGCAGCTCTTCCTCCTGTAAGTTCTTCAATAGATTTATCTCAAACACAGATAACATTCTATGCAAGACACGATGGAAGTCCTGTTAATATAGAAATAGGTGTAATGACAGACCCTACTGATATGAATACTTATACATTAGTATCTTCAGTAAATGTTAATACAAACACTTATGATTTCTATGAAATACCACTATCTACATACAATGGAGAAGGTTCTTATGTTGTTCTAAAGGGAACAAATTCTTCTAATATATATGTAGATGATATTACATTTGAATTTATACCTGCATGTTCTCGTCCTGCAAATATAGAAATAGAACCACTTTCTACAAGTGCAATTATTTCTTGGACTTCTACAGGAGAAGATTTCTCTGTATTCTACAAACAATCTTTTGATTCAGAATACGAAGAAGCAACAAACTTTGAAAGTGGAGATGAAGAAGGTACATACACTCTTACTTTGTCAGATTTGAACGAAAGTACATCTTATGATTTTTATATAGTGGCTCATTGCGATGAAACAAACCCACAAAGTGTTGTTCTATCATTTAACACTCTTCAAGAACCAGTAGATTTACCTTATGCTACAGATTTTTCTGGTGATGAAGAAACAGGCGATAGAGCGTGGATATTGAACAACTATACAAGTACAAACCGTTGGGTAATGGGTACTATAGAAAATCACGGTGCGTTATTTATATCACAAGACGGAACAACATCTGGTTATAATGTATCAAATACAACCCGTGTTGCTGCAGAAAAAACATTCAATGTTGGAGCAGAAGGACAACTACATATAGAGTTTGATGTTAAAGTAGGAGGAGAAACAGATTTTGATTATTTGAAAGTATTCTTGACAGATGGTTCTTGGACATTCCCTGTAGGAACAAATGAAGAAACTTATTCTAACTACAATACAGGAAATGACAATGCTATGAACTTCCAAGATTTTCTATCTCAAACCTCTTATTCATCATATCCTTATAAGTTAAATCTTACTCAAGGAAATACTATCCATATTTATACAGATATGACAAATCCGAATCCGAATGGCATGGTAAAACTAACATTCATGTGGAGGAATGATGGTAGTGTAGGAGACCAACCGGGAGTAGAAATAACCAATCTATCTGTTGGTCCGGTAGTTTGTTCGGCACCAATATATAGTGTAGATAACATAACATCTACATCTGCTGAAATAGTATTACCAGAAGGCAATGAATATGTAGGGAGATACAAAGCAACTACTGATGAAGAATGGATAGAAATAGACAATACAACAGAGAATGTAGTAATAGAAGATTTAAATCCTATGACTAACTATACTGTTCAGATGGCTGTTGTTTGTGAAGAAGATAATTCATTCTATACAACATATAACTTTATGACTGCTTGCGATGTAATATCTACATTACCATGGGGAGAAGATTTTTCACAACTTACTACAACAGATATGGGTTGTTGGACTGTAGATAACTCTCAAACAGATGAGAATCGTATTTGGCAGATAGGTCAAGTATATGATTCTTATATTTATCCTATGACAAATGGAGGAAACTTTGCTTATGCACCATATGGTACAGGAACAGAGAAACCTCGTTTGATTTCTCCAATCTTTGACTTGTCAGAAGCGAATGCTCCACACTTAAGTTTCTATCTTACAAGACCAAGATTTTCAGAAGGAATATCAAGTGGTTTAAAGGTTTATTATAGAACAGAAAGTGAAGGTGAATGGACTCTTATAGAATCTTATACAGACCTTGAAACTTATGAAACAGCCAATGCAACAGAAGGTTGGTCAAGAGAAGTTTTGGCACTACCAGAACACACTACTTCACAATATTATCAAATAATGTTTGAAAGTATTTGCGAGAATTCAGACGGAACAGGATTGGATTCAATTTCTGTATATGATGACGATAACATTATCATAGAACCAATAGAACCTACAGTTGTAACAAATGCTGCAACAGGTATTGCACAAACAACAGCAACACTTAACGGTGCAATAACAGAAGTAGGTAACCAAACAATAACAGCAAGAGGTTTTGAATGGAAAGCAACAGTTGGTGGTACTTATACAAGCGTTTCTGCTACAGGAACAACTATGACTGCTAACTTAACAGGTTTGACTGCAAACACTTCTTACACATATAGAGCCTTTGCAACAACAAGTAATGGTACTCAATATGGTGAAGAAGTAACATTCACAACACTTGAACAAGGAGAAGAACCTTGCACTCCTGCAACAGCAACACTTAATGAAACTGTATGCTTTGGTGAAACATTCACATTCAACGGAAATACTTACAACGCAACAGGAACATATCAAACAACTGTTGCAGGTGTTAATGGTGAATGTGATACAAACTACACAATCAACCTAACAGTTAATGCACAGAATACTGCTACTGAAACCGTAACAGTTTGCTTCGGTGAAACAGCAGAGTTCAATGGTCAAACATTAACAGAGGGTGAAAATACAATAACCGTTGCTGGTCAAAACGATGATTGTGATACACTTTACACAGTAACTTTGGTTGTAAGACCTGAAAACAACAACACTGTAGATGTAACAATCAACCCAGATGAAGTTCCATATGTATTCGGTACACAGACATTGAATGCAGAGGGAACATATACAGAAGTATTTACAGATGTAAATGGTTGCGACAGTACAGTAGTTCTTACTTTGACAGTAAATAGCAGTATCAATGATGTAGAAAACGGAATAAATGTAATGCTTTATCCAAATCCTACAACAGAAGATGCTATGCTAAGAGTTGAAGGAATAAATTCAGATGCTACAATTTATGTAACAGATGTTCAAGGCAGAACAATCAAAGAAACAAAACTTGCACAAGGAGAACAAGAACTAAAATTAGAAACTTCAACCCTTGCAAGTGGAGTATATTACATAAGAATAGTAACCGACACAATCAACCGTACAGAAAAACTTATCAAAAAATAGTTTTTCAAAGCACTAAACATAATTCAAACGGTCGTTCTTTTGGAACGACCGTTTTTCGTTTCTAAATTTTTTAATTATGGGCAGAAGTACGAAGAGCAAAATAATGTAATTTATATTTTTGCCGATTTTTAACTGATTTTTAATGATTTACAAAGGATATTATATATTTTTGCAGATTGAACGAAAAGCAAAAAAAGTTTAATTTGGTTTAATTTTGCTTTAATTTTTGCCTACTATTCTTTAACAGGTCTTTAATGTGGGTTTAAACGGTCTTTAATTGACGTTTAACAAGGATACGAAAATAGGGTGTAAAGCCAATAATAACGTGGTTTTACGCCCTGTTCTTTTGTTGTCGTTCTGTGGGCTGTTTTTATCGTTGTTCGGCGGTTTATAAGCGGTCAAAATCGGAAAGAGTAAAAGATAGGTTGAAACGTAAAATTAGGCGTTGCTTGGTCTAATGGTTGGTCAGTTGGTTGGTCAAAACGAGGAAATTTTTGTTGTGATGTATAGGAGTTATTTGTCGGTTTTCGGTGCTTTAAAGTGGCAAAAATGCAGGATTGAGGGGGTACTTTTGCAGGCTGTTATATGGTGTAAGTTATTGAATAATAAAAAGTTTATGTAATTTTGCATTGTAAAATTTGCGTAAGTTCATTTTTAGTTATTTTTTAAAGGTTATTTTAATGCCGAATAGTTTAACGGGAGAATGCTTACATTCCTGCGGTCTATTGATACAAAGGGTAAGTGATACAGGTTCAAATCCTGTTTCGGCACTAAAAAAGTGGAAATGAAGAAGGATTGACGTAGAAACATCGCTGAGAAGCGAAGTGTCTAAAAGGTGGTGGCGGTCGGGCAACTGACTGCCACTTTTTATTAAAAATACAAGATTGTAATGATAAAAGGTAAAAGTGTAAATATAAGTATTAAAGAGGTTTTATTGACGATATATACAGAACCGATGTATATACATAAAATCAAAATAGGAACAATTAAGTATGTTAGATTATTCTGTATAACTATAATAAAAATAGTTAAAATAAACTAAAAACTAAAATATTTTAAGAATTTAATCCCAGTCTAATAAATCTATTGTTGTTTTAGAATCAAATGCTTCCAATGTTAGTTGAGTAAGTAATTCTGTATATTCAGGACGTGTATTATCTGAGGCTAACATCAGAGAATCAATTGTCCTAAAAGTTTTTTTGCCGTTAGGCATAGATGTTAAAAGTGTATCTATTTTTCTCATATATTGGTATAAGTATTTATTATCAACATCAATATGATTTGTAATGTATTTAGATAAATTAATCGCTCCTGTAGTATCATAATTACGCATAGCTGTTTCAATCCAATATTCTAAATAAAGAAGAATACTTTGTTCTAATTTAGAACTATCGCAGAAATGCATATTTCTGCGAATACTATTAATAAAGAATAAAATATATACCCAAGAAAATGAACATTCATAAGATATGAATTTGTAATACGTTTCAAAATATCCATCATTAATAATATTTCTATCACCTAAATAACAATGTCTTATCTCGTAGAAAAAGTATGTGTTTAATTGACTTCTTGACTTAAATGCTGAATGTTGATTACTTATTTCATCGTTGGTACAAGCGTATTTGCCAAGAACTTTATAAAGATAGTTTAAATCTTCTTTATTTCCTCTAAAATTTACACGTTTTCCATTTTTATCTGCTATGCAATAAATCATACTATTTTTTATTCATTTGTTCTATAATGGATAATAATCGGTCTATTTGTTTGTCTTTTTCTGTAAGAGTTATTTTTAATATTTCTATTAAAGCACGTAGATTGTCGTCAGATTCTTTTTCATAATCTGATTTTATAGGGTTATTATCTATTATTTTAGATAATATTGCCTTTTTGCTTTCGGGGATAGGACGTCCAGCTTCCCAATTTTGAATTGTTTTATAGTGAACGCCTATATTTTTAGCAAATTCTTGCTGAGTTAGACCTAATTTTTCTCGTATTTCTTTTATTTTTATTTCGCACATTTTCAATAGATTAAAAATATTAATTCAAAAATTATACCTAAAAATAGGCATTATATGGATAATATTATCTATCTTTGCAAAGTAATTCAAAACTGAATTAGGTTACAAAATTACGAAAAAGTAATAAGGTAGCAAAAAGAAAATAAAATAACTTTAAAAATAATAAAGATATGAGAAAAGGACGCAAGAGCAAGCAAATGTTTGTTTATAACAAACAGGCAAAGAAGACGGTAACGGTATTTTGGGACGATATTCCAACGACATTTGGCAGAGGATACACACGCCCGAGAATAAATCCAATCAGCCTTATAAGAGGATTGAATGAAAGTATAAAAGAAGAAATATTAAATAGTAACCTTTAAAATAGTAGAAGAAATGGAAAATTTAGTAAAAGACCAAAAGAGGTATCAAGTGAAATTTGATAACGAAACAGGGTATTGTACATTGATAGACACAAAGTACAGGTATCCGAAACAATTTGCAAGAGTAAGCCAGATGTTGAACTACTGCGAACAAAAAGGAATAGATGTATCAATAGAGGATTGCATAGTAAGTAACGTTAAAAACTATTAAGATTATGGGAAAGATAAATATAAAACCGATAGCATTTGAGAAGTTGGAAAAGTATAACGATTCAAACTCTATAGTACTAATGGGATTGAAGTTGGAACGTACGGAGGAGGGAGCAAAAGAACTTGCTGAGCAGTTAAAGGAATGTGGTTTATATGTTGGTAAGGAAGTTATAGGAGTAAGATATATAGAAGGAAATATAGCAGGTGAGGAAGGGAGACACGATTATTTGATAGAGTTTGACAATGAACGTATAAATATAATGAAAAGGCTTGAGTTGGCAAGTTTTGTAAAATGGACGAGTGATTTTATAAATAACTATAAGCACGATTATATAACGGAAGAAAACGCCAAATACATACAATAGTAATTATAACAAGTAATACACGTATCACAGGTTCTGGGAGGGAGGCAGTTGCAGGTTAGCCGTAATGATAAGATAAACGGATAAGGTCTTAACACGGGAGGTTCAAGTCCTCCGACTGCACGAAAAAGTATAAAGATATGAATATAGTGATAAATTATAACGGGAACATAGAACAAATGAAACAAGACCTTGATAAACTTATAGATGTTATCAAGGAGGAATTATTA
>JAFUGA010000032.1 GCA_017469625.1 Bacteroidales bacterium
ACACGATTTACCTTATGGTAAAGGTATATTTGTTTGGTCTTACAATACTGCTCACCCTTTGGCAAAAGAAGATGATTGGGATTATACCGTTGTTACTTCAAGTAATCCTATTCTTTACCAACAAGGAAAAGTTAAAGCCTATACAAATGTAGTTACCACAAACACTGAAATAAGTAATTATATATCTTCTTTAGAAAACTTAGGCTCTTCTAATGGTAGTGGTGCTACTATGGGCAAATGGTTCTTGATTGCAAATCCTTATACTGCCGTTATGTCTGCAGACCAGATACTAAAACACCTAACAAATGACGGAACAGGTAATGCTATTCAAGGAAACTGTATATACAAGTATAGAGTAGATGCTTTTGGTAACGGACAATATGATTCTTATGACGCAGGACAAAGAGTTTATGCTGGGGACGCTTTCTTTGTTGCTATTTCTGAAAGTGCAGATAATCCTGCAAATAAACTTTCCGGTACTATTTCAGACCAAGACCTTTACGGATATAGTTATGAGCCTGTTGTATCTTTGTCTAAAAAGAAATCCGCTACAAACAAAAGCGAAACAACCTCTCTTCCTAAAAAGATGACCTTCCTTTGTGCAGATAGCAGAAAAGGTTTATCTCAGATGACTGCTTTTAGATACGATAATGCAAGTAATGGTTTTGATGTTAATGATGCATACGCTATGCTTTCCACTGCAGAAAAACATTCTGTAGAACCTTTCTTTGTTGTTGATGATATTTACCTAAGACACAACGCTTTCACTTCTCTTCCTTACGAAGTACCTATTGGTTTTTCTTCTCAGAGAGAGCAACAAGTTACTTTCTCTCTTATAGGTGCTACAGACTCTATGGAAGTCTATCTTATGGACGCTGTAGCCGACACTATTATTTGCGACCTTAACATTCAGCACGAAGTTTATAGCATAGAAGATGATGATACTCTTCATTTCTCATCTATTGGTAATTACGCAACTATAGACGTTGAAGAAGGTAAAAACGAAGGCAAGTATAAAATTCATTTTGGACCTTATACAGTAGGAATAGAGGACGTTCCAAGTACTCAAAAGCAAATAGCAGATATTAGAATTTACAATGTGAATAAAGAAATTCATCTTCGTGGTGAAAGACTTAAACATGTACAAGTTCTAAACACTCTTGGACAAATTATTTACGAAAAAAATATAAGCGGAGATGAATATACATTCTCTATAAATGCTATAAGTGGTGCATACATCATTAGAGCATTGAACGAAGACGGCTTATCTAAGAACACAAAAATAATTGTACACTAATGTTTCATTGTCATGTATCAGCGTTGTAAATTTCTACAACGTTGATACATTTTCTAATTATTTTAATTTGATTATGAATATATTTACAATGAAAACACATAGTTATAAAAAGGTTTATTATTTGTTTTATTGTCTATTGTTTTTTGTCGTTGTTTTATCTTCTTGCAAGAAAAAAGAGTCTGTAATAGAAGAACCTATCATTGAAAAGAAAGACACAATGACAGAGATTACAGGAGAGGTAAAAGAAATGAACAAGACAATAAATTTTGCTGAAGTTTACCTTATGCCTTTCTTTGATACGGTAATAGATGTCAGCATAATAGACGATGCTATTGCTGTAGCGAATGCAGAAAAAGAGATAAAGACTTTAGAAAAAATGATAGCCAAATATCCAAACACCAATTACGGTTTTTGGTTGGAGAACTATCACAAAGTTATAAAAACTTTAGAAGATAGGCACAATATTTCTGCTGACGAAATAGTGAAAATGGCAAAACATTGGATAGATACCATAACTTACAATCCTAACACCATCTGTTTTACTACCGATTCTGTTGGCCATTTCTCGCAAAAGATAAAGTCGGGTGAATATCTGCTATTAGTTTTTGGCAATATGGAGTATTATCCTGAAGAATGTGGCTTTGTGTTTCGCAAACGTGCCAATCTAAAACAAGTAAATATAGGTGCAGAAGGATTGAAACTAAACCTACTTCTTAGCACCATAATCATAAACAGAGAAAACGGAGATATTAAACGAGTAGGAATTTTCAGATAACATTTTTTTCATAGAAAATAAGTATATTATCAATAATATCCCACCTTTTTCCATGTCTATCACTTGATATACTTATTTTATTAGTAATTTATTTTACATTCTCAAAACTTAGTTTCAACCCCACGAAACTAAGTTTTACTTTTCTATCTCTTTACTTTATTTTTCTAAAACAAAGAAAGAATTTTGTAGAACTTTGTTTTAATTTTCTATCTCTTTGTTCTAATTTTGTAGAACTTTGTTTTAGAATTCTATCTCTTTGTTTTAATTTCGTAGAACTTTGTTTTAGAAAAATGAAATCAAGTTTTAGAAAACTCTAAACAAAGAAACAAAAACTCTACCCCACCAAACACAAAAAAAGAGAAGCACTTTTGCTCCTCTTTTCTTTAGATAGTATTTAGATATTATTCCTCTGAAATATCAAACTCTGAAATATATTCTTCTATTTGCTGTTTCAAAGGTTGTAAATCATTTTTCAAAACAGATAAGATTTCAAATTTACTAACAATATCATATCCGTGAACTACATAATTCCTCATACCAATAATATTTCTCCAAGGAGTTTTAGTATGCTTTTCTCTAAACTCCTTAGTAAGTAAATTAGAAGCTTCACCTATTATCATAAATTGATGGAGGATAGCAAAATAACACATTCTATCTTTGACTATTTGTTCAAAAGTCTTATTTCCTATAAATTCATATACATTATTTATGCATTCAAGTATATGTTCCAATCTTCCTTTGTCTTTAATAGGTTCTCTCATATATCAATTGTTTATCTTTTTCTGCTGTTTTTTCTGCAAATGGTAAAAGTGTTCCATCTGTAACTAAGTCTATCTTTTTTCCTAACAAGTCTTCCAATCCATAGGCAATACCTATATGGTCTAAAAGGCTAACACCTTTACCGGTTTCTTGGTCAAAAACCACCAAAATATCTATATCGCTTTCTGGGGTTTGCTCTCCTCTTGCATAAGAGCCAAAAAGCCATGCCTTTATTACAGGTTGCGTTGCAAAATAATCCTGTATCTTCTTTATGATTTCATCTTTTTCCATAATATTCTTAAAAAAAGTAAAAATATATTTTTATTTTACTGCAAGCAGTTCATTCCATATTCTATGAAAACCCATAAGTATTTTATCGCTCTGTTTCTTTGTTGGACGTTTTTCTCCATTAGCATAGTTATTTATAAGTTCTTGGTCTATACCTGTAACTTTGCTCAACACTGAAAAAGATAATAAATCTTTGTAGGCTTGCAATAAAGCCTCAGTTGTAAAAGAATATTCCAACTCATAATTATTCTTCTCTATAGGTAAAACTTCTCCGTCTGAGGATAAACATTCTAAATGAAATTCTACAACAGAAGAAAACTCTTTTTTCACTTCTTCAACTGTTTTTCCTGTAGCATAACAACCTTGAACATCTTTGCTTTCTGCACAAAAATTATCTCCTGAATGCGAAACTAAAACATTTATTATTTTCTTCATTTTTGTAGAATTATTTATTTTATAGTGTTATTCCACTATTTACCTTTTGCTATATCTACACTTCTTTCAAATACAACCTTATACATAATTATAAATTATTAAAATGTTGTACCATTTCTTCTACTGAATCAAAAGTATAGTAGTTTCCTTTTTCGTACTCTTGCATTCTTTCATCTATCATAGCAAAAAACTCTTCTTTTGTCATAGATGTGTCGTCTTTTTCCTCTATAGTAGCGACTTTTTTCTCTTCTCTTGCTATATATTTACTTACTTTATTTAAAAGAGAAGAATTATCTATATTCATTATCTGTTGAATAATATTATATTTCTGAAGTTCTATAGTTTGTGCCTGCATAATAATTTCGTTTTATTTCATTTTTGCAAAGATATAAAAAGTTTTTGAATGCAGAAAGTAAAATAATAGTTTTAGTATTTTTTGTTGCATTCTTGCAAAACAAAGAATAGTAAAATTCTTTTCAAATAAGGTAAATATAAATTCTGATATTATTTCTTAGAGTTTTCATTCTATATTTATAAATGTAGGATAGGTGTAATTTTGTCTATGTAAAAAATAATTACTACTTTTGCATACTGATAATAATTAAAAAACATATAAAACAATGGGAAAGAAAATAACAAATAAAGTTACATGGGTAGGTAAGGTTGATTGGGAATTGACAACTTTTCACGGAGAAGAATTATCTACACATAGAGGTTCTTCATACAACTCTTATCTTGTAAGGGACAAAAAAACAGCCTTGATAGATACTTGTTGGTTGCCTTATGACAAAGAGTTTGTAAATAATTTGAAAAAAGAGATTGACCTTAATAAAATAGATTACATAATAATGAACCACAACGAAATAGACCATAGTGGTGCATTAGAAGAATTATTAAGAGAAATACCTCAAACACCTATCTATTGTACAGCAAAAGGTGAGGCTATAATAAGAGGTCATTATCACAAAGATTGGAACTTTGTTAATGTAAAAACAGGTGATACCTTAGATTTGGGAGAAACAAAACTAACATTCATTGAAGCAACTATGTTACATTGGCCAGATACAATGTTTACTTATATGTCTGGAGAGAATATTTTGTTCTCTAATGATGGATTTGGTCAGCACTATGCAAGCGAATCTTTGTTCAATGACCAAGTAGATATGAATGAAGTATATTATGAGGCTCAGAAATATTATTGTAATATCCTTAATCCTTTCTCTGCTTTGGCTCTAAAGAAGATAAAAGAAATACTTGCTTTGAATTTGCCTTTGGATATGATTTGTCCATCTCATGGAATTATTTGGAGAGAAAATCCTGCTCAAATAGTAGAAAAATATCTTCAATGGGCTGACGCATACCAAGAAAATCAAGTAACTTTGGTTTATGATACTATGTGGCAATCTACTCGTTTGATGGCACAGGCTATAGCAGATGGTATAAAGAAAGTAAGCCCTGAAACTACAGTAAAACTTTGCCATGCTGGCAAAGAAGATAAGAACGATATTCTTACGGAGATTTTCAAATCAAAAGCATTTCTTATAGGTTCTCCTACAATAAACAATGGATTTTCTTTTGCTATTGCAGGAATGTTAGAAATGATAAAAGGTTTGAAATTTAAGAAAAAGAAAGCCGCATGCTTTGGTTCTTATGGTTGGAGTGGCGATGCTGTAAAACAAATGACAGAACACTTACAAAAATCTGGTATAGAAATAGTAAATGACGGCGTAAGACAATTATGGGTTCCAGACAATACAATGTTGGAAGAATGTAAAAAATTCGGAGAAGAATTTGCAAAAGCATTGTAATAAATACCTTATAATTTGAATACAAGTACGAATACTTTTTATAGTGTTTGTACTTTTTTGTTTATAAATATTTTGCTGATAAGAAAATATTTTATAATTTTGCACCCGCAAAAAATTAGACTGTAAATACTTATCCTTAGATAGTAAATAAACAGTCATGGTATTAGTTAAAATAATAAATAATTAAAAACAAAATGGAAAGACAGTACGAAACCGTTTTCATTATGACTCCCGTTTTATCTGATGAGCAGATAAAGGAAACGGTAGCAAAGTATCAAAATCTTCTTAAAGAAGGCGGAGCTACCATAGTAGATGAGAACAATTGGGGTATGAGAAAACTTGCTTACCCTATTCAGAAAAAAACTTCAGGTTATTACTACCTTATAGAATTCAAAGCAGAAGGTACTCTAATCGCTCAACTTGAAACAGCATACAAGAGAGATGAAAGATTGCTTCGTTTCCTTACAGTTTCATTGGATAAATATGCAGTAGCATACAATGAGAAAAAAAGAAACGGTGGTTTGAAAAGCCAACAAAAAGTAAAAAAAGAAGAGAAAGTAGAAGAAATTAAAACAGAAGAATAATTATGGCAAACGATACTGAAATAAAGTTTTTAAC
The DNA here is from genome assembly GCA_017469625.1 of Bacteroidales bacterium. Lineage (GTDB taxonomy): Bacteria > Bacteroidota > Bacteroidia > Bacteroidales > P3 > Scybalousia_A. Next base: position 5,981 of record JAFUGA010000032.1, read on the forward strand.
CCCTATAAAATTAGAGACACAAAGAAAAAAATATTGTCGTTTCAAAAAAAGTGGTATAAAATACATAGATTATAAAGACGCAGATTTTTTGTTGAAGTTCGTAAATGAACAAGGTAAAATATTACCTGCTCGTATTACAGGAACATCAAAAAAATATCAAAAGAAAGTTGCACAGGCTATAAAAAGAGCAAGACATCTTGCACTTATGCCATACGTAGCTGATTTGTTGAAATAATTTAATAAGGAGGTATAATAATGGAAATAATATTAAAACAAGACGTAAACCACGTTGGTTACAAAGACGAGATAGTTACTGTTAAAGACGGTTATGCAAATAACTTCCTTATTCCTCAAGGTTTGGCTATCGTAGCTACTGCTTCTGCAAAAAAAGTATTAGCAGAAAATATCAAACAAAAAGCAAGAAAAGAAGAGAAAATAAGAGAAGAAGCTTCTGCAACTGCTGAAAAAATATCTGCAATCAATGGTTTAAAGATAGCAACAAAAGCTGGTGAAAACGGCAAGATATATGGTTCTGTTAATTCTATACAATTGGCTGACGCTATCAAGGCTCAGTACGATATGGAAATAGATAGAAAGAAGATAACTATAAAAGGTGATGCTATAAAAGAACTTGGAAAATACGAAGCAGTTATCAGCGTTTATAAAGATATAAAAGCAGAAATTCCTTTTGAAGTTGTAGGAGAATAAATTTAAAAAAGAATATAAACAAACATTAAGTTGAAAGTATGATGTTGCATTTGTAACATATTCTTTCAACTTTTTTGTTTTCAAATCTTCGTTTATTTTATGATAAGCAAAAATTTACTAAAACAGATTGCCTCTTACAAACAAAAGAAATATAGACAAGAAGACAAGGTCTTTGTTGTGGAGGGAGAGAAATGTGTAAATGAGTTACTTCATTCAGATTTTGAGATTGTATATCTTTGTGCTACAAAGAAGTGGTTTCAAAGAGGTATTTATTCAGATAAGTTCATAGAAGTAACAGAAAAAGAGTTGGAAAGAATAAGCAACCTTACAACCCCAGATAAAGTTCTTGCTGTCGTAAAACAAAAAGAGAGTAAAAGGATAGAAATAAAAGATGAACTGTATATTGCATTGGACTGCATAAATAATCCTGGAAACTTAGGCACTATCATAAGATTAGCCACTTGGTTCGGTATAAAAAATATCATTTGCAACAAAGAGTCCGCCGAATGCTACAATCCAAAAGTTGTACAAGCAAGTATGGGGGCTATATTTAGAGTTAATATCTTTTACACAGAGTTAGATAAATTTATAAATACAATAGACAAAGACTTTCCTATTTATTGCACTGTTATAGAAGGAGGACAAAATATCTACAATGCAGAACTTACGAAAAAAGGTCTTATAATCATAGGCAACGAATCAAGAGGAATAAATAGCGAACTAAGAAAAAGAATAAACAGACCTATAACCATACCGAATTTTTCTGAAAACAAAGAAATAGAATCTCTTAACGCCTCTATTGCTTCTGCTATTGTATTATCAGAATTCAAAAGAAGAGTGTAAGAAATTCTATTCCACAAAAACTTTTCTATAACTTTTTCAGTTGATACAACAAACCATTTAATATAAAGTAAAAACTATTATCTCTTTTCTCTAAAATCATAGTATTGTCTTCATCATTAAGAAAATAGTTTTTACCTTCTATATTATCAAAGTCTATTTCTACTATAGTTTCATAATAATTATAAGTAATAGACTTCTTTCCTATTATATGCTTTATTTGTTTATCATCTATGATTATAGTATCAACTTTTGACGTTGCAATGGATAAAATTCTTCCATCTATATCTGTTTCTATATCCATAGAATTAAAATCTACACTTGTTAATTTTACAACCTTAGAAAAAAAGTTAAACTTATTGAAGTCTTTTATTGATTTATGTTCTATAGAATTGTCTAAAATCTTTTCTATATTTGTCGCATTACAATTACCAATCTCTCCATAGACACCTATATTTTCAACAATATATCTTCCATTTTGAGCAAATACCTCAACATTTAAAACACATAATAAGAAAATAAATAATAGTGCTACTAATTTATATAGTTTCATAATACAGAATATTTAGTTTATATAGTTTATAATCATAGTTTTAGAAGATTATTTCCATTTGCAAAGATATAACTTTTTTGGAATCAATTCCACAAAAGTTAAGTTTTTACAATTTATAATCTAAAAAAATCAAGTAAAATTCTTTTCTAAAAACAGCAAAATTTTAAAGTATCTTTCAAAGTTGTTATTCTGAAATAGAAATACAATAAATAGACAAAATATTTTCAAATTTTTATAATATTTCTTTTTGTTTTTATCAAAAAAATATCTATATTTGCAAAATGAAAATCAAAAATTTTGAGTTATGAAACATTTAGTAAAATTTTTATTTGTAATTTTTGTTTTTACTCTATTTAGTAAAAACGTTTCGGCTTCTGTTCCCGATACAAGTCATTATTACAAACCATATTTTGTTAATGATTGTATGGGTAATTTGGCAAATAACTTAGATTTAACCTGCTTGAATGGTGGCAGAGGCGCAAACTATTCTGAATTAGCCCAACCATATATTTTACCAGAAGGAGAATCTATTAGAATAAATGGAGTCGGATTCTTAGGAAAGTTTTATTACGGTGCAGGTTATATGGACTCCTATTTTCGCAATATAAATATTTATCAAGAGGGGAGACTTATATTGAGTGTACCTTATGACACCTGTATAGTTATGGGAGGTTATGTCGGTTCTGAAACTTTTCATAATATTTATTTTGAAGAAGATTTAGTTCTAACAGGTAGTTTTTTAGTATCAATAGAAACTTTTCCATTGGATTATAATCCATATTTACATACCCGTATGTATGGCAAAGAAACTTATTGCGAGAGTTTTAATTTGGAAGATAGGGAAGCCTACCACCCACTTGGGAAAATGGGTAATGAATGGGTGAAAATAGATGATGTTTTATTTCCATCTATGTACAATCCTTGCGATACGTGTCTTAGATTTTTGTATATTTTTCCTATACTTGTGCCAGAGGAAAATGATGATAATGAAGAAAGTTCTTTAAGTGAGGTTGTAGAAAATAGTGTCAATGTTTCACCTAATCCTGCAAAAGATTTTGTAAATATTTCTTGCAAAGAAATGATTACAAATATAGATATTAAAGATATAACAGGCAGAACCTTAATCTCTAAACAATATTTTGATAACAATATACAAATAGATACAAAATCCTTACAGCAAGGTTGTTATATCTTAAACATAAAAACAAACTCCAACTCTTACTCCGAAAAGTTGATAATAAAATAAAAACGCATTTTTTACCGAATATAATTTTTCAACATTTTAATTATACTCCTACCAAACGAAGTTCTATTTTTATAGAACTTCGTTTTAACTTTCTAAAACTTGATTCTAATTTCGTAGAACTTTGTTTTAGAATTCTCTTTCTTTGTTTTAGAATTTTAAAACTTTGTTTCGTGAAATTAAAACAAAGAAAGAGTTTTTTATCTCTTTGTTTTATTTTTTGAAAGTTTAAAATCTGTTTATTGGGAAAAGAATTCTATTTATCTTCATAATGACCGTAAGATGAGATAACTACTACAATTATTTCAGTATCTCTTATTTCGTAAACCAAACGATGTTTTTCAGTTATGCGTCTTGACCATTGGTTTGCACGATTTCCTTTTAACTTTTCAGGTTTTCCTGTCCCTGTTTTTGGGCGTTGCCTTAGTTCTTTAAGTAAAGAAACTGCTTTTTTCAATGCTTTAGGTTCAGATTTCTTTAGTTTTGCTAAATCTATCTTGGATTTATCGGAGAATTTTATTCTATACATACTACAAAGAATCTATAAAAGCATCTAATTCTTCATCGCTTGATACTAAGGTATAATTTCCATTATCTACGTCCTTAATAACATTGTCAATCATAGCAAAAAATTCTTCTTTTGTAAGAAGAGTATCGTCTTTTGCGGTTTCTTGTTTGCTATTTTCTTTGATAAACAAACTTAAATCCTTCAGTAATTTCGGATCTCTGATATTTAGAACACTTTTTATAATATCGTATTGTTGTCTTTCTATTGTTAATGACGGCATAATCTGAAATGTTTTTTGCAAAAGTACAAATAATTATTGAATTAACAAGGTTTAATATCTAAAATACCCCTCTTTATTGTTATTCTGTAGAATATTGTTTCACCCAAATGAAACAAAAAGGTAGATTTTTTAAATAATACATTACTGTTCTAAAATACCACTTAGTATTCTAAAAATATGGTTATAGTGTTCTAAAATACTTTTTCTAAAATCTAAAACAAAGTTTTATGGTGATAGTATAAAAGAAAACTGTTCTAAATTTCCTTTTTTTAGAACAGTAGGTTATGATTTTTATATTTTTAGAATAAGATTGTTATTTTTTAAGTAAAATTTTAAGATTTTCAAAGCATATTTTCTACCACTGTATAGGTGAAATATTGTTTTGAATTAGGTATTCGTTTGTTTTGGAAAAATGTTTGTTGCCGAAAAATCCTCTATATGCAGAAAGAGGTGATGGGTGTGGAGAAGAAAGTACAAGATGTTTAGTTTTGTCTATTAAAGAAGATTTTTTTATAGCAAAAGCACCCCACAACAAAAAGACAAGATGTTCTTTCTTTTCACTCAATATTTTTATTACCGCATCGGTAAAAACCTCCCAACCTTTGTTTTGGTGCGAGCCTGCTTTGTGTGCTTCTACCGTAAGGGTAGAATTTAAAAGCAAAACACCCTGCTGAGCCCACCTTGTAAGGTCTCCGTTATTTGATGGTTTAATACCCAAATCGTTTTCTATCTCCTTGTAAATATTTACCAAAGATGGTGGTATGTTTATATCTTTTGGAACAGAAAAACACAAGCCATGTGCCTGCCCTTCTTCATGATAGGGGTCTTGTCCTATGATTACAACCTTGGTATCTTTGAACGAACAAAGGTTAAAAGCATTAAAAATTTTGTTTCCTTTAGGATAAACCAAGATAGTTTTATACGCATTTCGCACAAAATCAACCAAATTTTCAAAATATTCCTTATCAAATTCGGTTTGCAAAACTTCTCTCCAACTTTCTTCTATTTTTACTTTCATACCTTATAAAACGCAAGATGTTTGTAAATATTGCAAAACTTTTTTGAAGAAAAATTTGTTTTATTCAAAATATGTTTATAACTTTGCAACCTCTAATATAATTGATTACAACAAAGATGATTACCAAACAAAAAATATATAACACCATACGTACAAAGCACAAAACACCTTTGGCTTTGCTGTGTTTGTTGTTTTTGTGTTTGGCTTACAATCAAGGAGAAAAAACAGATTCTTCTGTAAAGACTGTATTCAATTTTAATACTAAAATACTTATATCTCATCTTTCACATACATGTTCTGCTTCTGATATTGACACACAAGAAGTTCCGTTCTCAAAGAGAGAAACAGAATTTGCTATAACGAAGAATAGATACTTTGCTTTGGATAATGATGAGAATGGAATATTGTTTTCCTATGACAAATATTTGAAAAGATATTCTCTAATCTACTCTTCATCTATCAAAGACAAGGAAAGTAAATACGTTTCTTGCAAATCATTGCAACAACTCGGGACTCTATTGATTTAGAAAAAAGTATAGGTTTTTAATTAAATTCTTTTGTTTTTACGAAAAATGATGTTGAAAGCGTGCTTTCTTTTGTTTTAACACCATTTTACGCTTTCGGCAATATGGGACATTAAAAACTGAAAACTTTTTTTTAAATTTAGAAATTCTTTTGAAACAATATATAAGGGATACGAGAAAAGGTTTGCTCGTGTCCCTTAGTTTGTTACGTGGGTTGTGTATCTATGTTTGTTTTGTAAAATTTCATTTCTGTAAAACTATAGGTTTTTCAAATAAAAATTGTAAAAATTCTCTTATTCCAATAAGTTGTCGTACCTTTGCAAAATTATTTAAACACATAAAGTTAGAAAAAAAGAAAAAAAACACTTTTAGTATATTATGACAACAAAAGTTGTAAAAAAAGAAGATGCTGTTGTGAGATTTGCAGGAGATAGTGGCGATGGAATGCAACTTTCTGGTACATTATTCTCAGACACATCTGCATTAGATGGTAACGATATAGCAACGTTCCCAGATTATCCAGCAGAGATTAGGGCTCCTCACAATACCATAGCAGGAGTTTCCGGCTTTCAAGTTCATATAGGAAAAACTATTTATTCCTCTGGGGATAAAGCAGATGTTCTTGTATGTATGAACCCTGCCTCTTTGAAATCAAATCTTAAATGGGCTATAAAAGGTGCTACTATTATAGTAGATGCAGACACATTTACAGAAGATGCTATAAAGAAAGCAGGCTATGAAACAAACCCTTTGGACTCCGATGAGTTTTTGGGTTACAACATAGTAAAAGCACCTATTACTACTTTAACATTAGAGGCTGTAAAAGACGTATTTTCAGATAGAAAAAGTGCTATTCGTTGCAGAAATATGTTTGCTTTAGGTATGATTTTCTTCATATTTGGAAAACAGACTACACATGCAGACGAATATTTGCAGACAAAGTTTAAAAATAAACCTGAAGTCATAGAAGCAAACAAAAAAGTAATACGTGCAGGTTATAATTACTGTGAAAATGTTGATATACAAGAAACACCACTGCAAAGACTTTCTGTAGATACAGCAGATATGCCAAAAGGAAAATATCGCAATATTACAGGAAACATTGCAACGGCTTGGGGTTTGCTTGCTGCTGCAGAAAAAGCACATCTAAATCTTTTCCTTGGTTCCTACCCTATTACTCCGGCTACAGATATTATGGTAGAACTTGCAAAAAGAAAATCTTTAGGTGCAAGAGTTTTTCAAGCAGAAGATGAAATTGCAGGTATATGTTCTGCTATAGGAGCATCTTTTGCAGGTAGTCTGGCTTGTACTTCTACTTCTGGTCCGGGCTTGTCATTAAAGAGCGAAGCCTTAGGTTTAGCCGTTATGACAGAACTTCCTTTGGTTGTCATAGATGTACAACGTGGAGGTCCATCTACAGGTATGCCTACAAAGACAGAACAAGCCGATTTAAATCAAGCTTTATTTGGTAGAAACGGTGAAGCACCATGCATAATCATAGCACCATCTACTTCTGCCAACTGTTTCTATTGGGCTTTTGAAGCAGCAAAACTTGCTTTGGAAACTATGACTCCTGTAATCTTTCTTTCAGATGCATATCTTGGAAACGGCTCTCAACTATTTAGAATACCAAAGATGAGTGACTTTCCTACTATTCACCCACCTTTTGCTACACCAAACGACCCAGAATATCAACCTTACAGAAGGGACCCTAAAACTCTTGTAAGACAATGGGCTATTCCTGGTATGGACGGTCTAAGACACAGAATAGGAGGTTTGGAAAAGACAGACGGAAAAGGCGAAGTATCTACAGACAATCTTAACCATGAGAAAATGGTTACTTATCGTAAAGAAAAGATTGACCGTTTGGCTGAACGTCTTCCTTTGCAAGAGGTTTATGGAGATGAGGATTCAGAACTACTTGTCATAGGTTGGGGAGGAACACACGGTGCTTTGAAAACCGCTGTTAATGAACTAAGACAAGAAGGCAAAAAGATAGCATATACACATTTTAATTATATATGTCCTTTACCAAAAAATACAGGAGATATACTTAAGAAATACAAAAAGATAGTTGTATGTGAGTTGAATATGGGACAGTTTGTAAATTACCTAAGAATGAATTTCCAAGGCACAATGTTCTATCAATACAACAAAGTTCAAGGTTTGCCTTTTGAGGTTTCAGAATTAAAAGAAGAGTTTAATAAACTAATGAATAAAGGAGAATAATCATGATAGAACGTTCAAATGTAGCATTAACAAAAGCAGATTTTGCTTCAAATCAAATGGTGAAATGGTGTCCTGGTTGTGGCGACCACGCTATTTTGGCAGCCGTTCATAATGTTTTTCCTAAGATAAACTACAAGAAAGAGGACTATTGCATCGTTTCTGGTATAGGTTGTTCTTCCAGATTTCCATATTATGTAAATTCTTACGGCTTTCACGGTATTCATGGAAGACCTGCTGCCATTGCAACAGGAGTAAAGATAGCCAATCCTAAACTTTCTGTTTGGATAACAACAGGGGACGGAGATAGTACTGCTATAGGTGGTAACCATTTTATGCACCTTATCCGTAGAAATATGGACGTAAATCTTATAATGTTCAATAACCGTATCTATGGTTTAACAAAAGGACAGTACTCCCCTACTACCAAACAAGGACAGGTTACAAAAACTTCTCCTTTTGGTGTTATAGATTATCAACTTAATCCCGGAGAACTTGTTCTTGGTGTAAGAGGAACGTTTTTCGCTCGTGCTATAGATTCTCAAAGTGCTTCTTTGCAAACGGTTTGCGAACGTATGGCTGCACACGATGGTTGTGCTGTAGTAGAAGTTCTTCAAAACTGTATGATATTTAACAATGGAACTCATGCAGATGTTACCGACAAAGAACTAAGAGAAGACAGACAACTATGGGTAGAACATGGCAAACCAATGATTTTTGGTAAGAACAGAGATAAAGGTTTGGTTATGATAGGTAGAAGTCTTAAGGTTGTGAAAATAGGAGAAGGTATAACAGAAAAAGATATTCTTGTCCATGATGAAACAACCGAAGATACAGGTATTCATCATATGCTTGCCCAAATGCGACCACCAGAATATCCTATGGTGTTTGGTGTAATCCGTGCAGTGAAAAAACCAACATACAATCAAATGTTCCAGGAACAAGAGGAAGAACAAAAACTACATGGTTCAGTAAGAAATGTAGATGAGTTGTTAAACTCTGGCGAAACGTGGGAAATAAAATAATAAAATTTGAAAACAAAAGGCTACGAGAGAATTTTCGTAGCCTTTATACTATCTCTGCTACAGTATAAGTAGAACCTCCTACAAAGACTAAATCATTTGCTGAACTTTTTTCTGCATCTTTCTGAGCCATACGCAAAGCCCTTTTCACAGACTTATATACTTTGAAAACAAAACCAGCATCTTTCATCTTCTTTTCAAGTATATTCACATCTAAAGCACGAGGTATATTTGCCTGACAAAGATAATAAACAGCATCTTTTGGTAACATAGATATTTCTTTATCAATATCTTTGTCATTTACAACACCAAAAACAAATCTTAACTTATCATACTTCTCTTTTTTCAACTGATGAAGTACGTATTGCAAACCATCTTCGTTGTGTCCCGTATCACAAAGAGTGCGAGGTTTAGAGTTAATTTCTTGCCATCTACCATTAAGAGGAAAATTCTTCATAAGGTTTTCTATACCTCTTTTTATATCTTCCTTGTTTATGCTATACTTTCCACTTTTATTCAAAACCTCTATGGTTTGTAAAACTCCCAAGATATTTTTCAACTGATACTCACCACTCAAAGGGCATTGTATCCTTTCTAAAAATAGTTCTTTTTCTCTATAAACATCAAAGACAAGTTTATTTCCCATATACTGAACATTGGAAACAGAATATCTTTCATCAGCAAAATATATAGGAGCATTCTTTTCTTGTGCTTTTTGTATGAAAACGTGTTTTATTTCCCTCTGTGTTTGAGATATAACTACAGGAACACTCTCTTTGATTATACCTGCTTTTTCCTGTGCTATCTTTTCTATAGTATCTCCCAAGAATTGCGTATGGTCAAAAGAAATATTTGTTATAAGGCTAACCTCTGGTGTTATTACGTTGGTAGAATCCAACCTTCCACCCATTCCAACCTCAACAACGGCAGTATCTACTTTCTTTTTCTCAAAATATTTGAAAGCCATAGCCACCATTATTTCAAAAAAAGATGGTTGTATTCTTTCTATCTCTGAAGTATATCTTTGTATAAAACCACTAACATATTGTTTAGAACACATCTTTCCATCTACTACTATTCTTTCTCTAAGGTCTTTAAGATGCGGAGAAGTATGCAATCCTGTTCTTACTCCACTTTCCTTGAGTATAGAGGCAATAAAATGGGACGTTGAACCCTTTCCGTTCGTTCCTGCTATATGAACAGAATGGAACTTCAAATAAGGATTGCCCAAACTCTTCATCAACTCTACTGTATTATTTATATCTACTTTATAGGCTGCATTTCCTATGCGATGAAACATAGGTAAAGCAGAATAAAGGTATTTTATAGTATCTGAATATTTTGTCATTTTTCTTTTTTTATTTACTTTTGCAAAAGATAAACGTAAAAACTTGTTCAAAATTATGGATAACCTAACAGATTTATCTCAAATAGGTGAATTTGGTTTAATATCAAAACTTACTGAAGGTACAAATATAAAGAATTCTTCAACTCTTTTTGGTATAGGAGATGATTGTGCTGGCTTGTCTTACAAAGATAAAATTGTGCTTGTTTCTACCGATGCTATGATAGAAGGAATACATTTTGACATGACTTATTCCCCACTGAAACATCTTGGCTATAAGGCTTGCGTTACAAATTTCTCTGATGTATATGCTATGAATGGCACACCAAGGCAAATACTTATATCCTTATCTGTAAGTAGCAAATATTCCTTAGAGGCTTTGGAAGAACTGTATGCAGGTATAAAACTTGCCTGTGAAAGATATGGAGTAGATATTGTAGGAGGCGACACCACAAGTGCAAAACAAGGTATGCTCATTTCTATAACCGTCATAGGCGAAGCAAATAAAGAAGAGGTTGTAAAACGTTCTGGTGCGAATATCAATGACCTTGTATGTGTAACAGGAGATTTGGGCGGAGCGTATGCAGGTTTGTTGGTTTTGCAAAGAGAAAAGGTAAGTTTTATGGCAAATCCTAACTCTCAGCCTGATATTTCTGCTTACGACTATGTTCTTCAGAGGCAACTAAAACCAGAAGCACAAAAGACTACTATAGAATGGTTCAAATCCAAAAACATAATCCCTACCTCTATGATAGATATTTCAGATGGTCTTGCTTCAGAACTCTTGCATATATGTAAGGCAAGCAAAAAAGGTTGCGAACTATATATGGAGAAAATACCTATAGACTACCAGACCGCAAGAACATTAGAAGAGTTTAAGATATTACCGGAAACAGGGGCTTTGAATGGTGGTGAGGATTATGAGTTACTCTTTACCGTAAGTCAAAAAGATTACGACAAGATAAAGGACGAGAAAAATATTAGCATAATAGGATATATTACAGAAGAGAACAGAGGTTGCAAACTCGTTACTCCGCAAAATACAACTATGGATTTGAAAGCACAAGGTTTTGACCACTACAAACAATAAAAAGAAGTATTATGATAAAAAATCTTATTCTTGATATGGGAGGAGTAATTCTCGGGGTGGATTACAGTAAGGTATTTACAGGGTTTAAAGCCTTAGGAGTGGATAACCTTGAGCATTTTTTTACACAACAAACACAAATTCCCTTAGTAGATAAGTTTGAGGTAGGAGAAATAAGTAGCGAAGAGTTTAGAGAAGGTGTAAGAGAGATAACTCAAAAAAATCTCTCGGATAAAGATATAGATTTAGCATGGAATTCTATGGTACTTCTGCCACGAAAAGAAGATATACTCTTTATACAAGAGGAGAAAACGAAATATGAAGGTGTTTATCTGTTTTCAAATACCAATGCTATACATTTAAAGTACGTAAAAGATTTGTTTTTAAAAACTATGGGCTTTGACGTGTTTAAAGAACTCTTTACAAAGGTTTATTTCTCCAATGAGATACACGAGAGAAAACCAAACCTTTCTTCCTTTAACTATGTTATAGATGACGCAAAACTAAACAAAGAAGAAACAATGTTTATAGACGATACACCACAAAACGTCTTAGGGGCAGAGAAAGCAGGCATACATTCTGCTTTGCTTCCAGCAGGTAAAACATTAAGAGATTTAAAACAAGAAGGGATATTACTATGATAAATTGGAAAGAGATTTGGCAAAAGATTGTGGCTTTTTTCAAAAAGCCTTACGGAAAGTACATCATCGCTTTGGTACTCTTTTTTATGTTATTGTTTTTAATGAAAGACAACAATCTAAGGTACTATAAAAAACTTAGAAAGCAGAGAGTGGAGTTGGAACAAGAGAAACAAACCTATAAAGATGAAATAAAACAAGATAGTCTTAACACTATAAAACTTCAAAAAAACATACACGAAGTAGAAAAGTTTGGCAGGGAAAAATATATGATGAAAAAGCCAAACGAAGATATTTACATCATAAAACCAAAATCTGAAGATACTACACGAAAGAAATAATTTTTTTTATTTTTTTACGTTCTTATAGCAGTAATTTTTAAAGTTAATAAATCCAAAATAAGATGAACAATATTGATTTAACAAAGTACGGAATTATAGGCAATACAGAGATTGTTTATAATCCAACATACGAAGTACTTTACAACGAAGAAACAAGACCAGAACTTGAAGGCTATGACAAAGGTCAAGTAACAGAACTTGGTGCTATAAATGTTATGACAGGTATTTATACAGGTCGCTCTCCTAAAGATAAATACATTGTTGTAGATGAAAACTCTAAAAAAAATGTATGGTGGAATACAGAAGAATATCCTAATGACAACCACCCTGTAAGCGTAGATGTTTGGAACAAATGCAAAGAGATAGCAACAAAACAACTAAGCAATAAACGTTTGTTTGTTGTTGATGGTTTCTGTGGTGCAAACAAAGATACAAGAATGAAAATCCGTTTTATAATGGAAGTTGCTTGGCAAGCACATTTTGTAACTAATATGTTCATTCGCCCACAAAACCAAGCAGAGTTTGACCAAGAACCTGACTTTATCGTTTATACTGCATCAAAAGCAAAGGTAGATAACTACAAAGAATTAGGTCTTAGAAGTGAAACAGCGGTTATGTTCAACGTAACAAGCAAAGAACAAGTCATACTTAACACTTGGTACGGTGGAGAGATGAAAAAAGGTATGTTCTCTATGATGAACTACTATCTTCCTTTGAAAGGAATAGCATCTATGCACTGTTCTGCCAACACAGATTTAAATGGCGAAAATACTGCTATTTTCTTCGGTCTTTCTGGCACAGGAAAAACTACTCTATCTACAGACCCTAAACGTTTTTTGATAGGTGATGACGAACACGGTTGGGACGACAACGGAGTATTTAATTTTGAAGGTGGTTGCTATGCAAAAGTTATCAATTTGGATAAAGATGCTGAACCAGATATTTACGGTGCTATACGTAGAGATGCTCTTTTGGAAAATGTAACTGTAGCAAACGATGGTACTATAGACTTTGCAGATAAATCTGTAACAGAGAATACCAGAGTTTCTTACCCAATATATCATATCAAAAACATAGTTCGTCCTATCTCTCACGCACCTGCTGCAAAACAAGTTATCTTCTTGTCTGCCGATGCTTTTGGAGTATTGCCTCCTGTTAGCATATTGGACGAAGAACAGACTAAATACTATTTCCTAAGTGGCTTTACAGCAAAGCTTGCTGGTACAGAGATAGGCATAAAAGAACCTGTACCTACTTTCTCTGCTTGTTTCGGACAAGCCTTTTTGGAACTTCACCCTACAAAATATGCAGAAGAACTTGTAAAACGTATGAAACTTTCAGGAGCAAAAGCATATCTTGTAAATACAGGCTGGAACGGAACAGGTAAACGTATATCTATAAAAGATACAAGAGGTATAATAGATGCTATACTTGATGGTTCTATAGACAAAGCCCCTACAAAACAAATACCTTATTTCCATTTCACTGTACCTACAGAACTTAAGGGTGTAGATACTAATATACTTGACCCAAGAGATACTTACAAAGATGTACAAGAATGGGAAACAAAAGCCAAAGATTTGGCAGAAAGATTTGTAAAGAACTTTGTAAAATACGAAAACAACCCTCAGGGAAAAGAATTAGTAAAAGCAGGACCTCAACTATAATAACATAATATTTATTATAATAAATCCTTATTCAACGCTATGGAAACTATGTTTCATAGCGTTGATTTTGTTTTCTAAAACTTTATTATAATTTTCTATCTCTTTGTTTTATTTTTGTAGAACTTCGTTTTATTTTTGTAGAACTTTGTTTTAGAATTCTATCTCTTTGTTTTAATTTTCTCTTTCTTCGTTTTAGAAAATTCTTTCTTTGTTTCGCTGGCGTAAAACTTCGTTTTATTTTTCCATTTTTTATTTTACTTTTGTAAAAACTTAATGTTTTTTAAATTTTTAGTGTTCTAAATTACCTTAAAGTTTGTTTCACTTCTTCCCTTTCTTTGTTTTACGAGTAAAAATTCTAAAAAAAACTCTTAAAACTTTGTGAAAACTGTTCTATTTTCCCATTTCAAAGACCATGAAACTTTGTTTTAAAATTATTTTTTTGATAATTTTATGTACTATTTTCTTGTTTTATTATTTTTTTGTGTAATTTTGCAGTTTAATTATTCAAATAAATTATTAACAAAATATGAAAAAACTAACACTCGGGACTGTTGGCCTTCTGTTGTCATTTGCGTTTACAATAGGCTATACTCACAGTCAAACCATAACACGAAACAGTAGTTCTGTGTATGAAAGTTCGCAGGAGACACCGGGGGCATCTCCTGTAGAGAACTCCGTTCTCTATAATTCCATTTATAATACTACCCCCCCCCCCGTCAATATTAAAAGCCATAACATCAGGCAATTACACCTTTAGTGGCGGTGAAGGAACACCGACAAATCCTTTCTTAATTTCTACTCCAGAGGATTTAATAAACCTTTCTATTGCTGTAAATAATAAAAGCCAATATAATAGAACTGGAGCAAATAATCGATACTATTATGATGCCAGTTACAAACTTACGAATGATATAGATATGGGGGCTCCTGTTCAAGGTCCTTTTATTATTTGTACTAAAACTGTAACTACTAATAAATACGACTACACTACGCAAACAATTCTTACTCAACAATATTTCATACAAGTTACTGGTGATTTTCCTTACACTTTTGACAGGATGACAAATGGCGGTGATGTTTCAGGCACTGTTACTATAGAAAGTGAAACAGATGTCAAGTCCTACACTCGTAACAATATACCTGCAAATGGATATACCACTAATTTTGAATACAAATACTATGGCAATACTCCTTTAGCTCAATCGGCACTTATGTCACCTATAGGATATATGTCATTCTATAGGACGACAGGAAGTGAGGTCTTAACGACAGATGCAACTATTTCCCAACCTTTTGCTGGTGTGTTTGACGGGGATAATCATACCATTTCAAATTTCGAATTAGTTGCTGCATCTTCCACTGCTGCGTTATTCGGATATGTTAGCAATACAGATAACAAACCTGCTGAGATAAAAAATCTTAATGTTAATAATGCCAATATTGCTTCTACCGATAACAATTTTGCTGGTGGTATTGCTGGTGTAATAAATTATGCTACAGTAACAAATTGTATGACAACAAATTCTACTATCATAGGTGAAAGAGCTGCAGGAATTGCATCCTCTTTGTCTTTTTACACAAGGACTAATGTTTCTAATGGTTCTATATCCGGTTGTACATCTGCAAATAATGTTTTAAGAGGAACAACGTATGCTGGAGGTATTGCGGGACGTAGTATAGATGGTGTCAACAAAATAAATGACTGTGTTTCTATCAATAATGATGTAAGTGCAGAGCATTCAGGACCAATTACAGGCTCTACCACTGACACAGGTAATAACACTGTTATAAATCCTGAAGATATGACAGGAAACAGTTTCATAAGTATTATACTTAGTTTGTCACAAGGCAATATACCAGATTTTTGTTTTACAAACGATGGAGTTGCTTTCAATAAAAACAATTCTGCTGATGCTGTCAAACTTGCTCGTCTTAAAGAAGAATTAAACGGTACTCGCCCAATAACAGAAAACATTGTTTTGCCTAATGCTACACAGATAGACGATTTCATTTCTTCTATACGAAATCCTAATGTAGATAGTTTATGTGCCGTTTTATACGCTCAGGCTATTGAGTTTTCAAACACAAACGTTACAGTTACAGGTGCTATTTCAGCTTCTAATGCATTTAATGGCACCAATGGTGTATCTCGAAACAGATGGGTGTACAGTAACGGTACTTATACTCAACCACAAGGTTCTACCACTAACCAACAAACACAATATTATTTTAAAGTTACTGAAAATGGGGTAGATACTTACTATAAATATAAGAATTCTACATCTAATTGGAATAATCCTCGTTTTACCAAAGCAACAGGTGGAACATCGTCTTATAACGTAAATAGTAGTGAAATGGGTTATCAATATATGCATCCGGGTTGGGACAGTTATACCAATGATTTAAAAAATAACAAGAGAAATATTATCAATAATTTAACAAGTGCTCAAACTCTTGAAACTATTAACAGTCTGCCAGATTATTACAAACTTACAGCAGAAGGAACAGAGGCAAACCCTATTGTAGTGGATGTGTCTCAAGGTGGAGGAATTTATGATAAAGGAGGACAATTAGGTGATAGGATTGTTAAGTTACAAAAAACTCTTTCTCTACAAAATTGGAATGCTTTAGGTATTACAAAAATAGAAGAGATGGGCGTAGATTGGAGAGATTCTATTTTGGACAAAAAAGTCAATTTTCTTGGTAACACTGAAGAATACAACGATATGGCGGTTGTAGATTGGGACTATGAACAAAATAATTGGGGTACTAATTATATGCTTGCTAATGACACTTTGCCTTATGGTAAAGGTATATTTGTTTGGACTTACAACACTGCGCACCCTTTGACAAATGAAGACAATTGGAATTATACTACCACCACCTCTAATCAACCTATACTTTACCAAACAGGAAAAGTTAAAGTTTATGCAGATATTGAGGCTACCAATACTGAGATAAGAAATTATATCTCTGCTTTGGAAAATACAGGCTCTGCTAATGGTTCTGGTGCAAATACAGGAAAATGGTTTTTAATCTCTAACCCTTATATCGCTAAAATGGATATTGCTCAAATAATTAGCGATTTGACAAACAACAATGAGGGTACTGCTTTGCAAGGAAACTGTATATATAAATACAGAGTAGATGCTATGGGCAATGGTTCTTTCCAAGAATACTCTTCTACTGCTAATATTTATGCTGGTGATGCATTCTTTGTTGCTATTGCACAAGGTTCAAACAAACTATCTGGTAGCGTAACAGACAAAGCACTTTGGGGTCGTGATTATGAAGCCGTAGCAACTGTTTCTAATAACAAATCTGCAAGAAACAAAGCACAAACAAATTCTCTACCTAAAAAGATGACTTTCCTTTGTGCCGATAGCAGAAAAGGTTTATCTAAAATGACCGCTTTCAAATACGACAACGCAAGCAATGGTTTCGATGTAAATGATGCATACGCTATGCTTTCCACTGCAGAAAAGCATGCTGTTGAACCTTTCTTTGTTGTTGATGATATTTACCTAAGACACAACGCTTTCACTTCTCTTCCTTATGAAGTACCTATTGGTTTCTCTTCTCAGAAAGAACAACAAGTTACTTTCTCTCTTGTAGGCCCAACAGACTCTATGGAGGTTTATCTTATGGACGCTGTAGCAGATACTATCATTTGCGACCTAAAAGCTAAACACGATGTATATAACATTGAAGGAGAAGATACTGTTTATTTCTCTACTATAGGTTCTTTTGCAACTATAGATGTTAAAGAAGGAAAGAATGAAGGTAAATATAAAATTCATTTTGGACCTTATACAGTAGGAATAGAGAACTCTCCAAATGCTGAAAAACAATTCGGAGATATAAATATCTATAACGTAAATAAGCACGTATATCTTAAAGGTGAAAACCTTAAACGAGTACAGGTTTTAAATACTCTTGGACAGGTAGTCTTTGAAAGAGAATTGAGTGGTAATGAGTATTCATTTAAACTTAATGTTGTAAGTGGTGCATATATTGTAAAAGCACTGAACGAAGATGGATTTGCAAAGAGTGAAAAAATCATAGTACAGTAATGTTTCATTGTCATATATCAGCGTTGCAAAGGTTTGCAACGTTGGTATATTTCTGTAGTGTTAAATCTTTAAAACATATATTTTTACAATGAAAGCATATAAGTTTAATAAGGTTTTCTACTGTCTTTTGTGTATGGTTTGTAGTCTTGTAGTCGTATTATCTTGTAGCAAACCCGAACCATACGTAGAAGACCAACCATTAGATAAACAAGACGTTTGGACAGAGATTTCAGGAGAAATAAGAGAAATGAACCGTACGACAAGTTTCGGTGAAGTATATTTAATGCCTTTTGTTGATTCTGTAGTAGATGTTAGGATATTGGACGATGCTATTGCTGTTGCCATTGCACAACACGAAATAAACACAATGGAGAAACTAAAACAAAAGTTTCCAAACTCTAATTATGGTATTTGGATAAAGAACTACAAAACATCTATAGAAACTATGGAACAAAGGCACAAAATATCTGGCGATGAAATAGTGGAAAGAGCGAAACATTGGGTAGATACTATTATTCACAATCCTAATACTATTTGTTTTTCTACCGATAGTATAGGTCATTTTTCTCAAAGGGTAAAAACAGGTGAATATCTGCTATTGGCTTTAGGAAATATGGAGTTTTACCCAGAGGAATTGAACTTTATTTCTCGCAAACGTGCTATTCTAAAACAGATAAATGTAGGTGCAGATGGTGTAAATATGCTTTTATCTATTAGTACCGTATTTATAAACAAAGAAAACGGAGATATAAAAACTATGGATATACTCAACCAACTTTAATTGTAGAAAATAAGTGTATTTTACATATAATTCCATACTATTCCATACCTATCACTAAATACACTTATTTTATTAGTAATTTATTTTACATTTGTAAGACTTTATCTCATTCCCAACGAAATAAAGTCTTACTTTTTTATTCCCATTCAACAAAATTTTAATACCTTTGCACAGAGTTTCAAAACTTGAAAAAATTTCAACTTTTGAAAGTGAAGATATGAAACAACTATAAATCATTAGCAAAATACCTTACTACCAAGCACTCTTTCCACAAACACTAACCCATAAAAACAAGATTCAAAACAAGTCAATCTCATAACCAACAACTCTTCTCAAAATACTAATCCGTAAAAACAACTACCAACTCCACAATCCAAAACAACAATTTTGCACTATCACAGTGCAGATTTTTACTATTTTTTGCACTCTGTGAGTGAAAAAAGTAATATAACTAAACAAAAAAGAACCTGTCCTTTTGGACAGGTTCTAACAAAGAAATAAAAACAATGTTGTTTAATTGCTTATCAAACTTATTTCACAATAAGTTTTTCTGTCTTTGAAATACCATCGCTTGTTATTCTTACATAATAAACTCCGGATTCAAAAGAAGATAAATTGATATTCAAAGTTTCTTGTCCTTGTAGTAAATCGTAACGAGCAAGTGTTTTACCTTGAACATCTGAGATTGTTATTATGGCGTTTAAAGATAAGCCTTGAATAGATAAAGTAGTATTATTTGTAGCAGGGTTTGGATAAAGCATAACGTTTATTTCATTCTCTACTTCATTTATACCACTATTTATAGTTAGATTGATAGTTACTGTACTGTCGCAACCATTAACATCTGTAAATACTTCGGTATATGTTCCATCTGTTTCTAATGATTGTGTTCCGAATTGATAAGGAAGTTCATCAGGATTTATTGCAACATCTAATGTCTTAACATTCTCTTCTCTTACTACTAAAGTAACAGTATAAAGAGTATCGCAATCATTTTCTTGTCCTGCTACTGTTATTTGGTTTTCTCCCTCTGTAAGAGTTTGTCCTCTAAACTCTGCTTCTTCTCCATAACATACTGTTATAGTTTCTGTAGCAGTTATCTGAGGAAGAACTGTAAGGGTAACTGTGTATATTGTGTCGCAATCATTTCCTTGTCCTACCACTGTTATTTGATTTTCTCCCTCTATAAGAGTTTGACCTCTAAATTCTGCACTTTCTCCATTGCATACTGTTATATTTTCTGTTAAAGTCGTAGGGGTACAAGGTATTTCTATTTCGTTACCATCTGTATAAGTGAAATTATCCAAACAGAAGTAAGCAGGAATTAAAAGTCCATAAGAGTTTGCATAATTACTTTCCAAAGTAAATCTTACTTTCTTTACTTCACCCAAAGCAGTTAAATCCAAATATTTCCAATCCTTGTATGCAGTACCCGTCTGCGTAAGATAAACACTTGCAGTGCCTGTTACTTGGTCATTTGCATCATATCCTGTTGCTACTACTTTATGATAACCTGGTGTATAATCGTTGGTTGAACCTGTATAAGAATAAGACGCTTTTGAATGAGAAACATATACTCCGTTTGGTATAAATGTGTGTTCTTCATCTCTATAAACTTCGTTATGTGCTATCATTCCCATAGAAAAGCCATCATAATAAGCCTGCATATAAGTAGAGCCAACTCCTTCTATACCTGCCTCTGCAGAAGATACATAGTAGTCTGGACTTACATACGTTCCGCCATTACCTGTAATCTGAGAATTTATGCCGTTGCTTGGTCCAAAGCCCATAGCCATAAACCAACCATAAGTAAAGTAAGCAGTACCTGGGAAATTTAAACCTGCAGAAATATTATCCTTATAAAAATAAGTAGTTTCCATTTCCTCGTCTTCTTCTAATCTTGTATAGTTTGTTTGAGATATTATTTCATAAGTGTTGGCTGTTGTTAAGAAATTATCGTCTTCAAAATCTGCCACAAGATACTCTTCTCCTGCATTGTAAAGACCTACTCCTGCAAGACCATAACCGCCGCCTATACCATCATCTACAAGACGTATTACACGTATATTATTTTTATCTAAGTGCTCATTGTCTTCTAAATCATTTATATCAAACACAGAACCATAGCCATTTGGAAGAGATGCTGTCTTGTTTGTAAAACGGAAGAAATCTTCTCCATTTGACGAAACTTCAACCCAAGCATGTCCGTTATTTGCATTGTTTCCGAAGATAACGAAATCATTTCCTTCTCCGTTGATTATTGGACGGTTGAAAGTAATTTTAGCAGTTCCGTTAAGGAATGTAACATAGTCTGTAGTATTAGGTTCTCCTATAGCATTGTAATAACGTCCTGTTGGATACAAGGCTGTAGTATAAACTTCTACTCCTTTTGCCCAAGCAATAATATCTTCATCTGCTATTTGAGGAGCATCTGGTGTAGGTTCTGTAGTTGTAAATGTAATAGTTTGTGTAGGCTCTGAAAGATTGGTTTCTGAACATTTGGCTTTCATATAACACTCATAAGTAGTTCCCTCTTCAAGGTTTTCAAATTGTAAGAATAAATTACCTACTACATCTACTGCTTCAAAATCTTCTTCTGAACCTACAGGTCTGTAATATACTACAAACTGATATGCTGTTGCTGTATTCCAATAAAGTGTAGCAGTATGATCTCCGATAAACTCTGTATCTACTCTGAAATTTGTAGGTGTTTCACAAGTAGGTTCTGGTTCACTTTCATCTACTTCTATCTGTAAATCATCTAAACCAATACCTCTACCATAATCTCCTACTGCTTCAAAACCTAATTGATATTCTGTTGCTCCATTTATTTCTGGTAAAACAACAGTTTCTTCTTGCCATGAAGTTATCTCATCTTCCCACATTTGTATCATAGTCCAATTTTCTGTTGGATCTGTACGATAATAAAGCATAAGAACATCTTGGTCTGGACTCCATGCTTCTTGTGCATGTTTAAATGTAAGTGTTGCAGAAGCAATATTTGAAAAATCAAATGTAGGAGTTATCAACATTGTTGTTTGTCCATGACCTCCAGATGTAAAGGTAGCACAATGAGAACCTTCTGGATTAGTTAAAGAACGATAATTTGAAGAAACAACCCATTTTTTAGTTCCCGCTTCTATAACTTGTTCAAAACAATCTATACCGTCTTCAAATCCTTCTGTATATGGAAATTCTGTAATAGCACCATCATAGCAAGGAGTTTTATAAGATATAGGTGGAGTAGCAAGAGAAAGATTTTCCACATTGTTTTCATCTAATCCACATCTTGTTCTTACAACAAAATCATATTGAGTATTTAGGTCAAGGTTTTCTATTACTGCATTAGGTTGTTCGCTTACCAAAACAGAATCATCATAGAAAGCACTTATAGATTTTTTGTAATAAACATACCATTCATTATCTGTATCCTTTGCTTTTTGCCAAGAGATATTGGCTTTTGTTCCACTTTCTCCTTGAGTAGCAATTAAAGTATTTGGTCTTTCGCAATCAGGAATATAATCTACAACAACACTATCCAAATAGTAAGAATTTCCTGAACCTGCTGTTCCTTTTGTCATAAAGGTAATATATCTACCTTCGCCTTCATAATCTTCTAAAGTTGCTTCACATTCTATCCAAGTAGTAGTTGGAAGTGGGAATACTTTTATTGTATCAAATGTAGTTATATCTTCTGGATTAGTCATTACTCCCAAAATTGCTTTGTGTCCTGCTGTATTAGGTTTAGCAAAGAAAGTAACTTTTAAAGAACTCATATCTATATCATCGGATAGACGTGAAGTAGATGCTGTAGCAACATTGTTTGCAGATGTGTTCATATATAAAGATGCTATACCTGTAATATGTGAAGCATTAACATTTGGTGTATTACCATTTCTTATCAAAGTCCAACAATCTGGAAATACATAATGATTATAACTACTTGTTCCATAAGTATCAAAGTTTTCTACATACGGAAGAGTTGTTACATTGCCACAAGGTGTTCTGTAGTTTATAGTTTCAAAAGCATCTGTTTCACTATCTTCGCAAGATGTTTTTACATACATAGTGTAATTGGTTTGCAAAGGAAGATTTGTAAGGGTATAAGTAGGTTCGCCATTTACTTCTACTGAAGTATAAGCAGTTTCTCCTTCTGCTTTATAATAAAGTACCCAAGCATTATCGCTTTCATTTCCTTTTGTCCAAGTAACAGTAACACTTGATGGAGTTTCTGTAGGTGTTGCTGTTAGGTTGTAGGTATGTTCACACTCTGGAATATAAGTCAATGTTACTTCATCAAGGAACATATTTACAGTCATAGTACCACCTACTCTAAAGGCTATAGTTTTTCCTTCTCCATTATAATTTAAAAATGAAACTTCGTATTTGTGCCAACCACTGTTGCCAAGTGGTACTAACGTTTTCACTGTTTCAAAAGAAGCACTATCTGTTGCATCTGCCAAAACACCTATAGAAATAGGATAAGCATTAGTTGAGTTTGTTCTTATATAGAAAGAAAGTTTTGTTGATGTTATATCTATATCATCTGACAAAGTAGGCAATGCTGCTATATTATTATCTGTTGCACCTGCATACATAACGACATAACCTATAGTATTGTCATAACTTGATAAACCTGCAATGTAAGGAGAAGATGAGTTATCTTCTTCGTCATTTGTTCTGAATGCTCCCCAACAAAACTGCTCTATTAAATCATTATTTGTGTTTGGTAGTTCAAATTTTTCATAGTAAGGCAAAGATGTTATTTGTCCACAAGGAGTTTTTACTATCATAGTATCATAAACATCTGAAACTTCTCCATTGCCACAATCTGTTTTTATAAATATCTTGTATTTAGAAGACAAAGCCAAACCTGTTATGGTATAAGGGTTAGTTGTAGCAGAGGCTGTATTAACTTCTGTATCTCCTTCTTTTTGCCAACCTACAATCCAAGCATTATCTGTTTCACTTGCAGGAGTCCAACTTACTGTAACATCGCCTAAATCTTCTGTAGAAGCCAATGCTGAAACAGGTATAGGATGTTCACAATTAGAAATTTCACTCACTGAAAAATTATCAATAAAATAATTCCAACGATTACCGTTATCTACAGACTTTAAGGCTAAGTATCTCTTGTCTGTATCAAATTCTAATTCATCTAAACGAATTTCTTCTTTTGTCCAACTATCAGAAAAAGTTATAGTCGCTATAGTTTCGAAACTTTCCTCATCTGAAGGGTTTGTCATAACACCCAAAAGCACATATTCATTAGTTGCAGTTCCGTAACTATTGTTTGAAGTTCTTCTTTTCCAAAAAGATATTTTTGTATTAGAAATATCTATACTTTCATCAAATGCTGAAGTAACTGCCATAGCAGTACCAGATGATATAGACATACATAGAGATTTTGTACCAGATTTATGGGTATTTGAAAGTAAAGGATAAGTATCGTTTGTTGTTACTTTTGTCCAGCAAAGAGGAAATGATGAAGTACCATGATTGTCAAAATCTTCTATATATGGTAACTCTGTTATTTCACTACATGCGGTGCGAAATGTTTTTTTAGTAGAATATTTTGAGATAACCTCTTCCCCGTTTTCGTCTTCACAAATAGTAGATGTCCAACAGGTATATTCTGTATTAGGAGTTAGTTCTGTAAGTGTATATGTTAATACTCCATTTACAAGAATAGAATCGTATGTTGTTTGAGCAGTAGGTTTATAATAAAAATAATAGTCATCAAAATCTTCATTTGCACCTTCCCAAGTACAACTTGCAGTTGTAGAAGTTAGACTTGAAACTGCAAAATTTAAAGGTTTAGGGCAGGCATCGTTGCCTCCAGGAACTGAAACATATTCTGCAGTTGTTGGATTTTTAAAAGTAACACCTGCAGGTACTCCATACCACTGTCCATAGCAAGCAGCCCCCCAAGAGTTAGCAGTTAATTGATTTGAGAAAAAACCACTTCCAAGGTTACTCCCTAAAAACATTCCCCAATTTCCATCTGCTGCTCCTGTATATTCATATACACCATCACCATCTGCATCATAGGATATATTATTCAACCAACCACTATTTTGATTACCAGATATAAGAAAATGTTGGCCATCTTGTATAGCAGCGTTTATTACATCGGCCATAGAACAACTATTAGTGCTGAATCTGTAACCAATAACCCAAGCGTAAGGGTCTAACCCATTGTTGAAAATAATAATAAGTGCTGTTTCATTACTTCCTTCTCCGACCCAATACTCTATATCCGAAGCGGTGAAAGTACCGTTTGGAGCGGTGGAAGTTAGTGTTTGAGCCTGCAATGAAAGACTCAGAGTTGTTATTATAGCAAACAACAAGCTTACAATACGTTTTTTCATTCCATTTAACGGTTTTAGTTTGTTAATTTATAAATAAAACATATCGTAAATTTGCGTACAGTAACGGGGAACGCTAACAAAAAATGCAAAAGCGTAAATAATAAATATCTTCACCGTTTCTTCAGTACCCGAAAGTTACGATTTTATCAAATCTTGGCAGGTCTTCTGACTTGTTCTACTGTTGCGGTCTTCCCATCTATAAATAAGACAGTGACAAAGTAAGAGATACAACAGCCCTTGTAAGAACTTACAGCTACGGGTATAGTTTAGGATTTGCACCTAATTCCCTGTTAGTCTCCGAAAAAGGAGAACCAAAACTTGAGATTGCAAAAGTAGTACTTTTTATAATACTGACAAAGAAAAAATGAAAAATAAAAAATTATCAGAACAATGTAGGCTCGGGCAAAAGGTTGAACGTCTTTCTGTGCAACGGCGTTATACCATATTTCTTTATGGCTTCCCTATGGTCTTTGGTAGGATAGCCTTTGTTTTTATCCCATCTGTATTCGGGGTATTGTTTAGATAGTTCTATCATAGCATCGTCCCTATAAGTCTTTGCAAGAATGCTTGCCGCCGCTATAGACATATAGGTAGCATCGCCTTTGATAACGGTTTTAAAAGGAATACCTGTATCGGTATGAAAACGGTTGCCGTCTATAAGCAGAAACTCCGGCTTCACGTTTAAGAGTTTCACTGCCCTATTCATTGCTAATATACTTGCAGAGAGAATATTTATCTGGTCTATCTCTTCGTTAGTAACCTCGCAAACGGCAAAAGAGATAGCGTTTTCTTCTATTACAGAACGAAGAAAACGCCTTTGTTTGTCTGTCAATTGTTTTGAATCGTTCAAAAGTTCATTCTCAAACCCTTTTGGCAAGATGACAGCAGCAGCATAAACACCTCCGCAAAGACAACCTCTGCCTGCTTCATCGCAACCACATTCTAAGGCTATGGAACTTTTGTAAAAAGGTTGTAACAACTTATTTAACAAAATTTTTTATTACACTGTCAAATAAAGCCTTTCCATCTGTGTTACCCAATTCAAAATCTGAACATCTCTCAGGGTGAGGCATCATACCGAAAACATTTTTCGTTTCATTGGTAACACCTGCTATGTTTGAAATACTTCCATTTGGATTATATTCTGGCTTTATCTCTCCTTTTTCACTGCAATAACGGAAAAGTATCTGCTCGTTATCTTCCATCTTTTTCAAAACGTCCTCGTATGCAAAATATCTACCCTCTCCGTGTGCAATAGGTATCTCCAATGCAGAACCTATTTTCACATCTTTTGTAAATATAGTACTGTTGGTTTGTGGGGTAATAAACTGATTTTTACAGATAAACTTTTGATTATCATTGTGTAAAAGAGTACCCTCCAATAAACCACTTTCGCAAAGTATTTGAAAACCATTGCAAACTCCAAGAAGGTAGCCTCCTTTTTTTGCAAAGTTTTTTATCTCACTCATTATAGGAGAAAGAGAGGCTATAGCACCACTACGAAGATAATCTCCATAAGAGAAACCTCCAGGTAATACTATCATATCACAACCTTGTAAATCCCTCTCTTTGTGCCATAAAGGCACCACTTCTTGTCCCTCTATATTACGAAGAACGTATATCATATCGTGGTCACAATTTGAACCAGGAAAAACTACAACTCCGAATTTCATATCAAAAAATGTTTGTTTTAAATCTTTGCAAAAATACAAAAACTATTGTAAAAGACAATAAAAAGTTTGATTTTAATTTTTCTAAACCCTATTTTTGTGAAAAAATTTCTTAAAATTAGTGTTCTAAATTGCCACTTTTTCATTAAGAACCGTTCTTATAACCCTCTCTTTCTTTGTTTCGTAACAACAAAACCCTTGATTTTTATAGTAATTTTTTACAAACTGTTCTATTTTCCTTATTATAATTTGATAAAACTTTGTTTCAAATTTCTAAAACCTTATTTCACTCTCACGAAACTTTGTTTTAATTTTCTATCTCTTTGTTTTAATTTCACGAAACAAAGTTTTAGAATTCTATCTCTTTGTTTTAATTTCGTAGAACTTTGTTTCGTAAAACTAAAACTTTGTTTTAGAAAATTAGAACTTGATTCTACAAAAATAAAACTTCGTTTCACTTTGTGCAAAACGAAGTTTTAGAAGTTTAAAATATTATGTTATTCTGCTATTTCATCAAAACAAATTTACCTTGTTTTACAGCATAACATAATCAGATAAAGAATTGTTATCATTAAACGATACTTGTGTTTTAAGTTTCATTTTTTGTTTTGTGGTTAATTCTTTTTGTAACTTAAATACACAATTTGTATCATCTGCTGTAAATTCAACAAAACCTTCTTTTGTTTTATAACCTACTTGTGCAAAAGAAGTTATACATAATAATGTAATAACCAATGTAACTAAAATCCTTTTCATTTTTTATTCTCCTTTCTCATATTTTACTATTTTTGTTACTACCATTCTTTTAACGTTCATTGGAGGACCATATATTGCTTGACATGGTGAATTATGTTTAAATAAATTAGCATCCTCATCTGTTGCTTCTTTATATTCAAACGTAATAATATCCCCAACTTTTAACTCTGGTAGTTTTTTCCCTTTTAATGAATATCTATTATTACCATCTAAATCAAATTGTTGAGGTATTGCTATAACATTATCATAATAGAATAGTGTATCCCACATTACAATAAATTTATCATCATCATATCCGTCATCGTATGAACCTATATTTTTGTCATTTAGGACAGAAATAATTAACTCATTGCCTATGCACGGCCATAGGTCTGCAACAATTTTCCCTCGTATAAGGATTCTGTGTTCTTCTTCATCTGAACAACTAACAAAGGTTAGTCCGATACTTACTGCTACAAGTAGCAGTACAAGGTTTGTTTTGATTCTATTCATTTGTTTTGATTTTTTTGTTTTTAAAAAATTTTAATTTATAAGTTTTAATAATTTTCTTTTTTATATTTACATGTCAAATTGGTTTGCGAAAGTACTACATTTTATTATAGTACGAAAATATATTTGATAAAATTTATAGATAAGTGTAATCGGTATAAATAATAAGAAAAAAGACTTAAGATTTTCTTAAGTCTTTTTCGGTTTATGTTATTATGCAAATGCTTTTACCAAAGTTTCAATCTTTCTGCTGGTGCTATGTACATTTTATCTGTTGGTTTAACATTGAATGCATCGTACCACATATCTATATGAGGTAAAGCACCATTTACTCTCCAACGACCTAAAGAGTGAGGGTCTGATTTGGTTTGCTGACGTATAGCCTGTTCTGTTATATTGCTTGCCCATACTCCTGCATAAGCAAGGAAAAATCTTTGGTCTGCTGTAAAGCCGTCAATCTTTGGAAGAGTTTTGCCTTTAGTAGCATTTTTGTAAGCATACCATGCTACTTGCAATCCGCCGTGGTCTGCAAGGTTTTCACCTAAGGTAAGTTGTCCATTGGCATTAAGGTCTGGCAATACTTTTATCTTTGAGAAGAAAGTAGCATACTGTTTGCCTTTTTCTTTGAAGTTCTCTACATCTGAAGCAACCCACCAATCTGTCATATTACCATCTTTATCATAATGTGAGCCTTGGTCATCAAAACCGTGAGTCATTTCGTGACCTATGACTACTCCTATAGCACCATAGTTAAAAGCATCGTCTGCTGTTGGGTCAAAGAAAGGATATTGCAATATTCCAGCAGGGAAACATATTTCATTGGTTGTAGGATTGTAATAAGCATTAACGGTTTGTGGGAACATCTGCCATTCGTCTATATCTACAGGTTTGCCTGCTTTGTTATCCAACTCGTGTTTTGTCCAAAAACGGTTGCATTCCATAATATTTTCGTAATAAGATTTGTTTGCATCTATATTTAATGCAGACATATCTGTCCATTTATCAGGATAACCTATCTTAACATAAAATGTAAGCAATTTCTCTAATGCTGCTATCTTGGTTTCAGGTGTCATCCAATCTTGTGCTTTTATTCTTTCAGCCAATGCTATCTGAAGATTTTTCACAAGTTTTTCCATTCTCTCTTTAGAAGACTGAGGGAAATATTTCTCAGTGTACATCTTACCAAGGGCTTCTCCCATTTGTCTTTCTACTTGTGATGTTGCTCTACGCCAACGTGGTTGCATCTCTTTGCTACCTGAAAGAGTTTTGCCAAAGAAATCAAAGTTTGCCTCTGCTATTTCATCGCTGAGATAAGAAGCAGCAGATGTTATAACGTCCCATTCTAAGTAGGCTTTATATTCTTCTGGTTTTATCTTTGATAGTATTTCATTCATTCCAGCAACAAAAGAAGGCTGACCTACAACCATCTGTTGTATATATGCATCTTTAACACCCATTGCGTTCATTATTTTTCTTAGTTGAACGTTTGGATATTTTGCTTCAAAATCTTTAAGGGACATCTTGTTGTAGTTTGCTTCTACGTCCCTTAAATCTGTACGTGAAAGAGAAACTTTTGCTATAGCAGTTTCTACATTCATTATGTTTTGCATTTTCTTTTTAGCATCCTTTTCTTTGAAACCAAAAAGTTTGAACATTCTTACGATATGTTTCTTGTATGCTTCACGTATTTCTTTTGTATTAGCATCGTTATCCAAGTAATACTCTTTTTGTCCTAATGTAAGACCACCTTGATAGATGTTAAGTATATTGTTTTTAGAGTCTTTCTCGTCTGCATTGAATCCCATGTACATAAACTCCTGTATTCCCATAGGAGCGTATTTCAACTGCCAAGCAAACAAATCTGCATTGGTTTTGCAAGCCTCTAACTCTTTTATTGTAGGCATAACAGGTGCTACTCCCTGAGAGTTTCTTGTTGTAGAATCCATAGCCATCTTGTAAAGGTCGGCAAGTTTTCTCTCTGTTGTTCCCTGTTTGTAGTTCTTTTTCATAAGGTCGTTAAGAATAGTGTTTATTCTTTCGCTATTGTCCTTAGCCAATTGGTCAAAAGAACCAAAACGAGAATAAGCGGCAGGCAAAGGATTGTTTTTTATCCAACCGCCACAAGCAAATTCATAAAAATCTTCTGCTGGTTTTACTGTTTGGTCAAGGTTTTCTGGTTTTATACCAGAAGATAGGTTTCCTTGTCCCATTGCTGTTATTCCCATACAAGCAAAAAACATGATGGGCAAAAGTTTTGTCATTTTCATCTATTGTATATATTATTTAATTTTGTTTTGTTTGAACGTGCAAAGTTACAAAACATTCAGCAATTGACAAAAATCTTTATCACTGTTAGTACCAAAAGAATGATAAGGAAAGTATCGGCATACAGACTTCTTTTCATAGTAGAGAAGAATAAAGACAACATATAAGCCAATACAGGAGCAAATATCAAAGACATTGTAGGCATATTCATATCATACAAAAAAGGAAGTATGGATATAGCAAAATAAAGCAACAATGTAGATACTCTTTTTCTTACTGAAAGTTTCTGGTCTGTACGTAGTGTCATTGCTTTAAAGAAAGCTGGTATTCCTAAAAAGATAAGAAGATAAACGATATATACTATTTGTATAGGTTGATTTAGGAAAGTAAAGTCTGGCAATATAGTATAGTGGTCAGATAGAAAAGAAAGGATTAAGTCGGATTTATCTGTAAGGTAATAATACACCATAAGGATAATAAACGGTGAAAGAAAACCAAACAAACTTACAAAGAAACTTCTCCATTTGTATATTTTAAAGTTGAACAAGCCTACCCACACCCAAATCATTAGGAGTATAAAAGGAGCATATATCAAAGCAGCCACAGAAAGTAATAGTGTAGAAAGATATATTTCGTCTAAACCTTCGTTTTTGTTATAACACTTTAGAAAAGAGAATAAACAAAGAATAATGAAAGTATTTGCGAGAAGAAGACTACTCATAGTCATTACCCTATAGTCACTACTCATAAGAATGATATATATGAAAGCAGGCAAATAAGAGGTTTTTCTTGTAAGTTTATAGTTTGTGAATACATAATTCAAAAGAAATGCTTGCCCTACAACAAGTAAGAAGGCTATAAACACCGACAAAAGACTGCTGGAAGTCAAAGCATATACTATGGCGTTGTATATAGGCATATCAAGTTTTGGGTTAATAATAGGTGCTACAGGATTGATAAAAGCAGGCAACCATAACAATATAGTTACAAGTATAAGCAGAACAAACTGCATAAAATAGTCCTTTTTGAATATAGATATAATCATTTCTTTCTCTTTGTTTTTAAATAATTCTCTTCCTATTACGAAAAAAGAAAAAAAAAGATACAAATTAACTGCTTTTTCTTTATTCTACACTCCCCTTTCTTTGTTTTAGATTTCTAAAACTTTGTTTTATTTTTACGAAACAAAGTTCTATTTTTCTAAAACAAAGTTTCGTAAAAACGAAACTTTGTTTTGTTGTAGTATAACTTTATTCTATTTTTACAACTCTTAGTTTTGCAATATTAGGTTTTTAGTTGGTGAGTTTATAATGAAATTTGATTAAGTTATTCCAAAAAAAACTCTAATTTTGAGATATATCTTTCGTTGCTGAATTTATTATATTCTTTGGTATAATATGTATAATAAAACGCTGATTATCTATCTCATTTTCTTCTCTCATCGGTTTTTTACCCAATGCAATACGATTATCTCCACTACCTGCAATAAGTACTTCACATTTTCTACCAAATTCTTGTCTAATATCTTTTTCTGAATTCCAATACTCTATTAAAGCCAATGCTCTACGATAAGATAATTCATAATTTAAAGTATAATTATCTTTTGAGGCCTGTCCCTCCACAATAAGCAAATAAGAATTTTGTCTATACTTACCTAAAAAATAACAAATAGCCATTCCAGCTTCTTTTAACTTCTTAAGAGTTGTACTATCTTGTATTGTAGCATCTCCTACATTAAACTTACAATCTATCTTTAAAACAAATTTTTCATATTCTTCATTATATTCAAAATATTTTTTCGGTAAATCTTTTGTTGAATCTTCTATCCTTTTTATTTCGTCCAATTCTTTTTCTGTTGCAACCATTCTTTGATGTAACATACAAATAGTTACCACAAACAAAACCAACATAACAAAAAACAAACTTGTCATCAAATCTGAATAACTTGTCCAAAAATAAGATTCTTTTTTGTTTTTCATTTTCTGAAGATTATTTGAAAAATATATTTATAACAAATAGAATTACAAGTACAACTATACCTATGGCTGTAATTATATTCGTTGGATTTGATTTCACTATAACTGTTCCTTTTTTATCTTCAGAACTAATAGCATTTATAACTTTGGTATTATTTATTAGAGTTTGTTGTATATCTGACAAACTTTTATCAATTTTTTAACAACCTTATCATTTGAGGATTTTATTTCATTAGCAAGTTCTTTAAGTATTTCTGGTATCTCAGATATTTGTTCTAATTCTTTATGAAGTGTAGGTAGATTTTGTATTTGAGTCGTAAATGCTTCACTCATCTCCATAGACCTTTTATTCAATTCTAAAATAAGTTTATCGTACGTTTCATTCAATTTATCAAAACTTTGTTCCAATGCTTTATCTACACTTAAAGTTGCTTTGCTTATTTCTAATTTTCTTTGCTCTATATCTGAAAGTTCTGCCTTAAAGAAACCTGCTATCTCTTTCATGGCTTTAGACGATTTCAATTCTTCCTCCCATTTATCTCTCAAAGTATTTATAGTATTGAAAAAATCTACAAATGACTCTAAATCTTTTGTGCAACGTTTCAGTGCATTAAAAACTTTTGCATTTGCCGACGCAGCATTTATATAATTTTCATTTACAGCACTTTAAGCATTTGAACGGTACAAGTAAGAAAATGCAATTACTCATCCGCTATACTTAGGTGTAATTTCCTGTCTTTCAAAGTCTTCGAAAGTGTCCACTTGACCTCTCGTTTGCAAAGGTAGTCAAATTCCTGCAAACAGAGGTCGTTTTCATGTCTAAAAATCATTAAATCGGCTGATTTTCCAAAAAAAAAGTTTGGTAGATTGACTAAAAATGCCTATTTTTGCAATCTAAATATGCAATAATGTTATGTTAATGGCGAAAACAATTTTTAATCTAACAATAATGTAGGGTGTATATATGGAGGATTATTCGGAATATTCAGCACCTGAGTTGGTGAGGATACTCGGCAGTCGATTTAAGGACTATCGGCTTCGGGCAAACATGACACAGAAAGAGGTGGCAGAGATGGCAGGTCTGTCTGTGCTGACTGTCTATCGGTTTGAGAACGGAACGGTTACGAACATAGCCCTTAGTACGTTCTTGCTTCTGCTGAAGGCAGTGGGTAGTATCAACGACCTCAACGAACTGATGCCAGAACAGCCCGAATCACTCTATTTATATAAAGAGAATCAAAAAAAAGTGCAACGAATAAGGCATAAGAAATGAAACGCGAGGTCTTGAAAGTGTTTCTTTGGGGGCAGGAGATTGGTCGCCTGGCATGGCATGATGCCCGTAAAACCACATTCTTTATGTATAATCCAGAGTTTCTGAAAGGAACTTTGGACGTGGCTCCGTTGGCTGCTTCCATCCACAATCCACTCAGTACCCGTGCCATCTTTGGTGAGGCTGAACGTATCTATCAGAAACTGCCGTCGTTCATTGCCGATTCTTTGCCAGACGCTTGGGGCAACCAACTGTTTGAACAATGGCGAAAGGACAACAATCTCACCGA
>JAFUGA010000014.1 GCA_017469625.1 Bacteroidales bacterium
AATATAAAAACAACAAAAGCAGGTATAAAGATTAGTGAAAAAGGTATTGACGGAGGAGTTATAAAAGAGCAAGAACATAAGATTAATTCTCAATATCCCGTAATCAACGATATTCTTGCTACTGTCAGAAATAAAACAAATCTGACAAAAAGTACTATTTATCAAATTATACTAAAAAGCGGGAGAATAAAAGACATCTTTAAAAACCCTCAATATTTCACGGATAATGTTGCAAATACAATTAACAGAGTTTTGAAAGACCTTTTATTAAACGGAATAGAATATAACAAACTGACAAATCAATTTTGGGAAATGACTTTATTTGATGATACGAATTTACAGACCTATGATAATGCTGTTTATGAAATTTCTAATAACTCAAAAACAATCTATGATAAATTTATTCCAATAGATTCAAATATTGAATCCGAATTTGCAAAAGATTGTGAGTATAGAGAAGGTATAAAATATTATTTTAAACTTCCTGCATGGTTCAAAATTCCAACCCCTATAGGACAATATAATCCAGACTGGGCATTATTGTTTGAAGGAGATAAGAAAATTTATTTTATAGCAGAAACAAAAGGTAGAGATAAACAAACAGGAGAATTACGTTTATCTGATTCTGAAAAATATAAAATACAGTGTGCAAGCAAAAGTTACAAAGTGTTTGACGGAGTGGAATATAAAGTTATAAGTAAATTAGAAGAATTGGTGAAATAATGAAAATACCAGACACTGTCTGGTAAATTCAACAATTTATAGTAATAATAGGAACTTATGCAAGAAACAAATTTAATAATATATAAATCTGAGAATAAGAATATAAGTGTTCAGGTGCAGTATGAAGACGGTACGTTTTGGCTTACACAAAAACGTATGGCAGAATTGTATGATGTTGAATCCAATACCATAACATATCATCTGCAAGAGATTTATAAAAGTGGAGAATTGCAACACGAGGCAACTACTCAAAAAATTAGAGTAGTTCAAAGGGAAGGGAGCCGTGATGTTTCTCGTAATTTAGATTTTTATAACTTAGATGCAATCATTGCTGTTGGTTACCGTGTTAATTCATTCCAAGCAACAAAGTTTAGAATATGGGCAACACAAACGCAGGTTGCATAAAGTATATAATACTAACTGAAAAGAAATTTGTATGATTGTAGAAGGTTTAATATACAAAATAAGGGTCATTTAAATACTAATGTAAAAAATGGAAGAGGGTAAATACATAGATTTTCAAGAATATATACGAGCAGGCGAACCACACAAAAGAGAAAGGGCGTATGCTGTATTTTTCCGTAATCTTTTGATGGGAGAAAATAATGAATTGAAAAATCGTTATCTAATTATAGAACCACCTATGGAATGGCAAAACGAGGTAGATAAAATGGTAGAACAAATAGCTCAACCTACCCCCACAAGTACCCCCATAAGTACCCCCACAAGTACCCCCACAAGTTCTGAACTTTTGGTATCAACACGCATTGATAAAATATTTAACGTTAAGAACGATAATATATTAAGAATAGTTAAAACCATAGGAGATAAACAACTTGGTATAAAACAAATTATGGAACTTATAGGTTTAAAAGATAGAAAGAATTTTACGACCTATTCTCTTACTCCTGCTTTGCAAGAAGGTTTTATTCAACCACTTTACCCAGACAATCCTCACCACCCAAGACAAAAATATTTATTAACAGTAAAAGGTTTTTCTTTATATAATGAAATAATGAATAGAGAATAATAAGATTATGAATAATATAATAAATACAGAACAAAACCCTATTGTTTTTGATGGACTTGTTAAACAAATAGCGTCTTTGTTAGATAATGCACGAAGACAAATAGCACAGCAAGTCAATTCTCAATTAGTTTTCACTTATTGGAATATAGGTAAATTGATTGTGGAGTATGAACAAAACAACAATATCCGAGCAGAATACGGTAAACAAACAATTAAACAACTCGCAAAACAATTGACTCAACTTTATGGTAAAGGTTTTTCTCGTTCTAATTTGCAGTCAATGAGAATGTTATTCTTGAAATATCCAATTTGCCAGACACTGTCTGGCAAATTGAGTTGGTCGCATTATTGTGAATTACTAACTATATCAGATGACAATAAACGTTCTTTCTATGAAAAAGAATCAATAGATGCAGGTTGGTCATTAAGAGAGTTAAAAAGACAAATAGATTCTTCTTTGTTTGAACGACTTTTACTTTCACAAGGGAATACCAACAAAGAAAAAGTGTTACAATTAGCATCTGTTGGTAACGAAATACAAGAACCTAAAGATATAATAAAAGATCCTTATGTTTTTGAATTTTTAGGATTACCTGAAAACAAACTTGTAACAGAAAGTGATTTAGAAAAATCTTTAACCCGACAAATAGAAGATTTTATGTTGGAATTAGGTAAAGGTTTTATGTTTGTGGGTACACAACAAAGAATAACTCTTAATAATACACATTATTATGTTGATATGGTATTTTACAACAAAATACTCAAGGCATATATACTGATAGAATTAAAAAGAACAAAACTTACTCCAGAAGCAACAGGACAACTCAATATGTATTTGAATTATTATGCAACAGAAGTTAATGATATAGACGACAATCCTCCAATTGGTATTATTCTTTGTACAGATAAAGATAATATAGGTGCAGAATATATGTTAGGAGGTTTATCCAATACAATATTTGCTTCAAAATATACTCTATATATACCCAAAAAAGAAGAATTGATTGCACAATTAGAAGAAGTATTAGAAAAAGATAATTTAAACAGATAATAACACAAAATAAATAAAAATTATGGAAAATTGTAATTCAGAAGGTAGAATAAAGAAAATTTACATTAAAAGTGAGAAGTTTCCTTTGCAAGTGGGAATGAAACAAGTCTTACTTATGGACAGTGTGAAAAATGGAAAGAATATTCCAAACGCACCTGTGAATATTTATGATACAAGCGGAGTTTTCGGCGATGAGAACTATAAACACGATGTTAGGAAAGGTATTCCACGTCTTAGAGAAGATTGGCACAAAGACGATAATAACTTTGAACAACTTTCTTCTTTCACTTCTACTTATACAAATGAACAAGAGCAGGACGAAGAAGTGAAAAAGATAGCCTTTCCTATAAAATATTTGCCTAAACGTGCGAAAAAAGGAGTTGCTTTTACTCAGATGGCACTTGCAAAACAAGGGATAGTTACTCCTGAAATGGAATATATTGCCATAAGAGAGAACTTAGGGCAGGTAGCACCTGCAGGCAATAATGCTAACGCAACAACTAAACAACAGTCCTACATTACTCCTGAGTTTATACGCGATGAGGTTGCAGCAGGTCGTGCGGTTATTCCTTGCAATCCTAATCACCCAGAGACTGAACCAATGATTATTGGAGCAAAGTTTTTTGTGAAGATAAACACAAACATAGGCAATTCTGCATTAGGTTCTTCCATAGAAGAAGAGGTGGAAAAGAGTGTTTATTCTGCAAAACTTGGAGGTGATACTCTTATGGACCTTTCCACAGGAAAACATATACACCAGACAAGAGAATGGATTATAAGGAATTGTCCTGTGCCTATGGGTACTGTTCCTATGTATCAAGCATTGGAAAAAGTTAATGGCAAGGCAGATGAATTAACTTGGGAGATGTATAGAGATACTCTTATAGAACAGTGCGAACAAGGAGTGGATTATTTCACTATTCATGCAGGATTGGTGAAAAGTCTTTTGCCTGCAATAAAGAAACGTCTTACCGGTTGTGTTTCTCGTGGTGGAAGTATTATGGCAAAATGGATGGCAGACCACAACGAAGAGAACTTCCTTTATACCCATTGGGACGAGATATGCGATATACTTGCTATGTATGATGTGGCTGTAAGTATAGGTGATGGATTGCGTCCGGGAAGTACGCACGATGCTAACGATGAAGCACAACTTGGAGAACTGAAAGTAATGGGAGAATTGTGCAAACGTGCTTGGGAGAAAAATGTGCAAGTGTTGATAGAGGGACCAGGACACGTTCCTATGGACAAGATAAAAGAGAATATGGAACTGCAAAAAGATTGGTGTAACGATGCTCCATTCTATACCTTAGGACCTTTGACAACGGATATAGCACCAGCATACGACCATATAACCTCTGCAATAGGTGCTGCAATAATAGGTTGGCTTGGCACAGCAATGCTTTGTTATGTTACACCTAAAGAGCATCTTGGTTTGCCAAACAAAGACGATGTTAGAGAGGGAATAATTACTTACAAGATAGCAGCACATGCTGCCGACTTGGCAAAACATCACCCTATGGCAAGACTAAGAGATGATGCTTTGAGCAAAGCACGTTTTGAATTCCGTTGGATAGACCAATTCAACCTGAGCCTTGACCCAGAGAAAGCAATGGAATATTTCGGAGTAGATAAAATAAAAAACACTCCTTTCTGTACCATGTGTGGACCAAACTTCTGTGCTATGCGTATCAGCCAACAGATAAAGGAGTAATAAAAAGTTGAAACAAATATAAACACAAAACAGAACTTATGTAGTATTTACATAGGTTCTGTTTTTAATCAAAGAAAATAGTATATATATAATGCTATTGAAATAAAACTTTGTTTTAATTTTCTATCTCTTTGTTTTAATTTCGTAGAACAATGTTGAAACAGCATAGTATGCTGCATAATATAGACGTGAGGCTACAACGTCCCAACACTTTATTCCTATATTCATTTTTGCCTGTTCAAAGGCTTTATAAGATTTTTCAATTCTGTAAGTTATAATATCTTTCTTTTCTTCGTTACTTAAACTCATAGTACAATACCGTCCCTTTCTACTTCTTTATGAAAAAGAGTATGTTTGGTTTGTTCCCAAAATTTCTTTGTATGAATAATAGGTATCATTAACTGACCTATTTCAAGTTCTAAATCATAAAAAGCATCAGATATTTCATTCCTATCTTCCCAAGTAAGTTCATCTTTATTTAGTATAACAAGCAAATCCCAATCGGAATCCTCTCTATTATCGCCTCTTGCTCTTGAGCCGAATAATATCAACCTTCCATCGGGTGGAATGACTTCTCTTGCTTTTTGTTTCAGCAAAGAAAATATCTCTTGGTCAGATTTTTTCATCTTCTTAACACTAATTTTCATCTTCCGCAAAGTTACATATAAATTTTGAAATGACAAGAAAATTAGTGTAGTTTAATTAAAATTCTTATCTTTGCAGTATAAAACAAAAAGCGATGGAATTTTATGATACTATAAAGGATTTGGTTTGGGAGGAGATGACAGAAAGTATTTACTCCAAAACCAAAAGAGATGTAGAGAGGGCTTTGAGCAAAGAAACCCTTAATTTAGAAGATTTTAAGGCCTTGATTTCTCCTGCTGCAGAGGATTATTTAGAAACTATGGCACAGATGTCAAGGGAATTGACACAAAAACGTTTTGGCAAGGTTATTCTTTTGTACATACCTATGTATTTAAGTAACGAATGCTCAAATCATTGCATCTACTGTGGATTTAATCATAACAATGATATTGCTCGCAAAACTCTTAACGATGAAGAAATACTTGAAGAGATAAAAGTAATAAAGCAATTGGGTTATGATAATGTTCTTTTGCTAACAGGTGAATATCCACGCATAGCAGGTGCAGATTATATAGAGCATGCAATAGAGTTGTGTCGTCCTCATTTTGCTGCTATCAATTTGGAAGTTTATCCTATGAAGGTGGAAGAATATGCAAGAATGGCAAAAGCAGGTTGTAACTCAGTCTATGTTTATCAAGAGACTTTTAATGAAAAACGTTACAAACATTATCACCCTAAAGGAATGAAATCCAATTATAAATGGCGTTTGGGAACACCTGAAAGAATAGCACAGGCAGGTATTCATAGGGTTGGAATAGGTGCTTTGATAGGTTTGGAAGAATGGAGAACAGAAATGCTTTATTTGGCCATGCATCTGAAATTTATGGAAAAGAACTATTGGCAGACAAAATACAGTATTTCTTTCCCAAGAATGCGTCCCGCTGCTGGTGGTTACCAACCGAATTTCCTAATGAGTGAGAAACAGTTTGCACAAACACTTTGGGCTTTTCGTATTTTTGATAATGATGTGGAGATTACCATGTCTACAAGGGAAACAATGAATATGCGAGACCATTTTATTACACTTGGAGTTACCTCTGTAAGTGCAGGTTCTCACACAGACCCAGGAGGTTATGCTCACCCAAATGAAAACCTTGAACAGTTCCATATCAATGACGACCGTTCTCCTAAAGAAATGGAAGAAATGATAAGAAAACAAGGTTATGACGTTATCTACAAAGATTGGGACAGAATTTTGAACTAAAGATAGATACTTTTTTTTTATGTCAAAGAGTATAATAGAGGAAATACGGGAGAAGTTGTTTGGTTTGGAGGATAAGAAATATGCGGAGTTTCAGCGAAAACTTATTCCAAATATTCCTCCACAGACAATCATAGGCACAAGAACTCCACGGGTGAAAGCCTATGCGAAACAGATGATAAAAAGAGAGGATATAGGTCTGTTTCTTAATGATTTGCCACACAAATATTTTGATGAAAACCAATTGCATGTTTTTCTTCTTTCTCTTATGAAGGATTTTGATGAGTGTATGGAAGAGGTTGAGAAATTCTTGCCTTATATAAACAATTGGGCAACATCTGACCAACTTTCACCAAAATGTTTTAAAAAGAACAAAAAGGAACTACTTAAACGTATAAACCATTGGCTTAGAAGTAAAAAAGAATATACTCTAAGGTTTGCAATAGGAATGTTGTTGCAACACTTTTTAGAGGAAGATTTTAAAGAACAACACCTATATAAAGTAGCAAAAATCCAGCGTGAAGAGTATTACATAAAGATGATGCAAGCGTGGTATTATTCTACAGCATTGGTAAAGCAATACGAAACAACTCTTAATTTCTTACAACAAAACCTATTGGATAAATGGCTGCATAACAAATCAATACAAAAGGCAGTTGAAAGTTATCGCATAACCGATGAACAGAAAGAGTTTTTGAAGACTTTGAAACAGAAATAAAATTTGTTAAGAACTTTATAAAAAGGAAATCAATATGTTGAGCAAACAAGAACTGAACAGATACCAAAGACAAATCATTTTGCCAGATTTTGGAGAGATAGGACAGGCGAAGTTAAAAAATGCAAAGATTCTAATCGTTGGGGTAGGGGGATTAGGTAGTGTTGTTTCTCTGTATCTTACGGCGGCAGGAATTGGCACTATAGGTTTGGTAGAAAAAGATGTTGTAAGTTTGCATAATCTTCAACGTCAGGTACTTTACCGTGAAGATGAAATAGGAATGTCTAAGTTGGAATGTGCTTTACGTACTCTTCAGAGGCTTAACAAAGAAACAAACTTTGATACATACGACTGTTTTCTTACAGAGGAGAATGCAGAGCAGATTATTGCCAACTATGATATAATTATGGACTGTACAGACAATTACACTGCAAGATACCTTATAAATGATACTTGTGTAAAATTAGGTAAACCATTTATTTACGGTACTATAGGCGACACAAAAGGGCAGATGGCAGTGTTTAATTATGGTTGCAATCCTACCAACTACAGAGATTTGTATCCCAACGAACAAGCCCTAAAACAGCAAGGAAATATCAATAAAGGTGTTATGGGTGTATTACCTTCAGTTATAGCGTCTTTGCAAGTAAATGAAGCCATAAAAATAATAACCTCTACAGGTACTGTAATGAAAGATACTCTGTTTATGATAGACCTACAGACCTTAGATACTATGAAATTCAAAATCACAAAATAACCCTTTTATAGCCCATCTACTTAGAAAGAATAGATAAGGAAGAGGTAACGCCTGTAAGTGATTGATTATTTGGAATATATGTATTTTTATAAAACTTATTTTGTTGATAATCATATATGTTACGAGGTTTACCTAATGTATTACTTGAGGTAATCTTTATAACTTGTTGATTAGAGGGATTATAACTTTTTTGAGGATTTAAAGGATTTATAGAACTTTGTTTTAGATTTCTATCTCTTCGTTCTAATTTTGTAGAACTTGATTCTAAATTTCTAAAACTTCGTTTCATTGGAGAAGTACTTGCATT
>JAFUGA010000015.1 GCA_017469625.1 Bacteroidales bacterium
AATTTTGTTTCTTTGATAGTTCTACCTTGAACATCTGTTACATAGATTGTAACCTCAGAGTTTATTCCCTCAACTCTTAACATAGCGTCTTCTGTTGTAGGATTTGGATAAAGCATTACTCTTATTCCGTTTTCTACATCATTGATACTGCTATTTACTGTCAAAGTAAGAATTACTGTACTGTCGCAACCGTTTTCATCAGTGAATACCTCAGTATATGTTCCTTCTGTTTCCAAAACTTGTGTTCCGAATTGATAAGGAAGTTCATCTGGGTTGATTGTTATATCTGTTACATTAGTATTTTCTGGTCTTACAACTAATGTTACTGTGTAAAGAGTATCACATTCATTTCCTTGACCAGCAACAGTTGTTGTATATGTACCTGTTGTTGTGTAAGTATTACCGTTGAATGTGAATGTTTCACCATAGCATACAGTTTCATTAAGAGT
Source organism: Bacteroidales bacterium (assembly GCA_017469625.1). GTDB lineage: Bacteria > Bacteroidota > Bacteroidia > Bacteroidales > P3 > Scybalousia_A. The sequence continues at coordinate 450 of JAFUGA010000015.1, forward strand.
TGCTGTTGCAGGAGTACAAGGTTCTTCACCTGCTTCAAGGGTTGTGAATGTTACTTCTTCACCATATTGAGTACCATTTGCAGTTGTAGCAAAGGCTTTATATGTGTAAGAAGTATTTGCAGTTAATCCTGTTAAGTTAGCAGTCATAGTTGTTCCTGTTGCAGAAACAGAAGTATAAGTACCACCAACAGTTGCTTTCCATTCAAAACCTCTTGCAGTTATTGTTTGGTTACCCAAATCTGTTATAGCACCGTTAAGAGTAGCAGAAGTTTGTGTAATACTTGTTGCAGCATTTGTTACTACTGTAGGTTCTACTGGGTCTGGTATAATTATTTCTCCTGTAGATGAAATATAAAGAGAATCTACTGCTACTCCATAACCATTTCCTACTGTGTATGCAAATGCTATTTGATATGTAGCAGAAGGGTTAGGTAAAGCTAACGAATCTCTTGTCCATTCTATTGTATTAGTTGTATAAGTTGCAAGTTGTGTCCAATCTTCATCAGTAGCAGTTCTGTAATATACTGTTAGAATATCGCTAGCGTTATTATAAGCATCAAATGCTACAAAATAGTTATACACGATATAAGGTGTTCCTAATGAAGTAAGATTGAACAAAGGAGATACAATCATATCTGATGTTGCACCATTGGAATAGTTATGTCCAAGATAGTGATTACCGTGTTGTGGCAAAATATATAATTGATTGCCTTCTGTTGGATAATACGACATGCTTGTATTGTCTTTTATTCCCCAATTACTATTATTTCCTTCTGTATTTGCCCAACAACCTAAATCATCACTTTCAAAATCCTCAAAATAAGGGAATGAAGTAACGGCTACACATAGCGTAATAAATGAAATAGTTCTTGGAGAAGCAACACCCTCGCCACATTCAGGAGTAACCTCTACAGTGTAGGAAGATGATGATTCTAAACCTGACAATACAATACTTGTTTCACTAACTGTTGTTTCTTCCCAAGTATCTTCGTTTGCGATTTTGTATCTTACATTAAATCCCTCCTCAGCAGTACTTGTCCAAGAAATAGTTGCACTATTCTCTGTCACGTTTGTAGTTTGTAAATTCATCACAGGCAAACAATCTGGTGCAATTTCCAAAGTTACATCATCAAAGTAAGTTCCATTATAATCAGAAGATACAACCTTAATAGCAACATATGCACCTTCTCCAGTGTAAGTTACTAAAGGAATTTCATATAAAGAAGAAGTATTAGTTACTTGTACAGAAGATACTTCTGTAAACGTAGATACATCGTTTGGATTTGTCATAACACCAACACTTACAGTACTGTTAGGATTTGTTGCACTTGTAGCACAATTAAAAGATAATTGCAAGTCATTCAACTCTAATGCATCTCTATCTATAATAGGTAGTACAGCGTAACTTGTTCCACTGTTATAAAAATACAATACATAAGTTCCACTTGTAGCATAAGTAGAGTTGTTATATACGTAAGGATAAGTTGTAGCAGGTCTTGACCAACAAGCAGGAAGCGGATAAGAAGATGTTCCTCCTGTATTACCTGAATCAAAATTCCATGTGAAAGGAACTTCTGCTATTCCTTCGCAAGCAGTAGTGAAAGAGGCAACAGGAGATGCTGGTGTAGTTTCGCAATCTGCTACAACATATACATTATAAGTCGTAGCAGCATCTAATTCTGCGAATGTGTAAGTGGATTCTTCACTTACTTCTATAGGCTCAGAATATTCTGTTTCAGAGGATTTCTTTATATAAACAGTCCAAGTATCTATTTCATCTGGTTGAATCCAAGTAATAGTTGCATTGTGAGATCCTATTGTTGTAGCAGTTATACCTGTAGGAGCAAAACAAGCAGGAGGGTTTTCCTCATTGTATACTTTTACATTGTCAATGTATGCACCATCAGCATTTGACCCCATTCCTGTGAAAACAAATCTTATTTGGATTGTTTCAGAAGTTGTAGGCAATACAATAGAATCATTTCTCCAAGCAGAGCAAACATCTTCATATGTTGTTAAATATGTCCATTCCTCTTCTACATCAGAACGATATGATACAGTTATTTTATCTGAAACACCACTTGAAGAAAAATCAGGTCTGCGTTGAGAAAATTTAAGAAAAGGTGTAGTTACCTGACTTATATCAAATATAGGAGATATAGCCTCTCCTGTATAAGTTCCATAAGTATGACCAATATATCCGTTGCTATTGTAATTTATACCTGTTAGGGTCCAACATTGAGGATTTTGAGAGAATGAATCTTCATAAGCATTTTCGTCATCAACCACTACAGTACCACAAGCAGTACGGAAAGAATAAACAATACTTCCTGATTCAGTTCCATCATCACAAATAGAAGAAACATACCACTGATAATCTGTTGTAGCTGTAAGTCCTTCCAAAGTATAGATACCATCTTCTAAACTAACACCTAAAATAGATGTGTATTCTGTTTCGGAAGATTTTTTGTAATAAAGATTTACACTATAATCTGATTCCCAATAAAGATTTGCACTTGATTCTGTCATAGCATCTGCAGAAAGATTTGTAGGTTCAAGACATTCTGGTATAGGTTTTACTACTACGTTATCTACGTGCCAATCATTTCCAGAGCCTGCTGTAGAATGTTGTTTGAATGCTATATAACCTTCTTCTAATTCTATATCATTGAAATCTATTACTATAGGATAGTATGTTGTATTAGAATTAAAATCTGAAATATAAGAAGAAGCATTCAATGATTCTACAGTTTCAAATTGGTCTATATCATCAACGTTTGCTGTAGGTATAACTCCTATATCAAGTATGCCGGCATTTCCACCTCTTGCAACTACATCAAAAGTTATTCTTAAAGTATGTAAATCTTCTGCAAATTTTGGTAAAACTATTATACCAGTTTCATCTGTTTCAAAAAGAAGGCTTTTTGTAGAAGGTTCGTAATTTGCAATATCAACAGCAGGGAAAATTTGTCCTGTGTTCCAGTTGTGAGATGCTAATTGTGTCCAACAATTAGGAATAGCATAATCTGTATATGTTTCAAAATTTTCACTGTATGGTATTTCACTAACAGATATTACATCACAAGCAGTAACAAATGTACGAACAAGACTTTCCAATTCTTCGTCACCGTCGCAAACAGAAGTTACATACCATTGGTATGTAGTAGCAGGGTTAAGGTCTTCTAAAAGATAAATACCATCTTCCAAACTAACATCGCTTACTTCTGTGTAAGTGTCTGCTGTTATAGGTTTGTAATAAAGATTTGTTGTATAATCAGAATTCCAAGACAATTCTACACTTTCAACCGTAGCATTGTTTGAAGAAAGTCCAGTAGGAGGAAAACATGTAGGAGGGTTTTCTTCGTTGTATACTTTTACGTTGTTAATATATGCACCATCAGCCTCTGAACCCATTCCTATGAAAGTAAATCTTATTTGATATGTTTCAGAAGCAGATGGCAATGCAATAGAATCGTATCTCCAATCAGAGCAAACATCTTCGTATGTTACCAAATCAACCCATTCGCTTTCTGCATCTACACGATAAGATACAGCTACTTTGTCTGCAACACCACTTGACGAGAAATCAGGTCTGCGTTGAGAAAATTTAAGATAAGGAGTAGTTACTTGACTTATATCAAAAATAGGAGAAACAGCATTTACTGTATAATTTCCATAAATATGACCAATATAGCCGTCTTCGTCATAAGTTACATCTGTTAGAGACCAGCATTCTGGTTCTATAGAGAATGTTTCTTCATAAGCCATTTCATCATCAACAACTATAGTACCACAAGCAGTAGAAAATGTATTAACAGGACTTGCAACTTCACTTCCATCATCGCAAATAGAAGTTACATACCATTCGTATACAGTAGCAGGGTTAAGGTCTTCTAAAAGATAAACACCGTCTTCTAAACTGACATCGGTTTCTTCTACGTATGTATCTGCTCCAGCAGGTTTGTAATGAAGATTTGTTGTATAATTAGAATTCCAAGACAATTCTACACTTTCAGTTGTTACATTGTTTGAAGCAAGTCCAACAGGAGGAAAACATGTAGGAGGGTTTTCTTCATTGTATAGTTTCACATTGTCAATGTATGCACCATCAGCATTTGACCCCATGCCTGTGAAAGCAAATCTTATTTGGAATGTTTCTGAAGTTTCTGGCAATGCAATAGAATCCGCCCTCCAAGATGAACATACATCTTCGTATGTTATCAAATCAACCCATGCACTTTCTTCATCTAAACGATAAGATACTGCTACTTTGTCTGCAACACCACTTGACGAGAAATCAGGTCTGCGTTGAGAAAATTTAAGATAAGGAGTGGTTACCTGACTCATATCAAATATAGGAGATATAGCCTCTCCTGTATAAGTTCCATAAGTATGACCAATATAGCCTTCACTGTTATAAGTTATATCTGTTAGAGTCCAACATTGAGGATTTTGAGAGAATGAATCTTCATAAGCATTTTCGTCATCAACAATTACAGTACCACAAGCAGTCGTAAATGTAATTGTTCTCCAAGTGCTTTGCAAACTACCACAGTCTGCTATAACTCTTACGTTGTAAGTTGTAGCAGCATTCAAATCTGAAAAGTCTATAGAATAATCATCAGTTGTTTGATAACCATCTTCTGGCCACTCACCATTAGATGTTTTTATTTGATAATAGAAAGAAGGAAAATCTTCTCTTTCCTGCCAAGTAATAGTAGCAGAAGATGAAGTAATATTACTTGCAGTCAATCCACTTACTCCAGCACAATAATCTCCACTGCCAGGAGTGTAATATATACGTATATCAGGCATATAGTGTACCACTGAAGCAAGGGTACTTAGATTTATCGCACTTGTTTCCGCTTGTGCAGAACCATCTTGCAAAGACCCCCAAGCACGTGTGGTATTGCTACCTGAATAAGTAACATATTTAGAACAAGAACCACTTGTACCACAAGCAATACCCTCTACATATATTACAAGGTTTCCTCCTTGATAAGCATAGGATGTTTCAAACTCTATATTGCTCCATTGACCAGAAGTAGGAACAGGGCAAATGCCGTCATAAACTAAAGTAGCACCTTCTTTTATCTCCTGCCATGTAATAGAACCATCTATAACATCTTCCGATGATTCATAAACATAAACCTTTATTGTCGCAGTCGTAGCTGTTGCAGATGCAGTAGTACCTCCGTGATATGATATGGAAGTAATAGAACTTCCACTTGTCATATCGCCCAACTCGTCCGCTAAATACATCGTAACGGTACGATGGAAACCATAATATCCAGGCAAAACAGATTGATTTGTCCCACTTGCACTAGTGTTACTTCCAATTATTTCCACAAGTTCTCCATCTTGCGAAAATCCGCTAAGGCTTAAAACTATTGCCATCAGCATGAATAAGAATGTTTTTTTCATTTTAGTTTGTTTTTTATTTATAAATTTTACTTAAATTTTAATTTTCTTATGTTAATAATATCTTTTTTTTGTGTTAATTTTTCCACAAATACATATACAAAAATCCCTATTATTCAACGTTATTGAAAGTCGAATAATAGGAATTCCTACATTTACAGATTACTTCTGAAGGGTAAATTGTAACTTCTACCCCCCCCCATATAATTATATCTACTTGAAAAACAATAGTTTTGCTTCATAAACTTACACTTTTAATTAAATAACTCTGCAAAGATATAAATAATAATTTGATTTACCAAATAAAATAATACTTTTTTTTATACTTTCAATACAAAAACCTCATCTTCTCCCTTTCTCACATAACAAAGAAAGAGAATTCTAAAACTTTGTTTTATTTTTTTAAAACAAAGTTTCGCTCTCACGAAACAAAGAAATAATTTTCTATCTCTTTGTTTTAAATTTGTAGAACTTTGTTTTAATTTCACGAAACAAAGTTTTAGAATTCTATCTCTTCGTTTTAGAAAATCAGAATAAAGTTTTATTAAACCTATAGAAAGAAGTGAAAATTCTATTTTTATCTATTTATTTTTACGGTTCTGTTTAGAGAAAATTCAAAGCGACCTTTTTTCTGAATATCTTTTTGTTGTCCGTCCTCTATACTGCCTAAACCTACTACTCCAAAATAAAACAACTTGCCTTTGTTAGCAGATTTTTGTTTAGTGTTTTCATAGAAAAACCAGTATTTACCATCTTTATCCACAAACCACCTAAGCCAAACTCCTAAACGTGTATCTCTTGTACCATAGTTGCTTGTATTTATCTCATTTCTACTATCATAGGCAGTTTTGCAAAAAGTAATATAATTGGAATAATTATTTACATAAGTAGAATTCCAACGTGGATTTCTAAGAGCAGAATAGGAAAAACGGCGAGCAAACATACTTTTGTTTGGTTTATAATCTGTTGGTACACCACCATTTTCTACAGGATTTTTTGTATCGCCATATAACCACAGATTATAGAAAGTACTTCCTAAAAAACTTTTTAGACTATCCACTATTACATTTCCCTCTATTATATCATTGCCTATATTTTCTATATTGCTGAGATTATTTTGTTTATAAAAATCTTGTATTTTGGAAGTTATCTTTTTCCTATTAAGATAATAAAAAATATATCCTATAGGTGAAGAGATTTGGGAGTAAAGTGTTTGAAGAAAAAGTTGAGAGTATCTTATGTAGCATTCTCTCTTTTCTTTTCGGTGTGTAGTGTCGTTTATATAGTCCAAATACAAAGCATCTATCATAGAAATATCGGGTACCTCTCCCAAGAAAATGCTTTCGTTTTCAGTACTTTTATTTTCCTGCTGAGCATTTAATAGAAAAGGTAGAAAAAATAATAATATAAATAGATGATATTTCATTTTAAGTTTTATTCTTCTATACTCAAAATTTCGTCTTCTTCATTTTCTATAAGTGGAATATCTTTTTTAGGTACTATTCCAAACTCTCTGAACCCTTCGGCTTTTCTTATCAAACCTTGTCTTTCATTTGCAAGAGTTTTCTTTGCCTCATCAAAAATTGCTTTGGTAGAATCTAAACGTTCTCCTATTTTGTTAAATTTCTCTACAAAGGAAGCGAGTTTTTCGTAAATATCTTTGCCTAATTTTCCTATCTTTTCAGCATTTATATTCCTATCGTTTATGTTCCAAAGCAAAGAAATAAGTTTCAAAGATGCTATAATGTTTGTAGGCGACATTAAGATGATTTTCCTTTCGTATGCTTCCCTCCACAGTTCTGGTGCATTGTCCATAGCAAGTATATAAGCAGGTTCTATAGGTATGAACATCATAATGTAGTCTATGTTTTTAACCTTTGGAAGTTTTTCATAGTTTTTAGGAGAAAGTCCTCTGATGTGTCTTCTTATGGAGTCTATATGAGATTGCAAAGCAATATTTTTTTCTTCTATAGTTTGAGCAGAACAATAATTTATATATGCTTCTATGGAAACTTTAGAGTCTATTACAATACATTCAAGGTTGTTTCCCTTGTCTGTAGGTAGATAAACCAAAAAGTCAGGTATTTGTTTTTTTACTACACCTTCTTGGTCGGTAATGGTGAAACTTTCTTGCGTTTCATAGTTTATACCCTTGTGAAGACCGCTATAAATAAGTATATTCTCTAAAGTATTTTCTCCCCACGTACCTATATTTTTGTTGTTTCTGTTTGTACCTTTCAGAGCGTTTATAAGGTTGTCGGCTTCCTTTGATATTTTGTTGGTTTCCTTTACCATGTTTTCAATATGGTTTTTAAAAGTAGCCTCGTTTTTTGTTTGTGCAGTAGTGTTTTCTTTTATCTCTTTTTGGAAATTATCTATCTGAATTTTGAAAGGTTTTAGTATCTCATCAAGGTTTTCTTTGCTGGAAGTCTTGAAAGCATTTATCTCTTTTTCAAAAGGTTCTAAGATAAGTTTTAAACTATCCTTATTCACCTTGTTAAATTCTTCACTTTTATTTACAACTATTTCGTTGGTAATCTTTATTATCTCGTTTTTGAAATTGTTTTGTAGTTGTTCAAATTCTTCCTTATAACTCTTGTATTTCTCTTCTAATGAGGAGTTTTTCTCTTTTTCAGCAGATAATTCTATTTTCAGATTTTGTATTTGTTCTTTATTAACTGATAATTCTTGCTTTAAAGTTTCGTAATCTTTTTTACTGTTTGATAACTCTTCTTTGCAAGTATTGAATTTCTCTTCCAAAGAAGTGTTTTTCTCTTTTTCGGTGGATAGTTCTATTTTTAGGTTTTGTAGTTGTTCTTTATTTTGGGATAGTTCTTGCTTTAGGGTTTCATAATCTTTTTGATTATTTAACAGTTGTTCATATTTTATGTTTTCTTCTTTTAAAGTGTTTTTTTCATTTTCCAAAACAGTATATTTTTCCTTTAAATATTGGTAGTTTTTCTCTGTTTCGCTATACTGACCATTGCTTTGATTAAGACGAGAATTTTCTTCACGCAAAGATTTATAGCCATTGTTCAGATTATCTATCTGTTTTTCTTTTTCAGATATTATACCATTCAAACGGTTTATCTCTCCACTGTCTGTTTCTTGAGGTTTAGATTTTTTCAAAAGCAATACTATTACAGCAATCAAAAGAATTGCTATAACTATTCCTACTATTATTATAATAATGTTATTCATAATTGTACTGTATAATATTTATCGTTTTGCAAAAATATGTAATATTTTTTCGTTTATAGCTGTTTTGGGAGAAAAAATTTGTCTTACAAAAAAAAGGCGAAGAAAAACTCCGCCTTTTCAATATATTATCTTTTTATCTTAGTTACTTGTTACCATAGAAGAAATGGTTATGGAAGAATAATTTGTACCTGTGTAGGTTGCATTTTCATAATATCCGTTCCATTCTGTACCTCCTTCTATGCTTCCTCCGTTATATATCTTGTATGTTCCTGTAGATAGATTTGGAGAAGAGAAAAGAAGAACTAAACCGTTGTTTCCGCCAGGGCCACCACCACCAGGACCACCGGGACCGTAATTTGGAGAATCGTTTCCTTGAGATTTAAAGAAGCCACCGCCTCCTGGACCACCACCTTGTCCTTGATTGGAAGTGATAGTAGGTATTTGGAACATACAAAGACTATTACCAGAATTATCTGTAATGTTTATGGCTTGACCAGAAGAAACTGTGTTTCTTTTCATAAATACTCTTTGAGTGCAAACAGAAGATGTAGGAGTGGAATGTTCTCCTCCTATTCCTATAAGAGTACCTCCTGTTATTTTGAATTGATTTTGGTCGCAATCAAAACCACCTTCTGGGGCTGTTTGACCTATTGCTATGATTAAACCACCGCTTATAGTCATTGTACTGTTACAATCTATAGCATCGTTACCTGTTGCGTGAGCGTAAATCTTACCTCCTGTTATTTCTATGTGGTTTGCTGCATTTATAGCATCGTCATAGGTATTCAAAACTATTTCTCCACCAGATATAAACATTGTATCCTTGCTTTCAAGTCCTTCTCCACCGTCATTTTCTGTATAAACGTTTATATTACCTCCGAAGATGTAGAAATTACTCTTTGATTTTATTCCCTTAGGTTGTGCATAGTCTGTTTCACTTCCCCAACCATAACCTTGAGTTTCTACAAAATGTTCTCCTGTTGCAGATACGTTTATATTAGGAGTTGTTTCCTCACTCTCCATTATTATGATAGTACCGTCTATGTTTATACCTTTACCACCAAGACCAGAGGCTGCTATAGTAATATCTCCACCTGTTATTACAAGGTTGCCATCTGCTTTTATACAAGAAGAAGTGTAAGAATCGGTTGTTCCTGTGGAGTCTGTATAGGTTGCTCCGTCAGAAGCAGAAGTAATATTTATAACAGGAGTACCTGTAATGATTATATCGCCGTCTGCTTTTATTCCTCTACCTCCGTGATTTGAAGAAGGTATTTCTATAATTATACTACCACCACTAATAGTTATGTTGCTATCTGCTCCTATTGCAGAACAGTAAGAAGGGTCGTAACCGCTACCTGCTTGTTCTAAAACAACAGTACCTAAAGCCTCTATGTTTATATTTCCACCTGTTACGTTGATGCAGTCATCGGATTTTATACCTTTTCCTTCGTCTGCATTGATAGTAATATTTACAGTAGGTTCTTCAAATGTTAGGGTATTATCGGAAGATATACCGTTTTTCTTGTTTGCTATACAGGTTAGAGTTCCTGTACCTATGAAAGTGGTTTCTCCTTTTGTGTTTATAACTGCTTTTCCATCGGAAGCAGAGTTATCTGTAAGAACATTAGTTGTACCATCTACAACATTTATAGTTGTAGTCTTGTTCTTTTTCAAACGAATAGGAATAATGGAAAGAGAAGTAAGTTCTAAACCTCCAAGAGATAGTTTAAACTTTTTATCGGATTCCAAATAGAAAGAACCGTTTGAACTTGTTCCACTCAAATAATATTCTATATTTGTCAAACCTGTATTAGTTAAAATACTAACATCTGCACCTGAAACAGTTATTTCTATATCCTCACTCTGCACATTATTTACTATATATGCAGTATCATCTGAATAGGTTACGTAAATAATATTGGAATAACTTGCTCCTTGGTTTGAGAATACTATACTATCTATGCTATTTATAGGAAGAGTAACGTTATTCTCTTGTTCATTTATAAGAAGATTAGATGTGTTGTCTGTCATCTTAAAGTTTGAAACGTTTGTTACATCATTCTGATAGATAACACTGCCATTGTGATACATAAGAACAGTATCCTGTGCCTTAATTCCCAAAAACGAGAAAAGGCTTATAACTAATAAAATGCTTATCTTTTTCATAGTTTTGAGAATTTTAAGATTTTACTACCTATTTTTACTATATACATACCTTTTTCTAAAAGAGATATATCTATCTTTTCATCGTTGGCGTATTTGTCTTGAATTAACAGTCTTCCATCTAAACTATATACAGTCAAAATCTGCTTTTCATTATTATTGTTTGCTACTTTGATGTAATCTCTTGCAGGATTTGGATAGATGAAAAGGGTTTCAGCCAATTGGAAATCATCAATGGACAATGTAGGTTGAAAATAAAGTTTTTGTATAGCAGAGATTAGGAATGAAGTAGTATTGTCTTCATTGTCCAAAATTATGATTTTATTACCTTCATCAGCATTTTCTTCAAAGGAAACGCTACCATTATCGCCCAAATCAAAACTTTGTTCTGTGCCACTGTTCAACTGAACGACCAAAACATTCTGGGCTGTTGCTCCTATGCTGAATAGAAATAGGAGCATAACTGTACACAACATTTGTTTCATAATTCTTTGTTTTTTTATTTATAAAATATGTTTCTATCTATAATATAACATTGTGAGAATGTTAAATATAGAGGTTGCAAATATATAAAAATTTTCAAAAAACAAGAAAATAATTAAGAAAAAAGCACATTTATTATGGAATATCTTAAACAAATAATAGTGTGGTATTATTAGAAAAGATTTTCCTCTTATTAGAATTGGAAATAGATAAAAGGTTGTATGGCGGAACTTTTCATTTGCACCATTATAAATATAAGTATTACAGCAAATAATATTTTTGCAACTATGTTTGTTCTATAGAACATTTCCACATAAGCATCTTTCCATTTTAAAGGAAGTATGTGAATAACAAGTGCAAGAACTATTACCGCAAGAGGTTTCCAATATGCAGTGAAAACAGGAAGTATAGTTGCTATATTTACAGAGAAGATTTTTTGTAATAGAATGGTTGCAGTATTGAAATCATCTGCTCTGAAGAAAATCCACAACATAGCCACCAAATGAAACGTTATTACAGCAGAAATAAATCTATAAACTGTCTTTTCTTGCAATTTTCCTATAAAGTTTTTCCATATCTTATCCAAAATAAGCAAAACTCCGTGCATTCCTCCCCAAAAAACAAATTTAAGATTAGCCCCGTGCCATAAACCACCTATAAGCATGGTAAGAAATAAATTTAGGTATTGTCTTATCTTGCCTTTGCGATTGCCACCTAAAGGTATGTAGATATAATCCTTTAACCAAGTAGAAAGGGATATATGCCATCTGTGCCAGAAATCTGTTATATCTACAGCCTTATAAGGAGATTGGAAATTGCTTGGAAGACGGAAACCAAAAAGAAGAGATATGGCTATGGCTATATCTGTATATCCACTGAAATCACAGTATATTTGCAGAGTATATCCATACATTGCCAATAGGTTTTCTATACCTGAAAAAGTATCTGGTGAAGAGAAAACTCTATCTACAAAATTTATAGAGATATAATCTGAAACACATATCTTCTTTATCAAACCTTTTAAGATAAAAAAGAAAGCAATACTAAAATCTTCTTTAGTTAAAGAATATTTATTCTTCAACTGAGGAATAAAAACATCTGCTCTAACAATTGGACCTGCTACAAGTTGAGGAAAGAAACTTATATAAAAAGCAAAATCTGTAAAAGAAACATCGTCCTTTATTCGTTTCTTATACACATCTACAACATAACTTATAGACTGAAAAGTAAAGAAAGATATACCCACAGGTAATATTATTTTATCTACTGAAAACGTTGTTCCAAAACTATTATTGGCAAACAAAGAAAGATAATCTAAATATTTTATATCCAATGATAAATAACTGTTCAATAGGTCTACAACAAAGTAAGTATATTTGAAATAAAGAAGAAAAGCAGTGTCCAAAATTATACACAATACTAAAAGAGTACGTTTTAAAGACGGTTTATCTGTTTTTGCTATTTTCTTAGCAAAGATATATGTTAAAAGAGTTTCTGCAAACAAGAGTATCACAAAATTGCCAGAAGATTTGTAGTAAAAGAAATAACTGCATAGCAAAAGCCAGATATGACTGAGTTTTAAACGGTTTTTGACTAATCCAAACACAATAAGGACAACCAATAAGAATAACCAAAAATATAACTGTGTGAATAGTAAAGGAGATTCTGCTGTATAACTGAAAAAACTCATTGCAATATATTCTTATCTTTTTATTTTGCAAAAATAGAACATTATTTTTATCTTTTAAAATTTTACTTACTTTTTCTATTTCTTTATTTCAATTTTTGTCCTCTTTGTTGTAAAATCTTCTCATTTTCAGTTTAATTTTTACTTTTTCTTATACCAAGTTCGTGTTAATTTATTCAATAAATTTTAAATAACATATCAACTTATTTATAAAATTCTCATAATTATTGAAGATAACAGAACTTTCAAATTTACCATAGTTAATATTTGTGGTATATATTTCTAACGGAGTAAGTGTAGAATAATATTTAATATAATCCTGTTTATTATAAATTTCTGTATCTGGTTCAGGTAAATGAACTACAAATAGCAGTGTCTTTGTTGGTGTATGAATAGAAGTTTCTATATCATCTTTTGACAGCGTTATATATTTTATTACGTTATGCTCTGTAAAACTTTCCCAATTCTTTATATTACCGTATGTGTCGTAATACGGCAATACATCAGGAATAATAAATATTTGAAAATAAGGAATACTCCTACTTCTGATATTTGCAGTTTCTCCCAACATATTTTCAAAATAGTTGTTAGAATTTTGTGAATAATTCTGCATAACGAACTTAACACCAATACCTGCTACAACATCTTCATTCTTTGTTATGGTTATATCAACTTTTTTATCAATATAACGACCTCTGATAGTACTTTCTTGACCTCTTCCTATACCTAAAGAATTAACAGAATATGTTTCATCATTCAACTTTTCAATTATATCATTAGCAATAGCACCGTGTAGTATTTTTAACTTCTCATTACTTCGAGAACCTGTTATTAAAAACTTCTTAAAAGAGGCTTTTATTACTTGTAAAAATTTTTGATTGTCCATATTGTTCTGCTAATTTATAGTTTAAAAACATTTCTAAATCTTTTGAGGAATATGTATAATATCCTCCACTCTTATAATTCTTTAAAAGTCTAATATAATTGATAAACTCTTCTGAATATATCAATTGTTTAATAGTATCATAATTCTCTTGTGTAAGAATATATAACCCACTATAAATTCCTTTCCCTGCTGCTACTTCCTCCAATCTGATGCTTTCCATATCTTTTATAATGGTATTTATTGCGTATTTTTTATTAAAAACATCTTTGATTGCTTGGGTTCTACCATACAAATACCAATATTTGTCATCTGTTACGTCTTTATTTTTAGATAAAGCTTTCTTATGAAGTATCATATATTCATACGCTTTTTTATTATTTTTAAATTTATCCAAAGGTAAAGCTTTTCCTCTGTTATCGTAGGGAAATATAATCCTACTCCAAACACCCGTTGAGGCTTTTAATACATCTATTGTTCCGTCTGTAAAATCAAAATCACCAATGAAAATTTTATCATTTAATGTTGCAAAGCCATTCTTTACTTGAACATATTTTTTAATTATTTTATTTGTCCGTATTTTTTCTAATAATTGTAGGTCTGAATATTTTGATATATAAAACTGTTTATCAAATTTTATACTGCCTATAGATAACTTTTCTTGAAAATATATTTCTTTTTTATAGCTATTAAACGTATAATAATCAAATTCTTCATGTATTTGATTATTATCAAAACGTGATATTAAACTATAAGTAGTTGCAGAAAATGCTTGAAAATGTTGTAAGTCTATAACCCCAGACATATTCTTTTTATCGTAAATATATTGCCTTAGTTTTTGTCCTGCATTGCTATTAAGCCAAGAACTTGGAGTTATTAAACACATTTTTCCAAACTTGGACAACATTTTAAAACCTATTTCAAAGAAAACAATAAACAAGTCTGTCATTCCTTGTTGTGCAAATTGATATTGTTTGACCAACTTGTAGTTACCATCTAAATTATGAACTCTTACATAAGGAGGATTTCCAAAAACATAATCCATTTTGAGATTATATTCCGATATTGTTAAAGTATCTGCATTTTTTATATCCCAAATAACATTTTCAATATTAAACTGTTTTACTATATTGTTGAGATTAGAAATACACTGTTCATATTCTTGTTTCTGTATCTCTATACCGTGAATATACAGTTGTAAATCATCTTTTAGAGTTAAAATATCTGAACTATACTTCAAATATTCATAGCAATATCTTCTAACTATCTCGCATAAGAAAGCACCATTACCACAACTATTATCTATAATATGCTTTCTTAGTATTTGTTTGTTATTATATCCACCGAAATCCAATATTATCTCTACAAGATAATACGGTGTATATACCTGTCCATGATGCTTTACCTTTTGTTTTGATGGCATAACATAATACTATTGTTTTTATGCGTTATGCCATTCTCTAATTCATATACGAAAACCACAAAAAAGCAACGTGGATACACTTGCTCAAATTGAGGCCTTCGCATAACCATAGAGAATACAAATAATACCCACGTATATGTAGGCGTTACTTTTGTTCGTATTCTCTATTCAAGTGAAAGTTGCGAAGTTTCAATTTGATTTCAGAACAAATAGCAAACGCTATTACTACTAAATTTATCAATTTCTTCATAAAAGAAATTGGTCAAATCAACATTTGACTCTGCAAAAATAAAACTTTTTCTTTTATTGACAAAACTAAAACTTCTGTTTCTAAGGATAAGCGAAATTTTACATAATAATGATAAAGAAGTAATCTAAATAGTGTTACTATTTTTCTAAAACTTTATTCATTCTCACGAAACTTTGTTTTAGAATTCTATCTCTTTGTTTTAGAATTCTCTTTCTTTGTTTTAGAAAATTAAAACAAAGTTTCGTGAGAATAAAACAAAGTTTTAGAAAATTCTTTATTTATTCTAATTTTACAGGATTTGAATTTAGAATTATACAAGTTTATTTTAAACTATCAAAACATATTTCTACCTTTGGAAAATATAGTTTTTGAAAATAAAATCTTCTTTTTGAAAATCCTTAATATATAGACAAAAAAATAAAGTCTTGTAACCGAATTACAAGACTTCCTTCTTTTGTGGGAGTAATAGGAGTCGAACCTATGACCCTCTGCTTGTAAGGCAGATGCTCTAAACCAACTGAGCTATACTCCCTAATTGCGTTTGCAAAGATACAACCTTTTTTGTTACTACCAAAAAAAAATGTAAAAAATTTAAAAGAAATCTATTTTTTTTGCATTATTCTGTTGTATAAAACTTGAATTTTGATATACTTTTTTCCCATTTAAAAAGGTCATTTCTACAGAGTTAGAGAATGTTTTTTCTTCTAATGGACTCCATTTACATTTTGATAAAATATTTTTTGTATTTACTTTTGTTTTTTTGCCATTTTTGATTAAAACAAGGTCAGCAAAGTAGCCTTTTTCTATAAAACCTCTCTGTTTTATGTGAAATCTTTTAGCAGGATTTTTACACATTTTCTCTACAATGAAATCCAAAGTCCAATTTTCTTGTTCTGCTATTTCTAACATCATAAGTAAGGAATATTGAATAGAAGGCATTCCAGACGGAGCAGAGAAATAATCTTTTTCTTTTTCGTTCAAAAGATGTGGAGCGTGGTCTGTGGCTATCATATCTATATATCCCTCTTCTAAGGCTTTGCGTAGAAGTTTTCTATCCACAGAAGTCTTTATAGCAGGGTTGCATTTTATAAGATTTCCTTTTGTTTTATAATCTTCTTCGCAAAACCAAAGATGATTTGGACTAACCTCGGCAGTAATATGTTTGTTTTCTAATTTATCATTGGAAAGCAAAGATATTTCTTTTCCTGTTGTAACATGTGCAAGATGAAACTGTGTGTGGTGTTTTTTTGCAAGAGAAATAGCGTAACTACTACTATTGTAACAACAATCTTCATCTCTTATCAAAGAATGTATATTATATGGTAGAGGATTAAGATTGGAATATTTGTTTTTGTTGGAAATTATCCTTTGTTCGTCTTCACAGTGTGCTGTAATTATGAAAGGAGAATTTTTAAACAAATATTCTATTTCCTCATTATTATCTACAAGCATATTTCCTGTAGAAGACCCAAGAAAAAGTTTTAAACCAGCAACACTTTCTTTGGGTAGGTTTATTGCTTGCCTTATATTGTCGTTAGTCAAACCAAAGTACAAAGCATAGTTGCAAAACATATTCTCTTTACATAAAACATACTTTTCCTGTAATGTTTCTATGGAAGTAGTAGCAGGAGAATTGTTTGGCATATCAAAAACACTTGTAACACCACCTGCTAGAGCAGCAATACTTTCGCTTTGCATATCGGCTTTGTATTCTGCACCCGGTTGGCGAAAATGTACGTGCGTATCTATAATTCCCGGTAAGATAACAAGACTTTCGCAATCTATAACCTCACAGTCTTCAGGTAAAGAAATATCCTTATTGGAAACTTCTTTTATATATTCGTTTTCAATAAGGATATTTTTCTTTTGATTGATTACTGTGCCTCCTCTTAGGTAAGTAAACATCTTTTTATTGTATTTCTTTTGCTTCTTCGTTTTCCACTTCTTGTGCTATAGCATCATCTACAAGTATTCTACCACAATATTCGCAAACTATAATATGTTTGTGCATTTTTATTTCCATCTGACGTTGATGTGCTACTTTGTTAAAGCAACCTCCACAAGATTCTCTATCTACTGTCACGACAGCCAAACCATTCTTTGCATTACCTCTTATTCTTTTAAAAGCAGAAAGGTATCTTTCTTCCACATTCTTTTCTTCTTGTTCTGCTATTTTCAAAAGTTCTTCTTCTCTTTCTGAAGTATCTTTTATAATATCGTCAAGTTCGGCTCTTTTTACTTCAAGGTCTTTCTTTTTTTCTGCAACTTCGTGAGAATATTTCTCAATATTTGATTCTATGTTTGAGATATTTCTATTTGCTTCTCTTATTCTCTTTTCACAAAGTTGTATTTCCAATTCTTGGAACTCTATTTCTTTTGCAAGAGATTCAAATTCTCTATTGTTTTTTACCTTGTTTTGTTGAGCTGTATATTTGGTTATCTGGTCTTTATGCTCAGCAATATCGTTGTTGTATCCACTGATAGTATTTTCAACTTCTTTTTTCTGCTCATCAAGTTTTGAAAGACGAATTGTAAGACCTTCTATAGTATCTTCAAGGTCTTGAACCTCCAATGGCAATTCTCCTCTTATAATTCTTATTTTATCTATCTCTGATTCTATTTTTTGAAGTTTGTACAATGCTTTCAGACGTTTTTCTACCGTAATATCCGCTTCATCGTTATGAAAAACAACCTTTGGTTCTTCTTTTTTTGTCTTTTTCGTTGCCATAATAAATAATGTATGTTATAAGAATTTTACTCTATTTTCTTGTTCACTTACAAACAGATTTGCAAAGTTACTAATTTTTTTTGAAATGATTTCAATAATTCTTTGTTTAATAAATTGTTCGCTTTCGTAATGTCCAATATCTGCAACAATAATACGAGATTCTGAATTAAGAAAATCGTGGTATTTTATATCACCTGTAAGATAGCAATCGCAATGGTTTTCTATAGCATCTTGCATAAAACTTGCCCCACTACCACCACAGATACCTATCTTTTGAATTTCTTTCTCTATATCTCCACAATAACGTATGGATTTCAAAGATAGTTTTTCTTTTACTTGCAAAAGAAACTCTTTGGTCTTTGTTTTCTTTTCCAATTCTCCTATAGCACCACAACCCAAATAATTCTTATCTTCGTTTGATGAAGTTTGCAAACGTGTTAAGTTTTGTAATCCTAACACCTTTGCTAAAACGAAATTCACCCCTTCAAAAGAAGAGTCCATATTAGTATGTGTTGCATATATAGAAATATCATTCTTCATAGCAAGAGAAAGTATTTTTGTCGTTTCTCTTTCATATGGAAACTTTTTTAGAGAATGAAAAATAAAAGGGTGGTGAGATACTATAAGGTTGCAACCTTTCTTTATAGCCTCTTCTACTGTGGAAGAAAACACATCAAGACACACTAACACACCTTTGCATTCTGCAAGAGGATTGCCTACTATTAGACCAGCATTATCATAATCTTCTTGCCAATCCAATGGTGCTATTTCTTCCAAACAATCTATTATTTCTTTTATTGTAGTTTTCATATTATAGTTCCACTACCATAACATAATTTACTGAATTCATCATATATTACTCCAAACTGTCCTTGTGCTACTCCTTGCAATCTATGTTCAAATCTTACATGATATGTTTCCCCATTCTTGCTTATCCAACCCTTAGTGAAGTCCGGAGTGTGTCTAATCTTAAAAGTTATCTCTTTTTCGCCCTCAAAATCTCCCCAAACATCTTCTGTAATAAAGTGAAAATTACCCAAATCCATCTCTTCGCCGTATTGGGTAATAGGGTCATAACCTTGCGAAACGTAAAGAACATTATTTGGAATATCTTTCTTAACTACAAACCATGGGCCTCCGCTTAAACCCAAACCTTTTCTTTGTCCAACGGTATGAAACCAAAAACCTTTATGTTTTCCCAATATTTTACCGGTTTCCAACTCCACAATATCTCCCTCTTTTTCTCCTAAGTATCTTTTTATAAAATCATTGTAATTTATCTTTCCTAAAAAACATATACCCTGAGAGTCTTTCCTAAAAGCAGAAGGCATTTTCTCCTTTTCGGCTATATCTCTTACCGCTTTTTTTTCTAAATGACCTATAGGGAATTCTGTTTTCAACAGTTGAGGATAAGTTATCTGTGCAAGAAAATCTGTTTGGTCTTTCAGTGCATCTTTGGCTGTGGATAGAAATTTTTTATCATCTACCATTGTAGTAGTGCAGTAGTGTCCTGTAGTAATAATATCAAAATCCTTTCCCCACTTTTCGTTGAACGCTCCAAACTTTATCATTCTGTTACACATAACATCTGGGTTTGGAGTGAAACCTTTATGAACTGTATCTATAGTATATTTTACAACAGTATCAAAATATTCTTTCTGAAGATTAACAACCTCCATCTTACAACCATATTTCTTTGCAATATATGATGTAATCTCTATATCTTCTTCTTTAGGACACTCGCTATCGTCCATACCTATCATTATATAGAATATAGTCGGTGTAATACCTTGTTCTTTCAGAAGATAAACCATAACGGAGCTATCCACTCCTCCTGAAACCAATGCTGCATAATTCATAATTTGCAAAATTACAAAAATATTTTTTGGTGAAAAGAAAAAGCTTTTGTAATTTTGCCCCTTAATTTGATATTATGAGATTGAAATCTTCTTACATATTATCTTTAATCGCTTTGGCACTGCTTTTGATGGCAGGTGATTTATATGCTCAGAACAACAATTCTTCGCGTAAGAAGACCAATCCTGTAAAGAGTTTTATAAACAATTTAAAGGGTAACAAGGCTGAAAACAAAACAGAGAACAACCAAACCACTCCAAAGATAAGTATAGACAAGACTTATTTTGATTATGGTCAAGTTTCTCAAGGAAGAAATGGTGTTGCAGAGTTTTCAGTTACTAATATAGGCGAAGGAGAATTAGTTATAGAGGACATAAAAGTTTCTTGTGGTTGCGTGGTTGTTGAGTTTGACTCCTCGCCTATAAAACCAAATGAAACAAAAACCATAAAAGTGAAGTATAATACTAATATTGTAGGAGAGATAAAAAGAAGTATAGTAATTAAAAGCAACGATAATCAAAACCCTAAGATAGTTTTGAGATTGACAGGTGAAGTTGTAAATAATAAACAAATAAAAATATAGAAAGGTTAAAAAATGAAAAAATTATTCTTATCAATGTTGTTGGCTGTGCTTACAGTTTTCACAGTAAATGCACAAGAACAGAAAAAAGCAAGTACTCAAGCAGAGATTACTTTTACAGAAATGGAACACGATTATGGTGAAGTTGTAAAAGGTGGTGATGGAATGTGTGAATTCGTTTATAAAAACACAGGAAAAGCACCTTTGATGCTTACAAATGTAAGAAGTTCTTGCGGTTGTACTATACCATCTTGGAGCAAAGAACCTTTGATGCCAGGAAAAACAGCAAAGATACAGGTAAAGTATAACACAAACAATGTAGGTACTATCAACAAATCTATAACGGTAGAGAGCAACGCCTCCAACGGAAGAGTTATTTTGAAGATTAAAGGAAAGGTTATAAACAAGTAACACAAAGAGAAACTATTTTTTTTTACTTGTATCACACAAAACTTTATTTCAGAAAAATAGAACTTCGTTTTAGAAAAATAAAACCTTATTCTACGAGAATAAAACTTCGTTTTAGATTTTCAAAACTTCGTTTCGTTGAAGCAATTCAAAGTGAAAATATAGGAAAAAGGGATTATGAAACGTATTATTTATGTTTCATAGTTCCTTATTTTTGTTAAAAAAGAAAGATATATCAAGTACATGTAGCAAAAAAGCGAAGTACAAATAAATAATAAAACAATATATAATAAAATGCCAAGAATATCAGAAACAGGAGCGACTTTACAAGCTTCAGCTATCAGAAAATTAGTACCTTTTGCAGATGCTGCAAAAGAAAAAGGTATAAAGATTTATCACTTGAACATAGGACAACCAGATATCCTTACAGCACCAGAAGCAGTAGATGCTTTGCGTAAAGCAAAAATGGATATAGTTGCCTACACTCCTTCAAACGGAAACCTTTCTTATAGAAAGAAACTTTGCGAATACTACAATCGTTACAATATTAAATTGGAACCAAACGATATTATAGTAACTTGTGGAGGTAGTGAAGCGTTACAATTTGCTTTCACTGTATGTGTAAATCCAGGTGAAGAAGTTTTAGTAGCAGAACCTTATTATGCAAATTACAATTCCTTCGCAAAACTTTCTGGAGCCGTAATAAAGACTATACCTTCTACAATAGATACAGGTTTCGCACTTCCTCCTATGGAAGAATTTGAAAAAGCCATAACTCCAAAAACAAGAGCCATAATCGTTTGTAACCCTAACAACCCAACAGGTTATCTTTATACAGAACAAGAACTTCGTCAATTAGCAGAGATAGCAAAGAAACATGACCTATTCTTATTTGCTGATGAAGTTTATAGAGAGTTTGTATACGAGGGTAAAAAACATTTCTCTATCATGGAGATAGAAGGAATAGAACAAAATGCTGTTCTTTTGGACTCTGTTAGCAAACGTTACTCTGCATGTGGTGCAAGAGAGGGTATGATAATATCAAAGAATAAAGAAGTTATGCAGGCCGCTATGAAGATGGCACAAGCACGTCTTTGCCCTCCTTATTTCGGACAAATATTTGCAGAAGCCGCTATAGATACCCCTGCAAACTATTTCAAAGAAGTTAATGACGAATACGACCGTAGAAGAAGAGCTTTGGTGAAAGCTATAAACGAAATACCAGGCTGTAAATGTCCTAACCCAACAGGTGCATTCTACACAGTAATAGAAATGCCTATAGATGATAGTGATAAATTCTGTCAATGGTTGCTTACAGATTTCAACCTTAACGGAGAAACTGTTATGCTTGCTCCTGCAACAGGATTTTATTCTGACCCAGAAAAAGGAAGAAAACAAGCACGTATTACTTATTGTCTAAAGATTGAAGACCTTTTGGCTGGTATCAACTGTTTGAAAGAAGCATTGAAAATTTATCCAGGAAGAACTATGTAATTCCTTGATAAGTATATATTTTAGAGTTTATTAACAAAAGGCAGGAAAGCAAAACCTTTCCTGCCTTTTTTCTTTTTTATAATTTTTCATACCCTTATCTCCTCCCAACAAAACTTTGTTTTAATTTTCTCTTTCTTTGTTTTAGAAAATTAAAACTTTGTTTCATGAAATTAGAACTAAGTTTTAGTAAAATGTTGTCAAAAAAGAGTTTTCTTTTACTTTTTTGCAAAAAATCATTAAGAAATTTAACTAAAATTACTATTTATTAACATAATATTTAACAAATAATAGTGGAATTATAATTAAAATGCATGTAAAAAGAATTCGTTTCTTATTTATCGAAATAGAACGAAATCCCACCTACAACAAAAACAAAGAAAGAATAAACAACGTTTTAGCAAGGCGAAACGAGGTTGTGAAAAAGGGGAATATGGGGAAAAATATTTGTTTGTTAAGGGTGAATGAAATTTAATATCTTATCTGTTGCACCAACATTTGACTGAACATAATCTCCTGCTTTTTGACAGATAGATTTATAGGTTTGTTCATCGGAGTACAAAGTTTTTTGAACGAAATCTTTTATCTCGTCTGCATTAGTTATACTTTTGGCTGCACCTATCTTTATCAAATCCACTGCCTCTTGAAACTTTTTATAATTAGGACCAAAAGAAATAGGTTTAGAAAAAACTGCTGCCTCCAAAACATTATGTATTCCTACTCCGAAACCTCCTCCTATATGCACAATATCTGCAAACCTATACAGGTAAGAAAGTATACCTATACTATCTATTATAAGTACTCGTTTATCTTTTATATTTTCTTCGTTAAGAGTAGAATATGTTATAGCCCTATCAAACATAGATAAAATATTGTCTATATGTGCTTTATCTATAAGATGTGGAGCAAGTATGAGTTTTAAACTTTCATCATTATTGAAAGCAGAAGATATTATCTTTTCATCTTCCTCCCAAGAAGAACCTGCTACAAGGATTTTATTATCCCCTTGACAAAACTTTTCTATAAGAGGAAAATCCTTTGTTTCCCTACTCATCTTATATACTCTATCAAAACGAGTATCCCCACTTATTGTAACATTTTCATAGCCCATAGAAGAAAGTATTTGTTTTGTGGTTTCGTTTTGTACAAAGAAATGATTGAAATTTTTTAACTGTCTTCTAAACCAAAAAGAATAAGGTTTTAACAAATAATGATTTTGTCTTAGAATAAGAGAAACTTGATAAAGAGGAATGTTTTTTAACACTCTAATATAGTTGTACCAAAACTCGTATTTAACAAAAAAGACCATATCTGGCTTTACTTTGGAAACGAAACGTTTTGCATTTCTTTTGGTGTCAAAAGGTAGATAAACAACACAATCGGCTTGATTGTAGTTCTTTCTTATCTCATAACCAGAAGGAGAAAAGAAAGAAACCAGTATTTGCCATTGCGGATTATTCTTTCTGAAATATTCTATTAGATTTCTCGCTTGTTCAAACTCGCCCAAAGATGAACAATGAAACCACGCCGTTTTTCTTTCTGCTTTTATTTTGTTTAAAAGAGTATAGGTTTGTTTTTGTCCCTGCAACATCATTCTTAGTTTCTTTGAAAACAAAGAACCAATCTTGCAAACGAAAACAAGCAAATAAATGCCTATGTTGTAAATAACGTTCATTATTATTTTATTACTCTGTTTCTTTGTTTGTTAATAGAAATATATTTTGTCGGCTTTTCTTCCAAAGAATGGGAACATCCAACCCAATTTCAAAGTAAGCATATAGTCTGTATAGGTTTTATCATCTCCACTCATCAAATCAAATTGATAATCTCTTGTCATCTTTGTCCATGCTGAATAAAACTGAATACCAGCGTACCAATTGGCGTAAGTCTTTTTGCTGATGTGCATATAACCCAACATTATACTTGCCATAGGTCCTCTCATCTGTCTGTCATATCCATAAGCATAATCTCCTTCTAAAGCATGCACGGTACTTAAAGTATATTGATATATTATTTGGTGTTGTATAAATCCTCCGTTCAGTGTAATCATTATACCAGAATTTGGATTGGAAAGGCTAAGAGGTATAAGCCTTCCTATACCAAAAGACAAAGAGAGGTTTCTATTATAACCAACCACTCCTGCATCTGTACCATCTTCTCCTATTATAAAAGGATTGGAATCCGAAGTATATAAACCAGAAAGTATTTTATCAAGTTGTTTAACGTTGTTGCTGCCAAATTGGAAACAAAAGTCCAACATATACAGCCAATTTGAACTTGTCTTCCAGCCTAATGTTGCATCTAAATTAAAGAAAGAAGAATATCTGTTTCCCATTTCTCCAAAAGGAAAAGTCCAACCTGCTGCCCCAGAAAAGAAAGGAGCACTTACAGTGGTATCTTGTCCTACTATTTTACTATCTTTGTTTTTGTCCAAAGCCAAACCCTTATCTATATCTTGGGCTACAATACTTAGTGGAACTAATACAAGTACAAAAACAACTATTTTACAAATATATCTTTTCATAATCTGATACGTGTTTATTTTATTACGAGTATTTTTTTATTATATTGTTCTTTTGCGTTATAAATTTTAAAAAAATAGTTTCCATTATCTAATTTTGAAACATCTAAAACATTAGCCCTTGAGTGTATTCTTCCATTCATAATCATCTGTCCTTGCATATCAAAGATAGAATAATTCATATCCTCCCCCACTTCTACTACCATAACACTATTAACAGGCATAGGATAGATTTTTACATCTTTCTTAGGATTTTTTTCTATGGACTGAGTCATACTCAAAAGTTTTACATCTTGCAAAGTGGTCATATCGTTAGATGTATTCACGTTTATAGTTTTGGAATAATAACCATCTTTTGAGAATGTTACAGAATAGTTACCTGATAGTATAGGTCTGAAAAAATAACCGTTAGAATTTGAAAATACTTCTGAAGAATCTCTGTCGTGGTTGTTTATTTTTATCATTACATTGTCTAAAACCTCATCTGTAAGAGTATCTTTCACTACTCCCTCAAAACCAATAAGACAATATTTTGGCATAACAAACATAGAGTTGTGCAAGTATTCCCAATAGCGTTTTATTTTTGCATTTGATGGAGTGTAATCCATAGAAAGTTCTAACGTTATTTCCCTACAATGTGCAAAGTATGTGTGCCAATCTTGTCTTCCTCCAAATACAGTATACCAATCTCCACCGTCTATTATTCCATTAGAAGATACGTCTGTAAAATAATTGGAAGGAGTAGTAGAAGAAAAGGCTCCTACAAATTCGTTTCCCATATATTCAAACCAAGATTTGTCTGCATGTTCTTTTTGACTACTACGATAACAATCAAAAGGGTAGTTATAGACTTCGCTTCCTGTGTGTAGATTGCTACTTATATGAAATCTCTCTCTAAGAGCATATTCCATAAAAGCAAGAGTTTCCACTTGATAACTTTCTCCGTCTGGGTGTGCACCTGCTTTTGGGTCTGGAAAGTTTCTATTTAAATCCAAATAGTTTGCATTGTATCTAACAGCAGAACTTACCGAATTATCACCTGCTATATACGTACCATCTGGATTTGCCATAGGACATATATACATTTGTATGGAGTTTCTAAGTTGTATAATATCATCTGCAGTACTTGTTATTAGAGTATCAATAAACTGCATAAGTACCATAGTACCCGTAAGTTCGTTTCCATGAATAGAAGAAGAGTAAAAGAATTTTGGTTTATTTTGGTCTATGTTTGGATTGGAAGATATTTTCAGTGCAAGCAGCAGTCTGTTTTGTGTTGTGTATCCTATAGTATCTAATTTGCATATATTAGGATATGTATCTGCATAATAGTTCATAAAGTCTAAGTATGTTTGATAAGTAGGATAGAGATTCCAATTGTACATATCTTCTAAGTTTGTTGCAACACTTATGGCTTTTGTATTATCATGGTTTTGAGAAAAAGCATTCATATAGCCCATAATCGCAAACAGACAAACTAAACTGATAAATAAATTTTTCATACAGTACATATTTTATATTTAATTGGCAAATTTACATATTTTTTTTATCATTCGCATAAATCTTATTTTCATTTTATTGAACTTCTTTACAATATTTTTTATTTTTTTTAGTTTTTAAGTCTATAGTCCTTTTAGTATGAAAAAATATATTTTGATAATATTGACACTGTTTTTTGGTTTTAAAGGATTTGCACAAAAGGCTCCTCCTAATATGCCACACTTTGATAATATACCTTTTCATTTTGGTATAACCTTAGGTGTAAGTTCTTTGTCCTCTAACCTATCTGGTGCAACAGAACTTCCTTTGTATGACTCTATTTACGGATTTTCTTCTGTAAGAAATGCGGGTGTTCAGTTTGGAGTAATAACGGATTTGAAATTATTTGAAACCTTACACCTTAGATTTATACCTACACTTGTACTTTCAGATAGAGGATTTGAGTATAATGTAGTTAGACACGGAGAACTAAAAGACTTGAACAACTCTTTGGAAGTTATATATTTAGAAGCTCCTTTGGAGTTAAAATTTATGAGCAAACGTTACGGCAATTTCCGTTCTTATCTGCTTGGAGGCTTCAAATACGCCTATGATTTTGGTTCTATGAAAAGAAAAAAACTTAGACCAGATGAGTATCTTATGAAGATAGAACAACATGAGTATTTTTACACACTCGGACTTGGTTTTGATTTTTATCTATACAGATGTAAGATAAGTTTAGAATTAAAATCTTCTTTTGGTATAAATGATGTTCTGAACCACGGATTTAAGAATGCTTACACCGATTGTTTAGACAAGATAAAGACACAGTTATTTTATATCAACATAAACTTTGAAGCGTAAGGATATATGCAGAAACTATTACAATTAAGACTTGATGTAGAAGAATATATGAATGTTTCTATGTTTGAGAACATTCTTGCAAAAAAATCAAACATAGACAAGAACTCATTATCTTATTGTGTTATAAAAGAAAGTCTTGATTGTAGAAAAAGTCCTTTATACAATGTTTCTGTAATAGTTTCAAACGATAATGATTTACCTAACCATAAGATAGCACCTCTTTTAGATATAAAAAGTAATAAAAGTGTTATAATTGTAGGTGCAGGACCTGCTGGGTTGTTTGCTGCAATAAAACTTTTGCAACACGGTATAAAACCTATAATAATAGAAAGAGGTTCTTGTATAGAGAAAAGAAAGGTAGATGTTGCGAATATAAATAGGAATAATGAGATAAATACTGAGAGTAATATTTGTTTTGGTGAAGGTGGTGCTGGAACTTTTTCCGATGGAAAACTTTATACAAGAAGTAACAAGAAAGGAAACATAGAGGAGGTTTTGGAAATATTTGTTCATTTTGGTGCAGAGGAAAAAATATTGAGACAAACACATTCGCATATTGGCACAGACAAACTTTCTTTCATAATAAAAAATATACGAAAAGAGATATTATTGCACGGTGGAGAGTATTTGTTTGATTCAAAAGTGGTTGATTTTATTGTAAAGGACAATACAGTAAAAGGAGTTAAGATTGCAGATAAAGGAGAAGTCTATGCAGATAAAGTAATCCTTGCAACAGGTCATAGTGCAAGGGATATATATCAATTATTTTACGATAGAGGGTGGAAAATAGAAAGCCAAAATTTCGCTATGGGAGTAAGGGTAGAACACCCTCAACAACTTATAAATCAAATACAATATCATAGCAAACACCCATCTTCTTTGCTTCCTGCGGCTACTTATTCTCTTACTTGTAATGCAAATGATAGAGGTATTTTTTCTTTTTGTATGTGTCCCGGTGGTATAATCGTTCCCTCTATGGATAGACCTAATACTATGGTTGTAAATGGTATGAGCAATTCTCTAAGAAACGGAGAAAAAGCAAATGCTGCTATAGTCGTAAGTGTAAAAGAAGAAGATGCTAAACAGTTTCATAGTTATGGGACATTATCGCTTATGATGTTTCAACAAGAGATAGAG
This sequence comes from Bacteroidales bacterium, assembly GCA_017469625.1. Lineage (GTDB taxonomy): Bacteria > Bacteroidota > Bacteroidia > Bacteroidales > P3 > Scybalousia_A. The sequence continues at coordinate 29,029 of JAFUGA010000015.1, forward strand.
AAAAATATGTATATACATAAACAGATAGCACCAGGACAGAGAATAACAGATTTTATGGAAAATAGATTGTCTTCTTCTCTTGTAAAATCTTCTTATATACCGGGAGTTGAGAGTGTAGATATGAATGATATGCTTCCAAAGTTTGTTTGTGAAAATCTAAAAATAGGATTTAAGAATTTTGATAAAAAGATGAGAGGATTTATAACCAAAGATTCTATGCTTATAGGCCTTGAAAGTAGAACTTCTTCTCCTGTAAGGATAACAAGAGATGCAGATACTTTGCAACATCTTACCCTGAAAAATCTTTATCCTTGTGGTGAGGGAGCAGGATATTCTGGTGGTATAACTTCCTCTGCAATGGACGGTATAAATATTGCTAATAAAATAATTGAGCAGTGGGGAATGTAAATACTAAACCAATAAAATGCAATAAACTGCACTTAATTGAAAAAAATATTGTAATTTTACACCTCATTTTGTTTAAACAATTTTATGTATTTGAATAGTTTTGAGAAAAGATTATGTTAAAATGTAGAACAAATATAGTATTATGGATTTTTAGTTTAATGTCTTTTATCTCTTTTACCTCAGTAGGACAAAACGATGAAAGAAGTGAAGATTATATAAACTTTGAGAGAAATTATAATGATTTACTACAATCTTATTACATAAAATCAAACGAAAAATTACTAAATGAAAGATTTCCTTCTACTGCATTTATGAGTCCTGCTTATAGTGCAGCATCTGTTTCAGATGAAGTTTATCGTCAAAGACTAAACAGTATTCCTTCAGCAGTTAAACTTGTGTATAATAAAAACGTAAGAAGTCATATAATATATTACTTAGATAGACTAAACAAAAGCGTTGGTCTTATGTTGGGTGTAAGTAAATATTATTTTCCTATATTTGAGAATATTTTGGATTCGTACGGTGTTCCGAGTGATTTAAAATATTTAGTCGTTATAGAGAGTGCTTTCAATCCAAGAGCCGTTTCCAAGGCAGGAGCAACAGGATTATGGCAATTTATGTATGCTACAGGTAAAACTTACGACCTAAGAGTTAACTCTATAATAGACGACAGAAGAGACCCAATAAAATCTACTATAGCCGCTGCAAAATATTTGAATGATTTGTATAAGATTTACGATGATTGGTCTTTGGTTTTGGCGGCTTATAATTGTGGTCCAGGAAACGTGAATAAAGCCATAAAACGTTCAGGAAAAAACAGTTTTTGGGAGATTTATAATTTCCTACCAAGAGAAACAAGAAACTATGTTCCTGCTTTCATAGCCGCAACCTATGTAATGAATTTTTATGCTGAACATGGAATAAAACCGGTTTCTCTTACCCGTCCTCTAAGTCTTATTACCGATACTGTTATGGTAAATAAAGATATATTCTTTGGACAAATAGGAGATGTATTAAAAATATCTGTAGATGAATTAAGAGACCTTAACCCTCAATATAAGATGGATTATATCCCGGGAACACAAGATAAGTACTCTTTAAGACTTCCTTTGAAATATATAAACGAATATATAGAATTTGAAGACTCTATCTCTGTTTGCAATTTGGAGAAATACCGTCCTGAACTTTTCAAAAAAGATACTGTTGTTGGCGATTCAAATACTGTTTTTGTGGATAAGACTATTTATCATAAGGTTAAAAGAAATGAAACATGGACGTCTATTGCCAAAAGATACGGTACTTCTGTTACATCTTTGCGTCAGTGGAATCCAAAGATAAAACGCAACAAACTACAAGCAGGAACTCTTTTGGCTATAAAAACAAAAGTGGCTGTAAATAAAAACTCAACAACTGAAAAAAGTGAAGAAGAAAAAACTACCACAACTTCCAACAATGAGGATATTCAAACAAATAACAACGAACCTCAACAAGAGGTTTCTACAGGTAATAACAAAGCAGATGTAATAAATAAGAACGTTTCTAAAAACAAAGTAAAAACAAAAAAGAAACAATCTGAAACATCTAACACTAACAAAAACACTTCTAAAACACAAACTGAAAAGAAAACATCTTCACCTACTACCCATACTGTACAGCCTGGGGAAACAATATCTGCCATTGCAAGAAAATATGGTATGAATGAGCAACAGTTGATGAAGATAAATAATTTGAATAATGCGTCTGCAAAAAAGATTCGTCCAGGTCAAAAGATTAAACTAAAATAGTGAAAATCCGACACGTTATATTAACTCTCGTTAGCATACTACTCTGTCTAACATTTTTAGCGATAATTTTCCCTAAAGATGGTGTTAGTATTGGTAGTCTTCATCTTACATTTCCTTCTTTAAAAGAAGTTTTTTCCAATTCTACTCCTGAGTATGCAAATATTGACAACATAGTTCAACAAACAAATGTAGTAGATAATAAAACCAATAAAGAACAATCTTCTACACAAAAAGATATAGTTACTTTTTTATATCCTAATGGAGATTCTACCCTTTTGTATTCTTTTTTCAAACATTTAGAAAAAAGTAAACAAAACAAAGTTAGGATGTTACACTATGGGGATTCCCAAATAGAAGGAGATAGAATAACCTCTTATATTCGTACTCGTTTGCAAGAAAGTTTTGGAGGTGTGGGACAAGGAGAAATACCTCTGTTCTCTCTTTCAAATATTCAAGGAGTTTCTTACAAGTATTCAAGTAATTGGCACCATAAATCTATACTAAACAAAAGAGAGAAAAACTTTAACAATTTCGGTATAATGATGACTTGTTGTATTCCATATACTGAAATGATTGTAGATAGTACAAATATGGACACAACATATATTCAGTCTGCATGGATAGAGTTAAATTTCTCTCAACCCGTATCTAACAACCTACATCTATATTGTTCCAGCCCTAAAACTTTTTCTAAAATAAACATATCTTCTAAAGGTACTACCCTTGTAAAACAAAATATAAATCAAAGCGAAAACCTTGTTGATATTCTCATACCTATATCCCAACCTATACATTCTTTGCGTATAGAAACCACAGGTACTATACAGTTATATTCTATAGATAATAGTTCAGACAATGGAGTTTATGTAGATAACATTTCTTTACGTGGTTCTTCAGGGTGGGGAATAAATTATAACAATCCTGAACTTATAACAAAGATGGCTAATTTGTTAGACGTCAAACTTATCATTATGCAGTTTGGAGTTAATGCTATACCACAGGAAGAAGACAAGGTTATGGAGTCTTATGATTTCTTTAGAAAAGAATATTCTCGTCAGTTGGCCTTTCTAAAAAAAGCCATACCAGATGCTGAGATTATAGTAATAGGTGCTTCTGACCGTTCTCGCAAAAAAGGAAGTGGTTATGAAACAAACCCAAACATACCTAAACTTATTCAAGCCCAGAAAAAGGCAGCAGAAGAAAACGACTGCATTTTTTGGAATTTGTTTGAGGCTATGGGAGGAAACAACTCTATGCCTTCTTGGGTCTTGAGGGAAGAGCCTTTAGCCAACCCAGATTTTATACATTTCAACTCAAAAGGTGCAAAACATGTAGCAGAAATGTTTTATCAAGCACTTGATGTAGAATATCAAAAATACTTGTTATTCAAACAACAAAGATAATTTTTTTTAGTATGAAAAATAAATCGTATTACTCTATAAAAGAAGTATCTGAAGAATTTCAAATCTCTTATGCTACTTTGCGTTATTGGGAAGGTGAAATACCAGAACTTCAACCCTATAGAAACAAACGAGGAGTAAGAATTTACAGCAAACAAAATATAGAAGTTTTAGAAAAAATCATCTACCTTGTAAGAGAGAAAAATATGAGTTTGCAAAAAGTAAAAAAAGCTCTATCAGAAGGTAACGACACAGAATTTGATAAAAAACAAATAATAAACACTCTTATAGAGACAAAACAATTTCTTAATAATTTAAAATCACAATTAAGCAAATAATTATATGAAAAAGACAATAGCACTAGTTGCTGGAGGATATTCTGGCGAATATATCATATCTTTACAATCTGCTTCACAAGTAGAGGAACATTTAAAAGAAGATTTCAATATTTATAAGATAATCATAAACAAAGAAGATTGGTTTTACGAACATAATGGGAAGAAAATATCTGTAAATCGCAACGATTTTTCTTTGGATATAGATGGAAAGAAGATAAAGTTTGACGGTGCTTTTATTATAGTTCACGGTACACCGGGTGAAAATGGTTTGTTGCAAGGGTATTTTGATATGATAGGTCTTCCTTATAATACTTGCGATGCCTTATGCTCTGCTGTAACCTTTGACAAAGAAACCTGCAATGCTGTAGTTAGAGATTTCCATATTGTAAATGTTGCAAAAAATCATATAGTCTATGCTGGAGATAATATAGATATAGACGAGATAGTAGATGAACTGTCTTTGCCTGTTTTTGTTAAACCTTCGCAAGGTGGTTCTTCTATAGGTATGACAAAGGTTAGAAGCAAGGAAGAACTTTTGCCTGCTATACAACTTGCTTTAAACACTCACCCAAAAGTTCTTATAGAGGAGTTTATTCAGGGTAGAGAATTTTCTTGTGGAGTTTTCACAATAGATAAAAAGATAACTGCTTTTCCTGTTACAGAGATTATACCTATAAATGAGTTCTTTGATTACGAAGCAAAATATAACGGCACAACCGATGAAGTAGTCCCTGCAAAAATAGATGACAATCTAAAAATTCTTATTCAACAAACAACAGAAAAAATATATAAAGCTCTAAATTGCAAAGGTGTTTGTAGGATAGATTTTATTTATAATAGCGAAAAAAATAAACTATATTTCCTTGAAGTAAATACCACTCCAGGACAAAGCAAAAATAGTATAGTTCCAAACCAAGTAAGAACTATGGGCAAAGACCTTCATTGGCTCTACTTCACCCAAATAAACGAAGTTTTAAAATAAATTCCATTCTCACAAAACAAAGAAAGAGAATTCTAAAACAAAGTTTGGTAAGGAGAGATTAAAAACTTATATCACTCAAATGAAGTTACATTTTTTTGAATGTGGAGGGTGTTGTGGAAGACCAGAATTATTTTGTGTATTTTGTTGTTTTGTTTAGTTATTCGTTGTATTTGATAAGGTAGAGTTTGTCGTTGCGTCTTATAATAGAAGTAGTAGGCATAGAGAATAATTCACCTTTAACGGTTTTTGTTACAGGTTTCAAATCAACTCTTATTTCCTCTACTTTACCTTCATAAACTCCTGTTGTATGACCTATTATATATATATCATCTCCAAGATTTAATTCTCCTGTTTCCATTCTAATCTCTGCCACTCCAAGATTTTTGAAATAATTAGTTACAGTTCCGACAAAGATTTTTGTTGTTGTGGCTTGACTTCCATATTTGTTAGACCATTCTCCTACTTTTTGTCCCAAATAATAACCGTCCCAGAACTCTCTATTATAGACACGTTTTAGGTTTTCGTTCCAATGAGCAAGTTTTTCTTCACTCCAAGTGCTATCACACCAACAATCAACGGCCTCTCTGTAAGTTCTTGTTACTATTTTCACATATTCCGGAGAACGTCCTCTACCTTCAATTTTAAATACCCTTACTCCAGTATCTATAATTTTGCCAATAAAATCCAAAGTCTTTAAATCCTTTGGCGACATTATATATTCATTATCCACCATCAATTCTGTACCGCCGTCCATATCTGTAACCTTGTATGGTCTTCTGCAAAACTGTAGGCAGGCTCCACGATTGGCACTACGATTAGCATTATCCAAACTAATATAACATTTTCCTGAAACCGCCATACATAATGCTCCATGTACAAAACATTCTATCCTAAGCAGGTTGCCACTTTTACCTCTTAAATCTTCTTGCTTTATGCGGTCAATTATTGCTTTTACCTTATCAAGTGAAAGTTCTCGTGCTGTAACAATAACATCTGCGAACTGTGAATAATACTTTACGGCTTCGTAATTAGTGATATTGCATTGCGTTGAAAGGTGTATCTCCACGCCAACCTTGTTTGCATAAGATATAACCGACATATCAGAAGCAATAATTGCAGAAATACCACTTTCTTTTGCACAATCTACAACCTCGTGCATATATTCTATCTCTTCATCGTAAATAACAGTATTTACGGTCAAATAAGTCTTTACGTTATTTTGCTTTGCTATTTCACAGATATTTCGTAAATCGTCCAAAGAAAAATTATTTGCAGAGGCAGAACGCATATTTAGGTTTCCAACTCCAAAATATACACTATTAGCACCTGCTTCTATAGCAGCCATAAGACTTTCATAACTACCCACAGGGGACATTATTTCTATATCTTTTGCATTCATATTTACGAAATTTTAAGAGATAATTATAAATTTAATTCTTATTGAAAAATAATGATGACAGAATAAAACATTATATAAAAAGGTATTTACACATTAAACCTAAAGTGCATAATATCACCGTCTTGCACAATATAATCTTTACCTTCTATAGATATTTTACCTGCTTCTCTGCACGCTGCTTCACTTTTCAAATTCACATAGTCATCATATTTTATTACTTCAGCCCTTATGAAACCTTTTTCAAAATCCGAGTGTATTACTCCCGCACATTGTGGGGCTTTATATCCTTTATGGAAAGTCCAAGCACGTGTTTCCTTAGGTCCTGTTGTAAGAAAAGTTTCAAGGTTCAACATCTTGTAAGCTGCTTTTATCAAACGATTGACACCACTCTCTTTTAACCCCAACTCTTCCAAAAACATAAGTTTCTCTTCGTATGTTTCCAATTCTGCAATATCTTCCTCCGTCTTTGCTGCTATTACAAGTATTTCTGCATTCTCTTTCTCTGCCATAAGTTTGACAGCATCTATATGTTTGGAACCATTTTTAAAACCATCTTCATCTACATTGCAAACATAAAGAATAGGTTTTGAAGTAAGAAGTCCTAATTCCTTTGCTATAAGGTTTAAATCTTTGTTATCAAAACTTACTTCTCTTGCATTTTTACCTTGTTCCAAAACCTGTTTATATGCTTTTATAACCTCAAAAGTATCTTTGGCCTTCTTATCTCCGCCAACCTTTGCAATCTTTTCTGTTTTTGCATAGCGAGATTCTATGGTTTCAAGGTCTTTCATTTGAAGTTCAATATCTATAATCTCTTTATCTCTTATAGGATTGACACTTCCATCTACGTGAGTAATGTTTTCGTCTTCAAAACAACGCAAAACCTCTATTATAGCATCACATTCTCTAATGTTTCCTAAAAACTTGTTTCCTAAACCTTCTCCTTTGCTTGCTCCTTTTACCAATCCAGCAATATCTACAATCTCTACAGTAGTAGGAACTATTTTTTCAGGGTGGTCTATCTCTGCTAAAACATTCAGCCTTTCATCTGGTACAGTTATTATACCAACATTTGGTTCTATTGTACAAAAAGGAAAGTTTGCTGCTTGAGCCTTAGAATTTGAAAGACAATTAAACAAAGTTGATTTGCCTACATTAGGCAAACCAACTATACCACATTTTAAAGACATTTTGCTTTAATTATTTCGTTTCTTTTTTTGTTGTTTTCTTTGTTGCTTTTTTGGTAGCAACCTCATTAAATTTATTTACCTCTTTAATAAACTCGTCTATTGTAAGAGTTTTTGTTGTTACAGAGGTATTTTCTTTCAAACATTCTGTAAGCTGACGGTCTAACAGATAATTATGCACTTGACGTGTTTGTTCTTGTTCTCTCAACATATCGTGTGCCATCTTGTCCATTCTTTCGTCATTTTCTTTCTTCTGTTCTTCAGTCATATCCGGCATCATAGGGAAATAACTTGGTAGAAGTTCGTTTTTGTAATAATCTACAATATCTTGTTGTTTTACTTCTATAGAATATTTCTCTGCAAGTTTTCCTTCTATCAACTGCCATTTTATTCCATCTAAATAACGTGCGAAGTTCTCTTCAACATCCTCTTTAGAAAGTTTGTTCTCACTTGTTTCTACCATCCATCTCTTTAAGAATTCTTCTGGAAGGTCTAATTTTGTTTTGCTTACAAGTTCTTCGCTTGTTTTATTTAGGAAATAATTGTCTGATTCTCTCTTATATGTTCTGCAAATATCTTCTTTTGCTTCTTTGCGAAAATCTTCTTCTGTCTTTATACCTTTATCTTTATATGCTCTATCAAAGAAATCTTGGTTCATTTCCGCCATATTCATTCTTTGAATATTATCTATAGTATAAGAACATTCAGATGTAAATTCTTTTACTTCTTCAGTTGTTTTGTGTAAAACAGTTGCTAATTGTTGTATATCTTTGAAAGCCTTATGTGGTTGGAACTTAACAACTGCACCTTTTTTCTTTCCTTCAAATTTTTTCTTAATAGTAGCAAGTGCTATACGGTCTACGAATATGGTAGCATTAGTATCTACACCACCTTCTTTTTTAGAACCATCTTCATTCAACTCTTCCAAGTGTCCGTACAACATATCTTTGTCTGCAACAACTTCTGGATTTTCCAATTTTCCATAACGAAGACGTATATCTTCAATAAATTTGTCCAAAGTTTCGTCTGTAGGTTGAACATCGTAAAGAGTTGTCTTTACTTTCTTCAAATCTACATCAAATTCTGGCTGAAGAGCTATATCAAAGTAGAATGTAAAACTTGTATCTTTGTCCCAATCTATTTGTGGTGTTTTTTCATCATTAGCCAAAGGAGAACCCAATACCTTTATCTTATTTTCATCTATGTATTTGTATAGGTTTTCAGACATTACTCTTTCTATCTCCTGTGCTTTTACAGGAGTACCATACATTTTCTTTACCATAGAAAATGGAACCTGTCCTGTACGAAAACCAGGCATAGTCATCTTCTTTCTCTGGTCTTTTAATTTTTTATCAACTTCTGATTGATAGTCATTTTCTTCTACTACTATCTCAATAAGAGCCGTCAAATCTCCTGTTTTTTCCTGACTTACTTTCATCTTGTTTATATTTACTAATATTATTTAACTATTTTCAAAAGAGGTGCAAAATTACAAAGAAATTTTTTCTTACAAAAAAATATTCCTATATATTTTTAATTGAACGTGATAACGCTGTTGAGTTTTGCTTGAAGGTCTTGGTCTACTTGATAGGTGTTGTACGATTTTGAGATATGCGTTCTCCTTGATGCAAACAAACCATAACCTCCGTTAATATTTGAATAAGATGGTTTGTAGTTCAAAGAACGTTCTGTAGCATTGTTTATAGATATGTAGTCAAACATTTCTTGGTCGCAAGCCAAAATATTTATCTCAAAAGGTGCATCGTTGTACCACGAAATACCTGTTTCATTTCCTAAAGCATTTTTAAGATACAATACTATATCTTCTTTGCTTATAGGAGCAGTCATTTGTCTTATAGAAGTGGAACTATTAGAAACCGCAGACAAAGGTATATCTACGTGTTCTATACGAGCCTGTCTTCTATAATTGAAACGTACATTTACTTGAAATCTTTTGGCAACCAAGTTTGCATTTGACTGAGATTCATTCACGTTGTTCCAAGTTACTACCAGACGAGTACCAGACGAGTTATTGAAAGTAAAATTGCTGGTGTTTATACTGTAATCTGCTATCAAATAAGTAGAAGAACTTGCTTTAAATCCTGTTTTCTTATTTGTAACTTCCAAGCGGTAAAACTTATTTACAGACAATTTGTTCTTTGTAACACAATAATACAAAGGCACTTCACCACTATAGAAACTACCTTCTGGTTTTTGCCTCATAGTATAATCAAATTGAAATACGTTTATAGAATTATTAGTGTCGTTCAGATTGTATTCATACATCTTAACGTCCAAATCATCTACAGGATAATAGACACTGTCTTTTTGTTTTGCATAGTGTAAAGCGTTACCATCACCAAGGAAAACCTTCTCTATTCTTACGAAAGTAGTGTCATCGTCTTGGTCTAATATACCATAAATCATCATCTGTTCTTGCCATGGTTCATTAGGTGAAAATTCCACATCATCGCAACGAACAAACAAAACTATGCAAGCCAAACAGCCAAACAGCCAAACTAATTTTTTCATATTTTAGTTCTCTTTATACTTTTTATATTCTTCGTTTAGCCCTTTTAGTATTTCTTCTGTTATATCCATACCTTTATCTATGTACAAAGTAGGGCTATTTGCGTAAGAGTTTGAAAGAATAACGTTATACTTATCGTGTTTTTTATTATAATCTGCTATAAACGCATAAACAGCATCAAGAAGTTTTTTATTCATTTTCAGTTGTTCTTCTTGCAATTGCATAGGCAAAGAAGTCTGCATTTGTTGTATTTGTTGCATTCTATTTTGCAATTCTTTTTCTTTTTCTTTTTGCTGAGTAAGAGTAAGTTTGTCGCCGTTTTTCATATAATCCTGATAATCGGACTGAAATTTTGCCTGTGTATTTTGAAAAGTTTGTTCAGCCTGTTTTTGTTTCTGAGTTATCTCTTTTTGCATTTCCACAGCCATTTCATATTTAGCCATAATAGTGTCTGTATTCACGTATGCTATTTTCAAATCTCCTTTTTGTAAAATTTTGGCAGGAGCGGTGCTACTTGCTTCTCCGTCCTTGTCAGACTTACCACAAACAAGAGAAACAATAGATAAAACTATAGCCACCAAAGAAACGATTATAGCCACTAAAGGAAGAGAACTTTTTTTCTTAGGTTGTTCTTCCTTTATTTGTTGTTGTTTTTGTTCTACCTCTTGTACTTGTTCTGCTACATTCTGCAAGTTTTGTTCTACTACAGAATCTGTGTTCATATTCATATCTTCCATTTTACTTTCTTTATTATGTTTTTATATTATTTCTTGATTTTGAGTTGCAAAACTACAAAAATTTTATCAAACGACCTAATACTCTGCATTTTTTCTAATATTTTTCCTGCAAATCTTTGTTTTATTTTTGTCTATAAATAAAAAATGAAAAAGTGTTTTGAGAATTGGATTTTTTTTCGTAACTTTGCATCATTAAATAAATGATAAAAATAAAAGAAAGAGTAGAAAAACTATGACAAAATTTGTTAAAAATATTACGAAAATGCTACTAATATTGGTATCTTTATTAGTTGTTATTGATAGTTTTGCTACAAATGATACAAATATAAATATTACTACACAGAACTATTACTCTGTTTCTAATATATCTAAAAATACACTTTGTAACATAAGTACTACTAATGCTATTACTTACAATATTTCAACAACTTATGATTGTAAAATAAACGTTAATAATTTCTTAATTTTATATCCAAAAACAAAGAAAACTCTTTATCAAACAGCAATAATACACCTAAACACAAGACTCCTATACCCTCTTTTTGCACATATTCTCTATAGAACACCCATTTCCACACCTTAATCCCCTCTTTCTATAACCTCATTTTAGTAAAATATAACTTTGTTTTGCCCTCACGAAGCTTTGTTTTAATTTTCTAAAGCTTTGTTTTAGAATTCTCTTTCTTTGTTTTAGAAAATTAAAACTTTGTTTCGTGAGGAGGGGGTGCAATTGCTTCTCGGTGAAACGAAGTTTTGTAAGGTAGTTACATTTTTTAATGTTACTTTTCTGATTGTACTGTAACAGTATAGCCCAATTGTTTTAATCTTTCAGGGGCACCACGAGTTCCAGTGGTATCACCAAATATAAAACCACCTTTTGGAGTTAGTTTTTCATATTTGTCATGTGCTGCAATTAGTTTACCAGTTATATTCATAATACCACCAACTGGTGCCATAGTCCAATCTGGTATAGGTTCTAAATAAACAATATCATATTGTTTGTTTAATGGACTCAAAACAGTATCTTGAATTCTTTCTTCATAATTATAATAATCAAATGCAAATGTTGTGCTGGTTGGTTTATGATTTTTCTCTGGTTCGTCATCGTCATTGTTACAAGCGATGAATAAGGTTAATCCTGCTAAGGTTAGGATTAGTGGTAGTTTTCTAAAAATTTTCATTTTGTTTCCTCCTTTTTTACTATTTTTAATTCGTTTATTTTTTGTTATTATTTTATCATAAAAAAATCCGACAAATAAAGCACAATATACTTTATCTGTCGGACTAAATTATTGTTTATAACTTTCTGAGAAGTGGTTATTTACCCCCCCCATATAATTTTCTAATAATATAATATTTACGTTATTATCTTTCATTCTTTTGCTCTTATTTTCTACTGCAAAGATATAAAAATTCTAATACATACAAAGAAAATTTATTAAAAAATTTAGAAACTAAAAACGGTCGTTCCAAAAGAACGACCGTTTGAGTTATTGTTTTATCTTTGAAAAACTATTTTTTGATAAGTTTTTCTGTGCGGTTGATTGTGTCGGTTACTATTCTTATGTAATATACTCCTCTTGCAAAAGTTGAAGTTTCTAATCTTACTTCTTGTTCGCCTTGTGCAAGTTTTGTTTCTTTGATTGTTCTACCTTGAACATCTGTTACATAAATTGTAGCATCTGAGTTTATTCCTTCAACTCTTAACATAGCGTCTTCTGTTGTAGGGTTTGGATAAAGCATTACATTTATTCCGTTTTCTACATCGTTGATACTACTATTAACAGTTAAAGTCAAAACTACTGTACTATCGCAATCGTTTTCATCAGTGAATACTTCAGTATAAGTTCCTTCTGCTTCCAAAACCTGTGTTCCGAATTGATAAGGAAGTTCTTCTGGGTTGATTGTTACATCTATTGCATTAGTATTTTCTGGTCTTACAACCAAAGTTACTATGTAAAGAGTATCACAATCACTTCCTTGACCAGCAACAGTTACTGTATTTTCACCCTCTGTTAATGATTGTCCATTAAACTCTACTGTTTCACCGAAGCAAACTGTTATTGTTTCACTTGCAGTATTTTGTGCATTAACTGTTAGGTTTATGGTGTAATTTGTATCACATTCACCATTAACATCAGCAACGATTGTTGTATATGTACCTGCTGTTGTATAAGTATTTCCGTTGAATGTGAATGTTTCACCAAAGCAAACAGTTTCATTAAGTGTTGCTGTTGCAGGAGTACAAGGTTCTTCACCTGCTTCAAGGGTTGTGAATGTAACTTCTGTACCATATTGAGTACCATTTGCAGTTGTAGCAAATGCTTTATATGTATAAGAAGTGTTTGCAGTCAAACCTGTTAAGTTAGCAGTCATAGTTGTTCCTGTAGCAGAAACAGAAGTATAAGTACCACCAACTGTTGCTTTCCATTCAAAACCACGTGCAGTTATTGTTTGGTTACCCAAATCAGTGATAACACCGTTAAGAGTAGCAGAAGTTTGTGTAATACCTGTTGCAGTGTTTGTTACTACTGTAGGTTCTACTGGGTCTGGTGCTTCACCATCATTTCCAATGATTATATTATCTATACCTATACCATAACCATAGTTAGTACGCATTTCAAATATAATTTGATATGTATCTGAAGCATTAGGTAGGGCTATTTCTTCATCTGTCCAAGAAGTAATACTGCTTGTATATGATGCCAAAAGAATTCTTTCTGCATCTGATGAAGTCTTGTAATATACATACAATTGGTCTTGGTCGCCACTCCATTCTAACTGAATGTGAGAGAATTTCAAAGTAGGATTATCTAAAGAAGAAAGTTCAAATTCTGGTGAAAGGAATTCTGTAATATTGTTTCTACTACTTGCTTTACATATTGCAAATTTACTTCCCTCTGGAGCAGAAAGACCTCCTTCGTAACTTGTTTCAGTAGTAACTTCTATAGTACCTGTTACAGGGTTAGAAATCCAACAAGAAAGTCCGTTTTCAAAACCTTCTGAATATGAGAATTCTGTTATAGCATAGCAAGTTGTTTTGAATGTCTTTACCATACTTTGAGGAGTAGATTCATTGTCGCATATGGCTTGTACATAAAGCATATAAGAAGTTGAAGACTCAAGTTCATCTACTACTCCTACCCATGTACCATCTTCTTCACCTGCTGTTATAGTTGCTTGTGCAAGAGTATATTCTTCTGTTTCAGAATCTACAGGTTTGTAATAGATTTCAAAGTTTTCTCCATTTTCTGCAGTCCAAGTAACAGTAGCTTCTGTTTGAGCAGCATTTATAATTACATTTTGAGGACGAGAACACTGTGGAGCTATGTCCAAAGTAATATCGTCAATAAGAGTATTCGCATAGTTATAATCTGTACCTGTGTAACTATTTCTGAAAGCAATATAAGAACCTTCACCTTCATAAGAAGAAAGAGGTATATCAAACATTTGATAATCTTCTGTAAGGTTGTTTATAGTTGCAACAGTAGTAAAGGTTGAAGCATTTGTAGGGTCTGTCATCACACCTATTTCCAAACCTGTTCCTATGGAATTAGAAGAAATTTTTATCCACAAAGAAACTTGTAAAGTATTTATTTGTAGAGATTCTGTATTTATTTGTGGCAATATAGCGTATTGTCCTGCATAATAATTGTAGAATTCTAATGATTTATTTCCACCATGTGCATAATAGTTATAGTTATAAACATACGGATAAAGAGAAGTACCTGCATCTGCAGGAGTTATTCTTTGCCAACAATGAGATAAAGGATACTGTTCTGTACCTGCAGTGTTACCTGTTTCAAAGTTCCAAGTCTTTGGAAGGTCGTTTGCAGTTATTACAACGCAAGTAGTGTTGAATGTAACAGGGTTTGATGCTAAAGTTTCTTCATCGCATGCAGACTCTACATAGAAAGTATAAGATGTTCCATGTGTAAGGTCATTTACTGTAACAGTATAAATATTTTCTTCTTCTGTAGCAGTTATTCCTTCTGTTATTTCAGTGTAAGAAGAAGCACTTGTTTCTTTGAAATAAACAGTAAATGCTGAACCCAAAGCCCCCCAAGTAATTGTTGCAGAAGTTAAATCTGGTGTTACTTCTACGTTGCTTGGTCTTGTACATTCTGGCAAGTAACCCAATGTAACATCATCTACATAAGGATAACCAGAAGTACTACGCAATGCTATAAAGTTTCCTTCACCTGTATAACCAACGAAAGGTATTTCTTGTAAAGTATAACTTCCATTTACTCCTTGTACTGTCGCTATATTTACAAAAGTAGAAGCATCGTCTGGATTAGTCATAACACCTACTTCCAAAGGATAATTCCCGTAAATCCAAAATGATAGTTGAAGACTACTAATAGGAACATCTACAGGAGGAAGTGCTATAAGAGAAGGTGCAGAGAAATACAAAGATTGTGTTCCTCCGTGTGCATAATAATCATAGTTATAAACATACGGGTAGTATTGATTCATATTGTTTTTCATCCAACAAGATGGATAGTTGTAATAATTTACATAAACATTATCTGATTCAAAGTCCCAAGTTTTTGGTAAATCTTCTTCTGTAAGAGCTACGCACGGAGTAGTAAATGTTCTCATAGTAGTTTCCAAAGAAGAAGTTTCAGAACAGATGGCTGTTATTTTGTAATTATAAGTTGTTTTGCATTAAGACCTGTTATGGTAACAGTCCAAGTACCGTCTTCATCTGTCATTTGTATAAGTTCATCTTGCATTGTTATGGTTGTAAGGTTGTTAGCAGAAGTTCCATAAGTAACTACAAAATCTTCACCTGTAGAAGTCCAAGTAAGAGTTACAGAAGTAGAAGAAGGTGTAGCTGAAGTAACTACAGGGCGAGAACAAGTAGGCATATCATCTACTTTTACATCATCTAAACGTAACCAATATCCATCGTGAGGACTATTTCTTCTTACGAAAGCAATATAACGATTACCACTATATTCTGTCAAAGGTATTTCATAAAGTTGATAATCTCCTTGAGGTATATCTGTTTGGAATATTTGTGTAAATCCTGGCAATGGGTCTGATGTTGAAGTAGGAGCAGAAAGTTCTATATCTTCATCTGAAATCCATATAGAAATTTCTTCTGGTTCATTTGTACTATTATGTGCTCTTTGTGCATAGAAACTTAACTGTTTGTTATCATCTAAAACTAATAACGGAGTAATTAACCAATCGTTATGATTAGAATTCGCATAGTCTGTATAACAACCAGCATTTCCACTACCACTATGAGAGTTACTGCTTTGCCATTGCCATCTGTAAGGAGTAGAACCTGTACCAACTACTCCGCCGTCATATACAGACCAGCAAAGAGGAGTATTTACTTCAGATAATACACTGCTTGGTACCCAATTTACTTCAAAACCTTCTGTCCAAGGAAAGTCTGTAACAGCGTTACAAGTAGTAGAAATAAATCCTGTGTCCAAAGTAGATACTTCTTGTCCATCACATACTGCAGCAACATACCATTTATAAGAAGAAGAATTGGATAAGTCTTCTAATACATAAATACCATCATCAAGTGTTACGTTTTCTATAAGCGTATAACCATCATTTAAACTTGCGTTTTTATAATAAAGATTATAACTATCTGCATCTCCTTCCCAAGAAATAGTAGCAGTTGTTTCTGTTGTTTCCAATGTTGCAAGGTTGGTAGGACGAGAACACATAGGAATATCTCTAACAGTTACATCGTCTAAACATAACCAATAACCATCATTAGGAGCATTTCTTCTTACGAAAGCAATATAACGATTACCACTATATTCTGCCAAAGATACCTCATAAAGTTGAAAATCTCCTTGAGGTATATCTGTTTGGAATATTTGTGTAAATCCTGGTAATGGGTCTGATGTTGAAGTAGGAGCAGAAAGTTCTATATCTTCGTCTGAAATCCATATAGAAATTTCTTCTGGTTCATCTGTAGTATTATTTGCTCTTCTTGCCAAAAAACCCAATTGTTTGTTATTGTCCAAAGTCAACAATGGAGTAACTAACCAATCGTTATGATTACCAGAAGCATAGTCTGTATAACAAGTTGCAGCACCTTCTCCACCATGTGCATAATAAGTGCTATTTTGCCATTGCCAATTATAATTATAACCTGAACTTGTGTAGCCTCCATTATATACAGCCCAACAATTAGGAGCACTTGTTCCTAAAACAGATGAGGCAGTCCAAGGAGTTTCAAAACCTTCTACCCAAGGAAATTCACTTATGCCTTCTTCACTACAAGCAGTGTTGAATACAAAACTTCCCCACTGAGAAAGACCATCTTCTTCTCCACAATTTGCTTGTACTTCTACTTGATATGCACTTGCAGGAGATAAATTTTCAATATCATAAGTATTGCCTTCTACTTCTATTGCTTCCTCTATGTATTCTGTTTCTCCGTATAGTTTATAACGTAATGTGTATGTTTCTCCATCTGCTGCCCAAGAAATAGTAGCAGATTCTGTTGTAGTATTTGAAACTGTAATTATAGGTGCTGGACATGCTATTAAGGTTACGCTAACTCGGTATAAGGAGTGGGAGAATTTCTGATATATCATTTGGTATTAGAGGGTTATGTTTATTGAAATATCTGATGTGAGGTTTATTAGGCATCAATTGATAGGCAGATAAAGCAGAGATAATATTAACAAGAAA
>JAFUGA010000033.1 GCA_017469625.1 Bacteroidales bacterium
AATGAAGAACAACCATAAAAAGCACTATTACCAATAGAAGTAACACTATTAGGAATAGTTACAGAGGTTAATGAAGAACAACCATAAAAAGCACTATTACCAATAGAAGTAACACTATTAGGAATAGTTACAGAGGTTAATGAAGAACAACCATAAAAAGCACTATTACCAATAGAAGTAACACTATTTGGAATAGTTACAGAGGTTAAAGAAGAACAACCGTAAAAAGCACTACTTCCAATAGAAGTAACACTATTTGGAATAGTTACAGAGGTTAAAGAAGAACAACCATAAAAAGCACTACCTCCAATATAAGCAACGCTATTAGGAATAGTTATAGAGGTTACTAATGATTTATCTTTAATAAAATAATCTGGAATAATCCTAACATTAGAACCTATATTAACTGTTGTTAAGTTATTACAACCTCTAAGACAATAATACTGATTGGAAAATCCATATCCTCCACAACTATCTGCATTATAATTCAAAGTAGTTAAACCTGTACAATTTCAAAAGCATTTTTTCCAATATAAGTAACACTATTAGGAATAGTTATAGAGGTTACTGATGATTTATCTCTAATAAAATTACGTGGAATAATTCTAACATTTGAACCTATATTGACTGTCGTTAAATTATTACAACCTTCAAGCCAAAATATCTGAAATGTAGAAAATCCATAGCCATCACAACTATCCGCATTATAATTCAAAGTAGTTAAACCTGTGCAACCATAAAAAACACCAATACCAACAGAAGTAACACTATTAGGAATAGTTACAGAGGTTAAAGAAGAACAATTAGAAAAAGCATAATTACCAATAGAAGTAACATTATAGTTTACTCCATTATAGGTTACATTAGATGGTATAACTACAGAACCAGAATAATTATTATTACCACTTGTTACTGCAACAATGTTATCAGTCCAGGATGTAATATTATAGTAAATTCCATCTGTTTGAAAATCGTAGGCAAAAGTATTGCTACTTAAAACTATTGCAACAAATAAGGCAATATGACCGATTAGTTTTTTCATATAGCATTCTCCTTTCGTTTAATGTTTATCATTCCATTTAAGTCTTTACTTGTCAGCCAAAGATACCAATCTATTTGTCTGAAAGTGTATTTCTCCAATTTGTAGAAAGATTGGAATTGTTTGTAGATTTCCACATACTTTTTGTAATTCTTTAAATCAACGTTTTTGAAACTACAGAAATTATCTCTTTTTCTGAACATAATAAGCATTTCGCCTGCTATGGAATCATAGATAGGAAATGCTTCTTTGTTGTGTTGGCAACAAAACTTTGTAGCAAAGGAATAAAAGTTTATAACCTTTTCCCCATCATTTTTTCTGTCTTTTACTCTTACAGGAGTAAGTTCTGCCACCAAAGAAATATCTCCTTTTTCCAAACGTTCACCAAGGTTCTTTACTTCTTTGTAGTGTTTCATAACACCATAAACGTCTCTAATGTTTGTAGAGTAGAAATCATTCAGCACGGCAGCTTTAATCATAATATCGCTGTCGTCCAAGAAATGACTTTTGTCGCCGAATACTCTTGCCACAGCGTCCTCGGTTGCACCGTAGGTACTTTCTTTTTTGTAGTCTTCCCACCAAGCAAGTGTTTCTTTTATGTCAACGGTGGGATTACAATTGAAATTTTCAATCATCTTTTTTCTGTTTTATCTCTTTTCAGAGAAAGGATTCCTTAGGTCCTTTGTTTTTATTAAAAATAATTTTTTATAATTTTCTATCAAATAAAACAAAAGGGTAGACAAGTCCATAGACTTGCCTACCCTTTATCTTTGTGGCTATGTTTTTATACTATAGTTCTCTTTCTTTACATTCTTTTCTTTAAATAAGAAGCATAAAATCCCCCCCCCATATATTTACTTAATACTGAGGTAGTTAAAGAGTTGTCTAAATATAGTATTTCTTTAATCATATCTTAAATTCTATCTACGTTTTTGCAAAAATACAAAATATTATAAACTTGACAAGCAATTAAAAGATTACACCTTGCCGATTTCGTAAAGAAACTCAGGTGCAATATCTGCTCCGTTTACCCATTCTATTGTATTATGTGTTAATCCATATTGAATAAATTTTGTTTTATCCATAAGTTCTCCGAAAACTTCACCTGTAAGGTAAGGTTTCAAATCAACTATTTTTTTTATACCATCACTGAATGTTAACAACAATTCGTAATCTTTTATATAATCAACATCTATAACACTTAACATATAATCATATTCTATTTTAAAGGTTCAATTGTATTTAGTTTTTCTCCTCTTTTGGCCTTTTCCCATAAGGAAAGAATTTCCTCTTCGTGTAAATCTAACCATTGATTTACTTTTAAAATTACTTTTGAAGGAGCTTTTCCATCAATAATACGGTCTATAATACTTATACTACATTCATAATTTCCATAGGTGAAATGAAGATGTGGAGGGTTGTGGTCTCTCCAATACAAATAAATAATTATTCCATAAAATCTACTTATTTCTGGCATAAATCTTTTCGTTTTTGCAAAAATACAAATAATTATTAAACATTTAAGGATTTATTTACTGAAAATATCTGAGTGAGTACTTATTTTGCACACTTCTTTACATTACGCTTGAATTCATTGGTATAGACTAAAGTATATTTCATACTATTTCAAACATTGAACAATTAAATCTTCGACATCTTTGGCATAATGCAATTCTGCTGTGCCGTTCTCTATCTCTCTGACGGTTTGCATTGTTTCATCGTTAAGATATAACCCACTTTCAGCATCATAAAGTCTGTCATCAACATCAATATTGCTATATTTCCACCCCATACCTTTAGCAATTTTCTTCAAAAAAGACAATTCAGAAGATGGAATATCCAACCTTACACTTACACTGTTCATATTACAATATTCTTTATTATGTTTTCAAGCCACAAATTTACAAAATAAAACTAAAAGTCTTAGAAATATTCTAAGAAAATAGATTTAAAGAATTTTTATTCGCCATATTACTGCCTTATTGAGTAGAAGTATTTGTAATAAAAGCCATTAAACAAATGGAAAAATTAGAACTATCTTTTTCATATTCACTAAATAATTTTATTTTAAGAATTCTTCTGGTTCTAATATTGTAATATCAGATAATTCAAAATCTTTTTTATTTCGTGCAATGATAGTCTCGGCACCAAAATTTAATGCAGAAAAATATTGAATAGCATCTTCTAAATCTTTAAATGAAGAATTGAGAGATTGTTTCACAATAAAAGAGTCTATGTTAGTTGTTTGACATAATTGATTCCAAATATTCAACTTTTTTCTTCTAATTTCAAGTGGGAACTTCAATCTTGTTAAAATATATTCTGCTGTAGAATAAGTAAGATAGGAACAACACAAAATATCATTATTCTTTCTTATTTTCTTTATTACTGCTAAAGAATAAAAATACCAAGGTTCTCTTTCTGTAAGATAATCAATAACAATATTTGTATCTAAAAATATTTTCATAATCCGTATTTTTCTTGTAAATGTTGCCATTTTATGTTGTCATAATCTGTATCTAAAGGAATGCTATATCCCATACGCATACTTTCTGCTAAAGGGTCGGAGCCATTCTCAATATTTTTTAAATCCAATATTTGTATAGGATTTTCTTTTTGCACAGAAACGTTAATCAGTATTTGTTTTACACTTTCCAAAATTTGTTGCAACTGATTTGAATCATTGATACTATTTACTGTATCAAATATTGAATATTTTAATTCAGAAGTATTCATACCATCTTTTGTTTTAACAACTACAAAGATACAAAGAATAATTGAATTGACAAGAAAGACGAAAAAGAAAAAAGAAAATGTATTTGTTTCGTTGTGAATAATTTTTGTCAAATTTCTTTTTTTGAAAAGGTCAAATTATTATAAAAAATAGTTTTGATAAAACTATAAATTTAGAAATTTTTATACATTTTTTAGACTTAAGAAACTTAATAAACATCAATTGAGATTTAATGATAACTAAATTTTTTGTACTTTTGCAACTTCTTAAAAAAGTGATAGGAAATTATTATGTTATTATTTAAAAGCCAAATTAGGCGAGTAATATCGCTTATGGCAGTCGTTGTATTCCCTATTTTTATATGGGGAAGTGTTGTTATGGCCCAAACAGTACGTGGTACGGTAAAAGACGTGCTAACAGGCGAACCATTGCCCAATGCAAGTGTTATAATGTTATCCTCTGATGAAGAAACTAACAATAAACTTGCAACAATAACCGATACCAATGGAATGTTTAAACTTACAAACATTCCCATGGGACGTTATAATATAGAGGTAAGTTTTGTTGGTTATGAGCCAGAGAGAGTTGTTGAGGTTTTGGTTGCAGGAACAAAAGAGATAATGTTGAATTTTAAGTTAAGAGAATTGATAACACAGTTGGACGGTATAACAGTAAAACCTGTAATAAACAAATCTCGTTCTCAAAATCCTACTGCTATTGCTGGTGCAACTATGATTAGTGTAGAAGAAGCAGAACGTTTTGCTGGTAGTTTTGATGGAATAGAACGTGTAGTAAAACGTTATCTATGTACTACAGGTTCTACAGATAATGCAGGAATATCTACACATGGCAATCATCCTACTGCAACTATGTTTCGTATAGAAGGAGTTGAGGTTACACCTCCTGCACATTTTTATGGTATAGGCTCTCATGGAACGGGAGAAGTTTCTGTTCTGCACACCAACCTATTATCCAATAGCGACTATTATACTTCTACTCCTCCGGCAGAAATGGGTAATACTTTAGGAGGAGTTATGGATATTTCCTTGCGAAGTGGTAATACAAACACTTATGAACATTCTGTAAAACTTTCAACACTTGGTTTGGACTTTACAAGCGAAGGACCTTTGTCAAAGACAAAGGGTAGTAGTTATATCATATCCTATCGTTATGGATTATCAAAACTGACTAACGATTTAGGTTTAGGAATTTTTGAAGGCGACCAAGCAGATTACCATGACTTATCTTTTAAACTGAACTTTCCTATAAACAATTCTTCCAATTTTAGTTTGTGGGGCATAGGTATATTAGATAAAACCTATATGAATTGGAACGGTTGGGAAGAAAAGTGGAATACACTTTACGACCAAGATGATTTCAAAAGTAAAGTAAATACTATGATGGGAGGTGTTACATACGACAAGAACTTAGGAAATGGTTGGAGATGGAAAACGGATTTTGTTACAGCGTATCGTTATTGTGAAATAGAGGATAGATATGCTATTTATGCAACAGATGGACAACTATTGACAGAGGCAAATCATTATACACTGACTTTTGCACCTGCAACTCCTTTTGTTCAGTTTGACAATGAAACACTATGGCTTACCCTTGCCACATCTATACAGAAAAGATTTTCTTCTCATTATTTGTTGAAATTTGGTTCTTCTATAAGATATATAGATTATTATCAGGACCTACAACGTGCTGCTACAATATTTACAGGTGTTTTGTTGCCTGTGAATAACACAGATAAAAATATGGAACAAATAGATGCTTATGCAACAAATAATCTCCGTTTTGGAAAATGGACTTTCAATGCAGGCTTGCATCTTTCTGGTTGGACGTTATCAAATGATTGGACTTTGCAACCTCGTTTTTCTACCGAATATAAACCAAAGGACAATCAAACACTTGCTTTTGGCTATGGTATGACAACACGTATAGAAAGTTATGATACTTATTTTGCAACGAAAGAAAATAAGGAACTAAAACCTATACGTTCTCATCAATTTGTACTAAACTATAAATGGTCGCCTTCTGCTTCTTTAACACTGAAATCAGAGGCTTGGGTAGAATGGCAAAGTTCTGTGCCTGTAAGTCCAACTTCTACTTATTCTCCTCTTAATAGGCGTATGTTTTATACAACAGAGGCTCTTGTCAATGAGGGAAAAGGAAGAAATTATGGCGTAAGTATAGGAGTGGAACATTATATGACAGATGGATTGTATTGGCTTGTGAATGGTGCTTTGTATAAAGCAGAATACCGTGCTATAGATAAGATATGGCGACCTACACTTTACGATAGAGGTTGGACAATAAACGTTGTAGGAGGTAAGGAATGGAAGATAAGAAAGAAAAATATCTTGTCTGTAAATGTTGCTTTTACCACTATGGGTGGCTTGCGTGAAACTCCTTTTGATGAAACAGTTTCTGCACAACTTTATGCATCTGGCATACCGTATGTAGCCTATGATGACAAACACGCAATGAAAAATCATAGTTCTGCCATTATGGATTTATCTCTTAATGTGTCTTATCGTATTCACGGAAAGAAAGTAGACCAAATAATAGGTTGCGATTTTATGAACATACTTGCACAAAAAGAACCTTCACAATATTATTTTAACTACAATAAACAAAAGCCTGGAACCATAAAATCTTGCTATTCTGTTCCCAATATAAGTTATGCTATCATCTTTTAAAAATTTATATAGATTATGAAAAAAATACAAATTATTATATCCCTATTGTTTTTTGTACTTACAGTTTCTGCACAGGAAGATTTTACAAACTTTTCTAAAGAAACGAAGAAGAAAGATAATTGGTTTAAAACCGTTTTTACCAATATAGGCGAAATGATAGACGAATTAACTATTGAGGGTGTAGATACCAATTATTTAGTTCTTCCTCGTTATGGGTGGCAAGTAGGAATAACTACAAACTTTGCAGGTATAGACAATTTTGTAAAAGGTGAAAACATACCTACTTATGGTTCTATAGATATAGATATGAATTCCAAACTCAACGGACAAACAAGTATATCTTTAGGTTATAGAATATTTTCATTTGATTATTCTTTTGATGTGGCAAATGGTTATAGCAATGATTTCAATCTTTCATGGCTTGACAATGCTTGGGGTATAGAATACCGTAGTCATGCAACAGAAGGTTTGAGTGGAACACTTGATGCTTCAGCAACAGAAGGTAATCTGCATGTGAAAGAGAATGATACTCGTCTTCGTGCAACTATTATAAACGGTTATTATGTTTTTAACTCTAAAAAATACTCTTTGCCTGCTGCAATGGAACAATCGCTTGTGCAACGCAAATCTTCAGGTTCACTTACTGCATACGCATTGTTTTTATCCGCCAACTTAGAGGCTAAAAATTCTACTTTAATTACTATGCTTGGAGGTATGAAAAAAATAGAGTTTTATCAGGCTGCACTTGGTCTTGGTTATGGATATAACTATACACCAGATCAGGGTCGTTTGCTTGTCCATGTTTCTGCAGCTCCTCTTGTTGTGTTTTTCAATAAAAACTTTATTACTGCCGATTATGCTTTTCCTTTGGCTAATGGCACTGTCTATCATGTAGATGTAAATAAGGAAGTGAAAACTCAACATCGTTATTTTCTTACAGGAGTAGCCCGTGCTTCAGTGTTTTATTATATAAATCAGAGGATACATCTTGGTTGTGCGGCTCTTTTGAATAACATTCAGTTTGATAGCGATAGTGGTTTGGAAATAAAGATGAATGATTGGATAGTAAATGCTACACTCGGCTTTCGTTTTTAAGACAATACAATTTTTGTTTTCATTATTTATTTGCTTTATAATGATTTTGCTACTCTAACGTTTGGTAAAAATAGAACGAAGAATAGGTAAATCATCTTCTATACTAAATCTGTGTAAGTGTGTAATATATAAGGTTTTAAAAATATTATAAGAATAATAACAATATGAAAGAAAATCTTTCGTTATCTTCTTATAAAAAGAGTATGTTATGAAAGGATTGAGGTTTGTTTTATTGTTATCGTTTTTATCTCTGTTATTGTTTTCCTGCAATTTCAAACATGCAGGTGCAGAGAACGAACAACCTGTGCAAGATTCGTTGCTTGAGGTTAAAATATCTGAAAATATTTGTGAGCAAATACTTGAAAGAAAGGCATATATAGTTTCCTATAATAAAGATAATAAGATACCAAATTGGGTAGGGTGGAAATTAACCAAAGAACATACTAATGGAGATGTGAAAAGACCGACCTATGCTTTTCATGAGGACGAACAAACTCCAAAACCTCGTGCTACCGTTGGCGATTATATGAATAGCGGGTGGAGTAGGGGACATATGTTTCCTGCAGGAGATAGCAAGTGGGATAAAGATGCTATGTACGAATCATTTTTGTTTTCTAATATTTGCCCACAAGATGCTAAACTTAATAGCGGTCGCTGGAACGATATAGAAATCCTTTGTCGTAAATGGGCAAGAAAGTATGGAGAAATATATATTATTTGTGGTCCTGTCTTTTATAACCAAGAACATGAAACCATTGGAAAAAATGAACTTGTAGTACCGGAAGCCTTTTTTAAAGTAGTACTATGTATGAACCCTGTTCCAATGGGTATAGGTTTTATTTGCAAAAACTCAGATGGCAAAAACCCAAGAGAATTCTATGTAAACAGTATAGATGAAGTAGAAAGAATTACAGGATTTGACTTTTTCTATAATTTACCCGATGATATAGAAAACCAAGTTGAAACAGAAAAAGATTTAAATAAATGGTAAAAATTTTTTAAATAAATCTTTACACAAAGTCCCCTTTTGTTTCAATACTATTAAATCTCGTTTCGCTCTCACGAAACTTTGTTTTAGAATTCTATCTCTTTGTTTTAATTTTCTAAAACAAAGAAAGAGAAAATTAAAACAAAGTTTCGTAAAAACAAGATTTTGTTTTATATTATGAGGGGGTAAAAATGGGTAAATTTTATTAAAAATTTTAGTTCTGAAAATAAGTTTGGTAAAATTATAGGCAAAAAATGTAGTTTTTCAATTATTTTTGCGTCTAATATTATGTGATTTAAATCATAAGACAAAAAGATGAAGACGGACAAAGAAAGAAAATTTGAAAACATTGTCAAAAAACATAAAACTACAATATACACAGTATGTTATATGTTCTCAAAAGACAATGAACAGGTACAAGATTTATTCCAAGAAGTGTTGATAAGGATTTGGCAAGGTATAGATTCCTTTGATAATAAAGCAAATATAAAAACGTGGATATACAGAATAAGTCTGAATACTTGCATATCTCTACAAAGGAAGAAAAGAAAAAAAACTCTGCCTTTGGATATGGATATAAACATATTTGAAGATGATGATGAGGATTCTAAACAGATAAGAACGTTGTATGACAGAATAAACCTTTTGCAACCTTTTGACAAAGCAATAGTTTTGCTTTGGCTTGAAAATCAAAGTTATGAAGATATATCTCTCATAATGGGAATAAGTGTAAAAAATGTTTCAGTCCGTCTTTTGAGAATAAAAGAAAAGTTAAAAACGATTTCAAATGATTAAAAACAGTTTCAACCCTATGGAAAAAGAAGATAAAATGATGAATGATGAACTTATGCAGATGAAAAAACAAATACAAATTTTGCATAATAAGTTGAAAAAACAACAAATAGTAAATGAGAAAATCTTTCGCAACAGTGTGAAAAATAGTATGAAGATTTTTAATGATATGGATAAGTATTCTTTAGTGGTAGCCTTCATTTTGTTGGTATTATGTATGAGTGTATCATACTTTTTGTTTGATAAGATTTTGTATTCCTTGATTTTCTTTTTGTTTGTTATTTGTATGGAAACTTTCGTATATTTTTATTCTCGTAAGGAATTTAAAACCAACGATATTATGACAAACGATATAGTGGAGTTGTCAAAAAAAATCTTGCATATGAAAAAGATTCAGGACAAGTTTTTGGCTATAGATATTTTTCTGGCAATAGTTTTTGGTTTCTGGTTTTTGTATGATTGGGTTAATGGTTTAGGTCATTTCTTTAAAGTAAATGTTTATGGTGGTGTGTTCGGACTTGTGGTTGGCTTGGCTTTATGGTGGTTTGGCTATAGAAGACAACAGAAGATATTAAAGAATGTAATAACCCAATTAGAACAAATAACAAAAGGAGCAAATCAGATTTGATTTGCTCCTTTCTTTTTGCGCTCCCACTAGGACTTGAACCTAGGACCCCATGATTAACAGTCATGTGCTCTAACCAACTGAGCTACGGAAGCGTTTCTTTAAGGTAACTCCCTAAATGCGTTTGCAAAGATACTATCTTTTATATTACTGACAAAACTTTTTTTGTACTTTTTTTAATTTTTTTTGAAAATAAAATCTTAGTTCGTTGTAATATAATAAGATAGTTTTACAATTTTCCACTCAACCAACGGAACAAATCATTGCCATTTGCATATATAAGCAGGGCAAAAAGTAATAACATTCCTATCATTTCAGCACGTTCCATGAATTTATCACCTGGTTTTTTACCTGTTATCATTTCCCATAAGGTAAACATAACATGGCCTCCGTCCAATGCAGGAATAGGTAACACATTCATAAAAGCAAGTATTATAGATAAGAAAGCAGTCATATTCCAGAAGATATGCCAATCCCAAGATGAAGGGAACAAAGAACCAATAGCACCAAAACCGCCCAATTGTGAAGCACCCTCTTTGGAGAATACGTATTTGAACTGTTTAACGTATGAAACTAAAGTACTTATTCCTTGGTTTATTCCCTTAGGTATAGATTCAAAAAATCCGTAATCTGTATGTACAGTTTTTATTTGGTCAGAAAAATCTTTACAATATGCTCCTATTACTCCTTTATCATTAAGTGTGAAAGTAACAGAGTCTAAGACGCTGTTCCTGTAATAAGATACGCAAACCTTATGATTTGCAAATCTGTTGATTTTACTTGCAAATTCAGAGAAGGAAAGAGTTGGAATCCCATTAAGTGCTACTATACTATCGCCTTCTTGCATACCTGCTTTCTTTGCAAGAGAACCATCTGCAAAACCTCCTACAACGAAAGGAAAACGAGGAACTGCAAACTGTTTTTCTCCGTTGCCTATCATCTCTTTTGCAAATGTTTCAGGGAGTTTAACAGATACTTTCTCACCATTACGAAGAACAACAAGGTTTTGTTGTCCGTTTAAAAGAATGGCATTAACTACATCTTTCATTTCATAAACTTCCACACCATCTACACTAAGTATTTTGTCGCCATTTTGCAATCCATATTTCAAAGCAGTAGGGTTGTAATCATAACCATTAGGTACGTTTGCAATAGGAAGTGCTTCTGTTCCCCAATGAAACATTATAAGTGAGTAAATAACCAATGCTCCTATGAAATTTACCAACACACCACCAAGAACAATCAACAGTCTTTGCCATGCTTTTTTGCTTCTGTATTCCCAAGATTGTGGCTCAGCGGACATACTTTCTGAGGTATGCGTTTCATCAACCATACCAGATATAGCACAGTATCCTCCAAATGGAAGCCAACCTATACCCCATTCTGTATTGTCTGGGTGTTCTGCAAACTCTTTTGGACTTTCTTTGCTGAAGAAAGAAAGGTGCCATTTACCATCATATTTTTTTGCTCTTAGGATAGAGAACCATGGATTGAAGAAAAGATAAAACTTTTCTACACGTGTTTTAAATAATCTCGCAAAACAATAGTGTCCAAATTCGTGTATAAATACAAGAAACGAAAGACTCAATATCAAAGCTAATATTTTCATTTTTTTATCCTTATTATTTGTTTATAAAATACTTATTAAAATTCATTATATATAACTTATAAGATTTTCTTTTACTGTTTTGTCTGTAAAGAAATAATCTTCCAAAGTAGGATCCTTTATAAAGTCAAACTTATTCATAGCAGTTTCTATAAGTAAAGGTATTTGGGTGAAAGATATTTTTTCTTGTAAAAACATTTTCACTGCTACCTCATTGGCTGCATTCATTATACAAGGCATATTTCCTCCTTTCTTTATAGCATTGAAAGCAATGTTAAGACAAGGAAAAGTATCTGTATCTGGTTTTTCAAAACTTAAAGTTGCAACATCAAAAATATTCAACTCCTCTACAGATAATGTTATCCTATAAGGATATGACAGAGCATACATTATAGGTAATCTCATATCGGGTTTTGATAGTTGTGCTTTTATGCTATTATCTTCAAACTCAACCATAGAATGTATTATGCTTTGAGGGTGAATAACAGGCACAATATTTTCTACCTCAGTACCGAAAAGCCATTTTGCTTCTATAACTTCAAGACCTTTGTTCATAAGTGTAGCACTGTCTATAGTAACTTTTGCACCCATATTCCAATTAGGATTTTTCAAGGCTTGAGAAACAGTAACCGTTTGCAGTTCTTTTAGAGTTTTGCCTCTGAAAGCACCACCTGAAGCCGTAAGAATAATTCTTTTTATTCTGTTATAAAACTCTCCTTGAATACATTGAAATATAGCACTATGCTCACTATCTATTGGAAGAATATCTACGTTGTTTTCCCTCGCCAAACGTGTTATCAACTCTCCAGCAACAACCAATGTTTCTTTGTTTGCAAGGGCTATAGTTTTGCCTTCTTGTATCGCTCTAATAGTTGGTTGCAAACCAGAGAAACCAACTAAAGCAACAACCACCATATCTACATCGTCAAAAGCAACAACATCGCATATCGCTTCATTTCCTGCAAATACTTTTATGAAAGTATGACTTAGGGCTTGTTTTACAAAATCATATTTGTCTTCATTCGCAATAACAACAGCATTTGGTTCAAATTCCAAAGCCTGTTTTACTAATAAGTCTGCATTTTCGTTTGCAGTAAGGACTTCAACACAAAACTCCTGTTTATGATTTCTTATAACGTCTAAAGTTTGTGTGCCTATAGAACCTGTAGAACCAAGTATAGCAATATGTTTTTTATTTTCCATATTTCAAATCCTTTATATTGGTTCCCCACATTAGTTTATTACGTAAGGCAGAAAAGAAATCTTGGTTGTCCAAACGAACAAGCTTCCATTCGTAATCCGATTTCTTTATTATTATATCTTCATCTACCTTCACAAAACCATTATCCACTTCGTTTATAATATATCCGTCTACCATAATGTTTGCATCGTTTTCGTTGTCTTCTGGTAGGTGTATTCTTATAGTATCTTTGTCCGAAATAACTATAGGACGGAAAGTAAGATTGTGAGGTGCTACAGGAGTTATACAAAGACAACAAGAATCGGGTGTAATAATAGGTCCATTGCAAGAAAGAGAATAAGCAGTAGACCCTGTAGGTGTGGAAATAAGAATACCATCTCCGCTATAGCGTGTTAGATATTTGCCATTTACAAACACTTCTGCATCAATTATAGTACCTCTATACGATGACAGAACACAAAGTTCATTTATTGCAAAATGAGAAAACTCTTTTTCACTCTCAAAACCTACTTCCAAAATATTTCTTCTCTCTATGGAAAAGTTACCTAATTTTATATCTCTTACAACCTTACCTATCTCTTGTTTGCCAGCAGTAGTCAGAAATCCCAAATGTCCAAGATTGATACCCAATACTGCTATATCAGTATTTCGTACAAAAGAAAGAGTGTCTAACATAGTACCATCGCCACCAAGAGAGAAAAGAATATCTGCATTGTTTTTCAAATCTTCTTCGTTGGAAAACAGTTTTATGTTATCTGTTTGTTGTAGGCTTGCTTTTATCCAATAAAAGAACTTGTCCCAAACCAATAAGGGTTCTTTGAGTTCAGTCAATTGGTTGAAAAGTTCCTGTATGAAAGGTATGTTTTCTTTAGTTGGTTCTTTTCCAAAAATCGCAAATTTCATTACACCACAAAAATTAAATCAAGTTTTATCTTTTTAAAACAAAATTTTACTTCCTTAGAACTATGTTTTAATAAAATATTGTTTTACTTTATTTTCTTACAATTTCTCTATCTTGAAAGGCAAATCAAAAGAAAGTCCTCCATTTAGACGTTTTTCCACCATATTATTAAAACTTTCTTTTAGTTCTGTTATATTACTTTTCTGCAAAACGCTATGACAGAAAGCTTTTAGTAGAAGCATCTTTGCTGTTCTTTCACTTATACCTCTTGAACGCAAATAGTACAAAGCCATTTCATCAAGTTGTCCTGTTGTAGCACCGTGTGAACATTGTACATCATCGTTGTATATCTCCAAAACAGGCTGTGTATTTACCTTTGCTTTATCTGTAAGAAGTATATTGTTGTTTGTCTGTGTGGCAATATTATTTTTAGCATCATAATCCACAAGTATATGACCTACAAAGTTTGCCTTAGCCTCGTCATCTAAAATACCTTTAAACAGTTGATTGCTTTTACAGTTATTAGTCTTATGAATAATTTTTACATTGTTGTCTATACTCTGTTCTCTATCCATAAGATAAAGTCCATTTATATCTGCCTCAGCGTAATCCTTAGTAAAGTTAACCTCTATAGTGTTTTTTAGTTTGCCACCATTAAGAGATATAAAGAAAGAAGAAAGTTTTGATTCTTTTTCTAAAGAAAAGATAACATTTGAATTTATGGAAGTGTTATTATTTACGTTCTCCAATTTATAGAAAGCAAAACAAGAAGAATCTTTAAGTCTTATATTCAACTTATGATTTGCAGAACATTCTCCCTTTGGCAAAGAATCATCGCAATAAAGCAAAGTGGCCTGAGCATTCTCTCCAAGAACCACAGTAGTATTGCTTTCTGTTTCGGTTTTAGAACCGTCCATAAGGTTGATTATTTGCAGAGGTTTATCTATTATGGTATTATCTTTTACTATTATAGTATTCTCTTTATCTGAGCAACGCAACTCTACAAGTCCCTTTAGTTTATCTGGAATTACAGAAAACTCGTTTAAACTTTTACCATTTATAACTTCCAATCTCAGAGTATCCAAAGCAGGAATGTTACAAGCGAAACACTCGCATTTCATTTCATTTCTTGCCATAGTAATACTATTCTGTTATTTCTTTTCTTATCCAATCGTAACCCTTTGCTTCAAGCACCTTAGCCAAATCCTTATCGCCACTTTTTACTATCTTTCCTTCGTAAAGTATATGTACAATATCCGGTACTATATAGTCCAAAAGTCTTTGATAATGAGTGATAACTACAACAGCATCGTTATTTGAGTGTATCTTATTCACACCAGAGGCTACTATACGCAAAGCATCTATATCCAACCCTGAGTCTGTCTCGTCCAAAATACTCAAAGATGGTTGTAACATAGCCATTTGGAAGATTTCATTCTTCTTTTTCTCTCCACCGGAAAAGCCTTCATTGACGCTTCTTCCCGAAAGATTGCTACCAAGTTCTACTATCTGGGCTTTTTCTTTCATAAGAGCAAGAAAATCTTTTGCACTTATAGGGTCTAAACCTTTATATTTTCTCTGCTCATTTATAGCCGTCTTCATAAAGTTTGTTATGGAAACGCCTGGTATTTCTACCGGATATTGGAAACCTAAAAATATTCCCTCGCAAGCCCTTTCCTCTATGGACATAGCCAAAAGGTCTTTGCCTTTGTATATAATCTCTCCTTTTGTAACTTTAAACTTCTCGTTTCCTGCTATAACTGCTGCCAATGTACTTTTACCGTTGCCATTAGGACCCATAATAGCGTGTATTTCACCTTCATTTACAGTAAGATTTACACCCTTAAGTATTTCTTTGTCCTCAATATTTACGTGCAAATCCCTTATCTCTAATAGAGCCATATCTTTATATTGTTTTCAAGATTAAAATTGTTTTGCAAATTTATAACAAAAAAATAATCTTTGCAAAACATAAGAGTAAAAAGACTTAAATTTCAAATAATAAATGCAATATTACCACCATTAAAAGCAGTAACCCAAAGAGAATGTGCAAGGAAATATTTTTATATTATTTATTCTATTTTCAGAACGTTTGTCATAAAGGATTTCAGTATCTGAACTGTTTTCTTCTATGGAAATTTTGCTTTTCAGAAACCTCATTCTATATGAAAAATCAAAGAATATCTTTTTGTAATAAAACTTTATACCAAAAGGAATACAACCAGATATTTGCGACAAATGTTCATCGTCATAAACGAAATAACCTCCTATGTTATTGTCATCAAAACTTTGCAAAGATGCTATCATAAATCCCAAACCCAAATGTGGAGTAAGATATATGTTTTTCTCCTTTATAGACCATATATCAAAGCCAACATTTGCACATATAGGCATATTGAAAGTTGTATAGTCATCATTCCACCCTAAATCAAGAAACATATCAACATAAGCACTCATATTGTTCTTATGAAACAAACCTGCCGCCCCTCCAATTCCTATACCGTGCCAAGTAGGTATATCTGTAAAACGAGAGGTTGCGACCAAATTTTCTTTCATCTGCATATAAGACAAAGAGAATTCAAAAGCGTGGGTAGGAAGATTGAATTCATCATCGTTATTTTCAGAAAACAAATTCTTTATTTGAGCAAACAAAAACGTTGGCAAAATTATAAGAAATGTTAAAATAATGTATCGTTTTTTCATAGTAAATAAAATTTTTCCCTCTTGCAACAAAAATTATACCATGTAAAAGGAAAAAATAACATTAAAAAAAATATAAAAATCTAAAAGCATGAATGTTTGGAATATATTTTGTATCTTTGTACTTTGAAACAAAGAAAAGATATATGATAATAGATTGGGATTTTGTATTGAGACTTTTTGTGGCAGCGTGTCTTGGTGGGGCTGTAGGGGTAGAAAGAGAATACCACGCAAAAGAGGCAGGTTTTCGTACGCATATACTTGTCGCTTTGGGCAGTGCTTTGTTTATGATATTATCTCAATATGGTTTTGATTCTTTTTTAGGAAAAACCTCCGTATCTTTTGACCCTTCAAGGATAGCATCGCAAGTGGTTACAGGTATAGGCTTTCTCGGTGCTGGTACTATAATAATACAAAGACATTTTATTAGAGGTCTTACCACTGCAGCGGGACTTTGGGTTACTGCTGCTATAGGTTTGGCTTGTGGAGGAGGAATGTATTTTGTTGCTATCATTACTACCTGTTTCACTCTTTTGAGTTTGATTTTTATGAATATATTTATAAAGAAAGTATCTGCACGACATATAGATATTTCTTTCAGATGTTCTTCGCAAAAAAGAGTACACGAAATAATCTCTGCATTAGACAAAGACGCTATAAAGATAAAGGAATATTCTATGCGGAAAGAACAACAGGCGGATAAGGAATATTATACCGTGTTTATGAGTATAAAAACCAAAAGATACAACTACAAAACTACTCTCTTAAATCTGTTCAATACTTTTGAACAAGTAGAAATTCTAAGTATAGATTAACATTTTTTTATATCTTAAATTTTCCTCACGAAACAAAGTTTTAATTTTCTAACTCTTTGTTTTACGTTTACGAAACTTTGTTTTAATTTCATAGAACTTTGTTTTAGAATTCTATCTCTTTGTTTTAGAAAATTAGAATCAAGTTCTACAAAAATAGAACTTCGTTTTAGAAAACTGAAATAAAGTTTTAGAAATCTAACTCTTTGTTTTAGAAAAATATTAGTAGATGTTGCTAAAATATAGTCAAAATCTGCAAAAATTGAATATATTTTTATGTTAAATTTTATAAGATTTACTAACGAAAAGTGTTCTTTTTTACTTATAAAACTAAGTTTTCTATTACTAAAACAAAGAAAGAGCAAATTCTTCGTGGAAAAATAGAACAAAATATTTAAAATTTACCACTATTTATTCTATATTTTAACAAATGAAAATATAAATTAAACAAAGAGAAAATAAATTTGTTTAGATGAAAAAATATCTTTAATTTTGCAAAGTGAAACTTTAAAATATTCGGATAATTTAAAGTAACGGTTTATGATATACAGATATTTTAAAATGGAAGATGCACAAGAAGAAAGCCTATTTTTCTTTGGTGCAAGACAAACAGGCAAAACCACTTTACTGAAACAATTGTTTCCAAATATAAGGTATTACGACTTATTGAAAAGTGATGAGTTTGCTCGTCTTAGTCGCCGTCCTGCTTTGTTAAGAGAAGAATTGCAAGATTGTCCTGAGGGAGAACTTATCATTATAGATGAAATACAAAAATTACCGATACTACTTGATGAAGTTCATTGGTTGATGGTAAATTGTGGATTGCGTTTTATACTTACAGGTTCCAGTGCGAGAAAACTTCGCCGAAGTGGAGTAAATCTTTTGGGTGGTCGTGCTTTACGAAATAATTTTTATCCATTGGTAAGTGCTGAATTAGAAGATTTTGATGTGGAACATGCGGTTAATAATGGTATGTTGCCAAGACATTATCTTATAAAAGATGCTTCTCGTAGATTGGAAGGTTATATCGGAAACTATTTGCAGACAGAGATAGTAGAGGAGGCTGTAGTTAGACATTTGCCAACGTTTAATCGTTTTCTTGAGTCGGCTGCTTTGACAAGTGGTGAGATATTGAATTATACCAATGTGGCAACTGACTGTGGAGTTAGTTCTGTTACGGTTAAGGCATATTTTGAGATACTTACAGATACCTTATTCGGCTATATAATTCCTGCATACACTAAAAAGATAAAACGTAAGTTAATACAAGCACCGAAATTCTACTTATTTGATGTTGGAGTTGCAAATCATCTGTTGCATCGTTCTCATTTGAAACAAGGTTCTCCAGAATATGGACACGCATTAGAACATCTTGTAATACAAGAAATAGTAGCCTATCTTGGTTATCACGGAAGAACAGAAGAATTGAGTTATTGGCGAACAGGAAGTGGAGTAGAGATAGATGTGGTATTAGGAAAGGCAGAGGTAGGTATAGAAATAAAATCTACTACAGAAGTAAAGGATAGTCAGTTGAAAGGTTTGCGTTCTTTTGGTGAAGATTATCCACAAGCAAGACTTATAATAGTATCACACGATATGTATAGACGCCGTTGTGGTGCCATAGAAGTTATACCTATAAAAGAATTTCTTTCGGATTTATGGAAGAATAAGATTTATATTCCTAAGCAATGATATTGTAATATATTATAGGGTAAAAATAAGATAAACATATTTGTAAATAAAATAAAAGCAATAATAAATAACCCCGAGTTTGAGTTATTCAAAGTCGGGGTTTATTCTACAAAATTATAACCTTAAAACTGTCTTGCACCGTTTAGGATAAGTGGTTTGCGGTATGGATTGTTCTTCCATTTTATTAAATCGTTGTATAACAGTCTTTTCATATTCTTTTTTACATTTTTTCGCACGAATAATCAATGCAAAATTACATTTTTTTGCACGAATAAACGGTAAAATTTTACACTTTTCTGCACATATCTTTATAAAAGAGGACTATTTTTTAAAGAAAAAGATGGTTTTCTTCTTTAAAATTTTCTTTAAAATTCATAACCAATATTTACATAAAGATATATCTCATGGGTACGATTACTGTAAGAAAGGCTTGTTCCTATTGGACCTATAAAAGAATTATAGAAATAAGAACCTCTTATTCCCATCAAAGGACTTTCAGAAAAAAGGTTTTTAATTTCGTTAGATGTTTGTGCAAAAGTAACAGCCAAAGCGGTATATGTGTTTTTGGTAAGTCTATACCTTGAATTTATTTCCAAACCTGCGAATATGCTACCTACAGATTCTATATTTCCTATACCAGCAAAAGGCATCTGTTGTTCAAGGTAATGAGAAAAGAAATGTCCTCCTACACAGTTGTAAAGAATAAAAGGAATCTTATCTCCGAAAAGACTTCTGGAATAAATCATAGGTTCTAATACCATTTTGTTGTTTAGAGAGATAGTCTTTTGCCAATGAAAACTTAGAGCAGATATAGGTCTTTTGTTTTTGAATTCATAAAAATTGTCTGTACTTAGAACATACTCTGCTTCAAAATCGCTTCCTTTACTTGCAAAATATTTATTGTCTTTTGTGTAATACAGTAGTTTGGTATGATAACTTATAAGTGCATTTGTAGAAACATATTTCAGACGTCTACCTCTTATGTTCAGAAGTGCATCTCTATAATTATAATAATCCCAATCAGCAGATATTTCTCCCTGAAGAATATTCTTAAGAAAGAAAGTTGTTCCTATTTTTGCCTTATGGTGATTGAAATCCACATTATAATCTCTTGAACCATGAGAATAAATATTTATATCGTTATGATGAAAAGTGTAGTTGATAAAGAAAATATGTTGCGGGGAATAGTTAAGGTTGGCTGTTATGCTTCCCATACTTCTTGTTCCCAAACGTCCTATTGCAGAAATAAGTATAGGTATTTTGTAATCAATAGGCATAAGTGCTTGAAACTGCATAGATACTTTTTCTTCATTATCAAACCTTACACCCAAAGATACTTGAGTTCTCTTTTTACCTATACTTTTCACCTCAAGGTCATAAAGACCATTTTTCGCATTTAGTTTATATGACGGGAAACTATAAAAAAGCAATCCTCCCAAATCATCTGTGGCTCTTTCTATTTGAGAGATAGATACTTTGTTTCCTTGTTTTAGATTGTATTTTTGTTTTAAGAATTTTTTGTCGTTTCTATTTATGTTGTCAAAATGTACGTTGTTCAGCACTATTTTAGATTCTGAGTTAAGCATAGTTGGTTTTGGAATTTGTTTATTAGAATAGTTTTCGTCCAAACCTATCTTTTCTTTTATCTTCATAAGTTCTTCCCAATGCTCTAAAGTAGCCGTTTCTCCCCTTTGAATAAGCGTATCAATAGCTTGTTTAGAAAAACTTGCAGCAGAATAACCGTCAATATTTACATGAACAAAAACATCGCACAACTCTATATTTCCTTTAGTCTTGTTTTCAGTGTTGGCATCTATTAGTTGATTTATAACTCCTACTGTGCTTGTTATTTCATTTGCATTTTGTTCTTTTAGATTTTGAACGCTTATACCTATTATAATATCTGCACCCATTTCAACGGCAATATCTGTTGGAAAATTATTTCTTAAACCTCCGTCCAACAAAACAAGAGTATCCAATTTCACAGGTTCAAAAACTCCCGGTATGCTCATAGATGCACGCATAGCATCTGCAAGTACTCCGCTGTGAAAGTCTATTTCGTTGTATTTTAATAAATCTACCGCTACGCAAGAAAAAGGAATAGGCAAAGAATTGAAGTCTAAAGAATCTTGATAGCCAGATGTAAGTTTTGTAAATAAATTAGAAAGGTTTGTTCCTTTGATTATACCTTGTTTTCCTAATGTTGGCTTTTTTAAATCATTCAATGCAAAATGCAGAAAATAAGTATTATCCATAGAACGTAAGAGAAGATTTTGATTTTGTATATCTGTCTTGTCGGAAAGTAAAATATTCCAATCCTGACTCCTAATCAAAGAATCCAAAGTATTAGCATCGTAACCTATAGAATAAAGTCCCCCAATCAAAGCCCCCATACTTGTGCCACATATTATATCAATAGGAATACCTGCTTTCTCCAATACTTTTAACGCACCAATATGAGCAGACCCCTTTGCACCACCTCCACTTAGGACAACTGCAACCTTTTTTCTTGTTTGTATGTTTTGGTTTTCTTGTGCATAAACACTACCAAACAATAGATATATAGCAAATAGTAAGATGAAATATTTTCTTGTTTTCATATTATAAAATGTTTCAGTTTGCAAAATTACAAAATAAATACTCTTCTTTAGTAGTAGATTTTTCTTAACTTTATGTCCTATATTCATATTTCACACATAATTTTTATAGATAGAGTAAGATTTTCTTTAGATTTGACAATAGAAAAACTTATAAAATTCTAACCAAACCTACTTTTGTTTCAGCCTTTCTTTGTTTGGTAAAAATATAATCAAGTTTTAGAAAATTAAAACAAAGAGATAGAATTTTAAAACAAAGTTCTACGAAATTAAAACAAAGAGATAGAAAACTAAAACAAAGTTTCGTAAGGGAGTAAATAAATTGTAAGTAAATTTATTAAAAGAATACTTTGCATTATTATACAAAAAAAAGTATCTCTTTTTTAAGAGATACTTTTGCATTATGTATTTGCTATTGTATTATTTCTGTTGATTTTTTACTAAGTCTTCTATTTTACCATCTATTCTCATCTTGTAGAATGACCTCCAAACAAATACAACTGCTATTATTACAAACAATAATCCAAAGTAAGGAGCGTAATCTTTGAAACCATCGCTTATAGCCATCTCCATAGCCAATAGACCAAATAGAGTAGTGAATTTTATTATAGGGTTAAGAGAAACAGATGATGTATCTTTGAATGGGTCGCCTACAGTATCACCTACAACTGAAGCATCGTGAAGGTCTGTACCTTTTAGTGCCAAATCAACCTCTACAACCTTTTTAGCATTGTCCCAACTTCCACCTGCATTTGCCATAAATACGGCTTGGAACAAACCAAACAAAGCAATAGATATTAGATAAGAAACAAATAAAGATACGGCTTCTTCACCTCCGAAACCAGCAGGAGAAGATAGACAAGCAAATCCAAGAGCAAAGAAGAATATAGCAATAAAGATATTGAACATACCTTTTTGTGCATATTGGGTACAAATCTTTACAACTTCTATGCTTGATTTAGGGTCTGCTTTTTTAGGAGCGTTGGTGTCAAGTTTTATATGTTTTTTTATGTAAGCAACAGCACGATTTGCTCCAACAGTAACCGCTTGTGTGCTTGCACCAGTAAACCAATAAATAACAGCACCGCCAAGAATAAATCCAAGTATAGTGTATGGATTAAGAATATTTAGAATGCTGGCAGGGTCAATACCAAGAGTATTTTTTATAACAAGAATGATAGAAAATATCATTGTAGTTGCACCTACTACTGCTGTACCTATAAGAACAGGTTTTGCAGTTGCTTTGAAAGTGTTTCCTGCTCCGTCATTTTGTTCCAAATAGTATTTACTTTTTTCTCTGTCTGGTTTAAAACCAAATTCTTTCTCTACTTGTTCATCAACGTTTGGTATCTCTTCAAATAAAGATAACTCATATACACTTTGTGCATTGTCTGTTACAGGTCCGTAAGAATCTACTGCTATAGTTACAGGTCCCATTCCTAACATACCAAAGGCTACTAAACCAAAAGCAAAAATAGAAGGATAAATCATAATATCTCCAAAACTACCGCTGAAGATATAACCAAAGAACATTAGAATAACGAAAACTATTCCTGTCCAAAAAGCAGAGAAATTACCTGTTACAAAACCAGAAAGGATATTTAAAGAAGCACCTCCTTGATGTGAAGACTTCACAACCTCCAATACATGTGAAGATTTAGGAGAAGTAAATACTTTTGTAATTTCTGGAATAACTGCTGCACCAAGTGTACCACAAGAGATTATCAAAGACAATTGCCACCAAAGATTTGGATAATTAACTCCGTTGTATTCTATGTTGCCAAGTTGGAAATAAGAAACAAAGAATGTAACTGCTATACTTAGAATAGAAGCAATCCAAATCAAAGATGTTAATGGTTTTTCAAAGTCAAGGTCTTCTGTTTTTGAATATTTGGCTTTTGAGATAGCGTTATTGATATAGTATGCCAAAACAGAAGTTATAACCATTAAAATTCTCATAGAGAATATCCATATAAGAAGTTTTGTTTGTAAAAGACTATCAGGCACAGCCAAAAGAATAAAAGAAACCAAAGCAACACCTGTTACTCCGTATGTTTCAAAACCATCGGCAGTAGGACCAACAGAATCTCCAGCATTATCTCCTGTACAGTCGGCAATAACTCCTGGATTTCTTGGGTCATCTTCTCCTATTTTGAATACAACTTTCATCAAATCGGAACCTATATCGGCAATCTTTGTAAATATACCTCCGGCAATTCTTAACGCACTTGCACCCAAACTTTCACCTATTGCAAATCCTATGAAACAACTTCCAGCCAAGTTTGTAGGAACTAATAAAAGGATAACCAACATAAGAAACAACTCAACGCAAACAAGCATAACTCCTATGCTCATTCCAGCATTAAGAGGTATGTTTAAAAGTTTCAAAGGTTGCTTTCTCAAAGAGGCAAACGCCATACGTGCATTAGCTAAAGTATTCATACGAATACCATACGCTGCTACACCATAAGAACCTAACATACCTATAACAGTAGATAAAAGTATAAGTAGCACTCCACCTATTCCCATACTTTCTTTAGTCATAAAACCAAAATAACAAGCAACAACTATACCTATAAATATAAACAGTATAGCAAGAAATCTACCTTGTTGTTTTAGGTATGTAGAACATGTTTTAAAAATAACTTCTCCGATTTCTAACATACTTTTATGCACGGGAAGTTTTTTTACTTTCATAAAGTGAAATAAACCAAATAGAAAACCTAAAATGGTAATCAAAAATCCCCAATGCAAGAAACTAAAGTTATGAACTGCGTCGGGGATAACCAAATCAGCTTCGCTGCCAAACATACTTGTGGCGACAAACGTTGCTAAAACTAAACTCAATAATTTTTTCATCTTATATAATTTTTATTTATTTCAAAAAAGTAATGTATCACAAATTGTATTTACTAAAATACAGATTGCAAAATTAACAGTTTTTATAAAAAATAACAAAAAAAATGATAAAAAAATTATTTTAAATGAATAAAAACACTAATACTAAGCAATCTTTTTTGTACATTTGCGTTAGAATTATAAAAGATTTTATTCTTATGGAAAAGATTGAAATGGAGGTAAAACGGATAAATCCTTCGAGAATGTCAATATTTTATGATGTTCTGCTTGTAGAAAAAGGTGGAGAAAGAACTTTGGATATTCCTATAGGGAAAGCAGAAGCAGAATGTATGTCTTTAAGTATGGATTTGACAAATACATCAAGGCCTTTAACGTATGATTCATACATAAAGACACTTGAAATGTTTGATATAAACTTATTAGAAGTTGTAGTTAGTCGTTTTTATGATGGAACTTATTATTCTTTTGCTGTTTTCGCAAGTTTAGAAGGCGAGATAAAATACCAAGATATGAGAACTTCAGATGCTTTAAACCTTGCTTTGAGAACCAACTCTCCTATATATGCAAGCAATAGTATATTGAATGAAGTGGGCTTTGATTACTCTTCTCTACAAATTCCTGTGCCAGAAGTTTATAATATAGATGAAAAAGATTATCAATCAATCAAAGCAGAAAAAGAAAGACTGCAACAAGAACTACAACAAGCAGTAGAAAGAGAGGATTACAAGACGGCTTCTATTCTAAGGGATAAAATAAAAGAACTATCCTCCTTTGATGACGAAGATAGCATTTGAGAAAACACAAATTCGGTGAAATGAAACTTTATAGTATTTCCACCGAATTTGTTTTTTATTTAGGTCTTTTCTTATAATATTTTTTCCATTCTTTGTTTTCAGACTTTCTTTTTTGAAACAAAAAGAATGAAAAGAAGAATGGTAAAGATTTTTTTAAGAGTTAGTATTAAAAAAAGTTAGTCCTATGTTTATTCATTATACCAAGTTTTGTACATTTTATAATGTTCGGCAAAACTTTCGGCTTGTCCTTCTTTTGTTTTCTTAATAAATTTTGCAGGGACACCACCCCATATTTCATAATCATTTATCTCTGTTCCTTTTAAGACTAAAGCACCTGCTGCAACTATAGCCCCTTTACCTACAACACAACCATCTAATAACGTTGCACCCATACCAATCAATGCACCGTCTTTTATAGTGCAGGCATGCACAGTAACGTTGTGGCCTATGCTTACATCGTTTCCTATTTTTGTAGGTCCTGTTTTGTATGTTGCGTGTATGCAAGAACAGTCTTGTATATTAGTGTTGTTACCTATGGTTATAGAATTTACATCACCTCTTATAACAGCAGAGAACCAAACAGAACAATTATCTCCCATAGTTACATCTCCTATTATTGCAGAGTTTTCAGATAGATAACAATCTTTGCCAAACTTAGGTGTTTTTCCTAAAACAGTCTTTATAATAGCCATAATGATAAATTATTTAAAAAGAGAGCGACAATAAAATCGCTCTCTTTACTAATATTATTTTAATAGATTACCACCATTTTTCAATAGCAGCTTGTGCAGCAGCTAATCTTGCCAATGGCACACGGAAAGGAGAACAAGAAACATAATCTATTCCACATTCATAGAAGAATTTTACGCTTTGAGCATCTCCACCGTGTTCTCC
The DNA here is from genome assembly GCA_017469625.1 of Bacteroidales bacterium. Taxonomy (GTDB): domain Bacteria; phylum Bacteroidota; class Bacteroidia; order Bacteroidales; family P3; genus Scybalousia_A. Next base: position 26,035 of record JAFUGA010000033.1, read on the forward strand.
ACAAACACCTATTCTTAAATCTGGGTTTGCTCTTCTTCCACTTTCAACTGCAAGTTTTATCAATTTACCTACACCTGAAAGGTCTATAGATTGGAATGGGTCGTAACGCAATATCTTTTGAGCAGTATATTCTGCCAAAATAGCATTAACATCGTCCCTTGAGAAACCAAAGGTCATCTGTGTAAGGTCGTTTGTACCAAATGAGAAGAAATCAACTGTTTCTGCTATCTTATCTGCTATCATAGTAGCACGAGGTATTTCTATCATAGTACCAAACTTGAAGTTGATTTTTGACTTAGTCTTCTTTTCAACTTCTGCATGTACTCTATCGCATATTGCTCTTTGATGATTCAACTCTCTAACTGAAACAGTCAAAGGTATCATTATCTCAAGATGAGGGTCAAAACCTTCTGCTCTTGCTTCTGCCTCTGATTCAAATAATGCTCTGAATTGTATCTCTGATATTGCTGGATAAAGAATACCAAGTCTTACACCTCTGATACCCATCATAGGATTTACTTCTCTTAAAGCCTCTATTCTCTCTTTTATCTCTGTCAAACTTATGTCCATTTCTTTGGCTAAGGCTTCTTGTTGTTTTTCATCGTGAGGAGTAAATTCGTGCAAAGGAGGGTCCATTAAACGTATAGTTACAGGATGTCCGCTCATTATCTTTAGAGTACTCTTTACAGATGCTTTCATATAAGGAAGCAATTCATCAAGGAAGTGCTTACGTTCTGCATCTGCATCTGAAAGTATCATCTTTCTCATTATAGACAAAGGAACTTCAGAATCTTCTCCGTAAAACATATGTTCTATACGGAATAGTCCTGTACCTTTTGCACCAAATTCTAAGGCTTGTTTAGTATCTACAGGATTGTCAGCGTTAGTTTCTACATTTATAGTAGGATATTTGCTTACCAATTCCATAAATTCTTTGAAGATAACGTTGTCTGAAGATGGCACCATCTTCAATTCACCTTCATAAACGCAACCTTTAGTACCGTTAAGACTTATAACATCACCTTCTTTGAAAGTTTTCTCACCTATACGTATTTCTTTAGTGCTGTTGTTTATTTCAAGGTCTTCACTACCTACTATACAACATTTTCCCCAACCTCTTGCAACAAGAGCAGCGTGAGAAGTCATACCTCCTTGAGCAGTAAATATACCGTCAGCAGCACGCATACCTTCAACGTCTTCTGGGTTTGTTTCTTCTCTTACAAGGATACAATGTTCACCTTTTGCACTATATTTTACGGCTTGTTTGCTTGAAAGGGCTATCTTTCCACATGCGGCACCAGGACCAGCAGGTAAACCGTTACCTATTACTTTTTTCTCTTTCTCTTGTTTAGAATCAAAGATAGGGTGCAACAATTCGTCTAACTGTGTAGGAGAAACTCTAAGTATAACTGTTTTTTCGTCAATAAGACCTTCGTGGAACATATCCATAGCCATTTTTACTGCTGCATAACCTGTTCGTTTTCCAACACGGCATTGCAACATATAAAGTTTTTTGTGCTGAATAGTAAATTCTATATCAAGCATATCGTGATACCAATGTTCCAAAGTATCTCTTACATTGCAAAGTTCTTTATATACAATAGGCATTGCTTCTTGTAGAGATAGCATATTCTCGTTTCTTTTGTTCTTTGTCTCGTTGTTCAAAGGGTTTGGTGTTCTTATACCTGCAACAACGTCTTCTCCCTGTGCATTTATCAACCATTCACCATAAAATCTGTTTTCTCCGTTTGCAGGGTCTCTTGTGAAAGCAACACCTGTTGCAGAATCTTCTCCCATATTTCCAAATACCATTGCTTGAACATTTACAGCAGTTCCCCAATCTTCTGGTATTTTTTCTATTCTTCTGTAAGAAACGGCTTTATCTCCCATCCAAGATTTGAACACAGCCTTTATACTACCTATAAGTTGTTCTTTTGCATCGTCAGGGAAAGCCACCTTAAGTTTGTCTGCAACTATCTGTTTAAACTCTTCAGACAATAATTTCAAATCTTCTGTAGTAAGGTCTGTATCTGATTTGTAAGAATGTTCTTTTTTATAACTATCAAGTCTGTTGTCCAAAAGTTTTCTTATACCTTCGCCATCTGCAGGAGGCAACCCTTCTGCTTTTTCCATAACTACATCGGCATACATCATTATAAGACGACGGTAAGAGTCATAAACAAATCTTTCATTATTTGTTTGTTTTATCAATCCTGGTATAGTTTCAGAACAAAGTCCTATGTTCAAAACTGTATCCATCATACCCGGCATAGATATTCTTGCACCAGAACGACAAGAAACCAAAAGAGGGTTGTCTTTATCTCCATATTTGGCATCCATAATATTTTCTATGTTTGCCATTCCTTCCCATACCTGACTCATAAGTTCTTTAGGCAATTCACAACCTCTGCTGTAGTAGTCGCTACAACATTCGGTAGTAATAGTAAAACCTGCTGGAACAGGTAGTTTTAATAAAGACATTTGCGCTAAATTAGCTCCTTTACCGCCTAAAAGATTCTTCATTGCGGCATCACCTTCGGCAGCCATATTACCAAAAGTGTATACATATTTTTTCGCCATAATAAAATTATTTGGTTAGTTTAATAAATACTATATATCAAATTTTTGTCAAAAAACTACACTAAAATAAAGTGCAAAGGTAAGAAAAAAATATTGAATGAAAGAATTTGTATTCAATATTATGCGAAAATGCTATAATTTTTTATCATAAAAAATGAAAATCTTGTAAGGGAAATATAGGAAAAAGGTATGTTTTTATATAAAATGAATAGAGGAAATTGTTGTTTGAAAATAGGAAGATAGAATCTTGTTTCGTTCGTGTGTAACTTTGTTTTAGAATTCTATCTCTTTGTTTTAGAAAATTAGAATCAAGTTCTACGAAAATAAAACTTCGTTTTAGAAATCTCTTTCTTTGTTTCGTGGTAGCGAAATCAAGTTTTAATTTTGCGAAACTTTGTTTTATGAAATTAAAACAAAGAGATAGAAAATTAGAATAAGGTTTTAGAAAAAGAAGATGAAGTCCTGTTTTCACAGAACTTCACCAGGAAAAAATACAATAAAAACTTTAAAAAATGAGAATATGATTTGTGTTTATTATTCCAAAACTTCTTTTGCTGATGTGGTAAGTAGTGGTTTTATTTTAGAATAAGGTATGGTTACTATAGGTTGTCCGTATGCGTAAGCCATTATTTCGTACAAAGAATACGCTACTACAACACCGTCTTTTGTGAAATAAGGAGGATTATCTGGTAGTTCTAAATAATTATTGAAAAGTATTTCTTCAAATTCTTCAGAAGTCCTTATTTTGAATTCTTGTTTCAAAGCATCGCTTATTAAGTCGTTGATATTTGCAACGTCTTTATTGTCTTCTGAGTTTATGGAATTGTTTAGTATATCCCAATTAAACAACCTCCCATCGCTTTTGCGGAAACTTGCTCCGTGAGTTTCGTATGTTCCATGAGCACCTCCGCTATATGAACTCATATATAGTTCGTATGTAACGTATTTCGGTGTTTCGTAAATCTTTTTTATGGAAATTCTTGTCTCTAAAGTCATATCCGACAAAGTGCCATAATCTTTTGAAAGTTCTTTCAAATCTTCTACATTCTTATTAAAATAGTATTTAATAAAAGCATCTTTGTCTGAAAAATTGCCTGCAAATGTTCCATCAAAAGACTCGCTTATCCATTCTTGTATTCTGTGGATAAGTATTTTGTTTCCCTTTGTAGGATAGTCCAATTCTATGGAGCAAATATAACTTTTTGTGCTGTCTTTTATAGAGATATTTTCTACAGATATATTACCTGTAGAGCCAGAGTTTGTCTTGTCTGAACAGGAACTTGTAAAGATTACCAAGATTCCTATAAGGGTTAAAAAGAATAATTTTTTCATAGTCTTTATTACTTATTTTATATATGCAAAGATAGTATATTTTTTTTGAAATACTTGTAAATTGAGAAAAAAATCGTATCTTTGCCAAGTCATAGTTCAAATTTTTATAAATAATAACAAAAAAACAAGAGGAAATTATGGAGACTTATGAATGTACAATATGCGGATATATATACAATCCAGCAGTAGGCGACCCAGAACACGGAATAGCACCAGGTACAAAATGGGAAGACATACCAGAAGATTGGGTTTGCCCATTATGTGGTGTAGGAAAAGAAGATTTTTCCAAACAATAAACAAAAAGAAAAGAGGTTTTGAACAAAGCCTCTTTTTGTTTTATGTGTTTATATTCAAAACATTAAAAAATAAAGTAAAGTTCTATAATGTTAAAACTTTACTTTATTTTTCTCCATTTTTCGTTTTAATAGAAACAAAATAAAGAGTTAAAATTTCTTAAAAATATTTTGTAAATCTCTTTTATAGACTTAGAACGTCCAAAATTTTTATAAGTTTTTTATCCATAGGTTTGTCCGAACGGATTGCTTCAGAGAATGGAACATAAACCAATTCGTTGTTTCTAATACCTACCATTATGTTTCTTTGTCCTTGTGTTATGGCTTCTATAGCACCATAACCTGTAGAAGAAGCAAGTATTCTATCGTGGGCAGAAGGATTGCCACCACGTTGAAGATGACCTAAGATAGTAACTCTTACGTCATATTCTGGGAATTCTTTTTTCACCCTTTCGGCATAATAGTATGCTCCCTTGTCTTTGTTTTCTGAAACTATGACTATGCAACTTTTTTTGCTCTTTCTTATACCTCGTTCCATAAATTCTTCCAATTGGTCGTTGTCTGTAGAGTCTTCGGGTATTATAGCAGCCTCTGCTCCCGATGCAATAGCAGAATTTTGAGCCAAAAAGCCAGCATCTCTACCCATAACCTCTACAAAGAAGATTCTTTCGTGCGAAGTAGCGGTATCTCTTATTCTATCCACACACTCAACTATAGTATTTACGGTGGTATCATAGCCTATTGTGGAGTCGGTTCCATACAAATCGTTATCAATAGTTGCAGGCAGTCCTATACAACATACATCAAACATCTGTGCAAACTCCATCGCTCCTTTCAGTGAGCCGTTTCCTCCTATTACAACCAAAGCATCTATGTTTGCTGCTTGCATATTGCGGTAGGCTATCTGCATACCCTCTTCGGTACGAAACCTTTCACTACGAGCAGTCTTTAAGATAGTACCACCTCTACGTATTATACCACTCACAGTTTCGGTTGTAAAGGGTTCTATCTCGTTGTTGATAAGTCCTTCCCAACCTCTGTATATACCTTTCACTTCAAAACCTTTTGCAATAGCAGAACGTGTAACCGAACGTATTGCAGCGTTCATTCCAGGTGCATCACCCCCGGAAGTTAAAACACCTATTGTTTTTATTTTTGCCATAGTATATTGTTTTATAACCAAAAGATAAACGTTTATTTCTTTACAATATTGTTAGAAAACTTCGTTCTATAGCAGAACTTATTACTAAAAAGCAGTCTTAAAAGTAAAACAGAACAGCAGAGATAAAAAATATTTTTAGTAATTTTGCAACCTATATATATTTTAAAGCCTTTATATATTATGGTATACAAAACAGGTTTGGATGTAGGAAGTACGACTGCAAAGATTGTTGTAGTAGATGACAACGACAATATTGTATTTTCTACATATCAAAGACATAATGCAGATATAAAAGGAACTGTAAAAAAAATCTTTTCAGATATAAAACAAAAACTTGGTAATATTTCTACAAAATTTACTCTTACAGGTTCGGCCGCAATGGGTTTGGCTGAAAGATGTGGTTTAAGTTTTGTACAAGAAGTAGTGGCTTTAACTAATTTTGCACTTAAAAGACAAGAACCTCTGCATACAATAATAGATATAGGAGGAGAGGACGCTAAGATAATATTTCTTGAGAAGGATTCTGTACCAGATATGCGTATGAACGGAAACTGTGCTGGTGGAACAGGAGCCTTTATAGACCAAATGAGTGTCATACTCAACAAATCCATTCAAGAGATGGACGCATTGGCAAAGAAAAGCGAGAAACTCTTTCCTATAGCCTCTCGTTGTGGAGTTTTCTCAAAAACAGATGTGCAGAACCTTGTGGCAAAGAATGTTCCCACAGAAGATATTTGTGCAAGTATATTTCACGCAGTAGCGGTTCAGGTTGTTTCTGCTTTATCTCGTGGCAAACAAATAAAGGAAAAGATTTTATTTGCAGGAGGTCCTCTAACTTTTATTTCATCTTTGAGAGAGAGTTTTTTGGAATATTTGGGACTAAAAGAAGATTCACTTGTGCAGACTTTAGATAACAATCTGCTTGTTGCGAAAGGTTGCACATACAACAAGAATACAGAAACCCTAACTCTTGAGGAGATAGAAACGAAGTTAGACAACGAAAAATTCTCATTATACGAAAGCGATAATAATAACTTACCACAACTTTTTTCTACTAAAGAAGATTATGAGAAATGGAAGCAAGAAAAACTTCTTTTTGGAAAAAAGATAAAGACATTAAAGGATTATAAAGGTAAAGCGTGGTTGGGTATAGATAGTGGTTCAACTACTACAAAGATAACTTTATGCGATGAAAACGAAGATATAATCTTTGCCTATTATAATAAAAACGAAGGAAACCCTGTGCAAGCCGTAATAAAAGGTTTGCAAGAAATGAAAAAAGAAATTCAGGCTTCAAACTCTTCCCCTATTATATGTGGAGGTTGTTCTACAGGATATGGTGAAGATTTGATAAAAGCGGCTTTCTCATTTCAAAGCAATGTAGTGGAAACAATCGCACATTACACCGCTGCAAAAAGGATATTACCTAATGTAGATTTTATTTTAGACATAGGAGGGCAAGATATGAAAGCCCTATATGTGGATAATGGAGTTTTAAGTAGAATAGAACTGAACGAGGCTTGCTCGTCTGGTTGCGGTACTTTCATAGAAACGTTTGCTAATGGTTTAGGGTACAATGTTTCTGACTTTGCACAGATGGCTATGACTACACAAAGACCTTGCGATTTAGGAACAAGATGTACTGTGTTTATGAATTCCAAAGTCAAACAGTTTTTACGTGAGGGTAGAACAGTGAGTGATATTTCTGCAGGTTTATCTTATTCTGTCGTAAGGAACTGTCTGTACAAGGTATTGAAGTTAGAGGGTAAATCTTTAGGTGAAAACATAGTGGTACAAGGCGGTACTATGAAAAACGATTCAGTAGTTAGAGCGTTGGAAAAAATGCTTAACAGAAAGGTTTATAGAAGTGAAAGACCTGAATTGATGGGTGCCTATGGTTGTTCTTTGATAGCAAAAGAAAAATCCTCTGAAGAATCCCTTTCATTGGACGAAATGATAAATGCAGACAATTTTACAACTAAACAGATTACTTGCAGAGGTTGTGAAAACAACTGTTTGATAACCACATATCATTTTGCAAACAAGAATGTTTTTCATTCGGGAAACCGTTGTGAAAAAATCTTTTCTTCATCATCAAGAGCCGAGAAAAAGGGAGAGAATATTTACGATTATAAATTCAAAAGACTGTTTGAGATAAAGAAATTAGAAAAACCTTCTACCGTTATAGGTATTCCACGAGTGCTGAATATGTTTGAAGATTTTCCTTTCTGGGAGACTTTGTTTAGTGTTTGCAATATACAGGTAAGGATTTCAAACATATCTAACTACACCAAATACGAAAAAAGTCTTAATCAGATAATGAGTGAAAACATTTGCTTTCCTGCAAAGTTGGTTCACTCGCACATAGACAATCTTATACAAGAAGGAGTTAATCATATATTTTTCCCATACGTTGTTTATGAAGAAAGTTCTTCTGAAAAGGAGAATAATACATATAACTGTCCTATAGTATCTTCGTATAATGTAGTTATAAAACATCTAAAAGACAAACCAGAATACAAAGATGTTCAAATAGATAGCCCTGTTTTTTCTTTGAAAGATAGAGAACTTTTGAGAAAAAACTGTTATGAATATCTTTCGCAAAACTTTTCAATAGACAAACAAACTTTTGCTCAAGCCTTTGAAAAAGCCTTGAAAGCCAAACGTTCTTTTGAAAAAGATTTGTATGAAAAGAATAAATCCATATACGAAGAAGCTATAAAAAATCATCAGATAGTTATTCTTTTGGCTGGAAGGCCTTATCACACAGATGATTTGATACAACATTCTCTTTCAAACATAGCAACAGATATGGGTGTTGCGGTTATAAATGAAGATATTGCAAGATTTGATGAATTAGAGGAAAAAGACAAATCATTTATTGTTTCTCAATGGTCTTATATAAATAGGATAGAAAGAGGTGCCTTTTTTGTAGCCAAACAAGATAATAATGTACAGTATGCACAGATGACTTCTTTTGGTTGTGGCCCAGATGCTTTCTTGTTAGATGATGTTCAGGATATATTGCAAAGGCATCATAAGTCTGCAACCTTTTTGAAGATAGACGATATACAAAATCCAGGTTCTTTGAAACTAAGATTGCGTTCTATGATAGAGAGTATAAAACTTTCTGTTCCAAATCAGCAACCTTTTATAGCATTCAAAGATACTAAAGATTTTTCCAAAGAAGAAAAGCATAGAAAAATACTTGCTCCATTCTTTACAGAGTATATTTCACCTTTCTTACCCGATTTGTTTGCAATAAATGGTTATGATTTGGAAGTGCTTCCAAAGAGTGATAAAAAAAGTGCAGAAGAGGGACTAAAATATGCAAACAATGAAGTTTGTTATCCTGCTACTCTTATAGTAGGGGACGCTGTAAAGGCTTTGAAAAGTGGAGATTATAATAGAGAAAACATTGCTTTTGGTATAACACAAACAGGAGGACAATGTAGGGCAACGAATTATTATGCTATACTTAGAAAAGCCTTTGTAGATGCAGGTTATGAAGATGTGCCTATCCTAAGTGTTAGTTTTGGAGGAGATACTTCAAAGAAACAAGATGGTTTTCAAATAAATTGGCGAAAAACTCTTCCTATTCTGCTTGCTACAATATTGTTTGGAGATAGTCTTTCAAGGCTTTACTGTTCTACTATGGCAAGGGTAAAGGATAAACAGCAGGTTGAGGATTTGCAAGACTCATATATACAAACTGCAAAACAGATTGTAAGAAAAAGAGATGTAAAAGGAATGCAAGAACTTTTGAAAAGAGCGGTTAAAGACTTTTCAAAACTTTTGCCAAATGAATACTTGCAAAGAAAAAAAGTAGGAATAGTAGGAGAAATCTACTTGAAGTATCATTCTTTTGCTAATCACGATGTTCAACGTTGGCTATTAAACCAAGATATAGAGGTTGTACCTCCATCTTTGTTAGTTTTCTTTATACAAACTTTTGTAAATAGAAAGGTAAATAAAGAAAATAACATAGAGAAACAATCTTTGCCACAATTCGTTTTAGATTTTATATATAAATTGGTAAAAAAACAGGTAGATAAATACAATAAAATAATGTCTGAATTCAAATATTATCAACCTTTAGACGATGTATTTGAGTTGAGCGAAAAGACAAAGAAAGTTATACCTCTTTACACCCAATTTGGCGAAGGTTGGTTGTTACCAGCAGAAATAGTAAATATGGTAGAACATGGAATAAATACAGTAGTATCTCTTCAACCTTTTGGTTGTATTGCAAACCATATAATAAGTAAAGGAGTAGAAAACAGAATTAAAGAACTGTATCCTAAACTTAATTATCTTGCTTTAGATTTTGATAGTTCGGTTTCGCAAGTGAATATTAAAAACAGACTTTTACTTATGTTAGAAAACATATAACCATACTTATTTTACGATAGAATATTATTTAGAGATATTTTTCTGAAACTTCTTTTTGGAAAAATATCTCTTTACTTTAGTTCCACTATTCTTTACTTTAGAAAAATAAAACTTTATTCTATTTTCACGAAACGAAGTTTTAGAAAATAAAACAAAGAGTTGAGAGAATCATATATATAAATGATGTATCCATATTGTAATAACAAGGTATAATTTTGAAAACATAAAACTTGAAAATATGAAAAAATTAAGACAAAAAGAGGGATATTTATATTGATTACAACCAAGTTAGAGTTGAAATAAAATTTTATTTTTTTTTGAAAAAATATTTGGAGGATAACGTAAATAGTTGTAATTTTGCAAATTGAAAATAAATAGCGTCCTTAGAAGGAGTATGATAAACAGATAAAGTTCTTGAGTCTGTGTGGGTTGCGTACTTAGAGAGGATTTTATCATTCAGGATTGTTGGCTGCAATCGGAATGACGCAAGGTTTGTTTTTGAGAGTATGTTATGAAACTTTTTCATTAAAATCTCGTAATTTGTGTGAGTTTTATGTAGTTTCGTAACGGTTAGTATGCTTTGCAGCCCGAGATTTAGCTACAAAGTTTGATTAGAAAAAGAATAGAAATAATAAAAAAAAGGAACATATTTTAGATATGCCAACAATTCAACAATTAGTTCGTAAAGGACGTAGTACAGCGGAGTATAAGAGTAAGTCTCCTGCATTGGATTCTTGTCCGCAACGTAGAGGAGTTTGTACAAGAGTTTATACTACAACTCCAAAAAAACCTAACTCAGCAATGAGAAAGGTTGCCAGAGTGAAATTGACTAATGGTAAGGAAGTAAATGCTTACATACCAGGTGAAGGACATAACTTACAAGAACACTCTATAGTTATGATTAGAGGTGGTAGAGTAAAAGACCTTCCAGGTGTTAGATACCATATCATTAGAGGTGCTTTGGATACAGCGGGCGTTGATGGAAGAAAACAAAGACGTTCTAAATATGGAGCAAAGAGACCTAAAGATTCTAAATAATTAAGATTAAACATTTTTAAGGTAGATAAATAAGATGAGAAAAGCTAAACCAAGAAAAAGAATAATACTTCCAGACCCAAAATTTAACGAAGTTCTTGTAACAAAATTCGTTAATAATATAATGTTGAAAGGAAAGAAGACTATCGCTTATAAAATCTTTTATGATGCAATAGATATAGTAAGTGATAGAACAAAAGAAAATGGTCTTGATATTTGGAAGAAAGGTCTTGCAAATGTAACACCAAATGTTGAGGTAAGAAGTCGTCGTATAGGTGGTGCTACATTCCAAATACCTACAGAAATTCGTCCAGACAGAAAAATGTCTATGGGAATGAAGAATCTTATAGGTTTTGCGAGAAAACGTTCTGAGAAAACAATGGCTATGCGTCTTGCTTCAGAAATTATTGCTGCTTCAAAAGAAGAAGGTGCAGCATTCAAGAGAAAAGAAGATATTCACAGAATGGCGGAAGCTAACAAAGCATTCTCTCATTTCAGAGCATAATCTCTAAGTAAATTAAAGAAAAGAATAGGATTATAGATGGCAGATTTACATTACACAAGAAACATAGGCATTATGGCTCATATAGACGCAGGTAAAACTACGACTACAGAGCGTATATTGTTCTATACGGGTAAAAACCATAAGATAGGCGAAACGCACGATGGTACAGCTACAATGGACTGGATGGAGGAAGAGCAAGAAAGAGGTATTACTATTACTTCTGCAGCTACAACCGTATTCTGGAAATATCAAAATAGAGATTACAAAATAAACATTATTGATACACCTGGACACGTAGATTTTACAGTAGAAGTTGAGCGTTCTTTGCGTGTATTAGATGGAGCAATTGCTTTGTTCTGTGCAGTAGGAGGAGTAGAACCTCAGAGTGAAACTGTATGGAGACAAGCAGATAAATACAACGTACCTCGCATTGGTTTTGTAAATAAGATGGACAGAGCTGGTGCAGATTTCTTCAATGTTTTAGGAGAGATAAAGGAAAAATTGGGTGCAAATCCTATTCCGTTGGAAATTCCTATTGGACAAGAAGATATGTTCAAAGGAGTTATAGACCTTGTAAGAAATAAAGCCCTTATGTACGATGAGGCTACCAATGGAACACAAACTTTTGAAATTCCTATCCCAGACGATTTAAAAGAGATAGCAGCAAAATACAGAAAACAACTTATAGAAGGTGTGGCTGAGGAAGATGATGAGTTGTTGGAAAGATATATGGAAGACGAAGAAAGTATTACTGAGTCCGAAATTATTAAATATGTACGCAAGGCAACTTGCGAACAAAGAATAGTACCTGTGTTATGTGGCTCTGCTTTTAAAAATAAAGGAATTCAAAACTTAATAGATGCTGTTTGTGAATACCTTCCAAGTCCTATGGACGTGCCTGAACTAAAAGGTATCAATCCAAAAACAGAAGAAGAGGTAACAAGAAAAGTTAGTGTAAAAGAACCTTTTAGTGCATTAGCTTTTAAAATAGCAACAGACCCTTATGTAGGTAGAATATGTTTCTTTAGAGTTTATTCTGGTGCTTTGACTTCAGGTTCTTATGTGTTCAATGCAAACACAGGTAAAAAGGAGAGAATATCAAGAATTATGCAGATGCACGCAAATCATCAAAATCCTCTTGAACGTATAGAGACTGGAGATATAGGTGCAGCTGTTGGTTTTAAAGATATAAAAACAGGTAATACTTTGTGTGATGAAAATAGTCCAATTATATTGGAATCTATGACCTTCCCTGAACCTGTTATCTCTATAGCAATAGAACCTAAACAACAAGCAGATGTAGATAAATTCAACACAGCATTGACAAAACTTACAGAGGAAGACCCTACATTACAAGTTGAAACAGATGAAGCTTCTGGTCAAACTATATTAAAAGGAATGGGAGAACTTCATTTGGATATTATCATAGAACGAATAAAAAGAGAGTTCGGTGTAGAATGTAATGAAGGAAAACCTCAGGTTGCATACAAAGAAGCTATTACAGAAGAGGTTGAGCATAGAGAGGTATATAAGAAACAGACAGGTGGTAGAGGTAAGTTTGCTGATATTATATTCAGAATAGGACCTGCTGATGACGATGTTAAAGGATTACAATTTATCAATGAAGTCAAAGGTGGTAATATTCCGAAAGAGTATATTCCTGCAGTGGAAAAGGGTTTCAAAGACGCTATGACAAATGGTGTTATGGCAGGTTTCCCAATGGAGAGTATGAAAGTTACTCTATTAGATGGTTCTTATCATCCAGTGGATTCAGATTCTCTATCCTTTGAAATATGTGCAAAAATTGCTTTCAAGGAAGCAGCAAAGAAAGCAAAACCTGTTCTTATGGAGCCTATAATGTCTGTAGAGGTAAATACTCCAGATGCTTATCTTGGAGATGTTACAGGAGATTTGAACAGGAGAAGAGCTATTTTGGAAAGCATTACGGCCAAAGTAGGTGTTCAATCTGTGAAAACAAAAGTTCCTTTGAGTAAGATGTTCGGTTATGTTACAGCTTTGAGAACTATTACTTCAGGAAGAGCAAATTCTACTATGGAGTTTTCGCACTATGCACAAGCTCCTAAAGATGTTACAGAGGAAGTTTTAAAAGAAAACAATTAAAAAGTTTAAATAAATAAATTAAAAAAATCGTGAGCCAAGAAAAACAAAAAATTAGAATCAAATTGAAATCGTACGATCACAACTTGGTTGATAAATCAGCTGAGAAGATTGTTAAGACTGTAAAGATGACTGGTGCACACGTGCAAGGACCTATTCCTTTGCCAACAAATAAGAAAATCTTTACTGTGAATCGTTCTACTTTTGTTAACAAAAAGTCAAGAGAGCAATTTGAGTTAAATTCTTACAAACGTTTATTAGATATAGATAGTACATCTGCACAAACAATAGACGCTTTGATGAAATTAGAATTGCCTTCTGGAGTTGAGGTTGAAATAAAAGTTTGATAGTAAAAGAATTTCAGTTTGAATTAAAAGTAAAATTAATTAGTCCAGCCAATGATAAGTCGTGATGACCTCAAGCTGGAGATAATGTAAAAAATTAAAAAATGTCAGGATTAATAGGAAAAAAAATTGGAATGACTAGCATCTTTGATGCCTCTGGCAAACAACAGCCATGCACAGTAATAGAGGCTGGTCCATGTGTTGTAACACAAGTAAAGACACCTGATAAGGATGGTTATAGTGCTATTCAGTTAGCATTCGAGGAAATGAAAGAAAGCAAAGCAACAAAACCTATGAAAGGTCATTTTGCAAAAGCCTCAACCACTCCTAAAAGACACCTTGCAGAATTTTCTCGTTTTGAAGAAGGAGAAAGAAAGCATTTTGGAGAAGTACTTACTTGCAATGTATTCACAGAAGGTGAATTCGTAGATGTTGTAGGTATTTCTAAAGGTAAAGGTTTTCAAGGTGTTGTTCGCCGTCATGGTTTTGGCGGAGTAGGTGATAAAACACACGGTCAAGATGACCGTTTGCGTGCTCCTGGTTCAGTAGGTGCTTCTTCATACCCATCAAGAGTGTTTAAAGGTATGAGAATGGCTGGACAAATGGGTAATCACAGAGTTAAGGTTCAAAATCTAAAGATACTTAAGATTTTTGAAGAGAAAAACTTAATATTAGTTAAAGGATCAGTTCCTGGTCCAAAGGGTTCAATTTTAAAACTTGAGAGATGGAGCTAAAAGTATATAACATTAAGGGTGAAGATACAGGTAAAACTATTACCGTGAATGATTCGTTGTTTCAAACAGAACCTAATGACCATGTTATTTGGTTAAATGTTAAACAGTTTTTGGCTGACCAGAGACAGGGAACCCATAAATCAAAGGAACGTTCAGAAGTTTCTGGCTCAACGAGAAAACTAAAAAGACAAAAAGGTACAGGTGGAGCTCGTTCCGGAGATATAAACAGTCCTGTTATGGTTGGTGGAGGACGTGCTTTTGGTCCTCGTCCAAGAGATTATAGATTTAAATTAAATAAGAAAGTAAAGGTCTTAGCAAAACTTTCTGCATTGTATTATAAGGCTAAAGATGAGCAAATTAGAGTAGTAGAAGATTTCTCTTTTGAAGCTCCGAAAACAAAAGAAATGGTAAAAGTTTTAGATGCCTTGAAACTTAAAGATAAAAAATCTTTATTTGTTTTGCAACCATGTAAAGAAAATTTTGTAACTTTGTCGGCCAGAAATCTTAAGAATGTGAGAGTAATGAGTGCTCAAACATTGAACACATACGAGATTTTGCATGCAAATACTCTTGTGTTTAGTGAATCTGCTCTTATGGAGTTAGATAAAATGCATTCAAACGCTTAATGTTCAGTATAACAATTTAATTGTAAGATAAAAAATGAGTATAATAATAAAGCCGATTATTACAGAAAAGATGACAAAGATAAACGAGAAGGATAATACTCGTTGTGCTTTTGTTGTAGATAGAAAGGCAAATAAGATAGAAATAAAGAAAGCGGTTGAAGACTTGTATAATGTAAAGGTTGAGAGTATAAATACTATCAACTATAAGGGCAAAAGAAAAGCTAGATATACAAAAGCAGGTTACATACAAGGAAGAACAAATGCTTTCAAAAAGGCAATGGTAACATTGGCTGAGGGTGATACAATAGACTTTTTTAGCAATATTTAAATAAAGAGATGGCTTTAAAAAAATTAAAACCGACAACACCGGGACAGAGACATAGAATTGCAAGTTCTTTTGAAGAAATAACTGCAACTAAACCTGAGAAGAGTTTGGTTATGGGTATCCACAAAACAGGTGGAAGAAATAATCAAGGAAAAATGACCATGAGATATATCGGTGGTGGTCATAAGAAATTATATCGTTTTATAGATTTCCTTAGAAATAAGGACGGTATCCCTGCAGTGGTAAAAACAATAGAATATGACCCAAATCGTACAGCTCGTATTGCTTTAGTTTGTTATACAGATGGTGAAAAACGATATATTGTTTCTCCTAACGGTTTGAAAGTCGGACAGACAATAATGTCAGGTAAAGGAGTTGCTCCTGAAATAGGCAACACATTATTTCTTAGTGAAATTCCTTTTGGTACAATGATTCATAATATAGAATTACGTCCAGGAGAAGGTGCTAAATTGGTGAGAAGTGCTGGTTCTTATGCACAGCTTATGTCCAGAGATGGAAAATATGCTATACTAAAAATGCCTTCTGGTGAAACAAGAATGATTCTTCAGGCATGTAGAGCAACTATCGGAGTTGTTTCAAATACAGAACACAATCTTGAAGTTTCAGGAAAAGCTGGTCGTTCTCGTTGGTTAGGAAGAAGACCAAGAGTTAGAGGCGTTGTTATGAATCCTGTTGATCACCCTATGGGTGGAGGTGAAGGTAGAGCTTCTGGAGGACATCCTCGTTCTCGTAAAGGTATGCCTGCTAAGGGATATAAGACAAGAGCTCCAAAGAAAACAACGAGTATGTATATAATAGAAAGACGTAAGAAATAATAAAATCAGAGAAAGATTATGAGCCGTTCATTAAAAAAAGGACCTTATATTTATTATAAGTTAGAGAAGAAGGTTTTGGATGCTCAATCCAAAAAGAATAAAACTACAATTAAAACTTGGTCAAGAGCTTCTATGATTTCTCCTGATTTCGTTGGTTTGACTATAGCAGTTCACAACGGAAATAAGTTTATTCCTGTATATATTACAGAAAATATGGTAGGACATAAATTAGGTGAATTTGCTCCGACTAGAATTTTTAGAGGACATGCTGGTCAGAAAGATAAAGGAAAGAAATAAAAAGAGATAGAAGATGGGATCAAGAAAACATAAATGTGCAGAGATATATAAAGAATCTCGTAAAAGTAGATATGTTGCAAGATTAAACAACAATCCTACATCTCCGAGAAAGACACGTCTTATGGCTAATGCTATTAGAGGACTTGACGTTGATAAAGCATTGGGAATATTACAATATTCTCATAGAGAATCTGCTCCGAAATTAAGAAAATTATTACTTTCTGCTATGGCAAATTGGCAAGTAAAAAATACTGGCAAAGTTATGGAAGAAAGTGAATTGTATATCAAAATGATATGTGTAAACGGAGGAAGACAATTAAAACGTCTTAGAACAGCTCCACAAGGTCGTGGTTATAGAGTGAGAAAACGTTCAAATCACGTTATACTTGAATTAGGTAGCAGGGTAGAGGAGAGAACTGCCACTACAGAGTCAAATGATGTAGAGAATAAATAGTTTGTAAACAAAAAAAGATATTTTAGGATGGGACAAAAAACAAATCCAATAGGTAACAGACTAGGAATCATCAGAGGATGGGATTCAAACTGGTATGGTGGCAGAAATTTCGAATCCAAGTTAGTTGAAGATGATAAAATTAGAAAATATCTTAATGCTCGTTTAAGCAAGGCTGAGATATCTAAGATATACATTGAACGAACATTGAAACGTATCACTGTTACCATCAACACCGCTAAACCTGGTTTTATAATAGGAAAAGGTGGTCAAGAAGTTGATAAAATAAAAGAAGAACTTAAAAAACTTACAGAAAAAGAAGTTCAAATAAATATTTCTGAAGTAAAACGTCCAGAAATGGATGCGAGATTGGTTTCAGAAAGTATTGCTAGACAAATAGAAGGTAGAGTTTCTTACAGAAAAGCTATAAAAATGGCTATAACTTCTACTATGAGAGTGGGAGCAGAGGGAATAAAAGTTTCTATCTCTGGTCGTATCGGTGGTGCTGAAATGGCAAGAACAGAGCATTATAAAGAAGGAAGAACTCCTTTGCATACTTTACGTGCAGATATAGACTATGCTCAATCTGAAGCACATACTACTTATGGAAGAATAGGTGTAAAAGTGTGGATATGTAGAGGTATAGTTTATAACAAAGTAGAGTTGGTTCCTTCAACAGTTGGTGGAGGAATGAAAGATGGAAATAGAGGAACTCAACGTTCTAATATGGGATCTCGTTCTCGTAGAAAAAATAACAGTAGGGACTTTAAATAATTTAGAGATATGTTACAGCCAAATAAGACAAAATATAGAAAACAACAAAAAGGTAAGATGAAAGGTCTTGCTTTCAGAGGTCATGAATTATCGTTCGGTACGTTTGGAATCAAATCTTTAAATACATCTTTTATTACAGGTCGTCAAATAGAAGCTGCTCGTCAAGCTATAACTCGTTATATGAAACGTGAAGGACAACTTTGGATAAGAATATTCCCAGACAAACCTATTACTAAAAAACCAAATGAGGTACGTATGGGTAAAGGTAAAGGAGCTCCTGAATATTTTGTAGCAAGAGTAAAACCTGGTACTATTTTGTTTGAAGCAGAAGGAGTACCTGTTGAAATAGCAAAAGAGGCTATGAGATTGGGTGCACAAAAATTACCTGTTATTACAAAGTTTGTTGTGCGTAGAGATTATGTAGAAGAATAAAAATTGAGGAGATATAATATGAAAAACAATTTAGGATTAAGAGAACTTTCTGATAAAGAATTACAGGAAAGACTGGAAGCAGAACAAATGCAATTGGTCAGAATGAGAATAAATCATGCAGTATCTCCTTTGGAGAATCCTAATTTATTGGGATTGACTCGTAAGAATATAGCAAGAATTAAAACAGAAATCTCTTTAAGAGAGAAGAATGCTTTAAATGATTCTAAGAAATAAATGAAATCTGCATAAAAGATGGAAAGAAATTTAAGAAAAGAAAAAGTAGGTGTTGTTGTAAGCGATAAAATGGATAAAACTATCACTGTTTTGGTGGAAAGAAGAGTAAAACACCCAAAATATGGAAAGTTTTTGAAAAAAAGTAATAAGTTTATGGCACACGACGAAAAAGAACAGGCTGGTATGGGAGATACTGTTCGTATAATGGAAACAAGACCATTAAGCAAGAACAAATGTTGGAGATTAGTTGAAATAATAGAAAAAGCTAAATAAAATGATACAACAGGAAACAAGATTAGTTGTCGCAGATAACAGCGGAGCGAAAAGTGCTTTGTGTATTAGAGTTCTTGGAGGCACAAAGGCAAGATATGCTTCTGTTGGAGATAAAATAGTCGTAGCAGTTAAGGACGCATTGCCTTCTGGAAATGTAAAAAAAGGTTCTGTATCAAAGGCTGTTGTTGTTCGCACTAAAAAAGAAGTGAGAAGACAAGATGGTTCTTATATCAGATTTGATGATAATGCTTGTGTGTTATTAACTGCCAATGATGAATTGAGAGGAACACGTATTTTTGGGCCAGTAGCAAGAGAGCTTCGTGAGAAGCAATTTATGAAAATAGTTTCATTGGCTCCTGAAGTACTATAGTACTAAAAAAGCAAAAAAATATTATAGATATGAAGTTGCATATAAAAAAAGGAGATACTGTAAAAGTTATTGCAGGAAATTCAAAAGGTAGTACTGGTAAAGTTTTGGTAGTTTATCCAAAAGATAACCGTGCTATTGTTGAAGGTGTCAATAAAATAAAAAAACATACAAAACCTAATCCTAAAAATACTCAAGGTGGTATTGTAGAGAAAGAAGCACCTATACATATATCAAACCTTATGGTTATTGATGGTAAAGGTAATGCTACAAGGATAGGAAGACGCCTTGATGAGAAAACAAATAAATTAGTTCGTTATTCAAAAAAGACAGGGGAGGTGATTAAATAATGGAATATATCCCAAGATTAAAAAGTAAATATAAAGAAGAAATAGTTTCTTCTTTAATGAAAGAGTTTAATTACAGCACAACAATGCAAGTTCCTCGTCTTTTGAAAATATCTCTTAATCAAGGATTGGGTAAACTTGCCTTAGCAGATAAGAAAGTTATAGATAAGGGAGTAGAGGAAATGACTGCTATAGCAGGTCAAAGAGCTGTTGCTACTAAATCAAAGAAAGATATATCTAACTTCAAACTAAGAAAAGGTATGCCTGTTGGAGTTAGAGTAACACTTAGAGGAGATAAAATGTATGAATTTCTTGATAGACTTATATCTACAGCAATACCTCGTATTAGAGATTTCAGAGGTATAGATGTTAGAGGTTTTGATGGAAAAGGAAATTATACATTTGGAGTGCAGGAACAAATAATCTTTCCAGAAATAGATATAGACAAAATAGACCATATCAATGGAATGGATATAACTTTTGTTACATCTGCTAACACCGATAAAGAGGCTCTTTCTTTAATGAAAGCTTTTGGTTTTCCTTTTAAAAATGAATCCGAAAAATAATTAAAATAAGATGGCAAAAGAATCAATAAAAGCAAGAGAAAGAAAAAGAGAACGTTTAGTAGCAAAATATGCAGCAAAACGTCAAGCTCTTTTGGAAGCAGGTGATTACGAAGGATTGCAAAAACTTCCAAAAAATGCTTCTCCTGTTAGACTTCATAACCGTTGTAAGTTGACAGGTCGTCCAAAAGGATATATGAGACAATTTGGCATTTCAAGAATCAATTTCAGAGAAATGGCATTGGCAGGTTTGATCCCTGGAGTAAAAAAAGCTTCATGGTAGAATACCACCAGTAAAAATTAAAGTTAGAAAAAGATTAAAAAAATAAAGAAGAAATGTTAACAGATCCAATTGCAGATTATTTGACACGAATAAGAAATGCTTCAATGGCTAAACATAGAATGGTAGAAATACCTTCTTCAAAGATAAAGAAAGAAATAACTAAAATTCTTTTTGATAAGGGTTATATATTGAACTATAAATTTGAAGAAGAGGTTTTCCCTAAAACTATAAAAATAGCTTTAAAGTATCATCCACAAACAAAAGAACCAGCTATTTCAAATCTTACACGTATTAGTACTCCAGGTCTTAGAAAATATGTAGGTGTTAAAGATTTACCAAGAGTTATGAATGGTTTGGGAATAGCAATTATATCTACATCAAGAGGTTTGATGACAGATAAAGAGGCAAGAGTGCTGAAAACAGGTGGAGAAGTAATTTGTTACATTAGTTAAAAATGGAGAATATTTAATATGTCAAGAATAGGTAAATTACCGATAAGCATTCCTGAGGAAGTAGAAATAAAAGTAGATAACAACAATGTTGTTACCGTAAAGGGAAAACTTGGGACTTTACAACAGAGTTTAGATCCTTGTATAAAATTAAACATGGAAGAAGGTGTTCTTCGTCTTGAAAGAGAAGGAGAAACTAAAAAACACAAATCTCTTCATGGATTATATAGAGCTTTGATAAATAATATGGTGATAGGTGTATCAGAAGGATTCCATACTACACAAGAAGTTATAGGTGTAGGTTACAAGGCTCAAGCACAAGGACAGGTATTAGAATTAGCTTTGGGATATTCTCACAGCATTTTTATGTTATTACCTGATGAAATTAAAGTGGAAACTATAACAGAAAAAGGTAAGAATCCTTTGATAAAAATGTCTTGTTGCGATAAACAATTATTGGGACAAGTTGCATCAAAGATTCGTTCTTTACGTAAACCAGAACCATACAAAGGTAAAGGTATTCGTTTTCAAGGTGAAGTTATCCGCAAGAAAGCTGGTAAAGCAGCTGCTAAGTAATTTAAGTAAAAAAAATAAATCTGAGGATAAATAGATGGCAACGAAGAAAGATATTAGAAGATTAAAAATTAAAATGAGAATCCGCAAAAAAGTAAATGGTACAGTGGATAAACCTCGTTTTACAGTTTTTAGAAGCAATAAAGAGATATATGCTCAACTTATAGATGATGTAGCAGGAAGAACATTAGTGTCTGCATCATCTATGGAAAAAGGTTTCCAAAAACAAGGAACAAAATCAGATATGGCTGCTTCTGTAGGTAAGCTTATAGCCGAAAGAGGAAAACAGGCTGGAATAGAATCTGTCGTATTTGATAGAAATGGTTATTTATATCATGGTAGAGTAAAATCTTTGGCAGATTCAGCCAGAGAAAATGGTTTAAAATTCTAAGAATATGGCAGAACTAAATATAAAAAGAGTAAAGTCAGGCGAAATAGAGTTTAACGATAAACTTGTTAGCATAAATAGAGTTACAAAGGTAACAAAAGGAGGTAGAACATTTAGTTTTTCTGCCATAGTAGTTGTTGGTAATGGCAATGGTATAGTAGGTTACGGATTAGGTAAAGCAAAAGAAGTTGCTGCAGCAATTACAAAAGGAACAGAAGATGCAAAGAAAAATCTTATAAAAGTTCCTATCTTAAAAGGTACAATTCCACACGAACAAGTTGGTAAGTATAGTGGTGCAAAGGTTTTCTTGAAGCCTGCTGCTCCTGGTACAGGTGTTATAGCTGGTGGTGCCATGAGAGCTGTTTTGGAAAGTGTTGGAGTTAAAGACGTTTTGGCAAAATCTAAGGGTTCATCAAATCCACACAGTGTGGTAAAAGCGACTATATCGGCTCTATTAAAAATGAAAGATCCATATACAGTAGCTAAACTTAGAGGAATTGATATGGATAGAGTATTTAATGGATAAAAAACACAATAAGATGAAAGTAAGAGTAACACAAATAAAGAGTGGAATAGGATACCCACTTCGTCAGAAGCAAACTTTGAAATCATTGGGTTTGAGAAGGATGCATCAATCTAAAGAGCATGAACTTAATCCACAGATACAAGGTATGATAGATAAGGTTAGCCATTTAATAAAAGTTGAAGAAATTAATTAACTATAAAAATAAAGATTATTATGGATTTAAGTAACTTAAAACCAGCGGTAGGTTCAACACAAAGCCGTAAAAGAATAGGTAGAGGACAAGGTTCAGGGTATGGTGGAACATCTACAAGAGGTCATAAAGGTGCTAAATCTCGTTCAGGATACAGCCGTAAGGTCGGATTTGAAGGAGGTCAAATGCCTTTATATAGATTGTTGCCTAAGTTTGGTTTTCATAATATAAACAGAATAGACTATGTTGGAATAAACATAGATACTTTAGAAAAAATTGCAGAAAGGTTTAACACTAAAGATATAACTGTTGAATTATTACAAGAAAAGCATATAGTATCAAAAAATGAAAAAGTAAAAATTCTTGGTAGAGGAGAATTGAACAGTGTTTTGAATGTAACAGTTCATGCTATATCTAAGAATGCAAAAAGTATTATAGAATCAAAAGGTGGTGTTGTAACAATAATCTAAAAATTTCTATTACATAATGAAACGATTTATCAATACAATAAAAAATATTTGGAGCATTAAAGACTTAAGAGATAGAATTCTCTTTACACTTGCTTTAGTGCTTGTTTATAGAGTGGGTTCTTATGTTGTTATACCAGGTATCAATCCTTCTGACTTAGGAGCTTTACAGAGTCAAACACAGGACGGTGTACTTGGTCTGTTGAATATGTTTTCTGGAGGAGCTTTTTCCAATGCTTCTATTTTTGCGTTGGGAATTATGCCATACATCACAGCCTCTATCGTTGTGCAATTATTGACTATGGTTGTGCCTTACTTCATGAAGATGCAGAGAGAAGGAGAGAGTGGTAGAAATAAAATAAATCAGATAACTCGTTGGCTTACAGTAATAGTTACAATTTTTCAATCTTTTGCTTATTTGGCAAATTTGAGAAATCAACTTACAGTTCAAGGTGCTCATGTTTTCAATATATTTGGAGGCAATGATATTTCCTTTATGACTTGGGTATTACCTATTTCTATATTGCTTACATGCGGAACTATGTTCGTAATGTGGCTTGGAGAAAGAATCACAGATAAAGGTATAGGTAATGGTATTTCATTATTGATTATGGTAGGTATCATAGCACGTTTGCCTTTCGCTTTATTCGCAGAATTTGCTTCAAGAATGGAAGACCAAGGTGGACAACTTGTAATGTTGTTTGTTGAACTTATAGTTTGGTTGGTGGTTATAATGCTTTGTATCTTGTTAGTTCAAGGTACAAGAAGAATACCTGTTCAATACGCTAAACGAATAGTGGGAAACAAACAATATGGTGGAGCAAGACAATATATTCCTATTAAAGTGAATGCTGCTGGTGTTATGCCTATAATCTTCGCACAAGCTATTATGTTCATTCCTGTTACAATTATGGGATTCAGTGGTAATGCTTCAAGCAAATTTGCACAAGCCTTGACTAATTTTGATGGTTTGTGGTATAATTTGATATTTGGTTTGATGGTTATTGTATTTACATATTTTTATACTGCAGTAGCCGTTAATCCTAAACAAATGGCAGATGATATGAAAAAGAATGGTGGTTTTATACCTGGAGTAAAACCTGGTAAAAAAACAGAAGAATTCTTTGATAATATTCTTTCAAAGGTTACTCTTCCTGGTTCCATCTTCTTAGCAATTATCGCTATATTACCAGCCATAATTAGACTGTTTGGTGTTAATTCTCAATTTGCTCAATTCTATGGTGGAACATCATTATTGATTCTTGTTGGAGTTGTACTTGATACATTACAACAAATAGAAAGTCATCTATTGATGAGACATTATGATGGTTTAACAAAAACAGGCCGTATAAAGGGTAGAGGTGGTAATTATTGATACTAAGGTAAAACTTTTATCTGAATAGATATTATGATAAAGATAAAAACTCCTGAAGAAATTGAACAAATGAAGTTTTCTGCTCTTATGGTAGGAGAAACTTTAGCAGAAGTTTCTCACTATATAAGACCAGGTGTTTCTACAAAGAAATTGGATTCAGTTGCAGAAGATTTTATTTGTTCAAAAGGAGCAACTCCAACATTCAAAGGATATGGCGGATTTCCTGCTTCTTTATGTATCTCTATCAATGAAGCCGTTGTTCATGGAATACCTTCAAATAGAGAGATAAAAGAAGGAGATATTGTGTCTATAGATTGTGGTTGCACTTTTAATGGTTGGGTTGGAGATTCTGCTTATACTTTTGCAGTAAGAGGTGCAAAAAAAGAAGATAAACAACTGTTGAAAGTAACAAAAGAATCCCTTTATTTAGGAATTAAGGAGTGTGTTGTCGGTCATAGATTAGGAGATATAGGTTTTGCCATACAGTCTTATTGTGAATCTTTTGGTTATGGAGTTGTAAGAGAATTGTGCGGACACGGTTTGGGAAGAGTAATGCATGAAGACCCAAATGTTTTGAATTATGGAAAAAAAGGTACAGGAATAAAACTTCGTGAAGGAATGACAATAGCTATAGAACCAATGATAACATTGGGAAATAAAGAATTGGTTTTTCATAATGATGGTTGGACTTGTACTACAATGGATAATTCAACAGCAGCGCATTTTGAACACGATGTGGCTATAACAAAAGACGGACCTATCATATTATCAAGTTTTGCACCTATAGAAGAAGCAATAAAATCTAACGAATATTTAGAATCAATATAATAATAGAATTATGTCAAAACAAGAACCTATCCAATTAGACGGAATAGTCGTAGAGTCTTTAGGTAACGCTATGTTTAGAGTAGAGTTAGAAAGTGGACACGTAATAATAGCAAATATTTCCGGTAAGATGCGCATGCACTATATTAAGATATTGCCAGGAGATAAAGTTCAGGTAGAAATGTCTCCCTATGACTTGACTAAAGGAAGGATAACTTACAGACATAAATAGTGTAGGATAAACCTTAATAAACACATATAAAGAAATGAAAGTTAAAACATCAGTGAAAAAAAGATCTCCTGAATGTATAGTAGTTCGCAGAAAAGGAGTGGTTTATGTGATAAACAAAAAAAATCCTAAGTTCAAACAAAGACAAGGATGATTTTGTTAGATAAAGTTACTAATTAAAAAAAAAACAATTAACAAATTTATGGCAAGAATTGCAGGTATAGACTTACCAAAAACAAAGAGTGGTGTTATAGGCCTTACTTATATATACGGTATAGGCAGAAGTGCTGCTTCAAAAATCCTTGCAGAAGCAGGAATAGATGAACAAAAAAAGGTAAGTGAATGGAGTGATGATGAACAGAATGCTATTCGTAACATTATTAGCGAAAAGTACAAAGTAGAAGGCGACCTTCGTTCTGAAGTACAAATGAACATCAAACGTTTGATGGATATAGGATGTTACAGAGGTATTCGTCATCGTTCAGGTTTGCCTGTGCGTGGACAAAGTACAAAGAATAATGCTCGTACACGTAAAGGTAGAAAGAAAACTGTTGCAAACAAGAAGAAAGCAACTAAATAATCATTAAGAAAAGAAAAAGAAATTAACACAACGGATTCGGATTACCTAAAATATAATTATAATTAAAATATAAGAAAGAAGTTTCCGTAGAAAACTACAAAAAAGAAAATGGCAAAAAATTCAAAACCAACAAAGAAAAGAGTAGTAAAAGTTGAACCACAAGGCAAAGCATTTATCTTTGCATCTTTCAACAATTGCATTATTTCCTTGACCAATAATGCAGGACAAGTTATTTCATGGTCTTCTGCTGGAAAGATGGGTTTCAAGGGTTCAAAGAAGAACACACCGTATGCATCACAGATGGCAGCAGAAGATTGTTCAAAAGCTGCTTATGATTACGGCTTGAGAAAAGTAAAAGTGTTCGTAAAGGGTCCTGGAGCAGGACGTGAGGCTGCAATAAGAGCTATCAACACGTGTGGAATAGAAGTATTAGAAATCACTGATGTAACTCCATTGCCACACAACGGTTGTCGTCCACCAAAAAGAAGACGTGTATAATTTCTATATTATTTACAAAATTTAAAAACAAAAAAGAAAATGGCAAGATATACAGGACCTAAAACCAAGATTGCAAGAAAATTTAGAGACCCAATATACGGAGCTGATAAATATTACGAAAGAAGACCTTATGCACCAGGGCAACATGGTAACAAAAGAAGAGGAAAACAAAGTGAGTATGGTGTTCAGCTTATGGAAAAACAAAAAGCCAAATATACTTATGGAATATTGGAAAGACAATTCCGTAAATTATTTGACAAGGCTTCCAGAAAAGGTGGTATAACAGGTGAAGTTCTTTTGCAGTTGATAGAATCAAGATTGGACAACGTTGTTTATCGTCTGGGTATAGCAAAAACACGTAATCAAGCACGTCAATTGGTTTCTCATAAACATATAACCGTTAATGGTTCAGTAGTTAATATACCTTCATATCTTTTGAAAGAAGGAGATAGTGTTGGAGTAAGAGAACGTTCAAAATCATTAGAGGTTGTAACCGATTCATTATCATCAAAGAGTACTTACTCTTGGTTGGAATGGGACGATACCAAGATGGAAGGTAAGTTTATGAATTACCCTCAAAGAGAAGATATACCTGAAAAGATTAACGAACAGGCTATCGTCGAATTGTATTCTAAATAATAAAATAAAGGAAATTAAATATATGGCCATATTAGCTTTTCAACAACCTGACAAGGTTATAATGATAGAGTCGGACGAGTACAAAGGTAAGTTTGAATTTCGTCCACTTGAGCCGGGTTATGGAATGACAATAGGAAATGCCCTTCGCAGAGTGTTATTGTCTTCATTAGAGGGTTTCGCAATTACATCTGTACGTATAGACGGTGTAGACCACGAATTTGATACCATACATGGCGTAACAGAAGATATGACTGAGATTATCCTTAATTTGAAACGTTTAGCTTTCAAACGTCAAATAGAATCTCAGGAAAGTGAAGAAGTTACTTTCAAAATAGAAGGTAAGAATGTTTTCAAGGCAGAGGATATAAACAAATATCTTAACGGCTTCCAAGTCTTGAACAAAGACGTTGAAATCTGTCACATGGTATCTGATGTTGTTTTAAACATAACATTACGTATAGAAAAAGGAAGAGGATATGTGCCTTCAGAAGAGAATGTAAAACATAATGACCCAATAGGAACCATAGCCATAGATTCTATATTTACACCGATAAAAAATGTTAAATATGCAGTAGAAAATTATCGTGTAGAACAAAGAACAGACTATGAAAAACTTGTTTTTGAAATAGAAACAGATGGTTCTATTACTCCAAAGAATGCGTTGAAAGAAGCAGCATTGATTCTTATACAGCATTTAGTTTTATTCTCAGATGAAAAAATAGATATACAGACAGAAGTAAAGAATCAAACAAATAGTTTTGATGAGGAAACACTTCATATACGTCAATTGCTTAAAACAAAATTGATTGATATGGATTTGTCTGTAAGAGCACTTAATTGTCTTAAATCAGCGGAGGTTGATACTTTGGGAGACCTTGTACAATTCGCAAAGGCAGATTTATTGAAGTTTAGAAATTTCGGAAGAAAATCTTTGACAGAACTTGAAAACCTTGTAAAATCAAAGAACCTTGAATTCGGAATGGATATTTCAAAGTATAAATTAGAAGAAAAAGAGTAAAAGAATATGAGACACGGTTGTAAAGTAAATCATTTATCAAGAAAGGCTGCCCATAGAGAAGCGATGCTTTCAAATATGGCTTCTTCTTTGATAAAGAATAAAAGAATAGAAACAACTTTAGCAAAGGCTAAAGCTTTAAGAAAATATGTTGAACCATTGATAAACAAATCAAAAGAAGATTCAACACACCAAAGACGTATTGTTTTTGCAGAACTTAGAGATAAAGAAGCAGTAACAGAATTATTCAGAGAAGTATCTCAAAAAATAGCAAATCGTAACGGAGGTTATACTCGTATCCTTAAACTTGGTCGCCGTTTAGGAGACGGAGCAGAAATGGCTATGATGGAACTTGTGGATTATAATGAAAATATGCTAAAAGATACAACTGCTAAGAAAACGAAATCTACACGTAGAGGAAGAAAAAAATCTACTACAGTAGAAACTGTTACAACAGAAACTCCAGAAGTTGCAAAAGCAGAAGAAACAACCCCTGCAACAGAGGAAACTCCAAAAGCAGAATAGTTTTCTTATCTAATACTAAAACTAAAAGACCGCCAATTTTGACGGTCTTTTTTTGATGTATAAAGAAATTGTAATTGCAAAAAATTATTATAAACTTTGTCAGATCCAAAATATTATATATCTTTGCAAATGTATTTTAACTAAAGTAGATGAATATATATATAAAGACAATATAAGAGTTTATTCTATATCCATAGGTATGTTGCAATATTTATGGGGGGGGGGTAACTATTTAGTAATTAGTAATATATAAATTTAAGGCTATGCTGAAGAAAATTAAAATCAAGAACAATGAGGTTGAGCAGCATTCTAATGCTGCGATGTACCCTTTCCCAAAGTACACGACCATGCTCATCAACCAAATCAACTAGACGGCACAGGGGACGAGACCAAAAGTTGTCGGACAAATGTCAGAGTTGATCAAAGAATTCGACGGACAGACTTTGGAAGAATGGATTGAGTGGTATAATGAACGCCAGCCGAATGCAGTAGAAGCTGCAACGGAGAAAATCTACGACCAATTTGTCAAGCAAAAGGAGGCAATGATGCTTATAGACAAAGACCTAATCAGGGAGTGGGTTAAGGACTTGGTCTATACGAAGACGTTTTGCGGTATGAAAGTTCAGCAGGCCATCATCTCCTTTATTGCAGGGAAATTGGAAAAGTCATGGAAATTGGCTAATAAGGAAGAAGAAGCGAAAGGCATTGACGGATATATTGGCAATACCCCTGTTCAGATTAAGTCGCCACTTACAAAATGGAGAACCATCTGAATGAAATTATAGACGTACCCATTATCTATTACGAGAAAAAGAAAGATGGCCTAAACATTGAGTATAACGAATTTGAAATAGTATAGTCATGGATGAATTTGTATTAAGCATTGACAAAGAAAAATTCCGTTCTACTAATGCAAAGTGGAATGAGCTAATGTTGAATGACCCTTGGTCGGTTGGGTACGTTTCAACTCTGATAGAGGCTGCCAACTGGAAAAATAAAGAGGAATGGGAACAAACC
This sequence comes from Bacteroidales bacterium, assembly GCA_017469625.1. Taxonomy (GTDB): domain Bacteria; phylum Bacteroidota; class Bacteroidia; order Bacteroidales; family P3; genus Scybalousia_A. Next base: position 55,634 of record JAFUGA010000033.1, read on the forward strand.
TATTATGCCAGTGGAGCCAATAGAAACAAGTTCATTGAGCAGAATGCAGCAAAGTTGGGGAAAACTTTGGAATTCTTCAATGGTATAACAGTTCCCTATAACAAGGCAAATTATTACGCTCTGAGTTGGGACATCAAGAACGTAAATACTCAGCGAGGCCGCACAAAGGAGGACTTTGCAGCAAAAGGGAGGATTCTTTATGAGGCCGTAAAGGACAATGGTCTTGGTATAACTTTAGACGAGTGCATCGAATGTGTTCGCTTTAGAGTTATTTGCGAAACATGGAATGGAATCATTCTCCGAGAGAACAATACCGTAGCTACACTACAGCGGATGTTCCCCAATTTGAAATTTGTTAAGGCCGATGGTGAAATGGACCACACTTATGCCGTGGATTTCCAAGTTTACAAGGAAGACCAACTTGTATGTGCAATCCAGATAAAGCCTAAGTCTTATTTGCAGAATGCTCCGTACATTGTAAAAGCAAGACAGGCCAATGCAAATAAGTATGCCGCATATAAAGCAAAGTTTGGAGTATCGGTGCTGACTGTAATTTCCACAAGCAAAGGGGATATTCAGAATACAGAATTGCTCTCGCAGATTTGAGCATTGTAACAAACATACAAGAGGGAAAGAAATGTCGATAATTTCTTTCCCTCATACTTTTAATTCATTATAGAAAAGTGAGCCTTGTTCTGTGGGCGGCATTTCTTCAATTTTTCGGTCAAGATGATATGATGCTTCAAAGCATAGTTCTCCGTTTTCTTTACGAAGAACAATATTTTTAAGATAGTGGAAAACCAAATCGGTTTCCTGTCCTGTCATCACTTTGCAATTAAGCTTTTCATTATCATATTTAACGCTAACTCGGTATAAGGAAGAATAAATGGAAAGAAAAAAGGATAAAATTTTGTAATTTTACAATCAAAAGAAACAAAAACACAAAATCTTATCCCAATGATTAACATAGACAAAAATACAGAAATTTTTTATATTGTAGATGAATTTTTGAAAATTTTTTAC
>JAFUGA010000016.1 GCA_017469625.1 Bacteroidales bacterium
GAACATAGCCGACACAGAAGTTTAAATGGTTTTCTTGTTAATATCATCTCTGCTTTATCAGCATATCAATTGATGCCTAATAAACCTCATATCAGATATTTCAATAAACATAACCATCTAATACCAAATGATATATCAGAATTTTTTCCACTCCTTATACCGAAGTAGCGTTAAGTTATGAAGAAGATGATATTCATAGTGATAAATTTAGTTAATGTTTGTGTCTTATGCCAAACAAGTATCTTATCTGAAGATATAAAATTAAGAAGTGGGGACACATTAATATTACCATATGGAAGAACTACAGAAAAAGAATATGTAAATAGTTTAAGTTGTTGGTGGGATCCTGGTGTAATAAGAGGTATAAAAGTTGATAATATTTATAAAAAATACAAAGAAATAGTTGTCTCTGAACCTCTCTTAAGAGTAATTGGTTTTGATTCTTTAGATAAGAAAATGCTAATTAACGATATGAAAGACGCAATAGAATATTCCTATATATCAGTAACTCCTATAACATTTTATGTATTTTATACGTTTGGTGAGGATGGTGGTTCTCCTTCTATATACCATAAAGCAATAAGAATTAAGAAAATTAGAGAATTTATAACAAATATATGCGGTGATATATTAGTTGAATTATGCAAGTATTATCCAAAAGATTTTAAGGAAAAGATAATAAATACGATAAACTATTGTTTAAATTTTATTAATACTGAAATGCCAAAACATAAATATGAAATTGTTAAAGGTCATCTTTTTATAGATAAAGAACTTCTTCCCTTATCTCCAGCACAAGCGTATAATTGGGATAAATTTATCATAAGAAGAATTATAAAAGATGAGATACCAAAGGAAGAAATCAATTTATTTCTTAATAATTTATTACAAAAAATACAAACAATAGATGTTTCTAACAATAAAGACATATTACGTAAAACTACAATTAATAATGAATTGACATACTGTTATTCAACGCTTGGTGATTATTTCATAATTAACAATAAAAAAAATATACTATACGATGAAAAACGAAGGAAAGATATGTTTATAAATAAAGTGTATTTTTTACCTATAATTAAGCTTCAATATGTTAAAGATGGATATGGGAACCCAAATTATATAATAGAATATGAATATTATGACAAATATAACCGTATTAACATAAAGAAGATACTTATGATAAACAAGGTGAAATTCTGTACGAAGAATAATTATAATAAAAACATATAAAATACGAGCTATGGCAAAGAAAATATTTGAATCGGAAAATTTATATCATTTTACAAAATTTGATAATGCACTGAAAATACTTTTATCACAAACACTCTTATTTGGAAAATATACTGAAATGAATGATATAAATGAGTCAATGAGAGTGTTATGTTGGAATTTGGACAAAACAGATAATGACGTAAAAATAAAAAAGGAGGATTTAGAAAAATATCAACAAATATCTTTTACAATGGATATAAACCATTGTACAAAAGGATTTGAAATCTCTTCTATGTGGGGACATTATGCTGAAAATGGGTTAGGTGTTTGTTTAGTATTTGATAAAGAACTATTGTTAAAGGAAGTGGAAAATAGATGGAATGGAAATTGTAAACATCAAAATATAGAATATACAAGAGAAGTGTCGAATTGGAAAAACATAGACGAATCATTAGACGAAATGTTCTTTAAAAAATTTTTAGATTGGAACTACGAAAATGAATATAGAATAATAATTAAGTCTAAATCTAAGTACAGAGAACAATTGAACGTTGCAAATTCTTTGAAAGCTATAATACTATATTCTATGTTTAGTGAAGATTCACGTAACCCCCTTTTAAATAGTAGAAAAAATGTTATAAAAAATATATCTCTCAATGTGCCAATTTTTTATTATGGAAATTTTATGGGAGATATTATTTTAAAGACTGATACTGAATCTTATCATAAATCAGATGGATGGGATAATTGTTTTGCTATAGATAATATAGAGGATAATATTTTAGATATAGATGAATTAAGTTTGAGATTACCCCAATTAACAAAGGAAGATAAGTTATTCAAACCAAGAAATAATGTAAAAGATTCTTTTGTCGCAACAAATAGAAGGCTAAATGATGTTTTATTACCTTTAGGCTATATTAAAAGTTCTATAATATTATTGGAAACTATAAAGCAAGCAAAAGATAATTTAGATAGAGATTCTTATATTTATCCTGCTTTATATTGTTTTAGACATTATATAGAACTGATTATTAAAGACTCGTTAATGAGATTAAATAAAAAACTTCCACCACGTAAGCATAATATTTTGGAATTATGGAAAGAATTAAAAGAAAAAATATCAAATTTTGGAGAGCAAGAAATACTTATAAATGTTGAAAAAATAATAAGGGAATTGGATAGTTTTGATAAAAATGGAACCTCATACAGATATGCTTCTATTCTAAATACAAACAACAAAAGTAAAGAACAAGAAATGTCGGTAGATATTGATAACTTGGAAAAGGTAATGTTGCAGTTGTATTCATTTTTTGATGGAGTAAATAATATGACGTATGATAGGAAATAATTTAATTTTCACTTAGTTATACTTAATTAAGATACATATAATTTGTGTGTGTCTTAATTTCTTTTTATCTTTGCAATCAATATAAATAAAATAAATACTATGCAGAAAGAAGAAGATTTATTTATGATGTACCTTTTAGGAGGGGTATTTGGAGTTTTCCAAAATAAAAGAGATTTTGATAATTTTAAAATGATTGCCAATATGAGGGATTGCATAGAATTTCGTAATTGGTTGAATTCAGGTTGTTCTTTCTTAATAAAAGAATCTACCATAGATAATGCTTGTGAAAATTTTAAAATTTTTTTTGAACAGTACATAGATTCTTTACAAGGTCCGACTGAACAAAAAGAACTGTGGAAATTACAATGCAAACAAAACCTTATGCAATCTAAACAACAACTAAAAATTGTACATAGAGATAAAATAATAAAACTTTAATAATATCTTTTTTTGAAAATATTCCCTCTTTTTCAAGAATATATCCCTAAAAAATTAGTAGAAATTAAAACTTTTTCAGGTTATAATCCGAAAAAGTTAGAAAAATATGTATTTTTGCAGGTTGTAATCCTAATAATATAAAAAATGATTGTAAGAGAAGAGTACATAGAGCAAATTTTGCCTTATATAGATAAACCTTTTGTAAAGGTTATTACAGGGATAAGACGTTCTGGCAAAAGTGAATTGATGAAGAGTCTTATAGAAAGATTTCAGACTAATGGCATAACAAAAGATAGAATTATTTATATAAACTTTGAAAGTTTTGTATGGGAACATATAAAAACGGCAACAGATTTATATAACTATATAACAGAGCACAAGCACAAGAATTTAAAAACTTATATTTTTTTAGATGAGGTTCAAGAGGTAAAAGGTTGGGAAAGAGTTGTAAATTCTGTTATGGTAGATTACGATGTTGATGTTTACATAACAGGTTCTAATTCCAGACTGCTTTCTTCTGAACTTTCCACGTATCTTACAGGTCGTTTCGTTGAGATAGTTGTAAGGCCACTTTCTTTTAAAGAATATTTTAAATTTCATTCTTTAGATTTAGGCACAGACAGGCAAGAAAAGATAAAGGAGTTTAATAAATATCTTCGTTTAGGTGGCTTTCCAGCCTTGAATATAGCAGACTATGATTTGCAAGATGTTTATAAAATAGTCTATGATATTTATTCATCTATCATTTTAAGGGATACAGTACAACGAAACAATATAAGAAATATAGACGTTTTAGAAAGAATAATACGTTATATTTTTAACAATGTTGGAAATATTATTAGTGCAAAATCTATTTCGGATTACTTTAAATCTCAAAACAGAAAAATAGATTCTGAAACTATTTACAATTATATACAATATATAAAAGCAGCCTTTGTTGTAGAGAAAATACAGCGTTATGATATTAAAGGTAAAGAAGTTTTGAAAACAAATGAAAAATATTTTGCTTCGGACCTATCTTTAATATATTCCCTTTTGGGTTTTAATCCGCAAAATATAGGAGGTTATTTAGAAAACTTAGTTTGTCTGCAATTAAAACGTCTATGTTATGATGTATATGTTGGAAAAGAAGACGACAGAGAAGTGGATTTTGTAGCAATAAGAAAAGATGAAAAACTTTATGTTCAAGTTGCTTACAAGATAGAAAGCGACAAAACTTTGGAAAGAGAGATTACTCCTTTGCTTACAATAAAGGATAATTATCCAAAATACCTTGTTACTACAGATGAATTACTTACAGGTAATATTAACGGTATACAAACAAAACATATAGCAGAATTTTTATTAGAAATACAGTAAATCCAACAAATTTTTTAACCAAATAATATAAAGATATGAAGTTTATAAAAGAAGATGAAAAAGATGATTATGGTATATTAGATGAATATGGGGTGGTTTATAGTTTAGATGAAAGGAGTGTAATAGGATTTAAAAAGGAACATC
>JAFUGA010000017.1 GCA_017469625.1 Bacteroidales bacterium
GGTGGTGGTGTCTATATTGTTATTACTTTTGAGGGTTTTTCTTGCAGACACTCTTCTTCTTTATTTTCCTGCCTTAAACATAAATCACCTCCTTCCATCTTAGGAAAAGAAATTTCAGCAGAAGAAAAAGAAGAAGATTTTTTTGCCTTTAAATAATCATAGTAAGAACGTATTGCATCTTTGCTTTTTTTTCTTTTATCATTGAGTTGAACTTCACCATCTTTTATAAGTTGTGCTATTTGTCTAACACTCATTTTCTGTTTGAATAGATTATCTAAAGTTATAAAATCTTCTCTATCTTGTTTTTCTTTCTCTGCCTGTTTGTGTGCAGAGAAAAAAGCGTAGTTTTTGTCTAAGACAAAGAGTCTATACTCATTTATTTTTAGATGCTCGAAAGGCCAAAGGTCTTTTTTTAGTGCATTGAATTTCGTAGCAGCAAGAAGGCGGTTATTCTCGCCCTCATCGGCAAGAGAAAGAACCAAACGTGGCCTGTCTTCCAATGCAGTAGAACCAGAAGATAAATCTTTGGAATATTTTCTAAAATTTACGCTGTCTTTAAACTTGGAGTTATTGCTATTCTTACGTGCTTTTTTGCCAATATGGTGGGTAATGGCGAAGATAATATTATATGTATCTCCTTTAGTATTTTCCCATTTATAGCCCTCCAATAACTTTTGATAGTTGCCATAAACTTCTTCTCTGACAACTGTCATATTGTTTATATCTCCCTTAATACCATCTACTCCCATATCTTTGAATATAATAGTAGGTAACAAATCTTTATCTTTTATTTGCTCAAGTTTTTCTTTCAACTTATCATTATACTCGCAAGTATCTGCCATAACTATGATATTGTTGTAAATCTTTTGTTTATCTTCTTCTGTAAATGTAGGAGAAGAAGTCATAAGTTTCAACAGGCTTTTTAAATCCTGAATAGAATCTTCTGTGCAGATAATCCATACAAAATGTTCTTCTCTATCCATAATATCATACTTATTGAACAGAGCCTTCTTTGTTACAAGGCTTATAGCAATGTTGAAAATCAACGTGCTTTTGCCTATACTATTATCTCCTGTAATTAACCAAGGTGAGCCTACAGGGGCAAACCCTTTGATAAGAAAAGGTTCTTCATCTGAACCACTGTTTATTATACTGCCTACCGAAAGAAAATTCTCGTCTTGTAGGTCTTGTAAGTTTGTAATATCCATAATTTTTGTTTTAGTATTTGAATTATTGTTTTCTTTTGTCATAATGTTTTTATCATTAAATTTTTTTCTACTTTTGTTTTTTTGTCTAAAGAGGTTCTTATTACCTCTTCTTCTTTAGTTGCCTTCATTAAAGGCGTTTTTATAATTTTGTTACTTCATTTTTGCCTCCTTTCTTATTATAAGGTTCTACAATTTTTTTTAATTTTCTGTGTCAGAAATTGACTTTGCAAAAGTATAACGAATTTTCTTTCTGACCAAGCATAATTCACTGATTTTGAAAAAGTTTGTGGGGTATAATTTGGGTAAAAATGGGGTAAAAAATGGGGTAAATTGTAAAAAATGGAGTAAAAAGTTTTAGTAAAATAATGATTATGAAAATTATATTTACTACCTTTGTTTTTTTTAGTAAAAATTAAAGTAATGGGATTGTTGAAATTTATTGGCAGGAGTATTAAGCAAATATTAAAAGATAGTTTTTTTACTTCTAATGATGTACAAAAGAAGTTTTTGTCTGACTATTCAAATAAAACAGATATAGAATTGCAAAATGAAGCAAACGATATTATAATAGAAGATGTACAAACAGAATATTTTAAGACATTTGAATATAAACACCTTATGAAAACTTTAGAGAATAGTGTTTTTATTGAAAAGAGAGGAAGTGAAACAGATAAAATATCAGAACAAAAATATCTATGGAAAGGAAATAAAACAGACTTTGGAATGTTTTGTAGGACAGTAAAAGAAAATATGGACCACTCTAAAATTTTTAGATATAATTATGCTTTTTTTTGTAAAACGTTTTATATAAAAGAAAAGAACAAGGAAAGAAAATTAAATCAGCACGAAAAAGGTATAATTAGAGACGGTGCCAAAAATTATAAAAAGTTTGTAAAAGGTGGTGATTTTCAATATAGAAATATGACTCTTGAAGCAATTCTTATAAAACATTTAGGTGAAAAATGTTTTGATTGGTGGGGAGATTAAAAATGTTAAAAATTTTTAGAAAAAACTATCAAATTTTTATTCAATAGTTTGGTGGAATGGAAAAATTTTCGTAACTTTGCATTGTAAAAAGAAGATAAAAGTAAAGGTCTTTGAAATCATTTAATTAACCGATAAAGTTTAGTCGTAATTTAACAGTAGTTTTAACAGATACGTATAATAATATTAACCAATATAAGTCAAGTTATGGATATGGATAAACAACAAATCAAAAGGTGGATAGACGTAATAATATATGTACTCTCCGCCATAGGAGGCTGGATAACAGGTAGTGCATTCTGCACCTTGTAAAATCATTAAATTAACCAATAAAAACAGTGTCTGAAAAGGACAGGCACTTAAAATACAAAACAAATTATGATAAATTACGTTGTAGTTAAGAGAAACATTCACGTAGGAAAAACACCCGGAACAAAGTTTTTGGCTCGTCTGTATAGAAATGCAGATGTAAGTTTAGACACAGTAGCACAGGAGATAAGTGTAGCAACAACTATTTCTTACCCTGATACTTTGGCAGTACTTAAAGCTCTTGAGATGGCTGTAGCAAACCACGTATTAAATGGTTCTGCTGTGAAGTTCGGAATGCTTGGTGCATTCATTCCTCAGATAAAAGCAAAGGCTTGCAATAGTGAAGAATTGGTAACTGCAGATTCTGTAAAAAGAGTGGGTTGCAGATTCTATCCAGGTAGCAAGTTTATGAACAAACTTAAAGCCGCTCAAGTGCAACAAAAAGACCTTACTGTTAAAGGTTATGTTGCCCCTGCAGGCAACTAACAGGTAACCACCTTGTCTAACCTAAGGTTGTTGGAGGAGAAAATCCTTTGACAACCTTTTCCTATTGTAGTATGATTTATATTATTACCTATTACCTATCAAACCTTAAGTGCGTATAGCATTATTCCCTCTAAACGGTGTCTTGCTTTTCCTACTAAACTATAGTATTATATCATTACCTATCAAACTTTCAGTGCGTATAGCATAATCGCCTGCAGATGCTATCTGCTAAAAAATTTTGGTACATAATATTTTTTTTATAACTTTGTCGTTTCGTTTGAAATGTAAATTATCCTAAACAATAGGATTGGAAATTTTAAATGGGTATGGTTTTTGATATGATGTTGAAATAA
>JAFUGA010000018.1 GCA_017469625.1 Bacteroidales bacterium
AATGCAAGTACTTCTCCAATGAAACGAAGTTTTAGAAATTTAGAATCAAGTTCTACAAAATTAGAACGAAGAGATAGAAATCTAAAACAAAGTTCTATAAATCCTTTAAATCCTCAAAAAAGTTATAATCCCTCTAATCAAGAAGTTATAAAGATTACCTCAAGTACTACATTAGGTAAACCTCGTAACATATATGATTATCAACAAAATAAGTTTTATAAAAATACTTATATTCCAAATAATCAACTACTTACAGGCGTTACCTCAAGTAATACTTTAGGTAAATCTTATAACTCTAAGATAATGAACAACTTCACTATTTTACACAACGAAGATTTATTGGCTTTTAACCAAGACCCAAAGAATAGTATTTTGTTCAATGCTTTGCAAGATAAGATTGCGGAACTAAAGGATTACAACTCTATTAACAAGTCCATAATCTTCAATGACAGGAAGATAACCCTTTTGGAGAATGTTTTCTGTGCTTATAGGGTTTTGACCAACGCAAAGGGCGAGAGTATCTTTTTGCAGATAGACCACAAGGACAGAATTCGCACGGGAAAGATTATGTCATACGATAGGGACGGACACCGTAACGGTTATGTCAATTGGCTTCATACTCAGAAAGATATAAAAGAAAAATACCCTAATTTCGCTTTAAAACAGTGTTTGTTTGGACAACATTTTCTTTCTACTTACGATGAGAAAATGGACCGTATAAACATTGTAGAAAGCGAGAAAACGGCGTTGATTATGTCTGTTTTCAAACCCGAATATCTTTGGTTGGCAACAGGTGGTTGTGCCAATCTGAACGAGGGTATGCTTTCTTTTCTTTTGGAGATAAATATCTCAAAACTATATCTTTACCCAGACAAAGGGGAGTGGGAACGTTGGCAAGAGAAAGCCCAGAAGATTATGTCTTTTCTGCACTCAAAACACATCTACACAAATATTTATGTAGATAAAACCCTTGAGGATATACCTTGCAAACCCAACACCGACTTAGCAGACGTTCTGCTATCTTCATTATAAAAAAATCTAAAAAAAATTCATTTATTTAGAAAAATGTTATACCTTTGCAAAGTATTTTTTTGCATAAATACAATTTCTTTAATTGTTCGGAGTGATAAACTCACTCCGTTCTTTTTGTGTGTATAAACTAAAAAACTAAGAAAATTTCTCTTACTTTAGAAAAAAGTTGTATCTTTGCAGTATAATTTTAAAATTTTAATTAAATAATACTTTTTTATACGGAGTGGAAAACATTCCGTATTTTTTTATATAATGCTGAAAAAATAACCTGAGAAAATTCTTCCTACTTCAGAAAAATGTTGTATCTTTGCAACGTTAATATTTGTTTTCATAAAACTATTTTTTAGTAATATTTATTTGGTACGGAGAAAAACAACTCCGTATTTTTTTTTGTGTATTATGACACTGTGAAATAAACTAATAGGAAAGGGTATTGGCAAATAAAAGTTAAGAAAAATTTCCTACTTTAGAAAAAAGTTGTATCTTTGCAGTGTAATTTACTTAAAATTTTTCATTCGATTAAATCCTTTGTAAAATGATTCGTACGGAACTTTTGCTCCGTACATTTTTTTTGTTATTTTGTAGTAATCAAGTGATATGAAGACAAAACGGTGTTTTGTATCCTGTACTATAAATAAGTAAAACCAAAATAACACAAAATAGCAATAATACCAGCCAAAACAAGCCAACAAATAACAAACTCTTTCCAATAGCGTTTGCGTTGTCTATTCTCATACTCTTCAAATTCTTTTAAATTTTTAAATTCATAGTTATACATAAAAAAAGCCTCCATATTTAATTATGAAGGCAAAATTACATAAAATTAAACAAATGACAAAATTCTAATTGTAATACACTGATTTTAATGCATATATAATATTTGTATTACTATAAATTGGTTAAAATGTTGTAGAATTATATAATATTTGTATTGCTTATAATACAACAAATTATACGATTATTTGTAATGCATTGGTTTTATGTTTGTTTGTATTGTTAGAGATTATTTTGTTGTGGATTGAGTTGTTACAAATTATTTTGTATAGATTATTTGTATTCCTACAGATGATGTGATACTCCTGTAGACAATTTAATTAAAACCATAAAAAATAGGGTTATCTTCCTTTTTTATAATTTTAGTTTACATAATTGTAATTATATAGAAATTTATTCTAAGAGAGGAAGGGTTATTTTTACAGACTTTCTGCCATAAGGTCTTTGCGACCGATAAGTGAAAAAATAGTTATTGTATTATCTTCGTTTAGTATTCTCAAGGTTCTAAGTATCTCATTTAGAGTTGAACCACTTGTTGTAACGTCATCTATAATTAGAATATTTTGTTTTCTTATAGAAGCACAAAGTTCTCTATCTTTATCATTTGCAAATCTCAAAAAATTCATTACATACGGACGATAACGACTTTTCTTAACATCTTGGGCTATAGTAAAATAGTCTTTATGATGTATCAATTCTATCATCTTGTCTATATTCTCTTTTACCTGTTGTTTTTGTGCAGGAGTATAACGAGGACGACCATTTTCCAAAACATCATCTAAATACTGTTGCTCATAACTATCCATATCAAAACCAATATCTTCGGGCAAAGATTTTATAAGTTGCATTTTGTGAAGTGAAGGCTGTGCAAAACGATAGATATATCTAAGCATATACTGATTAACTCTGCTTGAGGATTCAGGCATTATAACCAAATCGTAATTATAAAGATTTATCTGTTTATTTAGATTATCAACAGCATTTTTAATAAATTGCGTTAAATCTTCATTGCTTTGCAAGTCTTGTGTAAATTTCACATACTGAATAAATTTCGCACGTAATGAGGACTCAACATTTTTCTCAAATTCATATCCATAATAAAAACATTTGCCAAATGCTTTTACTTGATAACCACCTCCTGTTAAGGTAATTACATCTTCTATTCCGTCCTTAGTGAAATCAAAAATAAACCTCTGCTGTTGCTCTTGGTATGTTATCCCCATAAACTTGAAATCTTTATAAACTTTGTCGCAAAGATACAAAGAAAATTTCAATTGGCAACAAAACAAGTGCAAAAACAGGTTAATAAACGGCACATTTACATAATTAAGATAAAGGTTCTTGCACGAAACTCATACTGCAAGAACCTTTTACTATTGGATTTATTACCAATTTTGTATTGTCATAACTAATTGATATATACCGACAATAACCAACAGAATAAAGCCTATACCTAACAGAATTACCAAAATCTTATACAGATAATAAATTATCGCATCTAACATAATATCAACAATTTTACAAAATTTTAAAACTTAAAAGCAAGTGCTCCTATTAACATAGACAATATTTTAAACGCAACTATCAAATAAAAAAATATCTGACAATTTGACAAGTTTTTATAACTTGCTCTTCCATCATTTCATGTAAATTCTTGTAATCCATAATTATAACCATTTTTCTTTTAGTGGTTTCTGTAAAAGATGGGATAATCCTTATACCCTAATTAAATCAAACAAAGAAAGCGTGAAACCACATATACTTCATTACATCTCTTCATATAGGTGCGTGAGAAAAATACCTGAATCTAAAAGATATAACACTGGTGATAACACGCTGTAAATTACAGCAGTGAAGACAACCGATGCTTTATACTTGTTAGATTCCTAAAGTTTCTCACGCTTTATATGAACAAGTCATAACGCATAACGCTTCATTTTTTTCAAAATAGACAATAATTGCCACCTATCCAACGATAAGCATTGCAAAGATACAAAGAAAATTTCAATTGGCAACAAAACAAGTGCAAAAACAGGTAATAATGTGGTCAAAAGAATTTTTCTTGTATTTTGTCTTTTCCAAAATATAATAAAAAGCGAAAATAGAAGTTATATCTTTTATGATGAAAAAAGAAGAAAAACTTTGGAACGAGGGATATATAAAGGTGATGACGGCAAATTTTGCTCTCTATTTTGCTTTTTATCTGTTGATGCCTTTGTTACCACTTTATTTGAGTGAGAATTTCAACGCCACAAAAGACGTTATAGGTTTGGTGCTTTCGGGTTATACTCTTACTTCCTTATTATCAAGACCTTTCAGTGGTTATCTTGTGGATAGTTTTCCAAGAAAAAAAGTTTTTATGTGGTGTTTCTTCTTGTTCTTCATCTTTTTTGCAGGGTATTTGGGTGCAGTGTCATTGCTGATGTTCACCATAGTAAGAACCTTGCACGGAGTACCGTTTGGTGCATTGACAGTTTCGGCTTCAACGGTGGCAATAGACGTCCTACCCTCTTCTCGCAGGAACGAAGGAATAGGTTTTTATGGCTTGGCGAACAACATCGCTATGGCAATAGCACCGTCCGTTGCTATATTCGTTTATAAGGCTACAAATAGTTTTTATATCTTATTTTGGATAAGTCTGTTAGTTGCTTTGTTAGGACTAATTTTGGCTTCCACAATACGCATTCCGCAAAGAGAAACCGTGATAAATAAAAGCAAACTCTCCCTTGATAGATTCTTCCTTTTAAGAGGGTGGCTGTTGGCTGTGAATATGGTTTTCTTTGGATTTTGTTATGGTGTGTTGAGTTCCTATCTTGCTATTTACAGCAAAGAAAAGATGGGAATTACCACAGGTACAGGTACTTATTTCACTTTGCTTTCTTTGGGACTTATCCTTTCTCGTCTGCAAGGAAACAAGGGGCTGAAGAAAGGTCGTCTTACTCAAAATGCTACACAGGGTGTAATCGTTTCGTCCGTAGGATATTTTCTTTTTGTGGCGTTTCCAAACCCTGTTGGCTACTATCTTTCCGCCTTTCTTATAGGTCTTGGAAATGGTCATATGTACCCTGCTTTTCAGAATATGTTTATAGCCGTTGCTCATCACAACGAAAGAGGCACAGCCAATTCTTCCATACTTGTGGCTTGGGATATTGGTGTTGGAATTGGGGTTGTTTTGGGTGGTATTGTGGCAGAAGGATTGGGTTATACGCCTGCTTTTTGGATGGTGAGTATGGCACAAATTATAGGTGCAATTCTTTTCTTAGTCGCTACAAGACAGTTCTTTAACAAAAGAAAGATAGAAAGGTAAAACCGTTGGCAAAGAAATATTTTTACGCAAATATCTTTTCTCAAAACGAAAAAAAGTAATAACTTTGTGGATTATGACAGATTTAAAAGAATTTAGAGAAAACGTTGCACAGATTTCAGAGATAGACGAGATAATTTTAGACCCTGTAAAAGCGGAGGGTATTTACGTTTATAATTCCGATGGAAGAAAGTTTATAGATATGCTTTCAGGAATATGTGTTGGCAATGCAGGACACAGAAACCCTCAGGTAATCAAGGCGATAGAAAAGCAGATAAAGGATTATCTGCACGTAATGGTTTATGGTGAGTTTATGCAGAAACCACAGTTGGATTATATCAAGCGGTTGAAAGAATTTTTGCCTAAGGAACTCACTCAGATTTTTTACGTTAATTCTGGTAGTGAGGCAATTGAGGGAGCCATAAAAGCAGCAAAACTTTATAATCACAGGAAAGAAATCATTACATATACCAATTCTTATCACGGTTCTACTTTGGGTTGTGTTTCTATGTTGTCTGCAAAAGAATTTACGGAGTGTTTTCAACCTCTTCTACCCGAATGTCATCATATTCAGTTCAATACAGAGAAAGATTTACTGAAAATAACAGACAAAACTTGCTGTGTTGTGGCTGAAACGGTATCTGTTGGAGATGGCGTGAAATTGCCAAAGAATGACTATCTGAAAAAACTTCGTAAGCGTTGCGATGAAACAGGTACTGTGCTGATTTTAGACGAGATACAGACGGGATTTGGTCGCACAGGTACTCTTTTTGCTTTTGAACAATACGGATTTGTACCCGATATTTTGTGTATTGCCAAGGCAATGGGAGGAGGTCTGCCTATAGGTGCATTTATTGGCAAAGAGGCTATAATGCAACGACTTAACAATGGACACCCACTTATTGGACACGCAACTACTTACGGTGGTAACCCGGTTTGTCTTGCCTCTGCTTTGGCTCAGTTGAACGAGGTTGCGAAACTTTTGGAAAATGAAAGAAATAACGACAATGTTTTATCCATTCAACAGAAGGGAGAAATCTATCGCAATAAACTAAAACACAAACATATAGAAAGAGTTGAAGGTGTTGGTCTTTTCAATGCTATTTATCTGAAAAAAGATGTGGATTGGAAAAAAGTGCTTATAAGTTGTTTCAATAATGGAATAATTACAGGTACTCACCTTTTCAATGCTAACTCTCTAAGTATCAAACCACCACTAATTATAACCGAAGAAGAAATTGAAGAAAGTATTTCAAAAATCCTAAAAGCCTTAGACGAAATATAATCTTTCACCAAAAAACATAACCCTCTATCCCCAAACACAGAACTTTCATTCTATGCAACTCCCCCTACCCTCTCCACAGCACTTTGTTTTATTTTTCTAAAACAAAGAAAGAGAATTCTAAAACAAAGTTTTAGAAAATTAAAACAAAGAGATAGAATTCTAAAACTTTGTTTCGTGAAATTAGAATCAAGTTTTACGAAATTAAAACGAAGTTTTGTGGGGCTTGGTGAAAAAGTTATGGTGAGGGGGTAATGGGGTATTAAAGAGTTATTTAGAGGTTTTGTTGGTGGTGTAGGTTTGGAGAAGTTGGAAGATTTGTTCGCCATATTTTTCCGCTGTTTTCTCCCCTATTCCTTTTATCTTCAAGAGGTCTTTCTTTGATGTTGGCAATGAATTTGTTATGCCTATCAAACCAACAGTAGATATTATGGTGTAGGCTGGTAGATTATTATCTTTGGATTCTTGTTTTCGCCATTCTTTCAACAAATTAAACAGTTCTTCATCTGCAATATCCGTCTGTGAAAGTTTGTCTTCAGTTTTCTTAGTAGTTTTTGCCTTAGTTTTATTTTGTTTAGAATTTTTAGAACTGTCATCTACAACAGAATTCAACTCAATATCAGTGCCTTGTGCTATGAGATTATTTTTATAATTCAAATATTTAATAATGTCAAACTCTTTTTCATCAAAAAAACTTAACATCCTATGTTTCAATTCCTTTTCTATAGAAATCTTAACTATAAGTTCATTGAATTTTTTGTTATCCGCACTATTATCAAGTTCCACATCAATCAAACCAAACACGATTTTATTCACCGTATCCAACTTTTCCAAAAAGTAAATCTTTGCACTGTTTGAACGTTTTAAAATACTGTCAATCTTGTATTTATAATCCGTATTCTGTTGTTTTACCTTTGTAATGTACTCCCTATATTTCAAATCAACCTTTTCAACATCTTCAGCATATTCTTTGCACAAATCTATAACAGAAGAGGATATTGTAGGAAAAACTTTATAAATAGTTGTACTACAAAAAGTTTGCAAATTTTTTATAAGAATACTTAACTCCGAAAAATCAAATATAGAGATAATATTTTCTATAACAAAATCTTCGTTGGCTTGTTGTAAGTCATTGTTATTAGGAGTATTAGCCAAAGCATTTTCATTGAAAAGTTTTATTCTATCATCAAATTTCACAGAAGAAGAATTGAAGGGTTCAGACAAAAGCAAGCCATCTAAAGAACGGCAACGAGAGAGTGCAACATAAACTTGTCCGTGCGAAAATGCTTTGTTTGAGTTGATTATGGCTTTATCAAAGGTCAGCCCTTGCGATTTGTGTATGGTTATAGCCCAAGCCAATTTTACAGGAAATTGAGAAAAATAGCCCTTAACTTCAACTTTTATGCTCTTTGTTTGTTTATCCATAGAGTACTCATAGTTCTGCCAAGTGTATTTGAAAACAACGATTTCTTCTTCATTATCAGGGCATTTCACTTTTAGAAAATCATCATCTAAAACAGTAATTACACCTATTTTTCCATTGTAATACCTTGGTTTTTCGATGTTTTCCTTGCCCGAATAGTCGTTTTTCAGAAACATAACTTGAGCCCCAACTTTCAGCCTTAGATACTCAACATTTGGAAAAGAATTCTCTGTAAACGAACCTTCAATTTCTGCTTTGTAAGTCTTTTCTTTGCCCTTTAATTCACTGAGTTTGTTTTTGTTAATTTCATCTACTTGGCTATTATGTGAGCAAAGAACTATGTAATTCTTTGGAATATCATCTAAAATATTCGGTTTGTAGCATTCATTCAACCGTTCTATGCTTGTGGAAGAAAGATTTTTTGTTCTAATATCGTTTAAAATATTGATAAAATCAGACTCTTTTTGTCTGTAAATATTTTGTAACGTTATAGTTATGTAGTTTGATTCAAGTAAGGCCTTTGATGAAAAAAAGTAAATATTGTTGTAGTATTGCAAAAGTATATTTTCTTCAAAATCAGTAGCAATAGGCGGTAGTTGATTAAGGTCGCCAATGAGTAGAAGTTGCACTCCACCAAAGGGTTTGTTTCTTGCGTTTCGCCGAAACTTCCTAAGAATAACGTCTATCTCATCAAGAATATCGCACCTTACCATAGAAATTTCGTCTATTATTATAAGGTCAAGGCTACGTATTAAATCTATTTTGTGTTTTGCAAATTTGCGAGTTTCTAATACTGCTCCTGGAAAATAAGGGTGAAAAGGTAACTGAAAAAAAGAATGTATAGTCATTCCACCTGCTTGCAAAGCCGCAACGCCTGTAGGTGCCAAAACGACAAAACGTTTTTTCAACCTTTCAGAAAGACTTTTCAAAAAGGTGGTTTTGCCTGTACCAGCCTTGCCCGTAAGAAAAATATTTCTGTTGGTTGTCTGTAAAAATTGGAATGCTAAATCAAGTTCTTTATTTTCTGACATCTGAAAAATAAAACAAAATATTACTGTAGTGAAACTTTGTTTTAAAAGACTAAAACTTTGTTTTAGAAAAATAGAACTTGATTCTAAAAAATTAAAACAAAGTTTTAGTTAAACACAATAATATTATAAAGATTATTTTCTTTCTATTGCTTTCTTTACAGCAAGCACTATATGTTCTGTATCCAAACCATATTTTGTCATAAGTTCCATAGGTTTGCCAGATTCACCAAAGGTGTCATCTACTCCTATATATTCCATAGGTGCAGGATAGTTTCTTGCCAAAAGTTGTGCGATACTGTCTGCAAGACCACCGTTATACATGTGTTCTTCGCAAGCCACAACACAACCTGTCTTCTTTACAGAAGAAAGGATAGCCTCGTTGTCCAAAGGTTTTATAGTATGTATGTTTATAACCTCTGCACTTATACCCTCTTTTTCAAGTTCTGCTGCTGCCTGAATAGATGGCCAAACCAAATGACCTGTAGCTATTATGCTGACATCTTTTCCCCCGTTGAGCATAAGGGCTTTACCTATCTCAAAAGGAGTATCTTCTGTAAGGAATACAGGAACTTTTGGTCTACCATAACGAAGATAAACAGGACCATTGTAACGTGCTGCTGCAACGGTTGCTTGCTTTGTTTGAGTATGGTCGCACGGATTGATAACCACCATATTTGGCAACATTTTCATTAGTCCTATATCTTCAAGTATTTGATGTGTTGCACCATCTTCTCCCAAAGTAAGTCCAGCATGAGAACCTACTATTTTTACGTTTGTATTAGAATAAGCAACACTTTGTCTTATTTGGTCGTATGTTCTTCCTGTAGAGAAAGCAGCAAAAGAACCTACAAAAGGAACTTTTCCGCATATAGCCATACCAGATGCTATGCTTATCATATTTGATTCGGCTATACCTACTTCTACAAATCTTTCTGGAAATTCTTTTTGGAACAAATCCATTCTTACACTTGGTGTAAGGTCTGCACACAAGGCAACCACGTTTGGATTTTCTCTTGCTGCCAAAACCAAACCTTCTCCAAATCCAGAACGAGTATCTTTTTCGCCAAGTATTTTATATTCTTTCATTTTTTTGTACTATTTATTTTTAGACAAAGAAACATTTGTCGTTTTATTTGATTCTATTTTTATTTCTTGTATTACAGTGTCAGATGTTTTAAAAGCGTTTTTATCTTTTATTACAATCATATATTCTCCTGGCATAAGTTCAAGAGATTCTTTTATCTTGTTCTCATCAAGGTTTTTAACCCATTTCGTTTCCTGTTTATCCTTTACGAATAACGCTCCTGTAGTATTGCTGGAGCCTTTATCCAAATGCAAAAATCCAGGAAGAGGAATCTCTATGGTAGTAGTAGAACTTTGTCCCACTTCTACGTTTTCCAAATACAAAGGAGGCAAAGAAAGAACCTCAAGGTCGTATTTGCCAACCAAATATCTATCCTTCTCTCCTATACTTTGAATATTGATTGTTTCCGTTTTTTCTGCTTGTTTTACAATTACTTGATAATTTTTTGCATTAGATGTTTTTGCAGATGAATACCTAAGAACCATACTTCCTTGTGGAGTCTGTATAGGTACAATAGTATGAGAACCTGCTTCTATTTTTATGTTTTCTTTTTTTACAGGTGGAATAGTATGTACAATAATATCGTAATTAACCAAAGGGTCTAAAGAAAGAGTATCTGAAATCCCTTTCTTGTTGAAAGTATGTACTATGCTGTATTTAAGATTCTTACTCTTGGAATCATAGAAAGTAATAGGTATGTTTGTTTCCGTTGTTTCCATGTAAGAGTCTAAAAGATTTATCTGTGCAGTAGTATTGTGAAGTGCTTGTTTTATAATATTGTTTAGTATCTTTGTGAATTCTACTTCGTTGCTTGCCTCGTAATACAATCCCGCTTGCTCGTAAAAATTCCTCATTCCCTTGCTTATACCTATTATAAAGGGTTTGATGAACTTGCCTTTCTTCTGAAGAGATTGGGATACTTCGGCTATATTTCCATCACATTTATCTATATTATCTACTATCATCACAACTATATTGCGAGAAAATTTATCCTTTGGAAAGTCTTCCTGAGATTTTTCCAAAGATTTGGTAACAGCAGACGTACCTTTAGGTACCAAAGCCTTGAGTTTGGCTTTCATAGCATCGGTATTCATTCTATAGAATGGTACTAAAAGGTGAGTATCATCGCAATTCTGAGAACTGTAATCATATTCACTGCCAAAAACACGCAATGCTACCTCTATGTTCTCTTGTTTTGAAAGAGTATCTGCTATATTTGAAATTAAGGATTGTGTGATTTTTATCTTTGTATCGCTCTGCCATTTCTCGTACATGTTATAAGAACAATCCACAATGAAAAGTATTCGTGTCTTTTCACTGACAGAATTTTTTGTAATCTTAACCCCTTTTTGCGAAAATGCACAAAAAGAGATTAGTATCATAAATATAACAAGAAATGTTTTCTTTGAGTGAAACATAATAAACAAAAATCCTATTTATTTTAATAATCTCCCAATGTTTCTTTTAGTTGAGATAAAGCCTTTTCTGCTTGTTCCATGCTTGGTGCTTTTCCGTGCCAACCATTATCATCTTCCATAAAATCGACACCATAACCCATAAGTGTGTGCATAAGCAACATAACAGGTTTGCCTTTAAATGCATGGTTTTTACATTCCTGTAAAGTAGCAATAAGTTCTGCCATATTATTGCCATTGCATTCTAAAACGACCCATTTAAATGCAAGGAATTTGTCTTTTAAACTACTTGAAGCACAAACATTTTCTGTTCTACCATCTATTTGAACGCCATTCATATCTATGATAGATATAAGATTATCTACTTTATTTGCACCAGCAAACATAGCAGCCTCCCATATTTGACCTTCTTCTATCTCGCCATCGCCGTGAAGAGAATAAACAAGTTTATCATCTTTGTCCATCTTCTTTGCCAATGCAGAACCTATAGCAACAGACATTCCTTGACCTAAAGAACCTGAAGCAGCACGAACACCAGGCAATTGGCTATGATAAGAAGGGTGGCCTTGCAAACGTGTTCCAAGTTGTCTAAGAGTTGATAGTTCTTGTACAGGAAAATAACCTCTACGAGCCAAAGCACTATACCAAACAGGGGCTATATGACCTATACTTAGGAAAAACATATCCTCATTTTTACCTTCACGAGTAAAGTTAGCAGGATTTATATCCATAGTATTGAAATATAGTGCTGTAAATAAATCAGCACAACCTAAACTTCCACCTGGGTGTCCTGAAGCACAGGCTGCTATCATTCGTATAACATCTCTTCTTATCTGAGTGGATATGCTTTGTAATTTTTCTATATTTTTCATTTTTTATAAAAATAAAATAAAAAGGGTCTGCATACTGTCAAAGTTTGCAAACCCTAAACTTTACAATTATTTTTTCAATTCTTGTTGTAATTTTTCTGTAAGCAATGGTAGTATTTTGTGTAAATCACCTACTATACCAAGGTCTGCAAGTTGCATAATTGGAGCGTATTTATCTTTGTTTATAGCAATGATGTAGTCGCTGGATTCCATACCTGCAACGTGCTGAATAGCACCAGAAATACCGCAAGCCATATACAAGTTTGGTCTTACTGTCTTTCCTGTTTGTCCTACTTGGCGTTCGTGGTCCATTATACCAGTATCAACCATAGCTCTTGAAGAAGAAACCTCTCCTTTCAATACTTCTGCCAATGCTTCCAATTTTTTGAAACCTTCTTTGTTTGCAACACCTCTACCACCTGAAACAAGAACTTTTGCTTCTGTAATATCTATGTTGGCTTCTTTCTTTACAGTTTCAAGGACTTTTACTTTGAACTTGTCTTTGTTGAAGTTTATGTTGCAATCTATTACTTCACCTTTACGGTTAGTATCTTTTGCCATTTTTTGCATAACTCCAGGACGTACTGTACTCATTTGAGGACGGTGATTAGGGCAAACGATAGTAGCCATCAAGTTTCCACCGAAAGCAGGACGAGTACTCCAAAGTTCTTTATCTTCTTCGTTTATCTCAAGTTTTGTACAGTCTGCTGTAAGACCTGTATTTACTCTTGCAGAAACTCTTGGACCAAGGTCCCTACCTATAGTTGTAGAACCTATAAGAACGATAGATGGTTTTCTGTCGTTTATCAATTGAGCTATTGCTTGAGTATAAGGTTCTGTAGTATAAACAGCCAAAGACTCGTCTTCAACCAAAAGAACTTTATCTGCACCGTAAGCAATCAAATCATTGGCTTGAGATTTTATGTTATGACCTAAAAACATAGCATATACCTCTTGTCCCAAGTTGTCTGCTAATTCTCTTGCTTTTCCCAAAAGTTCCAAACCTACGTTTTGTATTTTGCCTTCTCTTTGTTCAACAAATACAAATATATTTTTATAATCTTCTTTATTCATTTCAATCTAAATTATTATTTTAACAACATAGTAAAAGTACTCACTCTATTAAAAGTACTTCATCATTATATGATATGTTTTTCTTTAAGTTTGTTAATGATTAAATTTACAGCCTCTTCTGTTTCTACTTCAAATACTTCACCTTGTCCTTTAACGGCTTTTGCGAAAGATTTCTTAACGTTTGTAGGTGAGCCTTTCTTTCCAAGTTTTTCTTCTTCTACCTTTATATTATCTACGTTCCAAACTTCTATTTCTTTGTCATAACATTCTACTATACCGCTTACAGTCATATAACGTGGTTTGTAAGAAGATGCTAACACACTTACCAAACAAGGCATATCTACTTGTACCATTTGATAACCGTCTTCCAATTGTTTCTTTATTGTAAGAGTTTTATTGCCATCAAATTTACAATCTTCCAAATATGTTACTTGAGGTATATCAAGGTGTTCTGCAAGTTCAGGACCTACTTGTGCAGTATCGCCATCTATAGCCTGACGACCGGTAATAACAAGGTCATATCCCAATTCTTTCAATGCACCACTAAGAGCGTATGATGTTGCCAAAGTATCTGCACCACCCAATTTTCTATCCGTAAGAAGTATAGCACGGTCTGCACCCATTGCTATAGATTCTCTAAGTATAGCCTCTGCTTGAGGTAATCCCATAGTGATAACAGTAACTTTTGCACCAAATTCGTCTTTCAATCTAAGAGCCAATTCCAAACCACCTTTATCATCTGGATTCATAATAGATGGAACGCCTTCTCTTATCAATGTACCAGTCTTTGGGTCTATCTTAACCTCAGTTGTATCAGGTACTTGCTTTATACAAACTACTATATTCATATTATTTATTTCTAATTTCTTTTTTTGATTATTTTAATAATTGACCTGCTATAACCATACGTTGAACTTCAGATGTTCCTTCATAGATTTCTGTGATTTTTGCATCACGGAACATTCTTTCAACAGGGTATTCTCTTGTGTATCCGTAACCACCGTGGAATTGAATAGCCTTTGTAGTCATCTCCATAGCAGTTTCTGCACAGTAAAGTTTTGCCATAGAAGCATCTTTTGAGAAAGGAAGTCCATTATCTACTTTATATGCTGCACTTCTTACTAATAGTCTTGCAGCGTTTATTTTTGTTTCCATATTAGCCAATTGGAACTGAGTATTTTGGAACTGACCTATTGCTCTGCCAAATTGTTTTCTTTCTTTAACATATTTTACGGTTTCGTTCATAGCTCCTTCTGCTATACCCAAAGCCTGAGATGCTATACCCAAACGACCTCCGTCAAGGGTAATCATAGCAATCTTAAATCCCTTACCTTCTTTTCCTAATATGTTTTCCTTAGGTACTTCACAGTTTTCCATTATCAACTCGCAAGTAGCAGAACCTCTAATACCAAGTTTTTTCTCTTTCTTTCCAACAGAAAAACCTTTGAAATCTCTTTCTACTATGAAAGCGGATATACCTTTAGTTCCAAGAGATTTATCTGTCATAGCAAATATAATATAAACATTTGCATAAGAAGCATTTGTAATAAATATCTTGCTACCGTTTAGTATCCATTTATCACCAGCATCTACAGCAGTAGTTTGTTGCATAGCAGCATCTGTACCTGCGTTTGGTTCTGTTAGACCAAAAGCACCAATCCATTCACCTGAAGCAAGTTTAGGCAAATATTTTTGTTTTTGTTCTTCTGTTCCAAATTCCAAAATAGGATGAGCACACAAAGAAGTGTGAGCAGAAACAATTACGCCTGTAGTTGCACAAACTTTTGATAATTCTTCAACAGCCATAGAATACATTTGAGTAGTACCGCCTTGACCTCCATATTGTTTAGGAATAGGAATACCCATAAGACCTATTTTACTCATTTTCTCTACGGTTTCCATTGGAAAACGTTCTTGTTCATCAACTTCTGCAGCCAATGGTTTTACCTCTGTTTCTGCAAATTCTCTAACCATTTGCAGAAATAATTGTTCTTGTTTAGTTAAACTGAAATCCATTATTTCTTATTTTTAATTATTTATATTATTATCTTTTAAATTAAAGCACAAAATTACTAAAAAAATATTAAAAAACAAGTATATTATCCTAATAAAATACACAAGCCTGTTAATATTAACAATTATTTTTTGTAAATTTTAACTCTTTTCTCCCCTATTTTATATCAATTTTTTACTCCAAAACCCCACCAAAAACGATTTTTTATTTCATTATAATAAAACTTTTACTCTCTTTTTCTAAAACTTTATTCTACGCTCACGAAACTTTGTTTTAATTTTCTATCTCTTTGTTTTAATTTCGTAGAACTTCGTTTTAGAATTCTATCTCTTCGTTTTAATTTCATTAAAATAAGTTTCACGCTCGCAAAACTTTGTTTCGCTCGTGTGTAACTTTGTTTTAGAAAAATAAAACGAAGTTTCGCTTTATGAAAAACTTCGTCTTGTGGTAAAATATATAAAATTGTAATTAAAAAAAAGTGAAAAACTTTTCTGTAGAATTAAAATTCTTCTTTTGGGTAAAGGCTATCCCACCAAGAAGAGTCTTCTTTCAACCATTTAGAAAACCAAGCGTAAATGGTGTTGTTCCATTTCAAACGTTTGTTAAAATCTACTATGCCGTGGTTTTCTCCTTTTATGGTTACAAACTCAACTTCTTTTCCTAAGATTTTCAAAGCATTATACATCTGAATGCTCTCTCCTATTGGCACATTGGTATCGGAGGTTCCGTGAAGCAAAAGCAAAGGTGTTTTTATCTTGTCTGCATGGAACAAAGGTGAGTGTTCGGTGTATAATTTAGGGTTATTCCAAGGGTAATTCTCAGATGTAGCAGCACCAGAATAAGAATAACCCCAATATCCTTCACCCCAATAAGATGTAATATTGCTTATACCAGCATGAGATATAGCAGCAGCAAATATATCTGTCTTTGTCTGAAGATATTGCGTCATAAAACCGCCGTAACTTGCACCCATACAACCTATATGTTTTTCATCTATAAATTTCTTTTCTTTGCATAGAGTTTTTACTCCTGTAATTATCTCATCAGCTGTATAATCTCCCCAAGCATTTACATGTCTTGCTGCAAATTCTTGTCCATAACCTATTGTACCACTTGGATTTATAACATAGACAACATAACCCTGTTGAGTGTAAAGCCAAGCCGAATAACGCATTTCAAAACTTCTATCTGTAGGTTCGCAACCTCCGTAATAATAAACAATCATTGGGTATTTCTTTGTAGAATCAAAGTCTGCTGGATAATAAATTCTACCGTCAATATCAAAATTATTTTTCTTAAAAGTCCATTTCTCCATCTTGCCTATTGCAAGTTGAGAAAACTCTCTTTCTTTTGGGAAAAACACTTCTTTAACATTCTTTATTGTCTTTGTAATTGTGTCAAACTCAGCCCTAAAAACACGTTTTGGTTTGTTGTAATTCTCGCCATAAAATACTATCTTAGTTTCATCGTCTGAAATATCAAAAGAATGAACTATATCCACACCCAAAGGTAGTAAAGAAAACGTATTCTCTTTTAAATCATAACGATATACGTTTATAGAATCCTTATCTTGACAAGTAAGATACAGGTTATTCTTTCTTACTATTACGTCCTTAACACTTGGATTGAAATACTTGCCTACAGGTTTTATCTCTTTGGTTTCAAGGTTCATAAGGTAGATACTTTGATTGAAAGCATTGGGAATTTGATTTTTCTTCAGTGTAGAACCTATTGAGTTAAAGGCTTCATTACTTGCAAGTAAGACTATGTTTTTTCTATCTTTCAAATACTGTGCAGAAACTACAAAACCATCGTTTTCTATTATGGTATCTAAGGTTTGTTGGTCAAAATTGTACTGATATATAGAGTTAAAAGAGAAAGGTCGTTTTGTAATATCGTCTTTGGACATAGAAAACAAAATGCTATTGTCCGTTATATCGTTTAAATTTGTGGAACGATAGGTATGGAAAATAGGATACTCACCACTCATATAAAGAGTCGTCCTGTTACGCCAACCAGGTATTCTATCGTCTGGCAAATACATTCTATGAATATCTTCTGATGTGTTATCTTTTTTCACAGTTTTTGATACTATAAAAGGAATTTCTTCCAAATGGCAGTCCAAATAACCTATATTATCTTCAACATCAAAGAAGGCTATACTACCTTCGTTTTCCAAATCCTTATATATCAAATCTCTTTTTCCATTTTCTGGGTATAATGCATAAAGGTTTGAATGTTCTGTGTAGTAAAGAATATCAAAATAAGGCAACCAATGATAAGAAATTATCTTGTCATCTGTGAATATAACCTTATCATCTTTTGTATTACGAACTTCTACTCTATAAGTACTCTTTCCTTGTTGGTCTGTGTTGTAATATTTTACCAAATACATATTCCCAGAAGATGAAATGCTTATACTATAAGGGTTTTCTCCGCAAAGCATAGTCTTCAGAGTAAGACCGCTATTAATTTCAGTGTTTGCTGTGTTTGCGTCATTATTGTAAAGCAAAGTCTGAATAGTATAATAATCTCTATTATTTGTTTCTATTATCTTGGAAAACAAACAAAGTGCTGCTATACCTACAACGTGATTACCTGGTTCAAGTTCTTTTTCTACCAAAAGTTTTGTGTCTTCTGTACGAGTGGCTTCTTCGGTTGATTTCTCTGCAACTTGTTCTCCGTCAATAGAAACCTTAAGTTTTGCATTTGAAAAGACTTCAAATTTCACCTTTTCTCTTTTTTGTAAACTTATGGTGAAGAAATATTTTACTACATTGTTTTCTGCTGCTCCGCAAGGGTGAATATCTATTGTGTCTATTCCGTCTTTGGCTATAGAATAGTCTCGTTGCCAAACATAATCCTTTATTACAGGAGTTTGAAAATAATCTTCTATAGAATATTTCTTGCCCTGATTGTTCAGAGAGTCCAAAATAACAGGGGCAATCCACTCTTGCCAATCCACATAATAATTAGTAACAGGTTTTTGTGCCGAAACAGATAAACCTAACAAAGACAAGGCTACACATACTAAAAAACTAATCTTTTTCATATTGCAAATTATTTTCTGTTATTTTTTATACATAGGTATATAAACTAAACGTTTGGTTTCAAAAAAAGGATTGTAGAAAAACTTTCCTATATTGTATATCTTATAAAAATGTTTAAAATTCTCCATTTCTTGTTCCGCATCATCGCCTCTAAGATAGAGTATTCCATTCCTTAAAGTGTGAGTGTTGTTTATAGCAATACGTTTTTTTGACATCTTGTAAAAGTCTTGCATATTGGTAACAGCACGAGATACTACGAAGTCATATTTTCCTGTAACTTCTTCACAAGGAATTTGTTCTGCAACAACGTTTTTTAGATTCAAACTATCTTTCACAGCATTCACAACCTTTATTTTCTTTCCTATGCGGTCTATAAGATGAAACTGCACCTTAGGAAACAAAATTGCCAAAGGTATACCGGGAAATCCACCTCCTGTACCTACATCTAAGATTTTAGTACCAGGATTGAAAGTACAAATTTTGGCAATAGATAAGGAGTAAAGTATATGATGAACAAACAGATTGTCAATATCTTTTCTGGAAATGACGTTTATTTTTTCGTTCCATTCCCTGTAAAGAGGTTCTAACATAGCAAACTGTTCCAACTGCTCATCTCCCGCATACGAGAACAACTGTTTTATATATTGCGTATCTATACTATTTTTCATCTAAGTAAAGTTTTCATTCAGTAATATAATACTTTGCAAAGATACAAAAATTTCTATAAAGCCAAATGTATCTCCCACTTTTGCCAAAGTTTTATGACAAAAAGAACAAATAAAAAACCTTACGACAAGAACACCGTAAGGTAAAATAAAATATCATGAAAACATCTTTGGCGGAAAGTGAGGGATTCGAACCCCCGGACCCGTGAAGGTCAACGGTTTTCAAGACCGCCGCTATCGACCACTCAGCCAACTTTCCACTTGCAAAAGTACAACAATTTTGATTACTGACAAGTTTTTTTCTACTTTTTTTCTAAAAAAATAAATCTGTCTTTATCAAAAATATCTTTAACAATTCGTCTAACATATTCTTTTTCTGAAAATAAGACTATAGTTTCTGAAGCCAAAAAATTATTGACTTCTAAGTATATTTTTCCACCTTTTTTCAGTCTTTTTTGAGCAAATTGGACTATTTTCTCGTAAAAAATAAGCGGATTTTCATCATTTACGAACAAAGCCAAGTGTGGTTCATAGTTTAGAACGTTTTCACTCATCTGTTTCTTTTCTAATTCTCTCACATACGGAGGATTAGATACTATAATATCAAAATCTTCCTCTATATCAAACCCCTCGTCTAATATATCATTTTGCCTATATATTACATTAAGTTTTAGATTGTTAGCATTCTTTTTTGCAAGTTCTAAAGCCTTAAGAGAAACATCTACCCCATAAACCTTACTTTTTTTGATATTATAAGCCAAAGCCAAAGAAATACACCCACTACCCGAACACAAATCTACTATTTTCACTTCCTTATCCTTATTTTCCTGTATGATATATTGGCACAGTTCTTCTGTTTCCGGGCGTGGTATAAGCACGTTTTCATTCACCTTTATGTCTATATTCAGAAACTCAACCTTACCTATTATATATTGTATAGGTTTGTATTTTTTCAAATCTTCCACCGCAAGATATATCTTCAGAAGTTCCGACTCGTTTATGGTTTCCTGCTCAAATGCTGTAATATGTGCCGAAGACAGATTGGTAAAAGAAGAAAAAAGTATATTGGTAAAAGATTTTATTTCTTCGTTTGAATACTTGTTTTTCAATTCATTATGGATAAATTTCTTTATATCCCCTATTCTATTTGATTTAGTTTTCATAAAGTTTTGTAAATTTGCTTTTGCAAAAATACAAATAAAACTTATGATGGACGATAAAATTTTTATGCAACGTTGTTTTTCTTTGGCACAAATGGGTTTAGGAAACGTAAGTCCAAATCCTATGGTTGGTGCTGTGGTAGTTTATGATGGTAAGATTATAGGCGAGGGATTTCATCAGAAATATGGCTTTAGTCATGCCGAAGTTAATGCTATCAATAGCGTGAAAGACAAGAGTTTATTAAAATATTCTACCATTTATGTTAGTTTAGAACCTTGTTGTCATTATGGAAAAACTCCACCGTGTGCAGAACTGTTAATAAAACATCATATAAAAAAATGTGTTATTGCAAATACAGACCCCAATCCTAAGGTTGCCGGCAAAGGTATTAAGATATTGCAAGACAATAATATAGAAGTCGTTAGCGGTGTGCTTGAAAAGGATGGTTTGTACCTAAACAGACGATTTTTTTACAATCAAGAAAAACACCTTCCTTTTGTAATACTGAAATATGCTCAAAGTAAGGACGACTTTATAGATATTATAAGGAAAGAGGGTGAAGAAAAACAAAACTATTGGTTTACTAACGATGCTTTGAAACTTTTTGTGCATAAACAAAGGTTTGAAGAGGACGCAATATTGGTTGGTTACAATACTGTAATAAACGACAATCCTACCCTTAATGTTAGATATTATTCTGGTAAAAATCCTGTAAGAGTGGTGTATGACAAGGATTTATCTCTACCAAAAGACAAAAATATTTTCAACAGTGAAAGCAAAGCTATAGTATTTAATGGAGTGAAAAATGCTGTAGAAGACAACGTTGAGTACATTCTTTTAAAAAATGAAAACGATTTACAGTCAATGCTTTCCATTCTTTATGAAAAAGGTATAGGCTCTATAATTGTGGAGGGTGGAAAAAAGACTATAACGAGGTTTGTAGAACGAAATCTTTGGAATGAAGCATACGTGCTAACAGGAAACACGCTTTTGAATGAGGGAATAAAAAGCCCCGTTATTCCTGCAAATAAATATAAAAGCACGAGTTATGCAGGAGATAACGGGATAGATTATTACTTTAATATATAACGTTAAATTTCTTTTCCGTTCAAAAATACTCTTTCCACCTTATTTTCTCCGTAACTATAAGGCAAGTATTCTATTGTAGGTATTTTGGTTGTAATGTAGAAGTTTGCTTTTTTGCCTACTGCTATTGAGCCTAAATCTTCTACAACGTCCATGGCGTAAGCCGTGTTTATGGTTGTTGCGTTTATAGCCTCTTGTGGTAAAAGTTTGTAATTTACACACGCAAAAGTAAGTATCAACTGCATATTTCCACTTGGAGAAGAACCAGGATTGTAATCTGAAGCCATAGCCACAGGCAAGCCAGCCTCTATCATCTTGCGAGCAGGTGCATACTGCATATTCAAAAAGAAAGCAGCACCAGGAAGAATAGTAGGCATAGTAAGAGAATTTTTCAAACACGCTATTTCTTCATCGCCTGTGTATTCAAGGTGGTCAACAGACAAAGCATTGTATTTCACTCCTATTTGAATACCACCAGAGGCTGCAAGTTCATTAGCATGTATCTTTGGTTTCAAACCACGTTTCACTCCCTCATACAACATTCTATCAGTCTGTTCCACAGTAAAGAATCCTCTATCGCAAAATACGTCTATAAAGTCTGCCAAACCTTCATCAGCCACCTTAGGAATCATCTCATTTACAACCTTATCCACAAAAGCATCTATGTTATTCTTATATTCTAAAGGTACTCCGTGAGCTCCTAAAAAGTTCGCTTTAATAGTTAGAGGTGAATTTTCTTTCAACTTTCTTATAACCCTAAGCATCTTAAGTTCAGCCTCTGTTGTAAAACCATAACCAGATTTTATTTCAACAGCACCTGTTCCGTACTTAGTTATAGTTTCTAACCTCTGCATAGCATCTTCGTAAAGTACCTCTTCTGGTGTTTGTTGCAACTTTTTTGCAGAGTTTATTATACCACCACCGCTTTGGGCTATTTCTTCGTAAGAAAGACCTTTGATTTTGTCAATATATTCAACCTCTCTACTACCTGCATAAACCAAATGTGTATGCGAATCGCAAAAAGACGGCAACACAAATCTATCCGTTGCGTCTATAACAGTGTCTGCATTCACTTGAAGCAAATCACTATCTTTGCCAAAATCCTTTATCCTTCCGTCTTCCACTAAAAGATACGCATTTTCAACAACTTCCACGTTCTGCATATCCTTTCCACAAACAGCCAATCTTTTATTCTGTTCTGTTTGTACAAGACCTTTTATATTTCTAATAAGTAACCTCATAACCTTTTATTTTTCTCTACATTTCAAAGAAGAATTGTCCAAAAGGACTTTTTTCCACTCATCTGGAAGATTATCTGAAGTCATAGCCTCACAATCTCCCTCGTACTCATCTATAGTAAAACTTTTACTCTCTGTAGGTGATACGGTACTCATAGAGCATTCACAATCAGACTTATTGCTACATGATGAAAACAACATCAAACCCATAGCAATGATAGATAAACCTAAAAATATCTTTTTCATAATAATCTGTCTTCAAAATTTTTGCAAAGATAGTAAATTTTTAAAACAATGTATTAAATCTTCCTCCTAAATTTCCAAAACTTCCACCCCACTGCACAAAAAAAACTTCTCATTTTAATACCTTCACCTACCACCCTCACAAAAACAAACCCACCCAATAACAAAACTTTGTTTCGCTCTACTATAACTTTGTTTTAATTTTCTATCTCTTTGTTTTAATTTTGTAGAACTTTGTTTTAGAATTCTATTTCTTTGTTTTAGAAAATTAAAACAAAGTTTCGTGGAGATGGGAAATGAGGGTGTGTTTGGGGTTGATAAATTATTGTAAAGCAGAAAGAGAATATTAACCAAAAATAAAAGAATATTAGTCAGAAAATAAAGAGTATTAGTCAAAAAATTCTTCTATTTCGTCCCAAACTTCTTTTCTAAATAGCCAATGGCTCATTCCTCCTTTTGTTCTATAAAGAATACCTGTTCTACAATTGAATACATATATAGGTCTTATACGCCAAGGGTGGTTGTACTTATTTTGCCAATCGTACATACAATATTCCCAATAGTCATGTTGTACGTTCCACCATTCCCCACTTACAAAATTATTATTAAGTCCGTATGAAGTAATTATATTGTGGTTTCCTCCATAACCTGTTTGAGAAGACACTCTGTGAGGTGCTAAATTCATATTTATATTTCTCCCCCAAGAAACTCTACAAACTATTATTGTAGGATTCTCATCTGAACATCTATAAGGGTCATTTGCATACGCTAAAGCAGTTCTACGACATGAAGCAAAATAAGCTCCTCTACCTGCCCAACCATCTTCACTTGAAGAAAAAGTACCCTGCTTCCAATAGTAATTATTTGCTCTAAAACCATTTCTGTTCTTTTCACAAGTAATTGCGTCCGCTGCTTTACCGTCTGTTCCGTGGTAAAGTGTAACTGTAGGTATAAACAAATCCACCACAGTCCAAACAATTCCCTCTATAAGTGTGAGAGTACCATGATATAACGGGTATTTAATAATACGTATTGGCAAAAAAATAAACCAATTTCCTAAACCATCTCCACCCTCATCATCATCTGAAGGAATAAAAACTTCTGCCCAAAGATTATACCACGAAGAAAGAACGTAAATAATTATATTGAAATACACTGCATTCACAAACCTCAAAGGTGTTATCGCTACAAAAAGAATCCATTGCAAAATCTCAAATGCCATTCTGCAATCTTCTCTACCAGAATCGCTTAAACCCCAATCTGATTTCAAAAACATACGCCAAGGTTTCTGCAAAGTAATCTCCAGCCAATTGAAAAAATAGGAAGGAAATCCAAAAATCATATACAAATAATAAAACACATCACTTATACTTCCACCTTCTTCTTCAGCAATTATTTGCAATGCCATAAACACACCAACAGCCGAACCTATTACAGCACCAACCATAGCATTGGAAAACAAAAGATGTGTTACCAAAGCACAGATTCCAGCCATAAGACTCACAGTAATAATGAATTGAAATATATATCTGATAAAACAAATACATAGAATAATAAGTGCTATGATAACAATATATTTGATAATCTTCCAAATGGTGTGAAAGAAAGAAGGAATACCGCTACGAGATTGTGTTTCAACTTCTTGCTCAACAATTTCTTCTTCTGGAGCAACATAAGAAAGATAATTAAGACTTACATAAGCTCTTTGAGAATATTCGTCCGAAGTTATCCTACCCCAATTGTTTTCGGTAATATAATAAACTACTATGGTATCGCCTCTATATAGTTGTCCCATAGAT
The DNA here is from genome assembly GCA_017469625.1 of Bacteroidales bacterium. Lineage (GTDB taxonomy): Bacteria > Bacteroidota > Bacteroidia > Bacteroidales > P3 > Scybalousia_A. The sequence goes on from JAFUGA010000018.1 coordinate 24,545, forward strand.
TCATACCTCGTACTATTGCCTGCTCTTACGTTAAGCCTTTGAGTATTTACAACGTATTTTGCTGGCAAAGTAACGGTTCTTGTTTGATTTGAAGAAGATGTATTCTCAACGTATGCAAAACAAACTTCACTTAAACAGGTGAAAATCAAAACAAAAAATAATAATAGTTTTTTCATATTCCACTATTTTTGGTATAACAATATTTTTCGTATAACTATAAACTTTTCTTGTTTATAAGAACAAATACTTGCAAAACATTCAAAAATGCTTTCACTGTAAAGACTATGTCGTTTTTTGTATACATTTATATATTATATAGAGTGAAAAAAGTCTTTACAGTGAAAACAAGATTATATGTAGAATGCAACTACACATTCAGCATATTCAAAAATTCTTCTTCTGTAATCATCTTTATGTTAAGAGTTTGTGCTTTCTTAAGTTTTTCTCCTCCCATTTTTTCACCACAAACAAGAAAATCTGTTTTAGAAGAAAGCGAAGATACATTCTTGCCTCCGTAATCTTCTACGGCTTTTTTTATTCCTTCCCTGGTAAAATGAGAGAATACTCCACTGACAACAAAAGACTTACCTTGAAGAACATTCTTTGTTTCGTGCTTTTCTATAGCGAATTGCAGACCTTGTGCTTGTAGTTTCTTTATCTGAAGAAGATTTTCTTCGTTTCTAAACCATGAATATATACTTTGGGCTATGGTTTCGCCTATATCTTCAACGTTAAGCAACTCTTCTACTGTGGCTTTTGCAATATTTTCTATGTTTTCAAAATAACGTGCCAATGTTTTTGCACCTACCTCGCCTACATACCTTATTCCCAAAGCAAACAACACCCTTTCAAAAGGTACCGTCTTTGATTTCTCTATGGCAGAAATTATATTCTTTGCACCTTTTTCTTGAATGGATATTTTTTTGTTTGCTTGTTCATCGTTATAAACTCCTGTAATATCCTCTTGTTTAAGGTTATATAAAGACGAAAAGTCAGTAACTTTACCAGCAGAAAGTAAATAACGCATCTTTTCACCACCAAGGGTATCTATATTCATAGCCTTTTTTGATATAAAGTGCTGAAAACGTCCTAAGATTTGAGGTTTGCAATGGTTGTAATTTGGACAGTACCAACCTGCTTGCTCCTGCTCTTTGACAAGCAAAGCACCACATTCTGGACAGTGAGTAATAAAGTGTATTCTTTCTAATTCTCCTTTCTCTTGTAAAGAATTATCGTGTTTAGTATCAACTATTTTAGGTATAATTTCTCCACCTTTTTCTATAATAAGAGTATCTCCGTAACAAATATCCAACTTCATCATCTGGTCTGCATTATGCAAAGTGGCACGTTTTACCATAGTACCACCCAAATGCACAGGTGAGAAATTGGCAACAGGTGTTATAACTCCCGTTCTTCCTACTTGATATTCTATGCTTGAAAGTTTGCTGACGGCTTGCTCTGCTTTGAATTTAAAAGCTGTTGCCCAACGTGGAGATTTTGCTGTTGCTCCAAGAATATCCCAATACTTTATCTCGTTAAGTTTTATTACTATACCGTCTATATCGTATGGAAGATTATCTCTTTCTTTGTCCCAATATTCTATAAATTCCATTATTTGATGAATATTGTTGGCAACACCCATATATCTCTCCGTCTTAAAACCCCATTGTTTTGCTTTTGTAAGTCTTTCATAATGTGTATTGTATTCTATATTATCGCCAATAAGAAAGTATAGCATACAATCCAATTTTCGTTTGGCAACCTGTTTAGGGTCTAATAGTTTAAGGCTACCAGAGGCTGCATTTCTACAGTTTGCAAAAGGTTCTTCTCCGTTTGCAATCCTCTGAGCATTAAACTCTTCAAAGGCTTTATGTGGGAAGATTACTTCCCCTCTAATCTCAAATTCTTGTGGATAATCATCGCCTTGCAAACGCAAAGGAATAGAACGTATGGTTTTTACATTGTCTGTAACATCATCGCCAACGACTCCGTTTCCTCTGGTTGCAGCACGTACCAACTCACCATTATTGTAAAGAAGACTAATAGCCAAACCGTCGTATTTTAGTTCGCAAACCCATTGCAAATCTTTCACTCCCAAGGCTTGTTCTGCCCTTACAACAAAATCTATTATCTCTTCTCTGCTGTAAGTGTTGCCCAAAGAAAGCATAGGCCAACGATGTTCGGCTTGTTTGAAATCCTTATTCACCTCTCCTCCCACTCTCTGTGTAGGAGATGAAGGAGAAAGAAACTGAGGGTACTCTTTCTCCAAACGCTCTAAAGAGTGCATAAGTTCATCAAACTCTATATCTCCTATTGTAGGTGAATCCAAAACATAGTATTCATAGGAATACTTGTCAAGTTTCTTTCTTAGGTTTTCTATCTCTTGTTTTACTCGTTGTAAATCTTTGTCAGATGGTTGGCTCATCATCGTCCTTTTGAAGTTCGTTTGTTATATCTTCATCTATCATATTATCTCGGCGTGCTTTTTTCAAAGTATCGCTTGTAAGCATATCGTATTCAGCACGATGCTTTATAATATCGGCAGCCAAATACACTGCATTGCGAAAACTTTGTGCAGAGGCTTGATTTTTTCCTGCTATTTCATAAGCCGTACCGTGTGCAGGTGAAGTTCTAACATATGGTAAGCCTGCTGTGAAATTGACACCCTCTGTAAAGGACATAAGTTTGAAAGGTATCAACCCTTGGTCATGATACAAAGCCATAACACCATCAAAATCGTTCATACTACCATTACCAAAGAATCCGTCAGAAGGATAAGGTCCAAATGCAAGAATACCATTATCAAAAGCCTCTTTGATGGCTGGTGCTACTATCTCATCATCTTCTCTTCCTATAAGGCCGTGGTCCCCTGCATGAGGGTTGAGTGCAAGCACTGCTATCTTTGGCATTCTTATACCAAAATCTCTTTTCAACGACTTATCCATAACCTTTAACTTTCTTACAATAAGGTCTTTGTTTATAACCTTAGGAACATCTGCAAGAGATAGATGATTAGTCATTATACCTATATGTATATCTCTGCAAGTCATAATCATAAGAGATTCTTCTGCATTGAATTTTCTTGTAAGGTATTCTGTATGACCAGGAAAGTTAAAAGTATCGCTTTGAATGTTTTTCTTATTTATAGGATTGGTAACCAAAGCATCTATCTTACTTTCCATTATTTCTGCACAAGCCCTTTCCAAACTAAGTGCTGCAAGTTTTCCTCCTATTTCCGTAGGTTGTCCAACGTCTATTTTCACCTCTTCTTGTATGATATTTAAAACGTTAAACTTATGAGGTTCGGCTTGATTGGCATAACGAATATTCACAAAAGGAAAGTCCGTCATTCCTACAAGTTTCTTATGATAAGACAATATCTTTGAAGAACCGTAAAGTATAGGAGTACAAAGTCCCATCATTCTACTATCAGAAAAACATTTAAGCATAACTTCGTAACCTATACCGTTTATATCTCCTTGAGAAATACCTATCTTTACGGGTTGAGTATCCGTATTTTGTTTTTTAGGCATTCTATCTCTATAATTATTATAAGCCATCAGTGTTTTTATTTAAAATAATTGTTTTATTAGAAAAATACTTTGTTAATTATGATATGTTTTCAAAAATTCTATCAACAATCTTATACCATAGCCTGTTGCTCCCAAACGGTTGTAAAAATCTCTCTTTTCGTTGAAAGCCACGCCTGCTATATCTAAGTGTATATAAGGATAAGAAGTAAAGTAAGCCAAAAACTTACCTGCTGTAATCATACCTGCATATTTCTCACCAGAATTTTTTATATCTGCAATATCGGATTTTATACATTCATTATATTCTTCCCAGAAAGGAAACTCTGCTATTCTTTCGTATGTACGTTTTCCACAAGTCTTCAGTATTTCCATAAAGTTTTCTGCATTTTTGTGCATAGCCACTATACCATAAGGACCTATTGCACGAGAAGCAGCACCTGTAAGAGTAGCTGCATCTATTACAACGGCAGGGTTCAACTTCTTTGCATAAGCCAAAGCATCTGCAAGTATCATTCTACCTTCTGCATCAGTATTAACAACTTCTACATTTGTACCGTCATACATATTTATTATATCTCCATTTGCATAAGCATTATCTCCAGGACGATTATCCGTTGCAGGTATAAGGGCTATTATATGTATAGGTAGGTTTAGACGAACAGCAGCATATATAGTACAAGCCATAGTTGCACCACCAGCCATATCACTTTTCATATCGTTCATATAATCTCCTGTCTTTATGTTCAAACCACCTGTATCATATACTATTCCTTTACCAACCAAAACAACAGGATTTGTATTCAAATGTTTTTCTGGTTTGTATTCCATAATAGTAAATGTAGGAGGGCAACTGCTTCCTTTATTTACGGCAATAATTCCACCCATCTTCTCTTTTTCTATCTTCTCTTTGTCCCAAACTTCCACATTTATACCTGTTTCTTGTGCCATAGAAACAAATTCTGAAGCCAAAGTCTGAGCATCTATTACCGTTGCAGGTTCATTTACCAAATCTCTACATTTCTCTGTCGCTTGAGTGATTATTCTCAAACTTTCCAAATCTTTTTGAGATATATCTTTATGGCAAACGTGCAAATTGTCAAAAGGATGTATGCAACGTTTAGGGTCTGTTTTGTAAGAATCAAAAATATAACTTGATAAAAGCATCCCCTCTGCAAAAGCAAGTATCATATCCTTACTACAATCGCTTTGAAGTTGCAAATCTGTTATATTTTTGTCATCGCAAAACATCAAAGCCTTTGTACCCAATCTTCTATACTTTTCTTTGTTCTGGTAGATTATCTCATCTTCTTCTACTATGTAAAGTAAAGTATAATCTTGCAATTCATTGAAAGAAAACTCTTTAACCTTCCTTTCAGCATACTCTTTTTTTACAAAATCTACTTGTTGTTTTGTAAATATTCCTTCTCTTAAAGCCGTGATATTGTTCTGATTGCAAACAACTACAGTAGAACAACCACCCTTTACTGATAAAATTTTATCTATGTTTATCATAACACTTTATATTTTTTATAATTTATTACTTTATTATTCAATATATTAACATCTTTTCAACCAACAAAAACTTACCCTTTTAAATCATCTTTCACTTCTATTCTTCTCTTAACACAAGAACTTTTGCAAAGGTACGAAAAAAACTTTCTACTCACAAATAACATAATGCAAATATTCTGTTGTTATGTTTGTTTTTATGTGTCTTGTTTCCGATTCTTTATCTGCTTTAAAACGATTGTATTGTTTTGAAAAACAACCATATTTCCCTCGTTTAGACATAATCTGTTTTATTTCTTCAAAAGACATTAACCCTTCATTGTTATAACTTAGAAAAATATACTTAGCATTAGCATTCATTATCAAATCATTAAATACTTCTTTTACCTTTCTTTTATTGCAATAGTCAGATTTTTGCTGAGAATAATCTCTCATACCTGTTTTTCCTTTCAACAAAGGATTGTCATACTTTGCTATCGTTTCCAAAACGTGATAATTAGCAGAATATTGACGTTGATTATATGGAGGGTCTAAATACAAAATATCCGTTTTTATTTTGCGTATAAGTTTGTTTGCGTCTTCGTTATAGACAAAATGCTCCTTGTCATTGTAAATCATTTCTGCAGGTTTCATTGTTAGAGTTTTCTGTGCAGAAGATTTTATTTTTTTCAAAAAAGCCCCATAAACGGAAGCCGTATTTGCCACCTTATCTATATTTTCTATCAATGTTGCCAACAAAAAATAATATTCATTATTTGTTATCTTCCTTTCCTTGTGCCAATGTTCTATTTTTTGTCTTATAGCATCGCATTTTGCACCGTTTTCATCACTGAAATACAATCTATATTCTTCGTTTTCAGTATGTTTTCCTTTACAAAAATTATTATAAACAAAACCCTCGACTCCATCTATAGTATCCAAATAAGAACATACTTTATCTTTTATATTTTCATCTTCTGTTATAGATAATTCTTCTTTAATATTATTGAATAGCAACGGCTTATGATTGTCTATATACTGTTTGCATAGAACATAACTATAATACTGTAAATCGTTTGCAATAATCTGAAAACCTTTCTTCTTGAAGTATTTACCTACATTTGCAGTACCTGAAAACAAATCGCAAAACACTTTGTTTTCTTCACTACCTTTAGTTACTTCAGAAATGCATTCGTCCAAAAACTGTAACAAAGAATATTTACTGCCTATATAGTTCATAATCTATTCGTTTGGATATAGTTTATTCATTATAAAATCCACCGTATGTTTACTTGCTTCTTGACTTATTTTCTCTGCACAAGACCTTCTATATTCTACAGGGTCATATTGATAACACCCTCTACAACCCAATTCTATTGTATAATTTTCATCTCCTTCGTAAAAAGAGTAAGGATTACCTTTGATATTTTTTGCGTCCCAACGTTTATCTGTTTCTTTACAATGTTTGCAAATCTGTCTTTTTACATCATTTGCTGCCTTGCTAAGAGGTTGAAAATCTTCTATTTTTTGCGTTTGTGTATTAGACACTCTCCAATCATTTTTTCTACCGTCTTTATGGTCTATTTCTATTTTTGTATTCTCACTCGTGCCATTAACACCTAAAATTACACAATTTTTATTCTTGTAATAGTCCTTAATATCTTTTCTTATTTACTGTTTAAAAGTTTTATTTTCATTAAAACCATTCAATCGTATAGCATCAATAGAATTACCCTTAGTCTTGGATTTATCAAACTCTACTATATATTTTTGTGCCAACATGGAAGATTTTCTACACCAAGAACCACCGTTACCTAATTGCAAGTCTTTATAAATACCTGTAAATTCATACACCATAACCCATCTACTAACACCCCCTTTTCGTTTGGTTGTGCCAATCTTATAAATAATTCAGTTTTTGTCATTTTTTAAAATTCTTTTTTGAATACGAATATATACTCGTGTTTAAACAAAAAATAATCACTCATCAATGCTCTGTATTTCCAAATATTTTGTTGTCCTAATTTTCCTCTGTTTCCTTCAATATTTTTAACTATTATACCTTTCAGTTTTACTTTAAAATTTTTCTTTATAGCATACATAACATAAAAACCCAAAGGAATAACCTCACTATTTTTATAAACATCACCCATAACTACAGCAAAATATTTATTCTTTGGTAAATATTGTAAAGCATTTCTAAAAGCCATAACTATCTCATCTACAAAAAGATTTACATCTGAGATATTAGATAAATCATTTTCTTGATTGGTAAATTTAACTATATCCAAATAAGGTGGGTGTGCTATTATAAAATCTACATTATCTCTTTGAAATTCTTGCAAATCATGTTGTATATTTTTATCAAATTCATTTGTAAGAGTTACATCGCAATTATTAAGTTTATAGTTAATAGATGTACCTAACATTTTATCATTTACATAGTTGATTATATCTTGATTAACATCAAAACCTATATATTGTCTATTTAACTTTTCACACTCAAAAAGAGTTGTACCACTACCCGAAAACATTTCCAATACGACATCATTTTCTTTAGTATAACGAGATAACAATTGATAGGGAATTTGTGGGACAAAATTACCATGATAAACATTTGCGTGCTTACCCGTCTTATCCCTCTCGTTTATAATCCAAAGACTATCAACATTTACATCGCTTTCTTTCCAATTATCTTTCGTTATTTCATTTACTTTCCCCATCTTGCACATTTTTTGCAAAGGTACGAAAAAAGTTTCTAAAAACTTTGTTTGATAGTAAGATTTTGTGAAGTTTCATAAGTTTTATTATCTTTGCAAAAATTTTTTTATTGATGACCACTATTGCTTTTCATACTTTGGGGTGCAAGTTAAATTTTGCTGAGAGTAGCGACCTTCTTCGTAGATTTGTGAATGAAGGTTTTACAGAACGTTCATTTCACCAAAAGGCTGATGTTTATGTAATTAACACCTGTACCGTTACTGCTATAGCAGAGAAAAAAGGTAGGAATGCAATACGTTTGGCTCACAAACTCAACCCAGATGCTATTATAGCCGTAATAGGTTGTTATTCACAAGTTAATGCAAAAGAGATAGAGAAAATAGAGGGTGTGGATATAATACTTGGCAACGATGACAAACATTCTCTTATTGATAAGGTGAAAGAATATATCAATAAACAAGAGCAAATTAACTGTGTTAGAGATATTTCCAAAGAGAAAAAATTTTATTCTGCCTATTCTTACTCAGATAGAACGAGAGGATTTTTGAAAGTACAGGACGGTTGCGATTATTTTTGTACCTATTGCGAGATACCTTTTGCAAGGGGTAGAAGTCGTTCTTGTAGCATAGAGGAGGCTGTAAATAATGCAAAAATTCTAAGTAAGGAAAACTTCAGAGAGGTCGTTCTTACAGGTATAAATATTGGCGATTTTGGAAAACATACCGGTGAAAACTTTCTCTCTCTTTTAAAGGCTTTAGATTGTGTAACAGAGATAGATAGATATAGAATTTCCAGCATAGAACCAAATCTTTTAACAAAAGAAATTATTGATTTTTGTAAAGATTCTCGTGCTTTTATGCCACATTTTCATATACCTTTACAGTCTGGTAGCAATGTTGTTTTAAAGAATATGCAACGCAAATACCAAAGAGAAGAATTTGCAGAGAAAGTTTTGTATATCAACGAAATAATGCCTAATGCTTTTATTGCTTGCGATGTTATGACAGGTTTCAATGGTGAAACAGATGAGGAGTTTGAAAGCAGTGTTAAATTTTTAGAAAATCTGCCATTGGCTTTTATTCATGTTTTTACCTATTCTCTTCGTCCAAATACAAGAGCCAATTCTCTACCTAACCCTGTGGAAATTAACGTAAGAAGACAAAGAAGTGAGGTACTTAATCAACTTGCTATTGAGAAAAAGAAAGTTTTTTATAGAAAGAACATAGGAATTACTGCCAAAGTACTTTGGGAAGAGCAAGAAAAAGACGGTCTTGCTTATGGTTTTTCAGATAACTATATTAGAGTACAAAAACGTTTCTCTCAAGAACTTACAAACACTATCTCACAAGAAACCTTAACAACCCTCTCCCCTAACGAAGAATACTTTGTTTGTTAAAAAACTACATAAAAAAAAATAGATAGAACTATAACTCTCCACGAAACTTTGTTTTACTTTTCTAAAACAAAGAAAGAATTTTCTAAAACAAAGAGATAGAATTCTAAAACAAAGTTCTACGAAAGCGAAATAAAGAGATAGAAAATTATAACAAAGTTTTATTTCTCCTTTTTTGCAATGTAAAATTATTTATTAAGATTTTAAATTTCTAAAAATTTCATTTGCAGAAGTATTCATTTAAGAGCATTACACCAAATTTTTGGAAGAGTTTTTAATATTTATATAGGATTGGTTCTATTTTCTATTGTGTTTTGATAGGTATGAAAAAAGCCTTCTAAATTTTAGAAGGCTTTTTTGTTGTTTTATTTTTGAATTAAAGCATTTAGTCTTTGGCTAACATCTTGATATTTTTCTTTGTATGCGTTCTTTGTTTCCTGAGGAGAATCTGAACGAGAAGCCAACTGTGAATAAACTGTCTTCAAGGCTTTCAACGCTTCAAAATTATTTTTATCCATTTCTAAAACCTTAGTAAAGTAAGGGATAGAATTTTCAAATGCTTCAAAAGATGCTTTCTTGTGTGCATTGTATTCAGCATCAAATTCTGGGTCTGGTGGAAGTTTATCTGCTGCTGCATTTTCATCTGCTGCCATATTGAAATAAAGTATTCCCATTCCGCTGTATGCTTTTTTGTAGTTAGGATTTAGACTTATCGCTTTTTTGTATAACTCTGAAGCCTTTTCTGTGTTACCTGTATTCACGCAAATGTCTGCTACTGAAACCAATGTAAGAGTATCTCCTTCTCCACCTTTCAACATATCTTCTACTATCTTGTTTGCTTCGTCTGTTTTAGCAGCCCAAACGTATGCTTGTGCCAAAGAAGATTTCATAAGTATGTTTGTGTTAGTTTCTTGTGCTGTCATACGAACACCTTTTTTCAAAGCGTTGATGGCTTTTGTAGTATCATTTTTCGCTTTATTTTCTTGATATATTGCCAAATAAACTTCTGCTTTATCAGTGTTTTGTTTTGCCAATTCTCTGTAAAGTTCCATTTGTTTGTCTTTGTTTTGCATCATTCTGTAACAGTCAGCCTCAAAAAACATAGCGTCTAAGGCTAAACTTTTAAACGTTACTGCATTTGCATCTTCTACTAATTGGTGGAACAAAGGTGCAGATTTTTCATACTCTCCATTATTGTACATTTCTCCTATGTACTTAAATTTGTATCCACACAAAACTTTCATAGCGTCAACAGTGTTTTTAACAAACTCCGTGCTATTATTTTCTTTTTCTATAGCAAGACATCTTCTGAAACTCTCTGTTCCTATATTGCAAAGTTCCAATACAGGTTCTTTTATCTTGCTTAGTTCTTTCTTAGTTTTTTTATCTGTCTTTTCATCATCTATAGCCTGAACTATCTGTGTATATATCAAACCAGCATAGTTCCAAGTTTTGGCTTCGCGAGAAGTTTTTTCATCTTTACATGCATCATCTATATTCTGTTTTGCATTCAATAGACGACCATTTTTCATATCTGAATATGCACTTTGAACTTTCATCGTTTGTGCTGAAACAAACGCTGTTACGCATAATAATGCTACGAATAAAAAACTTTTTTTCATAATTTAAAAACGTTTTTATATTTGTTTATACTATATTTATTTTAATTATTCTCGTTATTTTCTTGTTGTTGTTCTTCGTTTGGATTTTGCTCAATTTCTGTGCCATCGTCCATAGTTTCTTCTTCTATCTCTTCATGTTCAACTCTGGCAACAGCTGCTATGACATCGTTTTTCCTTAAGTCAATAAGTTTTACTCCTTGTGTTGCTCTACCCATTACTCTCAAAGAATTAACTGCCAAACGTATGGTAAGACCTGAACGATTCATTATCATAAGGTCATCTTCATCGGTAACATCTTTTATAGCTATCAACTCGCCTGTCTTATCTGTGATGTTAATAGTCTTAACTCCCTTTCCACCACGTCTTGTTTCTCTATAATCGTTGGCATCACTTCTCTTACCGAAACCTTTTTCAGATACAACCATAACGTTCCGAGTTTGCATATCCTCTATGGCTATCATACCAATAACTTCATCGCTTTCAGTGTCTAAAGATATAGCCTTGACACCAGATGCACCTCTTCCCATAGGACGAACATCTTTTTCGTTGAAGTGAATGCAACGACCACTCTTTATAGCCATAAATACATCGCTTTCTCCGTTGGTAAGTTTAGCTTCAAGCAATTCATCACCTTCCCTTATTGTCAATGCAATAATTCCTTTCGTTCTTGGACGAGAATAAGCCTCAAGAGTAGTCTTCTTTATTATACCTTTCTTTGTGCAAAGTATTACATACTTGGAATTTACGTAATCTTCATTCTTCAAATCCTCTGTATTGATAAAGGCTTTCACTATTTCGTTTTCCTCTATACTCAAAAGATTTTGAATAGCCCTACCCTTGCTGGTCTTTGTTCCCTCAGGAATTTCATAGACTCTTATCCAATGCAAACGACCTTTGTTTGTAAATAACAACATATAGTCATGCATTGAAGCAATATATACATATTCTATAAAGTCTTCATCTCTTGTGGCACTACCTTTAGAACCTTTGCCTCCCCTATTTTGAGTTCTATATTCAGAAAGAGGAGTACGTTTGATATAACCAAGATGCGAAATGGTGATAACAACTCTTTCATTTGCAATCATATCTTCTATTTTGAAGTCTTTAGAATTGTACTCTATTTCAGAACGTCTTGCATCACCATACTTTTCTTTTATCTGAAGTAATTCGTCTTTCACTACCTGCATAAGTACGTTTTCGTCTGCAAGTATAGCCTTACATTTTGCTATAAACTCTTCTAATTTATCGTGTTCTTCTTGTAGTTTTTCTCTTTCCAAACCTGTAAGTTGTCCAAGACGCATAGCAACGATTGCAGCAGCCTGTAGTTCAGAGAAATCCCACTTCTCCATCATTCCTTCTTTGGCAATCTGAACCGTTTTTGAAGACCTGATAAGAGAAATTATCTCATCTATTAAGTCAAGTGCTTTCAACAAACCCTCAACTATGTGCATTCTTTCCTCTGCCTTTCTTAACTCATAGCGTGTTCTTCTTTCTACAACGTCTTTTCTATGATTGACAAAAACAGATATAATATCCTTAAGATTAAGCAATTTTGGACGGCCATTAACCAAAGCAATATTGTTTATAGAGAAAGAAGATTGCAATTCAGAGTATTGATACAATTTATTCAGTACAACTCTTGCTATAGCGTCTTTTTTCAATTTATAAACAATACGAATACCGTCTTTATTACTTTCATCTTTTATGTTTGAAATACCTTCTATCTTCTTTTCGTTTGCAAGTTCTGCTTGATGCTTTATCATATCCGATTTGCAAACTTCGTAAGGTATGGAAGTAACTACTATTTGTTCGTGGTCGCCACTTTTAGATGCTTCTATAGTAGCGTGTCCTCTTATTATTACTTGCCCTTTACCTGTATGATATGCTTGTTTTACTCCGTCATAACCATATATTATACCACCTGTAGGAAAGTCCGGTGCTTTTACATACTGCATCAACTCGTCTATAGTAATATCGTTGTTGTCTATATACGCAATTATACCGTCTATAGACTCACTTAGGTTGTGCGGAGCCATATTTGTAGCCATACCTACTGCTATACCGTTGGTACCATTTACCAAAAGAGTAGGTATTTTTGTAGGAAGAACGGTAGGTTCTCTCAATGAATCATCAAAATTGTTCTGAAAATCTACAGTATCCTTGTCTATATCTGCCAAAAGTTCTGCTGCTATCTTTGACATTCTTGCCTCAGTATAACGCATGGCTGCTGGCGGGTCAAGGTCTATACTACCGAAGTTTCCTTGTCCATCTACAAGCGGGTATCTCAAAGCCCACTTTTGTGCCATTCTTACCATAGCACCATATACAGAAGAATCTCCATGTGGGTGGTACTTACCAAGAACCTCTCCCACTATTCTGGCAGATTTTTTATGCTTTGTGTTGTAGTACATACCCATATCGCCCATTGCGAACATTATTCTACGATGCACAGGCTTCATTCCATCTCTGGCATCTGGCAATGCACGTGCCACAATTACACTCATGGCATAATCTATATAGGCTTGTTTCATCTGGGTTTCTATATTAACCCGTTGTATTCTTTCGCTATTTTCGTCCATATATGTATAAATAATTTTCTTTCAAAAAAAAGTTTTTCCACGCTGGAAAACGAATATACAAAATTACAAAAATTCTAAAAAATACAAAAATTTTGAAACCTAAAAAATGCAAACAAACCCCTTTAAAATGCGTTTAAAGGGGTTTTTGATAAAAAAATATAAAAATTAAACGAATGTTCTTTTTGTAAAAAGAAAGTTTTGGGCTATTTGTTCATAGAGAATTTCAAAGGAAGATTGTACAGACATCTTACAGGTTTGCCTCTTTGTTTTGCAGGTTGCCATTTTGGCATGGCTTTCACAACTCTTACGGCTTCTTTACCACAACCTCCACCTATATCTCTTAAAATTTTCACATTAGAAACAGAACCATCTTTTTCAACTGTAAATTGTACAAAAACAGTTCCTTGAATATTGTTTTTCTTTGCTTTCTTAGGATACTTTATATTATCCTGTAAGAATTTTGTCAAGCCTTCGTATCCTCCAGGAAATACAGCCTCCTCTTCTACTGCCACAAACACAGGTTCATCTTCCTTGTTTAATGTTTGTGAAATAGTAGGTTGCGATGTTTTGGCGTTGCTTTGTGTTTTCTTGGTTTGATTACAAGAAAGCAAACAGATACTTACACATAAAAGTATCAAAATCTTTGATGTTGTTTTCATAAGTAATAATGTGTTTTATTGAACGTTAAATTTCTATGTACAAAGATACGTTATTTTTTTTTATTAACAATCTTTTCACATTCTTTTTTACAAAATTTTGTGTTTTTGTATAGTTTTTCTAAAACAAAGAAAGAATTTTCTATCTCTTTGTTTTAATTTTCTAAAACTTTGTTTTAGAATTCTCTTTCTTTGTTTTAGAAAATTAAAACAAAGTTTCGCTGAAACAGAACAAAGAAGTATTTTTCTATAATAAAATTAGAAAAAATACACTCTTTATATTCTAAAGGTGAAAATAATTTGTAATTTTGCACCTTATAAATATATAACAACACAACATACTTTATAAATAGTAATAGACGATGAAAGAGAATTTGAAAATAGTAGCCGTTGAGCCAATAGGCATAAGCGAAGCAAGAGAAAAAGAATTGAAAGAAAGATTTGCAAAATACAATTGTTCGTTTTCTATGTTCCACGACAGGAAAGAAGATGAACAAACTCTTGTAGAGAGAATTGCAGACAATGATATAGTAATTATTTCCAACATACCTTTGAAAGAGAGTGTTTTATCTAAGTGTGAGAACGTTAAACTTTTGGCTGTGGCTTTTACAGGTATAGACCACATAGACCAGAACTATTGCAAAGAAAGAGGAATAGAGATTGTGAACGCAAGTGGCTATGCTACAGAAGCGGTAAGTGAGTTAGCAATAGGTTTGATGTTAGATGTTCTAAGGCAAATATCATTTATGAATAACTCTATTAGAGAAAGTGGTACAAGGAATAATTATCTTGGTACAGAGTTGAAAGGTAAGACTGTAGGTATAGTAGGTTTGGGTGCTATAGGTAAAAGAACGGCTTTGCTTCTTAGGGCTTTCGGTGCAAATGTTTTAGTTTATACCAGAAAGAAAAATAACCTTGTATATACAAGAGAAGGAATAAAATATGTAAGTATAGAAGAACTTATGAAAGAGTCAGATATTATTTCTGTGCATACTCCTTTGACAGAAGAAACTTATCATTTGATAAACAAAGAACATCTTTCTCTTTGCAAACCTTCTGCTATCATTATAAACACTGCAAGAGGTAACGTCATAGATATGCAAGCCTTGAGTGAAGCTTTAAACAATGGAAAAATTGCTGGTGCTGGTATAGATGTGTATGAAAAAGAACCACCATTGGAAGAAAATCACCCTCTTTTGAATGCAAAGAACTGTGTTTGCGTTCCTCATATTGCATACGCAACTAAAGAAAGTTTTGATGCAAGAATAGATATAGTTGCACACAATATAGAATCTTGGCTACAGAAATAGCAAGATAAGAAATCTTTATAAAACAAAAAAAGGAGTTTTACTCTACATAGAGTAGAACTCCTTTTAAATACTCTCCTTCAGGGTGAAAAATACTTTGCGGGTGGTCAAAATTGTGAGGTAGTTTTCTTACTATTCTCACTTTTCTATTTGATAATGCTGCACTTGAAAACAACATAGTAATAAAGTCTTCATTTTTTACGGCTTGCGAACAAGAGAACGTGAAAAGCAGACCTCCACTTTTTATTTTCTCCATCGCTTTCTTGTTTATAGTTCTATAACCTTTCAAAGCACGAACCAAATCTCTGTTATGTTTTGCAAAGGCTGGTGGGTCTAAAACTATAATATCATACTCCCCTTTCTTTATGTTGTCCAAATATTCCAAAACATCTACAACCTTTGCTTCGTGTTTAGAAGAATAAGAGTTATTTTCTATGTTTTTATTGCAAATATCTATAGCCTTTTTTGATATATCCAAAGTAGTAACGAAAGATGCACCTCCTTTTAATGCTGCTACAGAAAAACCTCCTGTGTATCCGAAACAGTTAAGCACTTTTTTGTCTTTAGATAATGAAGAAAGGAGTTTTCTATTGCTGGCTTGGTCTATAAAGAAACCAGTTTTCTGACCCTCTTTGTAGTCTATTATAAAATTGCAATCATTCTCTTTTGCTATGAAATAGTCTTCCTCACTTGTAGAGTAAAGAAACTCATCTTTTGTTTCTATGTTTTCTTTTTTCGGTAAAGTGGAAGATGATTTGGAAAAGATAGTCTTAAGATTTTTTACGTTATCCACTAAGGCTTTTACTATAAAATCTTTCATCAAATACATTCCCACGCTGTGAAATTGTAAGACAATATTTCCGTCATAATAATCTGCAATAAGCCCAGATAAGAAATCCCCTTCTGAGTTTATCAATCTGAAAATATTGTTCTTCTCATCAGAGAACAAACCTAAAGATTCTCTGTATTTAACTGCTTGAGATATAACTCTATTGAAAAACTTTTGGTCTATAGGTTCCTCATCAAAGGTAAGGATTTTTACTGCTATGGTATCGTTTTGCCAATAACCCGTTGCCAAATATTCTTTCTCTATAGAATAAACAGACACTAAATCTCCCTCTTTTATGTTTTCGTCCTGCCTTGCTATAGCACCAGAAAATAACCAAGGGTGTTTTCTTTGCAAAGATTTATCTCTGTTCCACCCAAGTATAACTTTTTTATACATCTATTTATTTAGTTATTTTGAAACCAAGTTTCAGTATCAGTTTTAGAGTTTCTATAGCAGAATTTCTATCATACACTTTTTCACTATCTGGCAAATCTTCGTATGCTATCAAACATGGGTGAAGTTTGTTTTCATCATCTCTTTTTTCTCCGTACTTCCAACCCTGCTCTATTCTGGTTTGAGACCAAAGTTCATGTACATTCTTTGCCATTTCTTCTGTTAATTGTTCCAATTCTTTTGGAAGTACCACATCAGAAGTATTTATCGGATTTGGTGTGTAAGTTTTCATTTCGTTTATATTTTGTTTTTATATGTTATTCACTTAAATCAAGATTATCTTTATACAACCTTAAGGACAAATCTATTGTATTACAATCATATTTATAAGTTTCTTTCTTTTCTAATATAGAATGCAATGTTCTGTTTGAAACAAGACAGTCATGGGTTTTATTTACATAGGATTTGTCATTTGTTCCCGAATATGTATATCCTAAAAGTGTGGATAAAGCATTCCATCTAAGATGTTCGCATTTTGCTATATTATTCAGTAATAGAGATTGTTCCTTTGTAGCATTTGGATAAGTTACTAAATAGTCAATTACTTCTTTATCGTCTTTATCTTTTATCTCACTATCTTTTCTATCCAAAGAAGCCATCTGATATTCTTCCAATCTCTCTAAATCGTCTGAAGATATGCTCATAAGTTTCATTTTTGTAGCAATGTGCATAACGTTTGCTATATCTTGAGATTCTACAGATAACAATCTTCTTTCTACTTCTATAGTACTATTGTATTTTGTTTTCTCCTTTTTTCTTCTTTTTTGCCACATTTCTTCTGGAGATTCTTTTGATTTTTCATATTGTTGATAGAAGATTTTAGCCCTCGTTAATATCTTATCTGACACAATAGAATCTTCTGTAAAAATCTTCTCATCTGTTCCAAAAATATGCACATTATCTTTTATGGTTTCATATTTTTTGGAATAAATATTATTATAATGATTTGCCAAGGCGTTAAGTTCATTGTATGTTTCTTTCTTGTAATTTCTTACGAACAAACGAAAATAACTTAAATTACCTTTTCGTTTAGAAAACATATTATTTAAAAATGTAGGTAGAAAATCAAGACTTAATTTATCATCTCCCATTGCTACCACAACATAGTTTAGTTTTTCTAATAATGTTTTACCGTCTTTTTCTTTTGTTTCATCGTCTTCTTCTTTTGTTTTACCATCTTGTTTTCTGTTCATCAAATCCCAAAACTCTTGAGAAAAGGCAGAACAATTCAAAAACTCTAAATGAGTATTATTTTCTTCCTCTCCTTCCAATTTTGGTCTTTTCGGGTCTAATCCGGGCATTTTTTGATACAACTCTGGTAAAATTTCATTCATCTTAGTATCTACTACATAGATATTTACAGGTGATTTATCTCCCTCATTATTAGAACAGAAAGCAGAAAACTCGTACAAGAAATTAAAGGCTTCTTTTCCTGTACGATTGAAACCTATAACCAAAGCATTAAACTCGCTTTCTACCGTTCCTTTTTCTTTGTTTATTTTTACAAAACTAACAGGTTGAGATTTTATATCTTTTTTCAACTCTTGCACTGTAAGATATGCAGAATCTATTACATGTATTTCCAAACGTTCTGGATATTCCAAAACCTTTGAATCATATTCAAATACTGTATCTTGGTTTTCTTTTTGAGCATGGCAATAAACATCTATCTTAGGAAATTCATTCTTTTGATTATATTTTTTATTGTCCGTATTATAAGTATAGACAGCATTTACTATTTCCCAAGTTTTGCTTATATTATCTTCCTCTTTTTCGTATGAAAGCAAAAATAATTTAAATTGTTTCAGTCTATTGCGTTTTATTATTCTATCCAAATTCTTCAGTCCTAATTTTCCAAAAATTCCATCTTTAGAACTATCCATTTTAAATTCTCCATGTTGTCTTAAAATCAAAGCATTCCAATCTGAAATATAATCTGTTTTAGTTCTTTTGTTACTTGTACCTGAGAATATTTTTGTAACAGAAATTTTTTCTTCGTTCTCGTCCAACAAACCTTTCTCTGATTCTATGAAAATGAACATAGATTTTTTCTGACTTTTCTTATATAAATCTTGTGCCAAAAGAGTAGTCGTATCGTTCAAGCCAAAAAAAACATATACATACTCTATTCTTTTTTTAATGATGGTATACCATAATACCCTTAAATTATTTACCAATCTAAAACCTATTAACTTTAAGACTACCAAAGAGATAAGCAATAAAGCCAACGTATGCACAAGTATAAACCAAAACATATAAACCCCATTCACTTCTTTCAAATGAGGATTTATGCCTATAATAGAGGATTTTCCGAGAAACATTTCCAATGATGCAGTAAAGGAGCGAAGAAAGACCGTTGCAGGATTTTTAGCCATTGCATCATAATAAAAACCTTTAAAGTAAATAACAAACCCAGCAAGGAATATAATTATAAAACTAAAAAGCAGTACCTTATTGTTGTATAGAGTTTTTCTAAATCTTTTTCTTGAAACCAAAACACTTAGTAAAAATATAAAAACAACTAAGATTACCAGTAATGTAATCAAATAAGAAAACGTAAAAGAAAAAGTATCTATCTTTTTATCTAATTCCGGAGAAAATCTAAACAATATACTAAAAATATCTATATTCATATCGCATTCTGTTTATTTTATTGTGCAAATGTATGACAATATTTTATTTTAACAAAATTTTATAACACTTTTTTAGAAATAAGCCCTACTCTTCTTTATCTCTTGTCCAATTTTCTACCATTTAGTTTCACACTCATGAAACTTCGTTTTAATTTTCTAAAACAAAGAAAGAATTTTCTATCTCTTTGTTTTAATTTCGTAGAACTTGATTTTAATTTTCTAAAACAAAGAAAGAATTTTCTATCTCTTTGTTTTAATTTCGTAGAACTTGATTCTAATTTTCTAAAACAAAGAGATAGAAAATTAAAACAAAGTTTTAGAATTCTCTTTCTTTGTTTCGCTGAATTAAAATATAATTCTATAACAACTGTCATTAAATCAATACTTTAATCTTTTTACAACAAAAAGCAGACAGACGGACAAACAACACTCTCCTACACTCTTTCTTATGCTATTAACTTTTTCGGGGGGGGTAAATGTTTCAAGTGGTTTTGTTTTGGTTTATTCACTCACTCACCTATATATGTAAAAGTGAGTGAACTTTTCAGTAATGACATAACAAAGCATACACTCTTTAAGAGTGGAGTGTATGCGGTTTTGATTCTTTGTCATTAGTTTGGAGTTAATAAATACAGTTTTCAAACGGGGCGGGGCGGGGTCCCTATATGTATAAAAATCCCCCCGCTTTTTACTAACTATATAAGAGTGAAGGGAGAGAGATTAAAATCTCTCTCTCCCTTTTTCCTCTTATTCATAGTTACTTTTGGGTGTGTCCGTCTTGTTTTGTCATCAAATTCCTTTATTTTACTACTGAAAAAGTCATATTTTTACTTTGATAGTATTTATATTATATTTCAAATAATCAAGAACTTACAGCATTCACCTCAAGTACTACATTAGGTAAACCTCGTAACATATCTGATAAACAAACACTTAACTATTTTTTAATTTGAATAATACAGCATATAAAAAATATAATTATCTTGTTAATCAATCTCTTACAGAATTCACCTCAAGTAAAATTTTATGAAAATATCCCAAAAACAAAAGTTATTTGGAGTTCTCTTTGTTTTTGAAAATTAGAATCAAGTTCTGTGAAATTAAAATGAAGTTATATAGGAAGTGAGAGAAAGAGTTTGGGTTGTGAGGGTTATTAGTTTGATTTTGTGCATAAAAAGTGGGTGTGAGAGTGTATGATTTATAAAAATAAAAAAGAATTTAGTGCAAATATTGTTGTTATTTCCAAAAATAGTTGTACTTTTGCAATCGGGTAAGTCTTATACGACCAGCTCCCTTTGAATCTCCCCAGGGCAGGAATGCAGCAAGGTAAGAAGGTTGTAGCGGTGCGATATGAGTAGCTTACCTTTCTTTTTTTGTATATTTTGTTTCCTAATCAAAGAGTTTTACTTTCAAAATCTTGTTTTCAAGAGAAGTATCTCCTACTTTATGTTGCGTGCGTTTAAGGCTTTATGATATTTTTTTGCGTTCTTTTGATGTTGTTCAAAAGTTTTTGCAAAATTGTGAGAACCTGAGAAATCTTCTTTTGCACAGAAATAATAATAGTCGTGTTTCTCGTATTTCAAAGCCGCTTTCAAAGAAGATATAGTCGGTATGCAGATTGGTGCCGGTGGAAGACCTGTTTCTTTGTAGGTATTGAAAGGAGAGTCTGTTTTTAACATATCCGAAGTTATTCTTCTTATGGAAAAATCTCCCAAAGCGAACTTAACCGTTGGGTCTGCTTGCAAAGCCTGTCCTATTTTCAACCTATTAACATACACACCTGCTATTCTCTTTTTTTCTTTCTCGTAATTGGTTTCCTCATTAACAATAGAAGCCAACGTAACTATCTCTGTGCGAGAAAATCCACTCTTTTCCAAATCCTTTTCTTTCTTGTCCCACCATCTGTCTGCATATTTTTTCAACTTTTTCAGTAAATCTTTTGCCGAAACCGTCCAATAAAATTCGTAAGTATCGGGTAACACATCACAATATACCATTGTAGGATATTCATACCCTAAAGAATCTATTTCAGATGATAAATCCTCCTTTGTCATCAAAAGTTTTTGGGTAACAAGATTTGCAAATTCATCTACACTTCTTGCGTACGCAATAGTAACTCTTATAGGCTCTTGTTCCCCATTACGAAGATGTTTAACGAGTTTCAAAACAGGCATTTTTTTGTCTATAATATAGTAACCTGTCTTTATGTTTTGTTTCAGTGAAAAGGCTTTGGAATAAGTTTTAAAAGCAAAATGTTTGGTATTCACTATGTTTTTGGCTTCCAAACTATCGCAAAGTTGTTTATAAGTTGTATTTGGGTAAATGTAAAACTCTGTTTCACTTGTGTTTTGTGTCTTAGAGAAACACAGAATAGCAGAAATAATCGCACAAACAACCACTATACCAAAAAATATCAAAAGTATCTGTTTTGTTAATTTGTGTGTGGAGAAATAGGTCTTTATTTTATTAAATGTATCTTTCATAATATTTTCCTAATTGTTTTTTTTAACAGATTTTATATCAAAGAATTATCATAATATTTTTTGATAAACTATTACGTTTTCAAATTTCTTGCCAATTCTTACCCAATCTTTCAATTCTACTGTTTTATTATAACCTAATGAAGCGAATAAAGATTGACTAACAACATTATTTTCAGATACAAAAGCATAGAGTTGATAAAGGCAAAGTGTGTTTGAAGCATATTGTTCCAAAAGGGAGATAGATTTTTTTGCATATCCCTGCCCTCTTTTTTCCTTTTGTATGTATATTCCTATGCCTGCTTTTGAGTTTTTTGCGTCTATATCATACAAATCCACACAACCTATAATCTCTTTTTTCGTATCGTTTTGCAGTTCTATTATATTCCTTGTCTGACACGAAGAAAAAATATCATCGTTCTGCTGGTTGAAAATATATTCCTTTATTCCCACAAGTGAAAAAAAACGAGTATTCACACCGTTATTCCATTGCTCAGAGTCGTTTTCCCATTCGTATATTTTCTCTGCATCTTCAGGCTCTAAGGCTCTCATTATGATTTTTTCTTCCTGCATTTTCTTGGTTTTTCTTTTTGCAAATATACAATTTTTCTTGTCATTGCTTGCACATATTATTGTTTTTCTTAAATTTTATTTTGTAATATCACTAAAACCTCTTAATTTTGCACGTGATTTTCAATAAAAAAACTAACAAAAATAAAAACAATAAAAATAAATGAAAAAATTAGAAGAGTTAATTTCTGCTGCTAAAGCTGCCCCAAGAAAAACTTTGGTTGCTGCTTTTGCAAACGATTCTCACACATTGGGTGCTACAAGCAAGGCTATAGACCTTGGTATTGCAGATGTAATACTTGTAGGTGATATAGAAACAATTAAGGCTACATGTCAAAAAGAAGGTATAGACGTAAATAAATACAAAGAATTGGTACAAGAAGCAGATGAAGCAAAAGCTGCTGCAAAGGCTGTTGCTCTTGTAAATGAAGGCAAAGGACAAATACTTATGAAAGGTCTTTGTTCAACAGACAAATACATGAAAGCCATTCTAAATAAAGAAAACGGACTTATGCCAGGTGGAAAACCTGTTTTATCTCACGTTTCTGTATTTGAAATACCTGCTTATCATAAATTGCTTATAACTTCTGACGTTGCAGTTATCCCTGCTCCAGATTTCAAACAAAAAACTGCTATAGTTAATTACGTAATTAAGACTGCACATACTTTAGGTATAGAATGTCCAAAAGTAGCTATGATAGCTGCTACAGAACAAATGCTTACAGGTATGCCTGCTTGCGTAGATGCTGCTTTAATAGCAACTATGAACCGTAGAGGTCAAATAAAAGGTGCAATAGTTGATGGTCCTTTGGCTATGGACGTTGCTATAGATAAAGAATCTGCACAAATCAAAAAACTTGATTCAGAAGTTGCAGGTGATGCAGACTGTTTGGTATGGCCAGCAATAGAACCTGGAAACGTATTCTACAAAACTGCTACAAAATTTGCAGGTGCTGAACTTGCAGCTATGGTTGTTGGAGCAAAAGTTCCTTGTATCCTATCTTCAAGAGGAGATTCTATACAAACAAAAACTTACTCTATAGCATTAGCAGCTTTGAGTGCAAAATAATATTAAAAAAATAACGTTATCAAAAGGTAAGAATAAGAAACAAAACAAAATTCTTACCTTTTGTTTTTTTATTAAAAAAAAGATATTATATGGAAAATTGGGCTGAAGGCTTGAAAAGTATAGCCATAACAGTAACAGATGAAAACGGAGATTATATAGATATGAATCTTCATTCAAAAGAGGTTAATCTGAAAGATGTAAATAAAAGTATAATAGGTCAAAACATTATGGGTTGTCATAATGAACGTTCAAAGCAAATAATAGAACATCTTATGAAAGACACCGTTCAGAATGTTTATACTATAACAAAGAAAGGTCAAAAAAAACTTATCTATCAGACTCCTTGGTACAAGAATGATGGAAGTTTTGGAGGATTGGTTGAGTTCTCTTTGGAGATACCAGACACTATGCCTCATTACAATAGAGATAAACAAGAGTAAATCTCTTTCAAACAAAAAAGATGAACATCTATTCTCTGCTAAAAGCAAACAGAATAATAAAAAGCAATAGGTTGAAACTTGCTGGAATACTTTCTTTACATAGTATGAAAAGAAGGTATTTCGGTATTTTCTTTGACCCTATCTTGGCTTGCAATCTTCGTTGTAAGATGTGTTATTTTTCAGACGAAGAAAAGAGAAAAAGCATGCAGGGAGCGTTTTCAAAAGAAGAGATAGACCTAATAGCAGAGAAATTTTTCCCTTATTCGTTAAAACTTCAGATAGGTTGCGGTGCAGAGCCTACAATGTACAAGAATTTGGCTTATATAATAAGTAAGGCTAAGGAAAAGAAAGTTCCGTACATTTCTATGACAACCAATGCCAACCTTTTGAAAAAAGAGGATTTGGAAAACTATATACAACAAGGGTTAAACGAGATAACAGTTTCTCTACATGGCACAAACAAAGAAACTTACGAAGATTTAATGACAAATGGTTCGTTTTCCAAATTCCAAAATGCGTTGTTATTTATCTCGGATTTGAAGAAAAAATACCCAAACTTCAAACTAAGGATAAACTACACTATGAACTCCGACAATGTTTTGCAGTTAAAGGATTTTTTCAAAGTTTTTGACGGTATAGACTTGGATATTATACAGTTAAGACCTATAGTCAATTTGGGAGAAACTACTTATAAGGATTTTTCTTGGCAAAACATACTGTCCAATTATGAACAAAGCGTTGGTACTCTAAAAGAAGAATGCATAAAAAGAAACATTACCCTTATTTGCCCTGAAAAGAAAGATTTGACAAAAGAAACTAATAATGAGGGTCTTATATTTGAATACACATATATATACATCTCACCTAAGGAAGTTTATAGAAAAGATTTCTCTTTAAAAAACGACACTTTCTTTTCTTATAACAAGAGAAAACATTTGAAAAAAGAACTTCTGAAAAAAATATTCTCTAAAAACCTCTCCTCCACTCTAAAATCCAAACTCAACTATAATATAAATTAAACCTTTTACTAATTTTTACAAAACGAGTTTAATATTTCACTTTTTGTGTTTTAAAGTCTTAAAATCTTTAATTTTTTTAACATATTGAAGTTTTTGATAGCACAAAACATACTTGTTTTTTACAAAATCTCACTTCATTCTCACGAAACTTTGTTTTAGATTTCTATCTCTTTGTTTTAATTTCGTAGAACTTTGTTTTAATTTTCTCTTTCTTTGTTTTATTTTTGTAAAACAAAGAAAGAGTTTTCAGTTTTTTGCCCTTGAAGTTTAAAGACTTTAAATGTTATAATAGTTATTAAAGATTTAAAAGTTTTGTAAATATGTTTCTTTATAACGAAACAATGTTTTGCCTGCTACTTATAAAAATCTTATAAACGTATTCCGTGATTGAAATTGTCAAAGAAATATGATATAGAGAAAGTTATAAGTTGCTGACGAGGTGAGTCTATATCTATGTTAAAGTATTCAAATGACGTATGATAACTTTGTCCTCTTTGTTTGTAACGGTAAGAAAAATCGTAACCATAATCATAGAAAGGAGTAAGAGAATATTGGTATCTAAGCATAAATTGAAGGCTTTTGTATTCAACACCTACACCCAATTGGAAACCTCCGTCAAATCTCCAAGTACCTTCAGATGCAAAAGTGTCGTCCCTATCTTTCCAATAAACATTGGCACCATGTACAGAATAATCACAACCAATATAAACGCTTGTACCTAAATCTTCGTTGATGTAAGGAGATTGCAACGCTGGGTGGTTTTGTCTTGGTGAATAATCTTCTCCATAGTGGTCTTCAAAGTCTGTAAATCCTGCCACACCTACACCTAAGAACGCTCCAGCAGATACTATGAAAGAAGTATTCTTTGCAGGAAACTTGTACATAACTTCCAATGGTATTTGCATATAACCAGCAGTAGCACTTATATCTACATTCTGAGTACTTACTTTGTAACCTTTGGTTGTGTAAAGCAAACTACTCTGCCAGAAAAGATGAGCTGAAGAACCAAATCTGCCTTGTGCAGTTACTCCAAAGTTAAAACCCCATTTGAAAGGTTTGGTATCGGTAAAACCTATGTAGTTTGAGTTCTTGTCAAAGTAAGCCAAACCGTTCCAAATATCCAATCCCTTGGCACTTGTCAAATCACTCATATTCACACCTGCAGTAAGACCTATACGTATCTGTTCCTTGGTGTTTGTTCTTTTTATAGACTTAGGATTATATCTTTGAGCATTTACAGATAATGCTAATATACAGGCTGAAATCAGCAAAATAATATGTTTTTTCCTTCTCATAGTATGCTTATTTAGAGTTTGCAAATATAAGAAAAAAGTTTTGATATTCACTTGCTTTAAGTAAAAAAAATGATTTTTTTTAAGAATAAAATAAAAAGAGGCAGAATTCCTTCCACCTCTTTTATTTTCATAAAGTGTTAATTATTAAAGAGATTTAATATATTCGTCTATGCTTGCAGCAGCTTTTCTACCAGCACCCATTGCAAGGATTACAGTAGCAGCACCGCTAACTATATCTCCACCTGCAAATACTCCTGGACGAGAAGTTGCTTGGCTATCATCTGCAACGATGTTTCCTCTCTTGTTTATGTCAAGGTTTTCTGTTGTAGAAGTAATAAGTTTGTTAGCATCTGTACCCAAAGCCATTATAACGCAATCGCATTCCATATCAAACTCACTTCCTGGTTTTTCTACAGGTTTTCTTCTTCCGCTTGCGTCTGGTTCTCCAAGTTCCATTTCTATACAACGGATACCTCTTACCCAACCTTTATCATCGGCAAGTATTTCCACAGGATTGTTCAATGTTTTGAAGTTGATACCTTCTTCTTTTGCGTGGTGAACCTCTTCTTTTCTTGCAGGCATTTCTTCTATGGTTCTTCTATAAACTATGCTTACATCTGAACCTAAACGTTTTGCACTTCTTGCAGCGTCCATAGCCACGTTACCACCACCTACTACAACGGTTTTCTTTCCAACGAAAACAGGTGTTTCGTATTCATTGCTGTAAGCTTTCATAAGATTTACTCTTGTAAGGAACTCATTGGCTGAAACAACACCGTTTAGATTTATACCATCTATAGGCATAAATTTAGGAGTACCTGCTCCTGTTGCAATATATACTGCTTTGTAACCTTGTTCAAACAAATCATCTACTGTCATACTTTTTCCTACAAGTACATCACAGTTGATTTCTACACCAAGTTTTGTAACCTCTTCTATTTCTTTTTCTACAACCTTTGATTTTGGAAGACGGAATTCTGGAATACCATAAGAAAGCACACCACCACTACGATGCAATGCTTCAAAGATAGTAACAGTATAACCCATCTTTGCTAAATCGCTTGCACAAGCCAAAGATGAAGGACCACTACCTATAACGGCAACTTTGTTACCATTTTTCTCTATGTTTATTTCTTCATGTACGTTGTTATCTCTTGCCCAATCGGCTACATATCTTTCAAGTTTACCTATAGCAACAGCATCGTTTTTCTTACCCATTATACATGAACCTTCGCATTGAGATTCTTGAGGACAAACTCTACCACAAATTGCTGGAAGAGAAGAACTTTGATGAATAATCTTTATAGCCTCTTCGTTGTTTCCTTCTGCTATTTCGTGTATAAAAGCAGGTATGTTTATATTTACAGGACAAGCCTTTACACACATAGGAACTTTACAATTCAAACAACGAGATGCTTCCAATTTTGCTTCGCTATCGTTGTAACCAAAGCAAACTTCTTCAAAGTTTTTGTTTCTCACATCTGGGTCTTGTTCTCTTACAGGAACACGTTTCTTTTTGTCAAACTCTGCCAAAGATGCTTCTACCTTATCAGCAAGGTTACATTTATGTTCAGGTGTATTGAATGCTATTTTATGAGGAGGGAACATTCTTTGTCTTTGCATAGCTTGGTCAAAATCTACAAGATGTCCATCAAATTCAGGACCATCTACACAAGCAAATTTCATTTCTCCACCTACTGTAACTCTACATGCACCGCACATACCTGTACCATCTACCATTAAAGAGTTTAAACTAACTATGGTTTTGATACCTAATTTCTTTGTCATGAGACAAACAAACTTCATCATAATCATAGGTCCTATAGCAACGGCTATATCATAGTGCATACCTTTATTTACAACAAGGTCTTCAAGGCAAGCAGTAACCATACCATTGAATCCATAAGAACCATCATCTGTACATACGTACAAATTGTCGGCAACTTCTTTCATCTCTTCTTCATAGATAAGAGTAGATTTAGTTTTTGTTCCTATGATAACATCGTGTGCAACTCCTGCTTGTTTAGCCCATTTTGCTTGAGGATAAACAGGTGCTGTTCCCAAACCTCCTGCTATGAAAACTATACGTTTGTCTTTTAGATTTTCAACATCTTCTATAAGTTCTGAAGGATTACCAAGTGGACCTGCTATATCTCTCATATACTGTCCTGCTTCCATTTGAGCAAGTTTCTTTGAACCATCTCCCACTATTTGTATTACTAATGTAATAGTTTCTTCCTTGCGGTCAAAATCGCAAATAGTAAAAGGTAATCTTTCACCTTTTTCATCATCAACCACAATAACGAATTGTCCTGGCTGACATTTCAAAGCAACATTTGGAGCATGTACTTTGAATAACACAATATTTTCTGTTAGCTGACGCTTTTCTAAAATTTTGAACATAACTTTTTGTAAAAGAATTTTATTTTTAATAATTTTTATTTCTTACTATTTTCAAATTTTTCAGTTTCTCTACATCTTCTTCACTTAAATCCATTTCCATTTTTGCTTTTATTGCGTATGGAAAAGAAGTTAAGATGAAAAGTAACGCTATTATATTGTAGAATATAGATATATAATTCTTAGTAATAATCCACAAAACAAAAGCAACAATATTTGCTGCTATATACAAATATTGTGTTTTTATGAAAAACTGTCTATGTAGTTCTAATTTACGTTTTATAGACTGTTCTTCTTTTATGTGTTTTATGTTTTTTTTAGAATATCTTCTTACAAGCAAGATAAGTACGAACTGAATAAGAGTAAAGATATATATAAGTATGGTAGAAGACTTTGCGGTCATAACAACGACAGGGGAAGATTTAAGAACATACCCTACTGTTATGATAACCATAAGTAGCAATGATAAAATGAGAGAAAACAACCAACTAACCCTCAATATTTTTATATATTGTCCCATATTTTTATATATTGTCCCATAAATACTTTCAATAACGGTGTGCAAAAATACAAAAAAAAATATACAAAAAGCATTTTGTTTAAAAAATATATTGTATTTTTGCAATCGCATTTATCAAAAGAAGGCACTATTCTTTTGATTTTTCCCATTATTTTTTAATAAAAGAATGAAATTATAAAGACTAAAAATAGTCATACTTTAACCTAAATAAATATATGTATAGTAAAGCAGCCCTTGAAGAAAAGTCTTTGCAAGAATTGAAAGAGATAGCAAAATCTATGAACATTTCAAGACTTTTTCGTGTTACAGAACAAGAACTTATTTATAAAATATTAGATTATCAAGCTTCAAATCCTCAACAAATGGAGAACAAGACAGAAAATAATGTAGAAAACACACCTAAAAGAAGAAGAGGTAGACCTTCTAAAGCAGAAATTTTGGCAAGGAATAATGCTCAAGCACAACAACCTTCTAACAGCGAGGTAAAGGAACAACCAAAACACACAAGAACAAGACTAAAACCTAAGCCAATAGCAGAATCCAATGTAAAAAATTCAAATCCTGTAAATGTAGTAGCAAACAACTCTACTTTGGAACAAGCAAAAAAACAGATAGTAAGAGATTTGAATGTGCAGAAACTACCAGAAACACCTGTAGTAGAAGAAATAGATTTACCAGATTTTCAACCAAAGAAAAACATAACTTCTTCCCTATTCAGAGAAAAAGAAGAAGAGAAAATTACAGAGGTTAAGGTAGAAAGCACTAAAACTTTTGAAAATCCTACTCCAAATAAACTAAATACTAATAATATTACTAATAATACTATAAATGATAAAGAAAAAAGCCAAGAAGTTGCGACAAAACCAGAGCAAATAGATAATCAAAGAAATCCTCAGAAAAAAGAACAGACTCCTGCACCTGCTTTGATTTCAGATGTAGAAGGATTGGTAGAATCTGAAGGAGTTTTGGAGATAATGCCAGATGGTTATGGCTTTTTGCGTTCTTCGGATTATAATTATTTGAATTCTCCAGACGATATTTATATATCTCAATCTCAAATCAAGTTCTTTAGTTTGAAAACAGGAGATACTGTAAATGGTATGATACGTCCGCCAAAGGAAGGTGAGAAATATTTTCCTATGGTAAAGATAATGTATATAAATGGTAGAAAACCAGAAAGCATAAGAGATAGAATACCTTTTGATTACCTAACACCACTATTCCCAGAAGAAAAATTTAGACTTACAGGTCATCAAGGTGAAAGTATTTCTACACGTATTATAGATATATTTACTCCTATAGGCAAGGGACAAAGGGCTTTGATTGTTGCTCCTCCTAAGACAGGTAAGACTACTCTTCTGAAAGAGATTGCTAATGCTATAGCAGCAAACCACCCAGACGTCTATCTAATAGTATTACTTATAGATGAAAGACCTGAGGAAGTTACAGATATGCAAAGAACTGTTAATGCTGAAGTCATAGCCTCTACTTTTGATGAACCAGCAGAAAGACACGTAAAAATAGCAAACATAGTCCTTGAGAAAGCAAAACGTATGACAGAGTGCGGACACGATGTTGTCATAGTATTGGACTCTATTACACGTTTGGCACGAGCATATAACACTGTTGCTCCTGCAAGTGGAAAAGTACTTTCAGGAGGTGTTGAAGCCAATGCTTTACAAAAACCTAAACGTTTCTTTGGTGCAGCAAGAAATATAGAAAATGGAGGTTCTCTTACCATAATTGCCACCGCTCTAACTGAGACAGGGTCAAAGATGGACGAAGTAATATTTGAAGAGTTCAAAGGAACAGGTAATATGGAACTTCAACTTGATAGAAAACTATCAAACAAACGTATCTACCCTGCTGTAGATTTGGTTTCATCTTCTACAAGAAGAGATGATTTGCTTCTTAGCGAAAATGTACTGAATAGAATGTTCATTCTAAGAAATCATATTGCGGATATGAATCCTAATGAAGCAATGGATTTGATAAAGAACAGAATGAATGGAACTCGCACAAACGAAGAGTTTTTATTGAATATGAATTCTTAAACAATAAAAGATAATGGCAAATACTGAAGATTTTTTCAAAAAAATAACATCTCACGCAAAAGAATACGGTTTTATATATCAGTCAAGTGAGTTATATGACGGTCTTTCTGCCGTTTATGATTATGGTCCTAATGGTGTAGAGTTGAAAAACAACATAAAAAACTATTGGTGGAAAGCAATGACACAAATGCACGAAAACATAGTAGGTTTAGACTCTGCTGTGTTTATGCATCCTAAGATATGGAAGGCTTCAGGCCACGTTGATGCTTTCAATGACCCACTTATAGACAACAAAGATAGCAAAAAACGTTATCGTGCCGATGTTTTGATAGAGGATTATTTGGCAAAGATAGAAGAAAAGATAAATAAAGAAATAGTAAAGGCGAAAAAACGTTTCGGAGATAACTTTAACCAAGAGCAGTTCCTTGCTACAAGTGATAGAGTTAAAGGTTATCAAGCACAGATAGAGAACGTACATTCTCGTTTTGCTGAACTTATGAACAACAACGACCTTAAAGGGTTGAGAGATTTGATAATAGAGTTGGAAATTGCTTGTCCTATAAGTGGCACTCGCAATTGGACAGACGTAAGACAATTCAACCTTATGTTTGCTACAAAGATGGGTAGTGTAAGCGATGATTCCGATACTATATATCTTCGTCCTGAAACTGCACAAGGTATATTCGTTAATTACCTAAACGTACAAAAAACCAACAGAATGAAGATTCCTTTCGGTATAGCACAGATAGGTAAAGCGTTTCGTAACGAAATAGTCGCTCGTCAGTTCATCTTCCGTATGAGAGAGTTTGAACAAATGGAGATGGAGTTCTTCTGCCGTCCAGGAACTGAAATGCAATGGTTTGAATACTGGAAACAAGAACGTTTGAATTGGCATTTGGCTCTTGGTATTCCTAAAGAGAAATATCGTTACCACGACCACGAAAAACTTGCTCATTATGCAAATGCTGCAACCGATATAGAGTTTGAGTTTCCTTTTGGTTTCAAAGAACTTGAGGGCATTCACTCTCGTACAGATTTTGATTTGAAACGTCATCAAGAGTTTTCCGGCAAGAAGATTCAATATTTTGATAGTGAAATAAACGAATCCTACACTCCTTACTGTGTAGAAACATCTATAGGTTTAGACCGTACATTCCTTGCTGTATTTTCATACGCATACAATGAAGAAACATTGGAAGACGGTTCTGTTCGCACAGTTATGAAACTTCCAAAGATGCTTGCACCTTATCGTTGTGCTGTTTTGCCTTTAGTAGGCAAAGACGGTTTGCCAGAAATAGCACACGGCATAGTAAATGATTTAAGATTGTCTTATCGTGTTCATTACGAAGAAAAAGATACTATAGGAAAACGTTATCGTCGTCATGATGCAATAGGAACACCTTTCTGCATAACAGTAGATAACGAAACTCCACAAGACAATTGCGTAACTATAAGAGAAAGAGATACTATGCAACAAGAAAGAGTGGCTATAGAAAACATAAGAGAATATATAGCAAAACATTAAATTTTTCATAAGATTGTTTTTTAATAGTTAGGCGAAGTTCCATAGAAGAACTTCGCCTTTTTCAAAACAATACTTATATGCTTAAATATATTTTATAGTCCCAACATTACACCGAAGGAGAACGGTTTCATATCTTTTCCATAACTATCTTTGAACATATTAGTTAAGGTATGATAAGCATAGAAAGTCCAACCATAAACATCTATTCCTAATAGAACGTCTGCTTTAAAGTTGTTGAAATCCTTGAAACTGCTTCCTGTAGATTGTTCTATTTTTTCACCATTTGTTTTAAATGTTCTCTTAAATCCTGTGTGAGAATTTCTGTAATTCAAACCTCCTATTGCTCCTACTTGAATAGCAATATTGTTTGACAATTTTATCTTTGCAATAAGTGGAACGGTAACATATCTTGCTACAAGTTTGCATTTCTCTTTGGAATAGTTAGTTGTAGGAGTTGAAACTGTGTAAGGATAAATATCAAAACCATCTTCAAATCTGAAAACATTGCTTTGCAATCCTATACCTGTAGAGAATGAAAATACATTGTCAGGAAAGAAAGTCAATCTGTAGAAAATATCCCATTTATCCGACCATTTCAAAGAGTAATTATCTTCTGGAGTGGAATATAATCCGTCATCACTCCAATTAAGGTAAGAATATCCAAACACAAAACCACTTGACATCTTACGATTTGCTTTACTTGTGTATCCTTTACTTGATTTCATATCAGATAAAACGTCAATAACATCTACCACTTCATCAAAAACATCACCCAAAGCACCATTAGTTTCTCCTTTACTCTTCAAATAAAGAGAACTTTCTCCGTTTTTGTTTCTTGTAGTTGTGGCTGAAGATATTTTATAGTCCTCTCCGTCTGCATAGATATGCACAAAGTTAGCATCGTACAACAAACCATTATCCTCTTGATTGATAAGTCTTTCCAATACTATAGAATCGGCTTGAACAAACAATGTATCATCTGAAGAAATCTTTGTAGTACTCTGTCCATTAGGTAGTTTCTCCATATCATTGTTTATTTTCTCCAACAAATAATCTGCACTCTTCTTGGCATACTTTACTTCAGAATTACCCTCTGCTTTTTCTTTGGAAACAAGCGAGATATAGCCGACTAATTTCTTTGTTTCACCCTGATGTATTACCATTCTTTCACCCATAGTTTTGCCTTCTGAAAGAATACTAACACTATCTTTTACAAAGTCTTGTGCTTTCAGCGTGCTGAAACTTGACACTGCAAATAGGAAAGCACTTAGTAAAAAAATCTTCTTTTTCATTTTAGTTTTATTTTTACGTTATTTATTTATCTTATTTTTAAGCATTTATCTTCTTTATAACTTTCTTTTTCTCATAAACAGGTTGTCTATCTCTGTTTCTTCTTTCTTTGAAATTCATTATTATTTTGTTAACTTTAGACTCTTTCACTGTAGAGATAATATTTGAAGTTTTTTCTGTAATGTTCTCAATTGTTTCCTCTATAGGTGTGTATTTTGCTATCAAACCAAACAAACCACGACTTTCTTCCTGCACCTCTTTTGTATAATTCTCGTGTCTATCCACTACATTTACAATATTATCTTCTTGTGTTTGAGTTTGTTTGTCTACATTCTCTTCTTCTATAATTGTTTCTAACACCTCATTGTCTGCCAAAAGAATCTCTTGTTCTACTTCCTCCTTAGTTTCGTTTTCTACTTCTTGTGGCTGTTCTTCTTTTAGTTTAAAATCCTCTTTTGTTAAATTATTAGTGTTTTTTATCTGTAAATCATTTTGTTGTAAAGTATTTTCAGTATCTAATTTTTTAGAGTTATTCTCTTCATTTTCAACCTTGACAATAGAAGGTAAAGAATTTGTCTTTGAATTATTTACAAGATTTAACTCATAAAAAGTTTTTATTCCAAAAACAAGCAAAAACATAGCAGCCATAGCAGAAAACCATTTCACATATTTGGTTATGATTATAGTTTTCTTAGGACTTTGTTTCATAATATCTGAAACAATGTTTTCTTTGTTTGCAAAGACAACATCTTCTTGTTTAGGCACAACAACAGAAGTATCATATTCAGATAACATTTCTTTGTACTGTGGATTTTCTAACAAGAACAAATCCACCTGATTACGTTCTTTCTGTGAGAGATTTCCCTCTGCATAATCGTACAATAAAGCCTCTATATTTTTTTCATTTATTAACATAAAAACAAAGTTTATTTTTACTGTTTTATCAAAATTTCTCTTAACATTCTTCTTGCTCTGAAAATGATTATCTTCACATTTTCTTCGCTAATATTCAGCATTTCAGATATTTCACTTGCTTTGTACCCCTCCCAATCTTTCAAAAGCAAACACGAACGCATTTTCTCGGGCAATTGTTCCAAAGCGTATGAAACCAATTGTTTATTGTCGTAATCATTAGTAGTAATTTCCGTGTTTGTTTCTTCTTTTCCCGTCCTTATTTTATTATATTTCAAAACATTAAGCATATTTCTGTATGCTACAGTGAAAAGATAACTTTTCGCCTTTTCTTTTTCTACACTGTTATGATTGTTCCAAAGTGTCAAAAGAGAATCCTGTAATACATCTTCCGCCTCTTCAACACTTTTCATATTCTTATATAAGAACCTGAAAACGTTGTCGCAACATTGCAATACGGATTCTTTATATTCTTTTTCTGTCATACAGTGTTTGTTCTTTGTTTCCCTATCTTTGTATGTATAACCACCGAAGGCATAGAAAAGTTACAAAAGTTTTTGATTTTTTTTGAAAAAATATTTTTTCTCCCCTCTCTCCTACTCTTATAATCTTGTTTTATAAGATATTAACTCTTCTTTCACGAAACTTTGTTTTAGAATTCTATCTCTTTGTTTTAATTTCACGAAACAAAGTTTTAATTTTCTATCTCTTTGTTTTAATTTTCTAAAGCTTTGTTTTAGAATTCTATCTCTTTGTTTTAGAAAATTAGAATCAAGTTCTATTTTTCTGTTTCTTTGTTTTGGAAAAAGGGTATCAAAGGTTTGGGTATAAAAATTTTATCTTAGAGTTTGAAACCTAAACCCCATTCTATGAAATCGGCAACGTGATAATTGTATGCTCTTAAAGCAACGTGGGCGAAGAAATGTTCAGCAAAATTGTATCTCAACCCCAAGCGTTGGTACTGTTTTGGAGCATAACCATGCACTTGCCAAAAAGCATAACCCGGTTCTACCAAAACAGAAAGTTTATTTATATTGTACTGAAACGAAAGATAGAAACCAGCAGACATTCTATCCACAAAATCATAATTCCTTTTTTCTGGGTGAAGCAAATAAACCGAGTCAGTTTTTCCTATAGAAGAATTATAAACCAAATCCACACCCAAACCAACTGAATATTTGTCATTTAAGTTTCTTATAACCCTTTGTTGAAGTCCTGTTACGGCGTATGATTTTTTTATGGTGTCTTTCTCTTGTGTGGTTTTCTCATAGTTAAACCAAACAGCGTGCGAACCTACCCAAATGTTAGTAAAGTAGTCGTATTTCTTATTTGTTTGAGGTTTTGGTGCAACATCGTATTTCACTATTTGCTCTGGTGTATATGTTAGTCCCAAAGAATACGATGCTATATTTATACCCTTATTAGGTTTTATGACAGCACCGTTTGAAAAATGAATAAAGGACAACCCTGTATTTAGTTGCCAATTGTTTTTCATACGCCAAAAGAACTGAAAATCAAAATGTATATACGCTTCCACAGGCATAGAAACTGCTATATTATGAGGATTGTTTTCTGAATAATAATCCCATATACCAGACAAACCAACTGCAAGTTCATTTTTGAAAGAAAAAGTTTCGTTTTTCCAAGGTGTAAAACCTGCAAAAGCATAGAGAGAAAAAGGATTGCCTAAGTTTTTACTATAATTGAATATACCATAAAAAGCACCCAAACCGTAGCGTAAATCATTGTAGCGAGCGTGCCAAGGTTTAGAATTATCGGTTTCTTTGCTCACTTTGAGAGAAAAATGAGTTAGATTGGTTATTTTCTTGTTGTCTTCATTTACTCCTTTAAGAAAATCGTTTGTAGGCAAAACATAGCCTTCTCCTATGCTGAAAGAATAAGATAAGTTGTTTATTTTCTGAGCATAAAGTTCAACAAAAGCAAACAAAGACAAGAATATTACAAACAGTTTTTTAACCATATAAAAATATAAAGCAGTTTATTTTCTATCCATCAAAGATTGCATGATTTGTATAGCATTTGTGGCAGCACCTTTTCTTAAATTATCGGCTACTATCCACATATTCAAACCGTTTTCTATGGTTTCATCTCTCCTAAGTCTTCCAACAAATACCTCGTCTTTTCCTTCTGAGATTATAGGCATAGGATATATATGTTTAGATGGTTGGTCTAAAACAGTAATACCAGGAGTGCTTTCCAAAACTTCATATACTTCTTGCATTTTGAAAGGTTTTGCAAACTCTATATTTACACTCTCGCTATGACCTCCTAAAACAGGAACTCTAACTACCGTTGCTGAAACTTTTATATCTGGTTTGGAAAGTATCTTCTTTGTTTCTTTTACAAGCTTTTCTTCTTCTGTGGTATAGCCATTATCAAGAAAATCTCCACCGTATGGAAGTACGTTTCTATGTATTGGATACGTATAAGCCATATCTGCTTTTTCTCCTTTTTCTTCTGCAAAAAGTTGATTCAAAGCTTTAACTCCTGTACCTGTTACACTCTGATAGGTAGAGATAACTATTCTTTTTATATCAAAAAGTTTATCCAATGGTGCTATAGCCATAATCATCTGTATGGTTGAGCAGTTTGGGTTGGCTATTATACGGTCAGAGTCTTTCACAGCGTCTATATT
Source organism: Bacteroidales bacterium (assembly GCA_017469625.1). Lineage (GTDB taxonomy): Bacteria > Bacteroidota > Bacteroidia > Bacteroidales > P3 > Scybalousia_A. The sequence continues at coordinate 61,989 of JAFUGA010000018.1, forward strand.
CACCTCTGGAACAACCAAAGGAACGCTTTTTTCCATACGCCAGCAAGACGAATTGTCTATTACCGTTGTCCCTTTTTCAGCAAATAATGGTGCATATTGTTTAGATGCTTTGCTTCCTGCAGAAAATATTGCATAATCGCAATTTTGATTTATCGCCTCTTCCACACTTACCACCGTAAGTTCTTTTGCAACAAATTTTATCTTCTTTCCTACACTTTTCTCTGAGGCTGCAGGTATTATAGTATGATTGGCAAAACCTCTTTCAGCCAATACTTTAAGCATTACACTACCTACTAAACCTGTTGCACCTACTACTGCTATTTTCATTTTATTTTATGTTTTTTAAGATTAGTTTTTTATTCGTCAGAATTGTTATGTATAAAATTTTGATAAGCCAAAAAGACATTAGCCCTTGACATACAACCTACAAATTTTCCTTTATCCAAAATGATGATTGTATATCTATCCACACCTTTAAACTTTTTGACTATCTTTTCCATACTATCGTTTATATCTGCTATGAAATATTCAGAGTAACGCATAAAACTTTTAACCTTTAGTTTATCGTAAAATTCTGAATGGAAGAGTACTCCCCTTACATCGTCCAAAACTATTACCCCTTTAAAATTGTTGTCTTTATCTACAACAGGGAAGAAACTCCTTGAAGAGTTTTCTACCGCTCTTACTATATCTCTAAGTGTGTCGTCTTCGTTCAGTTTGTAGAAATTGGTTTCCAAAATTTTGGATTTGTCCATAAAATGTATAGCAGTCTTATCTTTGTTGTGTGTCATAAGGTCGCCGTGTTTTGCCAAAGGCTGTGCGTAAATGGAATACCTATTTACACTTCTTACTACCAAATAACAGATAGTTGTAGAAATCATCAACGGAGCAAATAACGCATATCCTCCTGTTATTTCCGCAATAAGGAAGATAGAAGTCATAGGTGCGTACATTATTCCCGCCATAACCGAAGCCATACCCACCAAAACAAAATTGCTTTCTTCAACACTCACTCCTATACCTAAAACATTTATCAACCTTGCTACAAAAAATCCTACAAAACCACCAATGAACAATGATGGAGCAAAGACACCTCCCACTCCTCCTGAAGCACAGGTAATGGTAGTAGCAAAGGCTTTAATCAAAACTATGGCAAGTGATATTAGAATGACTAAATAAAGGTTGTCCTTCATCTCAAAAAAGAAACTATTTGTAAGAAGTGAAGATATATCGTTTTTCAATAGTTCATTCAATCCTGCATAACCTTCTCCAAAAAGAGGTGGAAAGATATAAACCATTGTACCTAAAAGAATACCTCCTACAATTATCTTCCACACTGCATTGAGTTTTCTGAACATTTTGGTAACAAATCCATTTACTCTAAAATAGTACAGAGATATTATAGCAGAAACCACTCCTAAGATAATGAAAGAAGGTATCTTTGCCAATTCAAACGGGGTTGTAACCGAATAAGAAAACTGTGCATCTGGACCAAGGAAAAAGTAAGCAATCATTGCGGCAGTTATAGCAGAGATAAGCATAGGCAAAACTGAAACCATACTTAAATCTAACATCAAAACCTCAAAAGCAAACAAGATTCCAGCAATAGGGGCTTTGAAAGCACCAGCAATAGCACCTGCTGCTCCACAACCAATAAGAAGAGTTGTAAGATGAGAATTAAGACGGAAAAACCTTGAAATATTAGATGCTATAGCACTACCTGTATATACAATAGGGGCTTCCAATCCTACCGAACCACCAAAAGCAACCGTAATAGAGGAAGTAAGCATAGATGACCAGCAGTTATGAGGTGCTATCTTACCTCCTTTCCTTGATATAGCGAACATTACTTTGCTCACTCCGTGAGATAAATCGTCTTTTATAACATATCTTACTATCAACACAGTTATTGCTATACCTATCATAGGATACATTAGAAACAAAAAATTTCCTCTATCTGCAGTAACGAAAGACCAACTTGTAATAAGATTATATGTATAGGAAACAATATTTTTTAGTATAACAGCAGCCAAACCGCAACAAATACCCACTATAAAAGACAATACAGCAAGTACTTGCGAGTTTTTCAAACGCTTTGTTTTCCACATAAGCATTTGTCTATAATATCGGTTTATATGTAGCCTATTCAGTCCTTTCATTTCAAAATAAAATGCAAATTTAATCTTTTTTATGTAAAAAACTCCCCTCGTCCTCAAATTTTTTATCAATTCTTGCGTTACAAGTATAAAATAGTAATAATTTATTCTTTAGAAAAAACAGTATGAAAATTTATTCTTATAACGTAAATGGTATTCGTGCGGCGATGAACAAAGGGCTTATGCATTGGCTATCAAATTCCGATGCAGACGTTGTTTGCTTGCAAGAAACCAAAGCACAACCAGACCAAATTCCTATGTTGGAATTCCAATCCGAAGGCTATAATTGTCAATGCTTTTCTGCACAAAAGAAAGGTTATAGCGGGGTTGCAATACTTTCAAAACAAACTCCGAAAAACATAGTCTTGGGTATGGGTATAGACAAGTATGATGCAGAGGGACGACTTATGCGTTTTGATTTTGAAGACGTTTCCATAGTCAGTGTTTATCACCCATCGGGAACCAGTGGCGATGAAAGACAGGGATTTAAAATGCAATGGTTAGAAGATTTTAAAACTTACGCAGTGGAACTTCAAAAACAAATACCGAATATCATCTTTTGCGGAGATTATAATATTTGCCACGAGGCCATAGATATACATGACCCAAAAGGAAATGCAAAAAACAGTGGATTCTTACCAGAAGAAAGACAATGGATGACAGAATTTCTTGAGGCAGGTTTTACAGATAGTTTTCGTTATCTGCACCCTGAAAAAAAAGATGCTTATTCTTGGTGGAGTTATAGGGCAAACGCAAGAATGAAGAACAAAGGTTGGAGAATAGATTATTGTATGGCTTCAAACGTTATGCAAGATAGAATAATCTCAGCAGGTATTGTGCCAGAGGCTATGCAGAGCGACCATTGTCCTGTTTATGTTGAAATAAAATAATTATAACCTTATACGAATATGAAAAAGATAACCATTCTTATAGCAGTTGCTGTGCTTTTAAGTAGTTGTGTTACAAGCAAGAAATACAACTCTTTGGCTGATGATTATAACAAATGCAGTCAAAATCTTTCAAAAATACAGATGAAAAACTCTGAATTGTCTTCTCATATAGGTTCTTTGGAAGAGAGTCTTACAGATTGCAATAACAAACTCTCTACAGCCAATGCCAATATAGAGAAACTTTCAAGTGAAAATCAACTTACAAAGAAAGAAAACGAAGAGTTGAATAAACAACTTCGCACTTCAAACAGCAAGATAAACGAAGTACTAAACGATAAAAGCAAACACCTTGCAGAACTTAGCAATAGCCTAAATCAAAAAGAGATAGAGTTGGCACAAAAGGAAAGAAATCTTGATTCTTTGCAAAGCGAGTTTATGGAAAGTCAGAAACAATTACAAAGAGTTAAAGACCAATTAGATGCAAAGAATAAACAGTTGGCACAAATTCAAAACAAACTAAAAGATGCTTTGCTTGGATTTACCGATAAAGGCCTTACAATAGAAAAAAAAGAGGGAAAAGTTTATGTTTCTATGGACGAGAAACTTTTGTTTTCTTCAGGTTCTTGGCAGGTAAGTGAAGAGGGAGTTAAGGCTCTTGGAGAGATAGCTGTAGTACTAAGTAATAACCCCGATATAGATATAATGGTGGAAGGTCATACAGACAACGTGCCTTTGGCTGGCAAAAATCAGATAAAGGATAATTGGGATTTGAGTGTTATGAGAGCAACCTCTATCACCAAAATATTACTTAGCGGTACAGGTATTTCACCTAAAAGGATAATTCCCTGTGGAAGAGGTGAGTATATGCCACTTACCGATAATAAAACAGCAGAAAATAGAGCCAAAAACCGTAGAACAGAAATCATTCTTTCACCAAAAGTAAATGAACTTTTGGATATGATAAAATAGTTCTCTACTCCACACCCTCAAAACAAATTTTCACAAACCAAAACCATAGAAAGATAGTTCAACAACTTATCTTTCACCTCACAAAACAAAGTTCTACAAACACACATCAAAATATTGTCCCTGTAGAACTTTGTTTTAATTTCACGAAACAAAGAAATAATTTTCTATCTCTTTGTTTTAATTTCACGAAACTTTGTTTTAGAATTCTCTTTCTTTGTTCTACGAAATTAAAACGAAGTTTCGTGGAAAAGGAAATATAGTTTTTGTTTTTTGGTTTTTAGTTAGTTTATCTTGTTACCACAATGTGGGCAATAGGTTAAAGATGATGTTAGTTTATTGCCACAGATGGTGCAAATTTTTGTAGAGGTTAAAGAGTTTTGTTCTTTATTTATGGTGGTTAAGGTTATAAGGTCTTGAGAACAAGTGGCTTTTGGGTGGATTATTTCCTGCATAACACGTTCTGCCAATTGGTTTGGAAAAACTCCTTTGTAAAGAAAATGTTTCAGAAGTTTAATATATTCTTGTTTCCACTCTACTCCGTGAGGTTTTATTGTCGTTCCATTTTTTTTCAATGAAACAAAATGTGCAATCTCATGCAGAGTTACGAGTAGGAAAAGATAAGGTGGCAAATTGCCGTTAATAGTTATGATATTCTTATTTTTATAACAAGTGCCGAGTACAAATTTGCGAGGTCTTACTACTTTCAATACTATGTTGTAAGCAAATACAATATGTGCTATTTCTTCAGCAGTATTGGGTGGATAAAACTTTTGTATTGCCGTTGTCAATTGTTCTTCTGTCATCGTTTTGCGTCCAAGAAGGACAATCGCACTTACCCCTCCTCTTTTTTCTCATCATATTCTTACCATTTGAACACGAACAAAAGAAAGAAAGAAGAATAAGTGCAATTGCTGAATATTTTATTGTTTTTTTCATTTAATAAACAAGTGGATTATTCTTTGGTTATCTTCTTTACAACACTGTTTTTATTAGAATAAATTCTTACGAAATAAGTGCCTGGTTCTAAAGATGAAATGTTTAGAGTGGTTTCTGTTATACCCTCAGATATTTCATCGGAAAGAACTGTTCTACCTACGTAATCCATAATGGCAACTATTGTTTTTTCTTTACCACCGTCTATGTTTATAGTTATAAAGTCTTTTGCAGGATTTGGATAAATAGAAAGAGATAAAGCATTTTCTGAAACCTCGTCTATGGAAGATGCATTGTTGTAATCTCTTCCTCCCAACTCAGTTTGGTCTGTTCCAGCAGGGTCTAACCATTGTGAAATATTGCTGAAATGTTGATTAAATTTGCCATAATAATCTATTTGATTGCTTGCAGCCTGACCACAATAAGCATAACCACCTGAAAGTGTGCCTATAAGTTTTCCATCTTCATTAAACAAACCACTACCTGAAGAACCTCCTTCTGTAACTCCCAATCCATTATCCGTTTGAGCCCATCTTACTATCCAATGTTGTGCATGGTCTGCATTATCGTTGTATTTTGAAGTAGTAAGAGCTGTTCTATAAGAAGCAATTTTTTTTATATCTCCATTAGGATGATGAAAACAAACACCGTTTCTTGAAGTTGATGTACTTCTTGACCAACCTGCCCAATATGGATTCATACTTTGAGGAACAGAATTTTGCAAACGCATTAACCAATAATCGGAACCGTTGTTTGCATAAGTATTATCAAAAGCCAAACGTGTACAACCTGTAAGTGAAGTGTAAGAAGGTTCTTGTGTAGGAGTGGAACAACCACTTGATTCATAATTGAAATAGAACACAAATTGACCGTAATAGTTATTTGATGCAACTTCCTCTATACAGTGTCCAGCAGAAAGAACATAAGGTGTTTTATCTTCATTGGTATTGTTGATAAGAGTACCCGTACACCAACCTGTATCATAATAACTCATTCTTATAAGAATACGGCATACTGCTCTTTGTACATCTCTGTAGTCATCGCCCTCAGAACAGTTTGCATTGATATGGCAGTTTCCAGAAGTTCTGAAACCTCCTTTGTACATCTTTTCATCTTCAGAAATTTTTATTTCTTCATAGTTGATAACATCTCTGTAAAAGTAACCTATCTCACTCAATTCTATGGAAGCAGTTTCTCTAATGCTTTTAGGCTGATAGTATTCAAAAACAATCTCATCATCATAAACATAATCTGTTGCAAAATAACCAGATTCTGAATTATTATCTGATGTAAAAGCACCTAATACTTTGCTGTGTGATGGGTTCCAAAGATAGAGTTCTCCCCCTTTTGGAATATAAAAATTACTTGAATACAAATTCAATGCCTGTGCATAAGGAATATTAACTTTCAATAGATAAATATCTGCATCTGAAAGAGAAAGGTGCATAGCGTCATCAAAGAAATTACTTTCCAAAGGTATGATAGTAGCACATCTTTGAGGTTTAAATAGGTTTTTAGAGTTCTCTTCGTCCTGTGCCAATAAAGCATCTACATCTGGAGATTGCATTTTAATGGTAGGAATGGTAGGAATAGATGAATAATTTATATCCATTTTGAACGAACGAGGCAGTTGTTTTGTACTTAGTTGTGCAAAAACTGACACTGAGGCAAACAAAACTAATGTTGCAATAAGTATCTTTTTCATTGTTGTATTATGTGTTTAATTTATATTGTGTTTATCTTATTTGATAAATTTTTCAGTTCATTATCTATCTTCAAAATCTGAGGAATGACCAATTGAACATCATCATTATTTACTATATAGTCGCTTTTCTCTATCTTTTCTTTTGTAGATATTTGGTTTAGCATTCTTTTCTCTATCTGTTGTTTGGTTGCATTATCTCGCAACATCGTTCTTTGTATTACAAGTCTTTCAGGTGTGTTTATACAAATAACTTTATCAAATTTCTTTTCCCAATTTATCTCAAAAATAATAGCACTCTCCATTATAACATAAGGAACGTTTTGTTCCGTTTGCCATTTCAACCAAACCATATATTCTTCCTCAACTTTAGGGTGAATATATGAGTTTAGTTGTTCTAATTTCTCTCTATTATTAAAAACAATCTCTGAAAGTTTTCCCCTATCCAAAACACCCTCTGCAACAATTTCTGTTCCGAAAAGTGTTTGCATATCTTTTAGAACATCTTTCCTTAAGTAGAGTTCTTTTGCTACCTTATCGGAGTTAAATACAGGTACTTGTAAATGTGAAAACACCTGACTTATAAGTGTTTTGCCACAACCAATACCACCTGTTAAAGCAATAGAAAGTGTTTTCATAATATTATTTGTATAAAATATATTCCACTTTTTCAGGAAAAGCAGACACAATTCTTACGAAATCTGGAATATTATTAAGATTGACTTTCAGTTTATCTGTAGATGATAATATAGAGTTTGAACACAGAACATAAGCATTAAAATCCTTAGCATTCACTTTGTTATAATCCTTTATAGCAACACGATAGCGGATTTTCACTTCCTTAGGAAAGACTTTTATATTTGCATAATCCTCGTACCTAACTATGTTTATAGGTATAGAAACAGTGTTTTCTGTGTATTTTTCTGTTCTTACCCTTATAGGAACAAAGGTTGTCTTGCAGGAAACGTTTTGTGCAAGAGATTTTGTTTCCAATGGCACCATAAAAACAGCGTTTTTATCTATGTTTTTGAAAGTTACGTTTTGTGTATATAAGGTATCTATCTTGTCTAAATCCTCTTGGTTACCCTCTATCAAAACTTCTTTCACCAAAAGTTCAGCAGGGTAATACTCTTCGTAAGGTTTTTTGAACTGAAACTTGCTTTTATTTACCACAGTTACCTTTTTGAAAAAGACTTTCTTCCATTGCAAGTTTATGTTCTCAGGAAGAATTTTCGCTTCCATTCCTTCGTAACCAAGAGATTTCATTATAAGAGGTTTAAGTCTTGATGTTGGAATTTTTGCATAGCCTTTGCTAAGGTTCAAATTCAACTCCTCCATATCTATTACCGCTTTTTTCTTATGCGAAGAGAAGACTTGATTTGCAAGAAACTCAAAACCATTGACTTTCAACTCTACTGTAACAACAGAATCCTTTGTATAAAACTCCACTTTATTGGTATTATCCACAAAATATATAGGAAAGACCTCGTTATGTTCATAAACCTTTGAATAGGTTATTACAAACCACAAAACAAAACTAAGAAACAAACACAGGATAAGTACTACCCCCTGTTTGTTCCTTAGTGTGAATGATAAAAACCTCCTAAGTAGAGTTTTCATTTGTTATTTCTTTGCACTGTCATCTTGTTTTGCAGTGGCAGTAGTTTGTGCAGATGCGTCCATAGCAATAGCAGTTTTTTCTATCTCTATTACTACATCGTGTGCTATTTCTACCAAAACAGTAGTTTCTTTTACTTCTTTTATCTTTCCGTGAACGCCACCTATGGTCATTACTTTCTGACCTTTCTCAAGCATTTCTCTGAATTTTTTCTCTTCTTTCTGTTTTTTAGTTTGAGGACGTATCATAAAGAAATAAAATATGACAATAATCAAAACAAGCATAAGAATACCACTTGCTCCACCTTGTCCGTTTTGTCCTCCTGCCATCAATAATAAATTTGATAAGTTCATCGTTTTTTCTAAATTTTATTTTGTTAATATTAAGTCTTTATTTTCTCTTTTTTATTCTACATCTGCTACTATCTTAAGCACTGTAGCAGATGGTTTAGTATTGGAATATACCGTAACGTTTTTCTCTATTCTCATACCTCTTGCACCTTTGGAATCATAGGTAACAGAAATCATACCTGTACCTCCCGGTTTTATAGCTTCTTTTGGATAATCTGCAACCGTACAACCACAATTTACTTGCACGTCAGAGATTACTAAGTCATTCTTTCCTACGTTTTTAAACTTGAAAGAACCTGTTACTCTTTCACCATCTTTTATTGTATGCAAATTCAAAATATCGTTTTCAAACTTTATAGTCGCCTGTTTTTCTACAACAGAAATATCTATATTGTCTTTGCCTTTATTTCCACAAGAAACAAAAGACAAAGCAGAAACTATAAACAAAGAAAACAATATTTTTTTAACATTCTTGTTCATCTTTTTTCTCCTTATTAACAACATCTGAAAGGTATTCATCATCTTCTATTTTTTGAATCTTACCTTCGGTGCGTAAATCTATAATTATTCTATCCAAAATACCATTTACAAACAGCCTACTCTTTTCTGTAGAAAACTCTTTTGCAAGTTCTATGTATTCGTTCAAAGTTACCCTCACAGGAATAGTAGGTGCATAGATAAACTCACTGATAGCCATCTTTATAAGTATAATATCTATAAAGGCTAATCTATCTCTGTCCCAATTAAGTAACCTTCTTATTATTATAGGTTCGTAATCATCCCAATGTATTATGGTATTTCTGAATAGGTTGCGTGTATAATCTCTGTCGGACTCTATTTCGTTGTCTATAGTCTTGTCAAAAGGAAGTGGAAGTATTTTATCCTTTCCCTTATCCTCTTCCCAATTTCTCAACAATACTATAACTATCTGACAAACATATTCATAATCGTCCTGCCATGTAAAACTCTTGTCTGCTAACTCATCAAAAAAGTTACTGTTCTTTATGATGTAGTTCTTAAACATCTGCACAATTATACGTCTATGCTCTTCGTAAGTAACAGACTCTTTTGCCATGTAGTCTTTATAAGAATCAGAGGTTCTAAAGTGGTCAAAAGTTGCCCTCAATGTAGGTTTCTGGTCGCCCCAATTTATATGCAGTATCTTCATTGTAGATTGCAACTGTTCGCACTCTCTCATAAGAGAGAACATTGGGTTTTGAACAAAACGCATATTAGGATTTTTTTCTTCTTCTGTAGGCAAGAACTTATTTTTTCCCTCTTCTATTACCTCAAATGCAATGTCTTGCATCTCAAAAATAGTGGAAATAAGATATACCTCTAAGTCGTAAAGCTTATCTATATTGGTAAACATATTACTCTCTTCTATAGTCATATCTTTCTTATCCCCAATATAGTATGAATACAAAAACTGTAGTACTTTTGACCTTAAAAAATGACGATTCAGCATTTTAATTCTATTTATATTTTAGTTTTTCAACCTGCAAAGATAAGAAAAAAACACAATATTTACATAAGATTTGCTGAAATTTGATATTATTTTGTAAATTTTAACATATTATTTAAGATAAATTAACCAATATTTCATCTATTTTATATTCTATAATCTAAAAATAAAGTCCTATTTTCCTTACTTTTCACCTTGTTTTTATCAATTTTTGATAAAATTTTCTAATTTTTCACCCTGCTTCCACGAAACTTTGGTTTAATTTCATTAAATCTCGTTTCACGCTCGCAAAACTTTGTTTTGTTCGTGTGTAACTTCGTTTTAATTTTCTATCTCTTTGTTTTAATTTCATAGAACTTTGTTTTAGAAATCTCTTTCTTTGTTTTAGAAAATTAAAACAAAGTTTCGTGAAGGTGAAATGAAGTTATATTTTGGTGAAAGTATGATGGAAAAAATTTTATTTTGTGTATAATGATAGCAGAAAAAAGAAAGGACTTTACCTTTTTACAAGTAAAGTCCAAACAATATGAAACAATATTATTAAAAAAGTTTAGTCTACAAATACGTTCCAATTATGTTTATCTTCTATTTGACCGTCTTGTATTCCCTTCAAAGTTTCATACAATTTTGTAGAAACAGGTCCTGGTTCTGCACCCCATTTGTAAGTTTTCTTAGTTTCTCTGTCGTATATTTCATTGATAGGAGAAACAACTGCTGCAGTTCCGCATGCTGCAACTTCTTCAAATTCTGCTAACTCTTCTACAGGGATAGGTCTTCTTTCAACTTTCATTCCTAAATCTTGTGCTATTTGACACAAAGACATATTTGTGATAGATGGAAGTATAGAAGAACTTTCTGGTGTGCAGTAAGTGTTGTTCTTTATACCGAAGAAGTTTGCTGCTCCTGCTTCATCAATGTATTCATGTGTAGCAGCGTTAAGATAGATACAGTTTGAATATCCTTCTTTTACAGCTCTTTCACCGCTAACTAAAGATGCAGCATAGTTACCACCGACTTTGTATTTTCCTGTTCCAAATGGTGCAGCACGGTCATAATCTCTTGCTATTTCAAATTTTACAGGTTTAAAACCAGATTTAAAATATGGTCCTACAGGACAAGCAAATACCATGAACAAGTATTCTTTTGCAGGGTGAACTCCTACTTGCGCACCTGTACCTATAAGTATAGGACGAAGATATAAAGATGCTCCGCTTCCGTAAGGTGGAACAAATTTTTCGTTTAGTTTTACTACTTTTTTACATGCTTCTACAAATAATTCTTCTGGTGGTTCTGCCATAAGAACTCCTTGTGCTGAAGAAATCATACGTCTTGCGTTTTCATAAGGACGAAACATTCTTATTCTGCCATCTACTCCTCTGAAAGCCTTCATACCTTCAAAAGCAGCCTGTCCATAATGCAAAACAGTAGCAGCCATATGCATTGTTATCTCTTCTGATGAGGAAACTTCCAATTCTCCCCATTTTCCATCTCTGTAATAACAACGTACATTGTAATCTGTCTTATAGTAGCCAAATCCAAGACTACCCCATTCTATATTTTCCATTTTTCTTTTTTTATTTTTAAGATATTATTATGTTTTCAAACTTAATATTTTGCAAACTTACACAAATTTATTTAATAATAGAATAAAAAAACGCTAAAATTTTAATTCCTCGTACTCTATCTCTTCTAAAAACAACGCTTTAGCAGGTGCAGAAGTGCCAGCCTTTTTTCTGTCTTTTGCCTGTATTATCTCCGCAAAATCATCTGGTGAAATCTTTTGTTTACCCACATCTATAAGAGTGCCAACCAAACTTCTAACCATATTTCTCAAAAATCTATTCGCTTTTATTGTAAATATAATGTACTCACCCTTCTTTTGCCAATGTGCATACATTATCTTGCAATTATTATTATTTACTTGTGTATGCACCTTTGAAAAAGATGTGAAATCTTCATACTGATACATCATCTTTGTAGCAGTATTCATCTTGTCTATATCTAAAGGTACAAAAACCAAGTGCGAAAATTCATCATAGAAAGGCTGTTTGTGATGAGTTATATAGTACTTGTATGTGCGTGAAATAGCATCAAAACGAGAGTTAAAATCATTTGCAACCATTTTTATTCCCAAAAGACGAATATCTGTGTTGAGATAAGAATTCATTTTCTTGAGAAAGCGTGCCAAATCTTCTTTATCCATATATTCAGCATCAAAATGGGCAACATATTTTCTTGCATGTACTCCCGTATCTGTTCGTCCGCAACCATAGATATGAGTTTCTTTTTTCAGAACATCTGAAAAACATTTTTCTAAAGTTTCTTGTACAGTTATACTATTTGGTTGCTTTTGCCAACCATGAAAATTCTTACCGTTGTATTGTAGTAACAGAGCATAACGTCTAAGAAAATCTTTCTCTTCCATAAAATTTAAATAAATTGTGTTTTGCAAAGGTATGAAAAAATAATAACAAAAATTATTATGATAAAAGATTTTTCAATTATTTTTGCAAAAGGAATAAATATTAGTTTAAAATGAAAAAATCGATTCTTTTAACATCAATGCTTATGACAGCAACATTATTATCAGCACAAATGTCAAAAGAGGAAATGGACAAGATAAAATCCTCTAATCCTCTTGTTATGAAATGGGTAACACCACAAGAAACACCACCTTTTGATTTAATAAAAGTAACAGATTACAAGCCGGCTGTATATTATGCTATAGAGAAAGCGAAGTCGGATATAAACGCAATAATAAACAATACTGCCTTGCCTACTTTTGAAAATACAATAGTAAGGTTTGAAGAAAGTGGAAAATTGTTAGATAGAGTGTTGGGTATTCTTTTCAATCTGAACGAGGCCTGCACATCTGAACAAATGCAACAAGTAACTCAGGAAATTATGCCTGAACTTACAAAGTACTACAACGATGTAAATATGAATCCTCAGTTGTTTGCAAAAATCAAAATCGTGTATGACCAAAGAGATGATTTAAGATTGACAACCGAAGAACGTACTCTTTTGGATAAGACTTACAGAAGTTTCATTCAAAACGGTGCTTTGCTTACAGGTAAAGACAGAGAAGAGTATCGTAAAGCAAGCGAAAATTTGAGTATTCTTACATTGAAATTCAACCAAAACTTATTGAACGACAACAATTCTTACATTCTGAACATTACAGACAAAAAAGATGTGGAGGGAATGCCAGCATACGCCCTTGAAGATGCAAAACAAGAGGCACAAAACCGCAAAATGAAAGGTTGGGTCTTCACTTTAGACCAGCCGTCTTACGTTTCTCTGATTACATATTGTCCTAATAGAGAATTGAGAAAAGAAATGTGGAAAGCCTATAACTCAAAATCCAACCACAATGACACAAACGACAACAAGCAAATAATAAAAGATATTGTCAATCTTAGATTGAAGATGGCTAATATTTTGGGTTATAAATCTTATGCTGAATATGTGTTGGAGGATAAAATGGCAGAAAATCCTCAAACGGTGAATAAGTTTATAGATGATTTGTTAGAAACTTCTATGCCTTTTGCAAAGAAAGATTTAGAGCAAGTTCAGAAATATGCAAACGAGCATGGGTTTAATGGAAAATTGGAAAGATGGGATTTTTCTTATTGGTCAGAAAAATTGCAGAAAGAAAAATATGATATATCTCCTGAATTGCTTAAACCATATTTCAATCTTGAGTATGTAAAGAATGGTATTTTCAACCTTGCAGGCAAACTTTACGGTTTGGAATTCAGAGAAAACAAAAACATACCTGTATATCACGAAGATGTAAAAGTGTATGAGGTTTGGGAAAAGAAATCAAACAGATTTATGGCCATACTTTACATGGATTTCTTCCCAAGAGATAACAAGAGAGGTGGAGCATGGATGACTTCTTTCAGAGAAGAAAGCAAGGTAAATGGAGATGAGATACGCCCTTTGATACAGTTGGTTACCAACTTCTCAAAACCAACAAAAAAGACTCCTTCTTTATTAACATTTGATGAAGTTACAACATTCCTACACGAGTTTGGACACTGCTTACACGGTATATTGACAGAATGTACTTTCAAATCTCTTTCAGGTACAAGCGTTGCACACGATTTTGTTGAAGGTATGAGCCAATTTATGGAGAATTACGCTTACGAGAAAGACTTTTTGGATTTGTTTGCTGTTCATTACAAAACAGGAGATAAAATTCCGCAACAATACATTGACAAAATAAAAGCAGCACAACAATACAATGCTGGTTGGCTTTCTATTCGCCAATTGTATTTTGGAAGTTTGGATATGGCTTGGCACAGTATAGAGAAAGCTTTTAACGGAGATGTTTTGGATATAGAAAAAATAGCAAGCAACAAATCAGAACTTATGCCTATGGAAAACGGTTGTTGCATGAGTACACAGTTTTCTCATATCTTTGCAGGAGGTTATGCAGCAGGATATTACGGTTATAAATGGAGCGAAGTAATAGCAGCGGACGCTTGGGCAGCATTTAAAGAAAAAGGAATCTTCAATCCAGAGGTTTCTTCTTCATTCCGCAAGAACGTACTCGCAAAAGGTGGTAGCAAAAAACCTATGGAACTTTACAAAGCATTCAGAGGACACGAACCAACCAACGAAGCATTCTTACGTCAGCAAGGATTTATAAAATAAATTTTTCATAACTAATTCCTTTTATATTCAGACTTATTAAGGTTCTTATGCTTTAATAAGTCTTTTTCTTTTCTTATACCTATATATTATAGTAAAGATTTTCTCACTCTGTGTAGCAAAATCATATTCATTGAAAACACGAACCTTTTATAACTTTCTGATAACATTAGACTAAAAACCCCAATTCTAAAACAAAGAAAGATTTTTCTAAAACTTTGTTTTAATTTTCTATCTCTTTGTTTTAATTTCACGAAACTTCGTTTTAAAATTCTAAAACTTGATTCTAATTTCGTAGAACTTCGTTTTAGAATTCTATATCTTCGTTTTAGAAAATTAGAATCAAGTTCTACGAAAATAAAACTTTGTTTCGTAAAAGCGAAACGAAGAAAGAATGAATTAAAAAAAATGTATTATCTTTGCACAACTTGTTTTTATTGAAAATAAAGAAAAGATATGAATCTGAAAGAAAAAATAGATAACGATATTTTTAAACTTGTTGGCAACGTTGCAGATAGTATGAATTTGCAAACTTATGTGGTAGGTGGTTTTGTTAGAGATTTGATAATGAATAGGAAGAGTACGGATATAGATATAGTAACCATAGGTAGTGGAATAGAACTTGCGAAAAATATTGCTGAACATATACCACACCACAAGAAAGTTTCGGTGTTCAAAAACTTCGGTACGGCTATGATTCATTACGAGTTAGATGGCAAGGATTGGCAAGTGGAATTTGTAGGAGCAAGAAAAGAATCATACAGAAGAAATTCCAGAAAACCTATTGTAGAAAATGGAACATTGGAAGACGACCAAAACAGAAGAGATTTTACTATAAATGCTATGGCTATCTCTCTGAACGAAGGGAGTTTTGGAGAACTTTTAGACCCTTTTGATGGTTTGGGCGATATACATAAACATATCATTCGCACTCCTTTAGATGCAGATATAACTTTTTCAGATGACCCTCTAAGAATGCTTCGCTGCATAAGGTTTGCAGCTCAACTTGATTTCTCTATTCTTCCTGAAACTTTTGACGCAATAGTTAGAAACAAAGAACGAATATCTATTATTTCACAAGAAAGAATTACTGAAGAGTTGAATAAAATGCTTCTCTCCCCTTTTCCTTCTTTGGCTTTTAAACTATTGGATAGAAGTGGTTTGTTAGAGATTATTTTCCCAGAACTTACAGAACTTAAAGGAGTTGAAAGTGTTGGAGAGAAATCTCATAAAGATAATTTCAGACATACTCTTGAGGTTTTGGACAATGTTGCTAAACAATCCACCAACCTTTATTTGAGGTGGGCGGCTCTTTTACACGATATTGCCAAACCCCAATGCAAAAAATTTGACCAAAAAACAGGATTTTCTTTTCACGGTCATGAGGTATTGGGTTCAAAGATGGTAGTTAGGATTTTTAAGAAAATGAAACTACCCCTAAACGAAAATATGAAATATGTAAAAAAACTCGTATTCTTGCACTTACGCCCTATTGCATTGGTTGAAGAAGGGGTTACAGATTCTGCTGTTAGACGTTGTATGTTTGAAGCGGGAGAAGATATTGACGACCTTATGATATTGTGTCATAGCGATATAACTTCAAAAAATCTTGCCAAGAAAAGTAAATATATTTCCAATCTTGAACTTGTAAAAAATAAGATGAAGGAAATAGAAGAAAAAGACAGAATACGCAATTTCAAAGTACCTGTAAGTGGAGAAGATATTATGCAAATTTATTCTCTTTCTCCGTGTAAAACAGTTGGTATTCTGAAAGATACTATCAAAGATGCTATACTTGATGGCAAGATACCTAACGATAGACAAGCAGCTTTGGATTTGTTGGATAAGGAGGCTGAAAAGTTGGGTCTAAAAAAATAAACGAAATGAAAACTCTCTACATTATAGCAGGACCAACGGCAAGTGGCAAAACATCTTTTGCAATAGAGTTAGCACAAAAACTTAACACAGAGATAGTTTCGGCAGACTCAAGGCAAATATTTCAACAGATGAATATAGGTGTTGCACGTCCTACTATAGAGGAGTTGAATAAGGTTAAACATCATTTGATTGGTGTTTGGAGTATTTTTGATAAGTACAACGTTTCCGTTTATGAAAATCAAGCCGATGAGATTATAAATCAACTATTTCAAAACAAAGATAATGTTGTTTTATGTGGTGGTAGCGGGTTGTATATCAACGCTGTAATAAATGGAATAGATGATATGCCTGTGTGCGATGAACAGATAAGATTGCAAATTCAAAACCTATTGGAAACGAAAGGACTTTCTCATTTGCAAGAACTTCTAAAGGAAAAAGACCCAGAGTATTACGCTATGGCAGATATTCAAAACCAAAGAAGAGTTTCAAGGGCTTTGGAAGTATGTCTTCAGAGTGGCAAACCCTATTCTATTTTTAGAAATCAGAAGAAAAAAGAAAAGAATTTTCGTGTAAGATTTATTGGTTTAGAGCGAGATAGAGAGGAACTTATCTTTCGTATAAACAAACGTGTAGATGAGATGATAGATTTAGGACTTGAACAGGAAGCCGTAGAGTTGTACCCGCACAAAGAATTACAAGCTTTAAACACAGTAGGATATAAAGAATTTTTTGAATATTTTGATAATAAAATTTCTAAACAACAAGCCATAGAACTCATAAAAATACATACTCGTCAGTATGCAAAAAGACAGATGACTTGGTTTAGAAAAGAAAAAGATATAGAATGGATAAATCTTTCTAAATCAACAATAAACATAGATGATATATTATGAAAACAAAACATTTTTTGATATTAAACTTTTTTATTTTTTGTTTCCTTTTAGTAAAAGGTCAGACAATAAGTTTTGATAATGATTCCAATCTTATCTTTAACCCTTCCTTTGAACAGCATCTTTCTTGCCCTCAACGCATTGACCCTTACGGATATATGGACGAACCTGTTGCGTGGTGGCAACCTACAAACGGTTCGGCAGATTATTATAATAATTGTGGAGGAAAACAATGTCAAGTTCCAAAGAATAAACTTGGATACCAGAATCCAAGAACGGGTGGTAGTATGGTGGGAATTTATTGTTCTTTAACTAATTACAGAGAATACATAGAAACAGAACTAAAAGAGAAACTTCAAAAAGGAGAAACTTATCACCTATCCTTTCACGTCAGTCTTAGTGAATATTCCCCCGAAGCAGTTGCTACAATTGGAGGTCTTTTTACTGAAAAAATGCTTATGGATACTACACGAGGAATGCTTACACTCAACGATATAAAAACTCAAAATAACGGAGTAAAACAAAAACTTTCATCTTATTATAAACCACAGGTTGTCAATCCTTTCAACAAAGTTTTGTCCGATACTTTATCTTGGACAAGGATAGAGGGAGATTTTGTGGCACAAGGTGGAGAAAAATTTCTCACCATTGGCAATTTCTACCCTGCTGAACAGAGTAACGTTGTCTATGTTCCTGGATTGAGAAATATTTTGCCAGGTGCGTATTATTATGTTGATGATGTGGAGTTGTATTGTGTTACTTGCGGACAACCAAAACAGATAGGCGATATTTCTATTACGAAAACAAAGGATAGTGTTGAGTATGTGGTAGGTAGCGTCATCGTTTTGGAAAATATTTTCTTTGATTTTGATAAAAGTGTCTTGCTTCCTCAAAGTTATGTTGAACTTTACAATCTTATCAACTTGCTGAATTCCAAGCCAAATATGAAGATAGAACTTTCAGGTCATACAGATAACAAGGGAAAAGATAGATACAATATGCAATTGTCTTTAGACAGGGCGAAAGCTGTTTATGATTATCTTGTGAATTCTGGTATAGACAAGAAAAGATTGAAATTCAAGGGTTACGGAGCAAAACAACCTATTGCCGATAATAAAACCGAAGAAGGTCGTGCCAAAAATAGACGTGTGGAATTCAAAATCTTAGATATGTAAAAAAAGAAAAACTTATCCTTTATTTATAATTCACCACTCAACACCCCTTTTTCCATAAAACAACACACTAAACTATATTTCAGAATACCCTATCAAAAAACAATCAATCTTCACCTACCCCATTTAAACATAACACCTTACATTGTAAAACTTTACTCTAAACATCACAAACACAACATAAATTTTCAAACTCTTCATTCTACTCTCACGAAACTTTGTTTTAAATTTCTAAAACAAAGAAAGAATTTTCTAAAACAAAGAGGTAGAAAATTAAAACAAAATTTCGTGGGGAGTATCATCAAATTATATAAAATTATACTATAGTTTTGTGTTATTGTACATAAAAAAAGCGACTTTCTTTTGGGGGTAAAGAATGTCGCTTTTTGGTGTATAAATGTTAGAGTGAAGTGGAGATTATTCTTGCCACTGAATAACAAGGTTTCTATCTCCAAAAGCATCATCAACTTTTCCACTCATTGGCCAATATTTATCATTGTATGGCATAGGGAAAGCAGCCTGTTGACGTGTATAAGGCCTATCCCATTCGTCTGCACAAACTACTTGCATAGTATGAGGAGCGTTTTTGATGACATTGTTCTTCTTATCTGCCTTTCCGTCTTCTATTTCTTTAACCTCTTTTCTTATTTGGATAAGAGCATCGCATAGACGGTCTATTTCACTCAATGGTTCGCTTTCTGTTGGCTCTATCATTAGAGTACCATGTACAGGGAATGCTACTGTTGGAGCGTGGAAACCATAGTCCATCAAACGTTTAGCAATATCTCCACATTGTACATCTGAACTTAGAGAGAATTGGTTGCAATCCAAAATAAATTCGTGAGCACACATTCCTTGTTTTCCATGATAAAGAATGTTGTATGCTTTAGAAAGACGTACTCTCATATAGTTTGCATTCAATATAGCATAAGCAGTAGCGTCTTTCAAACCTTCACCACCCAACAGTTTAAGGTAAGCATAAGAAATAGGCAAAAGCATAGCTGAACCAAATTCTGTAGCAGAAACGTTTGTACCGTATTTCTCTCCTGGAAGGTAATCAGCAAGTTGTTTTGTGCAAGCGATAGGACCAACACCAGGACCACCACCACCGTGAGGCATTGCAAAGGATTTGTGTAGGTTCATATGACAAACGTCTGCTCCTATGTAGCCTGGACCTGTCCAACCTATCTGAGCATTCATATTTGCACCGTCCATATAAACCAAACCACCATTATCGTGTATTATTTTTACAATATCAAGTATCTTTTCTTCAAAAACACCGTGTGTTGAAGGGTAAGTAATCATCAAACAAGAAAGATTTTCTTTGTTTGCTTCGGCTTTTTCCTTCAAATCTTGAACGTCAATTTCTCCGTCTTCAGTTGCTTTTACTACTATGATTTTCAAACCAGCCATAGCAGCAGAAGCAGGGTTTGTTCCGTGTGCAGAAGATGGGATAAGGCAAACTGTACGGTTTTCTTGTCCGTTTTGACGTTGATAATTTCTTATTGTAGTCAAACCAGCATATTCACCTGCAGCACCAGAATTTGGTTGGAAGCAAACTTTTGCAAAACCTGTTATCTCGCAAAGAATATCGTTTAGGTTTTGAATCATCTCTTGATAACCTTTTGTTTGATTCTTTGGTGCAAATGGGTGAATATTAGCAAATTCTACCCAAGTAAATGGTATCATCTCTGTAGCAGCGTTAAGTTTCATTGTGCAGGAACCAAGTGGAATCATAGCACGATTCAAAGAAAGGTCTTTTACTTCAAGTTTTTTCAAATAACGCATCATTTCTGTTTCAGAATGATACAAAGAAAATACTTTTTGAGTCAAATATTTGCTCTTTCTCTTCAAACTACCGTTGATAACTTCTTCACCACAAAGAGATTTCACTTCTTTTGCTTTCTTACCTTTTGCCTCTGCAAGAACGTTTAGTATTGTATTTACGTCTTCCAAAGAAGTTGTTTCGTCCAAAGCAATAGATATAGTTTTGTTATCTATTAGGTTAAAGTTCATCTGTTGTTTTACTGCAAGTTTCAATACCTCTTTTGCATCTACAGGAGTAGAAAATCTTACTGTATCAAAATAAACTTTATTCAATTGTTTGTAACCATACTTCTCTGCTTCTGTTGCAAGTGTCATAGCAAGGTTGTGAATATCCATTGCAATGGCTTTTATTCCTTCTGGACCGTGATAAGCAGCATATTGTCCGCTGACAATAGCAAGCAATGCTGATGCAGTACAAATATTTGATGTTGCTTTATCTCTCTTTATGTGTTGCTCTCTTGTTTGCAATGCAAGACGAAATGCTTTGTTTCCTTGCATATCAACAGTTTGTCCAATAATACGTCCAGGTATATGACGTTTATATTCTTCTGTTGTAGCCATAAATCCTGCTGATGGACCACCAAAGCCCATAGGATTACCAAAACGTTGTGCTGTTCCTGTAACAGCATCTACTCCCATTTCACCTGGAGGAGTCAATAATGCAAGAGAAAGAATATCTGTTGCAACTGCTACTTGTAAGCCTTTGCTCTTAGCGTTTGAAATAAATTTCTTGTAATCAAATACTTCACCATTCTTGTTTGGATATTGCAATATAGCACCGAAATAAGTCTCATCTAACTTAGCCTTTTCTGGGTCTGCTATTACAAGTTCTATTTCTCTTGGTAAAGCTCTTGTTTTTATAACTTCAATACATTGAGGGAAAAGATTTTCATCTACAAAGAACTTTACAACATTGTTTTTCTGCTGTTCTCTTGAACGAGAATAGTAGAACATAAGCATAGCCTCTGCATCTGCAGTAGCCTCGTCAAGCAATGAACAGTTTGCAAGAGGCATAGCAGTCATAGATGCTATAACTGTTTGGAAAGTAAATAAAGCCTCTAATCTACCTTGAGAAATCTCTGCTTGATATGGTGTATAAGATGTGTACCAACCTGGATTTTCCAATATATTTCTTTGCAATACTCCTGGTAATATAGTATTGTAAAATCCCATACCTATATAAGATTTGAATACTTTATTCTTTGAAGCAATTGCTTTTATATGGTTTAAATATTCAAATTCGTTCATACCTTCTGGTAATTTGATTTTCTTTTCAAAACGAATTTGTTTTGGTATTGTCTTATCAATAAGCTCGTCTATACTTTTAACGCCTATTGTTTTAAGCATTATTTTTACATCATCGGATTGAGGACCGTTATGACGCAAAGCAAAATTATTTGTAATCATTGATACTATTATATTTTATTATTGTTATTTTCATTTTGCAAAACACAAATACACATTATTATTTATAGGAGTTATATTTGCATACTTGCGAAAAATCTTTTCTCTGTTTTTCTCTGTGTTTGGTATCTGGATAACCTATGGATATAAGCAAAGGTATTCTTTTCTTATCTGGAACATTCAAGAGTTTTTTCAATTTCTTTTCAGCGAACCAACCCATCATACAAGTACCCAAACCAAGTTCTGTAGCCATCAAACAAAAATGTTCAGCAGCCATACCTACGTCCATAAGTCTGTATTCTTTATCCTGAATAACCATACCCATTCCTGCCATAAGACTTTCTCGTTCCAATACTATGGCAACAAAAACGGGTGCTTTGTAGGCAAACCTATTTATACCACCATCGCTTGCTATAACTTTCACTTTCTCAACCAAATCCTTATCGTTTATAACTACAAAAGTCCACGGTTGAGCATTGCAAGCAGAAGGCGACAAGATAGCAGCTTGTATGCACATACGGATTTTCTCGTCCTCAACTTCTTTGTCAAGGTAACGTCTATCGCTTTGCCTTTTCTCTATTAGTTCCTTGAAATCCATACAGTTATTATATGCTTGCAGATATAAATTCTCCGTCTGCTTTTACCTTTTTAATCAATCCTTGAAGTACGTTTCCTGGACCTACTTCTATGAATGTAGTTGCTCCGTCTGCTATCATAGCCTTTGAAATCTGTGTCCATTTTACAGGAGAAGTCAATTGTTTTATAAGGTTCTCTTTTATCAAAGTGCTATCTGTCATAGGCATAGCATTAACATTCTGATAGATAGGACAAATAGGATTAACTATTTCTGCTTCTTGTATTCCTTTTGC
Source organism: Bacteroidales bacterium (assembly GCA_017469625.1). Taxonomy (GTDB): domain Bacteria; phylum Bacteroidota; class Bacteroidia; order Bacteroidales; family P3; genus Scybalousia_A. The sequence goes on from JAFUGA010000018.1 coordinate 84,771, forward strand.
CAACTCTACCCTTGCACTTTCCATCAATGGAGAATGGAACGCACCACCTACTTTCAACGGTAAGGCTCTTTTTGCACCTTTTTCTTTAAGTATGGCACAAGCCTTTTCTATTCCAGCCATTGTACCAGAGATAACCAACTGACCAGGACAATTGTAGTTTGCAGGCACCACAACTTCGTCTGTTATTTCTGCACAAACTTCTTCTACAACACTGTCTTCCAAACCTATAATAGCAGCCATAGTGCTTGGGTTGGCTTCACAGGCTTTTTGCATAGCATTGGCACGAATGGAAACAAGTTTCAAACCATCTTCAAACTTCATAGCCTTTGCTGCAACCAATGCAGAAAATTCTCCAAGTGAATGACCTGCAACCATATCTGGTGCAAATTTTTCTCCTAAAGCGTGTGCTAATATAGTGCTGTGAAGAAATATAGCAGGCTGAGTAACTTTTGTTTGTTTCAAATCGTCTTCTGTGCCAGCAAACATTATATCTGTAATTGAAAAACCAAGTATTTCGTTGGCTTTTTCAAACATTTCTTTACATTCTTTGTTATTGTCGTACAAATCTTTGCCCATTCCAATGAACTGAGCACCCTGTCCGGGAAAAACAAATGCTTTTTTCATAGTCTAAATACTTTATTAAGTTTATTTAACTGTTTGCAAAAGTAATATATTTTTTCAAAAAAAATAGTTTTTATCCACAAAAAAATATACCAACAGCAAAACAAATTTTCACTCACAAGTCTGAAAATAATAATATCTGCTTTCATTCTTTATATATAATAATAGTAAAAAATGAAAATATTTTTACTCTAATTAACATTTATAAATAATTGTTCTATAATGTTATAACTTAGTTTTTAAGATATATTGTTAAAATAAAAATAGTTAATTCTCTATGTTACAGATATGTTGCAAGATTTACATAAAGTACTACTTGAGTTAAACTTTGTAAATAACTAATTACAAAATAATTAAACATATAAAATTTATTAAAAAATAACATAGTTTTTCTTAAAAAAGAGTTTATTACCAAAAGATAATATCTCTACAAAACACAGTATAATAATAAGATAATAAAAATAACTTGGATTTTATTTTTCAGAACATAAATTTTGTTATGCTACTATATTTTTGCATACAGTTTTAACAATGCAGAAAACCGAAAAAATGAAAATTTTGCAAAAAATTGGAAAATGATGAAAATCAACATGTTTAACCTTTGACTGAAAAACGTACAAACCAAACTGCACAAGGCAGATTTGTGTTTGTACGTTTTTTTCGTCTTTAAGGTTACGTTTTTTGTTGATTTTTTTTTGTGTAAAAATTATTTTTATCCTTATTTCTTGTATATCAAATTTTTAGAGCAAAAAAACTTTTATAAATTTTACCCTATATTTGAAATCCTCCAAACAAAGAACCAGTTTTCTAAAACTTTGTTTCACTCTACTGAAACTTTGTTTTAATTTTCTAAAACAAAGAAAGAATTTTCTATCTCTTCGTTTTAATTTCGTAGAACTTGATTCTAATTTTCTAAAACAAAGAGATAGAATTCTAAAACTTCGTTTCGTAAGAGTGAAACAAGATTTTATAATAAACTATACAAAATCAACACTTTAATCTTTCTACACCAAAAAACGAACCGAACGAACTTACCTATATATGTAAAAGTTCGTTCGTTTTTATCTAACTATGTAGAGAAGGGAGAGAGTTTTAAAACTAACTCTCTCCCCTTTCTCTCTTTTCATAGTTACTTTTGGGTGCGTATATCTTATTTTGTTATTAAATTCCTTTATTTTACTACTGAAGAAGTCTTATTTTTACTTTGATAGAATTTATATTATATTTCAAATAATCAACAATTTACAGCATTTACCTCAAGTAGTACATTAGGTAAACCTCGTAACATATCTGATAAACAAGTATTTAACTATTTTTTTTAATTTGAATAATACAGCATATAAAAAATATAATTATCTTGTTAATCAACTAATTATAAAGATTACCTCAAGTGAAATTTTATGAAAATATTACAAAAAACAAGAGTTCTTTTTCTGCAATATCAAAAAAAAACTGACTGAACTGAAATACCTATATATATAAAATTCAGTCAATTTTTAGTAATAACATAACAAAGGCACACACTTTTATAGTGTGTGTGCCTATTTTGATTATTTTGTTATTAGTTTTGAGTTTGTCAAGTGGTGTAAGTTATTTTCTGGATCGTAAGCAAAAAACCAACCAAACCAAATTCCCTATATATGTAAAATTTGGTTGTTTTTTGGTAATAACATAACAAAGGTACACACTTCTATAGTGTGTGTACCTTTTTGTTATTTTGTTATTAAATTTCAGTTGGTTGGCTTGTGAAATCAACTATTTGAGTATATTTATCAACGGATTATCTAAAATTTATTTACTTAATTGTGAATTATTTACAAAGGTTACCTCAAGTAAAATTCTAATAGGTTATATTTAAGTAGAAAACAGTCTTATTTTAGTAAAATTTCTATACATTATATTCCTATTTGTTAATTACTTACAAAGGTTACCTCAAGTAAATTTTTCAGCAAGTAAAATACAAAAAAAGACTTTTTCACAGGATAGAACCTTAAGAAAAAGTCTTAGACGTATATAATATTGTTGTATAATTACAATTCTGAATCGCTCAAGGAAAACGTGTTTCCTTTGGACATATCTCCTGTTGTAAGACCAAGTTTCAACCATTTCATTCTCTGTGCAGATGTTCCATGAGTAAAGGATTCTGGTTGAGAATATCCACGTGCTTTTTCTTGCAAATAGTTATCACCTATCACCTGAGCACATCTTATAGCCTCCTCTATATCACCGTCTTCCAAAGAAGAAAATCTTTTGTTGTCGTGGTAAGCCCATACTCCTGCATAGAAATCGGCAAGAAGTTCCAATCTGACACTTATCTTATTTGCCTCAGTCTTTGAAAGCCTGCTCATCTTGTTATGTGCCTGTGTAAGAGTACCTAAAAGATATTCTACATGGTGGCCAACCTCGTGTGCAATAACGTATGCGTAAGCAAAATCTCCGTCCGCTCCCAATTGGGATTTCATTTCCGTAAAAAACGAAAGGTCTATGTACAAACATTGGTCTGCCGAACAGTAAAACGGTCCAACAGAGGAAGTTCCTTGCCCACAAGATGTTTGTACGCTATTGGTATAAAGAACCATCTTTGGCGGAGTATAAGTCTTGCCCATAGACTTAAAAATCTCTGTCCAAACGTCTTCTGTACCTGCAAGTATCTGTTTTGAAAACTTTGCAAGTTGTTGTTCTTCAGCAGTAAACTCTCTTTGCGTAGTAGTGGTTTGTTCTGAAATAGCACTCATACTACCAAACTGTTTCAAAATACTTGAAATATCTCCACCACCAAGCAGAGTTATCAATCCTACAAGCAAAAGACCTCCTATACCAAGTCCCGCTTTCTTTCCTGTAGAAAGACCTCTACGGTCATCTACATTTGTACTTTCTCTTCTTCCGTCAAGTTTCATATTTACAATATTTATTTTTTGTTAATCCTTTTATTTCAATCATTTAACAAAGTCTTTGCATTAGCCAAAGCTTCCTTTGTAATCTTATCCCCAGAAATCATTTGGGCTATTTCTTGCAAACGTTCCTCTTTGTCAAGCACCTTTATATTTGAATAAGTCTGTTCTTGTATGGTCTGTTTATAGACTTTGAAATGTGTTTTTGCTTTTGCAGCCACCTGAACTAAATGAGTAATAACTATAACTTGATGATTATCAGCAATACTCTTCATTATATCGGCGGTTTTTGAAGCAATATCTCCACTTATTCCTGTATCTATCTCATCAAACAACATAGTAGCCATAGCAAACCTTTCTGCCACAACGGCTTTCAAAGCCAACATAAGACGAGATAACTCTCCACCAGAGATAACTTTTGACATATCTGAAAGAGAATCGTTTTTGGTTTTGTTGGCATTAAACAAAAATCTCACCTCGTCTAAACCGTTTTCTGTCAGTTCTTCGCCTTTTATAACCTCTATCTTAAGCACAGCGTCTTTCATAGCCATCTGACTAAGCAATGGCAAAACCTTTGATTCTATTTCTTTTGCAGAGGCTATTCTTTTAGAGTGTAGTTCATCAGATAAACTATATAACTGTTTGATATACTTATCTTTCTCCTTTTGTTTCTTATCCAAAACAGAGGAAATATCAGAAGTCATTTGCAGTTTTTTATCCAAATCTTCTTTTATCTCAATAAGTTCTTTTATAGAAGAAACACCGTGTTTTTTTTGCAAAGAATATATAAGGTCTAACCTCTCGTTGCATTCGTCCAACAGGGTTTTATCAAAAGAAATATTGTCATTGAAAGAATTTAAATCTGAAAACACATCTTTCATTTCTATAAGGACAGAATCAATTCTTGAATATATTTCTTGCAATTTGTTGTCGTACGATGATATGTTTTGAAGTAGATTTTTTACACTAATTAAATTCCCTAACAGATTGTTGCCGTTGTCGTTATCAAACAAAAAAATAGAAGAATTTATGTTGTCTTTTATCTCTTGGACGTTTGACATAAACTCTACTTGTTGTTCAAGTGTTTGTTGCTCATCTTCTTTGAGATTAGCCTTTGCAAGTTCCTCAAAAAGAAACTCGTTATAGGATTTATCTCTGTTGAAGAGTATTTCTTGTTGTTTAAGTTCTTCAATCTCTTTGCCTAAATTTTTATAATCATAATAAACTCTACGATAATCATTTACAGCATTTACCTCAGGTAAAAAATTATCTACAAAAGCCAATTGGAAACCCCTATCCTTTAGGTTTATAGTTGAGGATTGGGAATGAATATCCACAAGGTTATTTGCAAACTGTTTCACAATAGATAACTGTACAGGTGTATCATTCACAAAACAACGACTTTTACCAGAAGGTAATATCTCTCTGCGAAAAATAGTTTCCTTGTCGTAATCTATATCGTTGTCAAGGAAAAGAGGTTGTAAATCATCGTTTTCCAACAAAAACACAGCCTCTACTATACATTTTTTTTCCTTATCCATCAAAACAGAAGTATCTGCCCTCTGTCCAAGCACCAAAGACAAGGCACCCAAAAGTATAGTCTTACCTGCTCCGGTTTCTCCTGTAATAACAGAAAAGCCTGTAGGAAAAGAAATATTGCATTCTTTGATTAGTGTGTAATTCTCTATTTTCAAAGACTTTAACATACGAACACAATTATTTTATATTTATACAGAACATCTGTTTATCTGATATAAAACCCTTCAAAGTATCTCCTATGTTTATCTTTCCCACTCCTTTTGGTGTACCTGTAAAGATTAGGTCGCCTTTTTTAAGGGTCATAAACCTTGAAACATAAGATATTATCTCATCTACTGTATGTATCATTTGGTTTGTATTACCTCTCTGAACTGTTTCACCATTTTTTTGTAAGGAAAAGTCAATATTTTGAATCTCTCCTATATCTTTTAACGGTATAAATTCGCTGATAGGTGCAGAATAATCAAATCCCTTTGCCAAAGTCCAAGGCAAACCTTTTTCTTTCGCCTTTTGCTGAACGTCCCTCAAAGTCATATCCAAACCAAGTGCTATCTCTGAATAATAGTCCTTTGCATAATTCACAGGTATAGACTTTCCAAGTTTATCTATCTTCACAACTATCTCGCATTCATAATGAACCTCGTTGGAGAAATCTGGAAAATAAAAATCTTCATCGTTTCTTAACAGGGCAGTATCTGGCTTGAGAAAGAAGACAATGTTTTCTGGTTTCTCGTTGCCAAGTTCTGCTATATGCTCTACATAGTTTCTACCTATACAAATAAGTTTCATCTTTTGGTTTTAAGGTTATAAAATTTTGATACTATCTTATAGATTGTAAGGTTTTTATCTTGGTTATAACTTGTTTGGTATTAAGTGGAAAATCTGCATTCATCATCCAAGCATAATAAGAAGGCTCTTTCTGAAATACCTCTGCAACAGACTGTCCTTTGTATTTACCAAAATTAAAACACTCTACACAGTTATCATTCAAATAGATATGTCCTGCCAAATCTACCCAATTGTTCGCTTTTGAGAAGGCTGCAAGTTTTTTCATATCATTGACAATAGGTTTTGAAACACTACCATCTTTCTCTTTATATTCTGTGTCGTTGTACATATCAAGTTGTGCTTTCAAAATATCAAGTGTGGCTCTTGTATCATTGGCTGCATGGTGTGCATCCAAATCTTTTTTGCAATAAAACCTGTATGCAGCAGACAAAGTTCTGGATTCCATCTTATGAAATATGTTTTGAACATCTACCATATTTCTTCCCAAAACAGAGAAATCTATACCCACCCTTAGAAACTCTTCTACAAGCAAAGGAATATCAAACTTATTGGAATTGTAACCTGCAAGGTCTGCATTGCCTATAAACTCTATTATCTCGCCTGCAACATCTACAAACTGAGGTTTATCTGCCAAATCCTCGTCTGTAATACCTGTAAGTGCAGTTATTTCTTTTGGCAAAGGAACACCGGGATTTATTCTTAGAGTTTTTTCTTCTTCGGTTCCATCTACATTAACCTTTATCATACAAATCTCTATTATCTTATCCTTTCCTATATTCAGTCCTGTTGTTTCCAAATCAAAGAAAACTATAGGTTTTTCTAAATTCAGTTTCATATTATATAATGTTATGTTTGTTAAATTAAATGTATCTATTATTTGTTTTTTATTTGTATAGGAGTGGTTTTCTTTGCGTTATGCAAAGGTTCCCCCTCTTCTATACTTACCATCTCCAAAGTAAACATAAGTGGAGAATAAGGTTTTATTACTCCCATATCTCTATCTCCGTAAGCCAATGCAGAAGGTATGATTACAACAGCTTTTCCTCCTTTTTTCATTTGGCGTGCTGCTATTTCAAAACCTTTAATCATTCTTCCTGCTCCTATTTGAAACTCCAATGGTTCGTAAGGTCTTTGAGGTGTATAAAGGTTGTTTGCCTTTGCTACAGTGTCTATAGATGTGTCAAAGACAGTACCGTCAAGCAGTTGTCCTATGTAATGAATTTTCACCACGTCTGAAGTATCTGCCAAACGTCCTTCACCCTCCTGTATTTCTTTGTAATAAATTCCTTCTCTGTTTATATCACTCCAATGGTTTTCGTGCAGATAGTCCATTATTATATTTTTCTCTGCCAACATCAAAGAGTCCATCATCTCTCTTTGTTTTTTCATAAAATCGTTGTAAGGCATAACTTCCTCAGCCTTTACGGTATAGAAGACAAATCCTTTGGTCAAATTCTTTGGTAGGTTCTGAACTTTTCGCATAGAATCCACAGGAAAAGCAAATGAATACTCCTCTCCGGCTTTCATAGAAAGAATACCCTCCATCAAATCCCCCTCAAAAGCCTTTGATTGTTTAGTAACCACAAAACATGGCTCAGGATTAGGTGCTGAATACGTTTGCATAACAACACTATCATTGAAAGCAATGCTGTATCTACCTATTATCATATCGCCTTCCTTTATTTGCTTGCCAAGTGGATTGGATTTCAATACTTTGTATATAACTTTTGTATCTGAAACACTATACCCCTCTGGTATATTCTGTGCATTCACACTACCCATGGCAACAAAGCCTGCTATAAATAAAAATATCTTTTTCATAATTCTGTATTTTATTTGTCTATTGTTTTATTTTTCGTTTCTAATTTTTTATTCTATAAGTTTTAGACTCTATTTCACTATAATATGTCTTCAATTTAAAATCAACTTTCCCTTAAAGTCCCTAACTATCTTAAAACCTCTAATAATCAAAACTTTATTTACTTCTCCACGAAACTTTGTTTTAATTTTCTATCTCTTTGTTTTAATTTCACGAAACTTTGTTTTAGAATTCTAAAACTTTGTTTTATTTTCGCAAAACAATCTACTTAGAAAAATTGTTATTCATCATCTAAAACTTTTAGCAGATAAATATCAAAGATAAGTGAAGTGTACGGTTCTATGACGTGGAAGCCCAACTCTCCATAACCTAAGCGTGAAGGTACAACAAGTTTTGCATGACCTCCTGCACGCATATAGGAAATTCCTTCCGACCAACCAGCTATCAAACCATCGTCCCCCAACACGAAATCAAAAGGCGCATAACGCACTGTTTCTTTGTAAATTCCTCCTTTTCTGGCAACCTCTTCCACGTTTGAGTCCAAAATCTTGCCGGTTGTATCTGTCAAAGTATAATTCACTAATACCCTTTTTCCATATTCTGCTTTCGCTCCACTACCCTCTGTAATATTTATATAGAAAAGCCCACTTGGTTTCTTTTCTGCTTTGTCATATTTTTCCAAAACAAAATTGGTAAGCAATTCTTCTTCTTTTTGTTGCATCATTTGTCGTTCTGCCTCTTGCCCTGAAACTTCTGCCATAGATATAATCTGAGAAACTGTCAAATAAAAGTAGATTTTATCCGTTGGTTTGGTGATTACGTTGTCCAAAAACTTAGTTACACTGTCCGCTGGTGCTACCATAATAGCAGAATCTCCTAAATGCAAAGTAGTAAGAAATTCATCTATGGAGCCAACTCTTGGTTGTTTCTCTATTACAAACAGTCTTGCAGGTTCTCCGTAATTGGTGTGTATCAGTTGTTTATTGTTTAAAAGTATCTTCATCTGACCGTAAATAATATCTCCACCGTTTGCTTTAGGAGTATTCCTATTTACAGTACAATGTTTGAAAGAAAAACCAAGTTCTGTCTTCTCAAAACCGTTATCTTTCTTGCAAGAAGAAAACAGTAATGAGGATAACAACGCAACTGTCAATATTTTACAAACCCTTTGTTTCATAATAAACTTTCAAATAAATATATTCTATTCTACTTTCAAAACTTCTATCTCATAAACCAAAGTAGCCGAAGCCTCTTGTTTCTCTCCATTCTCATCAAGCCAAAAAGCCAAATTATCAGGTACTATAACTATAGCCTTAGAACCTTGAGATAGTTTTTTAACTGCTGTTTTCAGTCCAAACGAAACCTCAGTATCTCCATCTACTTTAAAGGTTATCTGCTCTTTTTCTTTGGTGAAAAAATCTGGAACTTCTTCGTTAAGGTACTGACATTTAACCTTAAGCGTTACTGTTTTGTCATTGGTTATCTCTTTGCCGTTTCCCTTTTTCGTTTGTTGCAAAAAAACACCCGAATACTCTGTCATAGACAAACCTCTCCTTTGTATATAAGCAGAAATCCTTTGTTGTTCTTTGGCGGATATTATCTTGTTTGCACCTGTTAAAGCATTCTCTATGTTTTGCTGTCTTTGTTTTGCCTCGTTCTCTGCTTCGTTTCTACCAACGGCGTAATCCTCGTTGTAACTCTTTGAACAAGAAACAGTAATCAAAACAATAGATAATGCAAACAAAAGATGAGATTTTTTCATTTTCAAGTAATTATTTTTTATTGTTGTAGAAAATTTTTCTCTTTTATTTGTTTAGTTAGTTTTTCCACAACTACGTCCATTTCTTCATAACTCTTGCCACCTGCTGCCATAACATGACCTCCTCCATTCCAATATTTTCTCGCAAAAACATTGACATCTACACTTGGGTCTTTGGAACGAAATGACATTCTCACCTTATCCTCTCTTTCAGACAACAAAGCACAAAAATCAACCTTTTCCAATTTCAAGCAATAATTGACAACACCCTCTAAATCTCCTATTTCGTAATGAAATCTTTTCAATTCTCTCTTTGTTAAGTAAATAAAAGCGGCCCTTTGCTCTGGAAAAAATCTAAATTTCTTGCCAATAGCATAGCCTAACAAACTAAGCCTATGGTAAGAATAAGTATCAAATAGTTTTTGGTGAATTTTTGAAGCCTTAAGTCCTGCTTTCAACAGATTGGAAACCACATCATAAACTTCCGAATGGTCGCAAGAATACGAGAAAGAGCCTGTATCTGTAAGTATTCCTGCATATAGTGGCAAAGAAACATCGTAAGAGAAGATTTTTTTGTTATCCAATCGTTTCAAAACATTATAAACCACCTCACAAGTAGCACTTGCTTGAGGATAAGAAAATACTATATCATAATTTTCTGGTGAAACGTGGTGGTCCAACAAAACCTTAGTAATATTTGCTTCGTTTAGAACTTTCTCTAAGTTATCTCCACTCCTATGGTTGGCGTTCATATCCAAGACAATCAAACAATCGGAGTCTAAGATTCTGTTTTTAGCCTTTTTAAACTCTTTTTCCGCTATTATATAATCTATACTCTCTACAACAAAACCTATATTCTTTGGAAAAGTGTTTGGTATGATAGACACAACATCTTTTCCTTTTTCTTTGAGATAATAAAAAACTGCCGCACTTGCTCCAAGTGCATCTCCGTCAGGGTTATAATGTGTTATGAGAGTAATCTTTTGAGAAGTCTCTATGAGATTTCTAAGTTTTTCTATACCATTCTTACTAAACTTCATCATATACACTTATAATAATGTGCAAAGATAAAGAAATTTTCACAAATTCTAAGTTTTTATTGTGAAAAAGAATGTTTTTGAAAAGAAATACTAAATTTTACAGAATTTCTTTGTAGGTATTATCATCGTAAAAAACTATAACTTTTTCTATGTTTCTTACTTTGTTTTTTTGCTGTAAAGTTTGCGGTTCTTCCTTTTGAACTATCTCTGTTTTAAGTTGTTGTTTTGGCTCTATGGTTTGAAAAACAGAAAATAAATTTGGTTGTTGTTCCTTAGGTTTTTCTTCCATTTTTGGTTTATTTTCTACAAATATTGTATTATTAACTTCTTCCACTGCTTTATTTTCGTCCAATAATATATTACCAATATTTGCCTCTGCTTTATTTTCATCTAATAATGCATTACCAACATTTGCTACAGTTTTGTTTTCGTCAAACATTGTATTATCTACCGTTGGTTTTACATTGTTTTCACCTTTCGTTGCAAGATTATTATCTATAGTCGTTTGGTTTTCTTCCACCATTATATTATTAACCTCTGCTGTTATCTTGTTTTGTTCTTGTTTAGGTGTATTCTGCTGAGAGTTTTCTTCTTTTGGAAGATTTGTTTCTTTGTTTTTGTTTTCAACATTTTGACTTTCCAACGACAACATAGAACCTTGATTAAGCACCAACCACTTATAATCTATGTCAGGAAAGTTTTTCAAAATCTTTGTTATGAAATCCAAACTCGGTTTGTTTCTTCCCGAAAGAATATGCGAAATATTAGATGGCTGTACTCCTAATTTATTTGCAAACTGTAAAGAGTTCAACCCATAATTCTGCATTATCTGAATAATCCTATCTTGTATTGCCATAATATTATATTATTTTACAAAAATAAATTTTTACATTTGTAATTACAATTGTAAATATATTTTCATTTTACTTTTGTATATACGAAGATTTTTAAATAATGTTACATCGTGATTAAATAATGTATTTATCTATAAATATTTTAATTAGTTACTCTATTATACTGTTATTTTCTTTATTTACTTTTGTAAAACATCATAATATCATAATTTACAAATATAAAATATTACAATTGTAAAATATAGAAATATAAGTCTATTTATTTACAAAAATTTTACACTATTATACCATATAAAAATAGTTCTTTATTCTAAAAAATTAAAGTAAAGAGATAAAAAAATATCTCTTTGTTCTATGAAATTAAAACAAAGAGATAGAAATAAAATATTTATTTTTAGAGTAATTTTTCTAAGAGTATTTTTCTTACAATCTTATAAAATAATCCTCTTTCTTTGCAAAGTTTATTTTCTGTTTTTTCCTATAAGAACCTCTGTTGCTCCTACACCATATTTTTGCATAGATGCAGGGAAGAAATGTAGAAAAGAATATTTTGAAAGTTCATCTTCTATCTTCTTTTTCAATACGCCCTGTCCTACTCCGTGTATAAAAACTATCTTATCCAAATTACGAGATATGGCTTCGTTCAAACATTTTTCAAAATAATCCATCTGCATAGACAGTTTATCAAATGGTTGCATTCCTTGTTCGTTATCAGTCAGTTCTTCTATATGCAAATCTACCTCTGCTTCTACCCTATTTACTAAATGTTTATCAAAGAAAGACACAACTTTTTTCTCCTGCTGAGGTCGTACATCTTGTTTTTCTATCTTTACTTTCTCTATAATCTTTTTCTCGTCCTGTATCATAAAGTTTTCAATCTCAGGTAATAATGCTACAGGCAAGACAAGTGCTTTTTCAGAAAACAAACCGTTATGTTCAAAACAACCTTCTTTGTAAAACTTTGCACTTCTTACCTTAAGTCTATAATTCACAGGCATTAACACTCTGTTATTTGTGTCTTTATGAAACAAAATCTGAATAGCACCTTGAGTCCATCTATCAACCTCTCCTGCTTGCACAGTAGCAAGATGCACCTTTTCTTTTTCGTCCAAAGAACCAAAATCTTCACCTACAAAACCGCCTTCATCATCTTGTAAGTTTATGGAATAGAGTGCTGTATAGTCTGTATTATTTACAAGATATATATCAAAACCACCCGTCAGTATCCATTGCTGGTCTTTTGGCACATAGGCAAGATATATTCCCTTTTCCATCTGTTGCCCAAGACGGGAAAGATACAATTTTTCTACTCTAACATCTTCGTAAGTTTCTGTTTCTCTTTGCTCTTGTATTTCTTCGGGTTGTGTTTTCTGAGAGGTGAAAAATTTTCCAGCCTTATCATCTACATAATCCAAAATAATCTCCGTGCTAAGTGTAGGTATCTCAAAACCATCTTCTTCCACATTTACCAAAGTTGGAGAAATAATCTTGGTAATTATTCCACCACCTATTCTATTTAGAAACTTAACCTTGTCCCCTACCTTAAATTGTCTGTGTTCCATAATCTTATTTAATTATTTTCTTGTTTTCTTTTACAATATTATAGTTTTATTTTTATAGTATATCTCTAATATAATTTTTTCTAAATCAATTCGTTTGCAAATTCTTTTAAGTCTATACCATCAAAATTACCTGAAGACATCATAAGCAAACAAAGATTTTCCATTTTTATCCCTTTTATTGCTTTTATCAAATCTGTTTTGTCGGTATAAACTTTTAAATCCTCTCTTCCAAAAGCATTATAAACCTGCTGTTTATCAAGTTCTGGCAATCTTTTCAATTGCAATGCGTGATGATTGTAATACACCATAGCCACATCTGCTTTACTCATAGTATTTTTGTAATGAGATAAAAATTCCTGTGTAAGAGAGGAATAAGTATGTAGTTCCATGCAAGCCACAAGTTTTCGTTGTGGATACTGCTCTTTTACTGCCGAAACGGTGGCTTGAAGTTTTGAAGGAGAATGTGCAAAATCTTTGTAAATGCTCACAGTATCATTCTCTTTTATAAGTTCAAGTCGTTTTGCTGCCCCTTTGAAAGACTGCATAGAAGCAAGAAAATCCTCGTTTTTTATACCAACTTTTTCGCATACAAGCATAGCAGCGTGCATATTCAACAAGTTATGATGACCAAAAACTTGCATCTCGTACTCTTTTCCATTGAAAAGAACTATGGTTTTATTGTTTCTAACTACCGAAGTTAGAGCATTATACGGTTTTTTCTCTATATCTGTACGAGAATGTTTTGCCACATCGCACACATTCTCATCTTCAGCACTATATATCAAAGTACCTCCGTTGGTTATCTTATCTGCAAAAATCTCAAACTGTTTGCAATAATTCTCAAACGTCGGAAAAACATTCACATGGTCCCAAGCGATACCCGTAATTACTGCAATGTTCGGCTGGTAAAGATGAAATTTCGGTCTTTTATCCAATGCTGAAGTTAGGTATTCATCTCCCTCAAGCACAGTATATTTAGCCTCTTTTGTCATTTTTACCATAACATCAAAACCCTCTAATAAGGCTCCCACCATATAGTCTGTTTCTATGTTGTTTTTACGCATTGCGTGTAGTATCATAGCAGTTGTAGTCGTCTTTCCGTGAGAACCACCTATAACTATACGCACCTTATCCTTAGACATTTCGTACAGAAATTCAGGGTAAGAATAAATTTTTATACCCAATTCTTTTGCTTTCACCAATTCGGGATTATCCTCCTTGGCATGCATTCCTAAAATTATGGCGTCCAAATCTTTAGTGATAATATCTGTATTCCAACCTATGTATTTAGGCAGTATTCCATACGCTTCTAACCTCTCTTTTGCAGGTGAAAATATTTCATCATCGCTACCAGAAACATCATACCCTTTCTTTTTAAGTGCTATCGCTAAATTGTGCATAGCACTGCCCGCTATGGCTATAAAATGTACTCTCATATAGTTTCTATGTTTTCAATATTTGTACAAAATTAACGAATTTATTTAAGATTTCCTTACACAGAAGAAAAAAATTATTAAAATCTACAACTACAACTCACTTTTTTCATTATACTTTCCCACTTCTTCACCACCTACCCTGCATAATAAAATCCTATCATACAGAACAAAAACATAGTTTTTCTATCTCTTTGTTTTAATTTCACGAAACAAAGAAAGAGATTTCTAAAACTTTGTTTTAATTTTCTATCTCTTTGTTTTAGAAAATTAGAATCAAGTTTTAGAAAATTAAAACGAAGTTTCGTGGAGAGTAGAAAAAGAGTTGTTTTGTTTATTCTGCTATGGATATAAATAGTTGATGTGTTGGTAAATAGAAAGAATGTATATGAGAGGACAAAGTGTTATAAGAAAGTTCTTCTGTGTAGGATTTGACAGGAGGGGTTAAATTATTTTGAATGAAATTACCCGATATACCTGTACCTGTTTTCTTTACGTAAGATTCTTTTATAGTCCAAAGTTGTGTAAATGCCTTATCTTGTTCAGATGGTTTGATACCTCTAAGATATTCTATTTCTGTAGGATTGAAAAATCTTTTAACCAAAGTTTCGTTGTATTTTCTTAGGTGTTCTATATCTATTCCCACCCTATTTTCTGAAACTATTACGGCTATATAATCTGTTGTGTTTGAGATAGAAAAATGAATATTCGGATTATGTGTAAAAAAAGGTTTGCCTTTTTCTTCCCTTGAAATATGGACATCAAAAGACAAACCGTTCTCTGTCAATTTTTGTATTAAGAGTTTTTTGCTCAATAGGGATATGTTTTCTTTGTTACTTAGTGTGTCATCATATCCGAATACTGTTTTCAAATTAGATATTTTCTCAACAAAAAACTCTCTCATTCAGATTGTTATTATTCTATTCCTAATAATTCTACTTCAAAAATAAGTGTTGAACCTGCTGGAATATTACCTACAGGTTGGTCGCCATAGGCTAAATCGGCTGGAATATAGAAACGATATTTGCTACCTACATTCATAAGTTGTACGCCTTCTGTCCAACCAGCAATTACTTGATTCAAAGGAAAGACAATGCTTTCGCCTCTTTGTACAGATGAATCAAAGACAGTACCATTCAACAAAGTACCATGATAATGTACTCTTACTTTATCTGTACTCAATGGCTTTTGTCCCACACCTTCTTGTAAAACAGTATATTGCAAACCTGAAGGAGTTTCGGTTACATTTGGTTGAAGACGATTGTTTCTCAAAAAATCCTCACCTTGTTTTCTTGCTTGGCGAGATTGTTCTGCTATCTGACTCTGTTTCTTTGCTTGTTGTTCTGCTTGCCATTTTTGCATAACATTATTTTTTTCTGCTTCTGTCATAAGGTTTTCACTCTTGCCTTCAGCAGCCATTTTTATAGCCTCAAGTAGTACAGATAGGTTAAAATCATAACCTTCTTTCAATATACTATTGCCTATATCTTCTCCTATTATGTAGGATATTTTATCTATTTGTGTTTCTAATTTCATATTATTTCACTATTTTCAATTCGTTTATCAATCTCTTGCAACCTGCATATTTGTCTATAATGAACAAAACATAACGAGAATCTACACAGATTGTTCTTTGCAATTCTGGTTCAAAAGCAATATCTCCACTCATTGCTTCCCAATTGCCATCAAATGCAAGACCTATCAACTCACCTTTTCCATTTATAACAGGAGAACCTGAATTACCACCTGTAATATCGTTGTTGGTTAAGAAGCAAACAGTCATATTGCCGTTTTTGTCTGCATATTGACCATAATCTTTTGTAGAGTATAAATCTTTTAGTTTGCTTGGTACTATGAACTCATCATTGTTAGGGTCTTCTTTCTCCATTATACCGTCTATTGTAGTAGTAAAATCATAGTGAATAGCATCTGCTGGATAGTAATCCAAAACAGAACCGTAAGTCATACGCATTGTGAAGTTTGCATCTGGATAACGTACCAATGAAGGATTCATTTCTCTAAGTGCTTGTACAAAATTCTGACGTGCATCTGCCATAGTCTGTGTTGCAATTTCACTCTGCTCATCTGTACCTATCAATTCACCATACAAAGCAGTAACAAACAATACCATAGGGTCTTTTTGCAACTTTTTACTCTTTGTTTTCTTGTTAATGAAATCATTGAAAGATTTTTCGTTTGCAAAAACAGATTTTTTGAAAGCATTTTCTACAAATCTATCTACTCCACCTGCACGGCTAATCATTTCTTTTACACTTTTGATAGCGTATGCTGAAGGTAGTTCGTTTTCCATTTTAACCAATGCAGCAAAGAGTTCTTTTTCTGTTTGCTGGTCGTATGATTTGAAATGCTCTTCTCCAGATGCTTGTAAAGACTCGTAAATAGATGTATTGCCCAATCCTTCTGCCATAACAAGAGTAAAGTAAGTCTGAAGCACAAGCATAGAACGTTTTGACATATAAAGACCAAGATTATGATAATAACCTGTTTGATATTGTGAAGTATTGGCTATATCTCTTGCAGAAGTACGTAAATCTTTTACTACATTGGAATATTTATCTCTATCAGGGTTTTGTTCTATCCAATCTTGCAAATCGTTTTCTATGTTTCTTTTTTTATCATAAACGTGCAAGCGTTTCAAACCTCTTGATTCTCCTTGTTTATTCTTCCACATATTCATCATAGAAGCATAATCTGAAGCATATTTCAAACGAACAGCGTTATCTCTATCCATATTCTTTTTCATTATAGGAAGCATATAGTCGCCTGCTTTAACAATTGCAGGGTTTTCTATATTAAGAGTGTTTTCTACCTCATAAGAAGTCATATATCTTTCTGTGCTTCCAGGATAACCCCATATCATAGCAAAATCATCTTTCTCTACCCCTGCTATGCTTACAGGCAAATAATGTTTTGGTTTGTAAGGAACGTTGTCTGAAGAATAGTCTGCAGGATTATTATCCTTGTCTGCATAGATACGGAAGATAGAAAAATCCCCTGTATGTCTTGGCCACATCCAGTTGTCTGTATCTCCACCAAATTTACCTATAGAAGATGGAGGAGCACCTACTAAACGTACATCATTAAACTGTTCATAGACAAACATATAATATTCATTTCCTTCAAAGAAATCTTTTATCTCTACTCTGTATTTTCCTTCTTCAGAATACTCATTCATAAGTGAGTCTATCTTATGTTGTATTTCTTGGGCGTATCTGCTTTTATTCAAATCTTTTACGTGTTCTCCCAATACATCTTTTGTAACATCGTACATCTGACGAAGAAATGAAACATAAAGTCCCGGAATAGGAATTTCCTCTTCATAACTGTTTGCCCAGAAACCATTGGTAAGGTAGTCGTGTTCAACAGTTGATGCTCCCGCTATAGCATCGTAACCACAGTGATGATTGGTAAACATAAGTCCTTTATCGCTTACCATCTCTCCTGTACAGAATTGTCCCATCTGAACGATAGCATCTTTCAAAGAAGAGTTATTAAAACTGTAGAGTTCTTCGGCAGAAAGTTGCAAACCAAGACGTTTCATATCGTCATAGTTCAACTGTTTGAAGAACATAGGCAACCACATTCCCTCATCTGGTGGAGGAGTTTGCTTTGGCACAGGTTTCGCCATTGTACTGTTTATCATAAGTAAAACAGTCAGCAAAGTCAAAATTGTTTTTTTCATCTAAATTTAATTTTAAATTGTTTTGTTATTTATAATATTGATTATTTTTTTCTTATACCTTATAAGAATGTGCAAAAATAATAATTTTTCTCTACTTATTTGCAATACTCTTATTTTTTTTACTTAACTTTGCACTTTTAAAACTATTATTATAAATAGTAAGACAAAGTTTTTTATAAAACTAAAGCAGTTTTACTTTTAACAAAACGAAGTGCAGTGAGTGTGAAACAAGATTTTAATTTTCTAAAACAAAGAGATAGAAAATTAAAACAAAGAGATAGAATTCTAAAGCTTTGTTTTAGAAAATTGGAACTTTGTTTCGTAAAAGCAATATAAAGAGATAGAAAACAAAATATAAAATATAAACAAATTATGCAAGTAGATAGAAGAAAAGAATTGTTTCCTTATGTAACAGATGAACAATGGAACGATTGGCATTGGCAGGTTAAAAATCGTGTAGAAACCTTAGACCAATTGAAACAATATATTTCTCTTACTCCAGAGGAGGAAGAGGGTGTCAAAGCAGCGTTAAAGACTTTGCGTATGGCTATTACACCTTATTATTTGGCACATATAGACCCTAACAACCCTAACGACCCAATTCGCCGTCAAGCAATACCTACTATAAACGAAACTCACAAAGCCGAAGCAGACCTTTTAGACCCATTACACGAAGATGAAGATTCTCCTGTACCAGGTATTACACACAGATACCCAGACAGATGTTTGTTCCTTATAACAGATATGTGTTCTATGTATTGTCGTCATTGCACAAGAAGAAGATTTGCTGGACAAAAAGACGCAAACGTTGGCACAGACCTTATACAACAAGGTATTGATTACATAGCACGTACCCCTCAAATCAGAGATGTGTTACTTTCTGGTGGTGATTGTTTGATGGTAAGCGATGAAATGTTGGAAAGCATCATCAAAAGACTTAGAGCAATACCTCATGTTGAAATCATACGTATGGGTTCCAGGACTCCTGTAGTTTGTCCTATGAGAATTACAGACAAGCTTTGTAATATGTTAAAGCAGTACCACCCTATTTGGTTGAACACTCACTTCAATCACCCTAACGAATGTACTCCTGAAGCAGCCGAAGCATGTGCTAAATTGGCCAATGCAGGTATTCCTTTAGGAAATCAAAGCGTTCTTTTGAGAGGTATAAATGATGATACTCGCGTTATGAAGAAACTTGTTCAACGTTTGGTTCAAATGAGAGTAAGACCTTATTATATATATCAATGTGATTTGTCTATGGGATTGGAACATTTCCGTACTACTGTTTCAAAAGGAATAGAGATTATGGAAAACCTTAGAGGTCATACTTCAGGCTATGCTGTTCCAACTTTCGTTGTAGATGCTCCTGGTGGCGGTGGAAAAACTCCTGTTATGCCTCAGTACATCATTTCTCAAGCACCGGGCAAAGTTGTTTTGAGAAACTATGAAGGTGTTATTACCACATACTCAGAACCATTGAATTACACTCCTGGAGATTGCGATGTAGATTTCTTAAAAGAAGATATAGAAAGAGAAGGTGTTGCAGGATTGTTGCATGGCGATAGAATGTCTATGGAACCTAAAGATTTAGCACGCCACGAAAGAAATCGTAAAAGAATGGAACAAGAATCTAAATAGTTAAGATATAGGGATTGGTTTATAACTTTTTATAACCAATCCTTATATTATTGTGTATAATTCAAATATATTTACATTATAAGATTTTACCTTTAAATAAATATACGAAAATATGCCTAAAAAAGAAAAAATCATTGATTTTAAAGTAAATTTAACTGAAACTAAATTTACTTTTATTGATTTATTTGCAGGGATAGGTGGTTTTCGTATTGCAATGCAAAGTCTTGGTGGTATATGTGTATTTTCTTCTGAAATAGATGAAAATGCTAAGAAAACATATTGTCTTAATTTTAATGATATTCCTTACGGCGATATAACTAAAGAAGAAACTAAAAATTTGATACCTAATCATTTTGACGTATTATGTGCAGGTTTTCCTTGCCAAGCATTTTCTATTGCAGGTTATAGAAAAGGATTTGAAGACACAAGAGGTACTTTGTTTTTTGATGTAGCCGAAGTTATACAAAAGCATAGACCTAAAGCAGTGTTTTTAGAAAATGTTAAGAATTTATACACACATGACAATGGCAATACTTTCAAAGTAATAAAACAAACTTTAGAAAATTTGGGTTATATTGTTTTCTATAAAATTTGTAATGCTATGGAATATGCAAATATTCCACAAAACAGAGAACGTATTTTTATTGTATGTTTCGACAAAAACACTGTTAAAAATACTGATAAGTTTGAATTTCCAACCAAACAAGAGTTAAAGACAACTATACACGATTTTATAGATTACTCTATAAGAGATGAGAAATTATTCTATACAGAAAAAATGTTGCATTATGATGTATTGAAAAAAGATATAACTTCAAAAGATACGGTTTATCAATGGAGAAGGCATTATGTTAGAGAAAATAAAAGTGGAGTTTGTCCTACACTAACAGCAAATATGGGAACAGGAGGACATAATGTACCTATAATCTTAACAGATAATGGTATAAGAAAATTATCTCCGAGAGAATGTTTAAATTTTCAAGGTTTCCCACAAGACTATCTATTTCCTGATAATATACCTAATAGTGCAAAATATAAACAAGCAGGCAATTCTGTAGTTGTCCCTTTAATTTATGAAGTATGCAAAAATATAATAAAAACTATTTTCTAAGCAATTGGCAGAATAACAAGAAGTATTTTGATATGCTATCTCTTATGGGAAGTTTATCAAAGTTATTTTCTGAGAATAATATTCCCTATTTAGATTATCGTTTGGCAGAAAATCTGTTTTGTAAATACTTTGATGCAATAAACAATGCAAGGGATTGTACCTCTTATGATGCAAGATTGGAAAACTTAGGTATTGGAATTAAAACATTCATTTTAAAATCTGATTCTTCTAATGAAAAAGTTGCAGAGTTTAATAAATTAAAACCGGAATTAAATAAATATCGTGGTATAGAACTTGCAAAAAAAATTAGTGAATTTAGGAATAAAAGAATACAATTTGCCAATGATTTATATAATATAGCATATTCTCAATATCATATTGTTGGACGACAAGAAGGAATTTTGAGAGTATTTAATACTGAGTACGATACTATAGATGAAAATCATATTCACGTTAAAAAAGATACGGATACATCTATCTCCTTTAACGATGAGGTTAATGAATATATCTTTAATAAGAGTAAAAGTGTTTTAATGAAACGGTTTATTCTTCCAAAAACGTATAAAGATATAAAAGTTGAAATATTGGAAAATCCGTTGGATTTGTTAGAACGATTTTTTGGAGAACTAAAACCTAATGATAAAAAACTTACTAAAGGTATAGACTATGTTATCCTTCCTCTGTATTCATTAAAACTAAATGAAGTTGCTCCAAAATCTGGTCTTAATCAATGGAATGCAAATGGTCGTCCAAGACACGAAGATGAATTATATATACCCGTACCATCATACATACACAAACATTACCCTAATTTCTTTCCCGAAAGAGATAGAAACTTTGAGTTAATATTACCTGATGGAAAAGTATTATCTGCAAAAATGTGTCAAGATGGAAGTAAAAGTCTTATGTCTAATCCTAATAGTGAATTAGGTAATTGGTTATTACGAAAAGTTCTACATAAACCACCAAGAACACTCGTAACTATGCAGGATTTAAACGAATTTGGTTTTGATAGTATTTGTGTACAAAAAATGAACTACAAAAACAATAATGGACAGTTTGTTTACAAAATTTATTTTGCACAATATTTAGAAAACTATAATGATTTTTCAGATACTTCAAACAATGAATTTTGAAATAAAATAAAAAATTTGTTTCTCTTTTTATGCCCTTTGTTGAAGAAATATTGAATTATAAAAGTATATCTTTTGTAGGTATGGATAAAAATGCAGGCAAGACTGAAGCATTGAATTATGTCATATCTCGCCTGCATTTTTTTAATAAAAAGATTGCAGTAACCTCTATAGGTATAGACGGAGAAACTCTTGACCAAGTAACTGCAACTTCAAAACCTAAGGTTTTTATTTATCCAAACACTCTTTTTGTAACTTCAGAAAAACTCTATAATAGCAAACAAATAGTGTCTGCCATTGTGGATTTGTCCCATTATGCTACTTCTTTGGGTAGGTTGGTTACGGCAGAAACAGTTTCTTATGGCAATGTAATGTTGTCTGGTCCTACAAACTCTGCTTGGCTCAAAGATTTGATACTTTCTTTCAAACAAAAATGCGATATTTGCCTTATAGATGGTGCCTTATCTCGCAAAAGTTTTGCCTCACCATCTATAACCGATGCTATGATTCTTTCTACAGGTGCAGTAATATCGGGAAACATTGAAAAGATTACAGACAAAACGAAGTTTATGTACGATATGACCAAACTGCCATCTGTTTCTGAGGATATGTTGCAACAACTTTCCAATATAGAATATGGTATTCACGCCGTTATAGACAAGGAAGGTAACAGTGTAGATTTGCAAATACCGTCCCTTCTTATGTTGGACAAGTACCGAGATAAGATTTTCTCTATGGGAAAGACTCTTTATATTCCCGGAATGATAACAGACAAACTTTTAGAACTTATAAAGATGAGGAAAAATCCTGAAGAATACACATTGATTACCAAGGACTTTACTCATATATTTTCATCTGTCGTGAATACTCGTTGGTTTCTTTCCAAGGGTGGCAAGATTTTGTGTCTTTATCAAACGAAACTCTTGGCTATAACTGCAAATCCTATCTCTCCTTTAGGGTTTAAGGTTGATAATAAAGCGATGTTATCCTCTCTGAGAGAGAACATTGACTTGCCTATTTACAATATAAGGGATATAGACCTTTAGAAAATATTTCCTTTTTTGAAATGTGAAAAATATACTCAAAATACAAGCAATATGAATTTTAAACAAGCGACAAACAATTTCACCTTATTCAAATCCATCTATGAACAGTTGGTTATAAAAACTGCAATGGGTAGAGATATGTTATTCAACACCGTTTTTTCTTCAGATAAGGATTGGTTGGAATGGCAATATGCTTTGACAGAAGATTGTATGAGGTTTCTAAATCAAACTTCTGACAATGATAAAATGCTGTTAGAATGTGTATTATACGATATTCACGATGTAAGTGGTAGCGTTGGATTATTGGAAAACGATGATGTGTTGGACGATATTGGGCTTTTTGAGATTAAGGCTTTTTGTTTGGCTTGCAAAAAATTAAATTCTATGCTCAAGGGATTAAAGAGTGAGAGTTTTATCTTCGGCGATTTACAGGATATTATCTCGCTTTTAGACCCAGAAGGCTTGGAAGTAAATCAGTTTTACATCTACCCTGCTTACCGAGAAGGGCTTTCAGAAAAACGAAAGTTGTTTGAACAGTACAAAAAGGAAGAACACCCCGACACAAACAAGATTTACGATGAGATTTTGGAAATAGAGAACGAAGTAAGGGTTGAACTTTGCAAGAAAATAAAGCAACACACTTTCAGAATACGAAAAGAGATAGAGAGGGTTGCTTTGCTGGATATTAGCATAGCAAAGGGAGAATTGAATTTGGCTTTAAATCTTCACAGACCTACTTTAAATAACAACAATTCAATCTCTTACACGAAAATTTTCAACCCTATTATAAAACAAATTCTCAACAAAAAAGGCAAGGATTTTCAACCTATAGATATAGAAATCAAAGAAAAGACTATCCTAATTACAGGTGCAAATATGGCAGGTAAGACAGTAGTACTGAAAACTCTTGCTCTCAGTCAGTTATTGGCACAATTTGGATTTTTTGTTCCTTGTTTGGACTGCAATATTTCTTTGGTTGAAGATGTGTTATGTTCCATTGGAGATAATCAGAACGAGAACGAAGGTTTGTCTTCTTTTGCTTCTGAGATACTTTGTTTGAACGAAATCATCAAAAAAGTGAAGACGAAAAAACGCTATCTTGTTTTGGTTGATGAACTTGCGAGAACGACAAACCCTGTTGAAGGTGTGAAACTTTTAAACGGTTTTATCTCTACCCTATCTTTTGGAAATTCTTTTGCTGTTATTACAACACATTATTCCAATATCAACGCCGACTGTTATAGACTGAGGGTTAAAGGTTTTATAAACAACAACTTGCAAGCACCTATTTCAATAGAAAGTCTTTCAGATAACATAGACTATTCTTTGGTTGAAGACGCAAGCAATGAAGTTCCTAACGAGGCTCTTAACCTTTGCAAACTATTGGGTGTAGATGAAGATTGGATAAATTATGCTGTGTAAAAGAATGATAATGTTATAATTACAAGTTTTTAATCATTATACTGTATTTGCAAAGTGTGGTTTCATAGAGATAAATATTCATGTAATTGATAGAGGTTTTAGTAAAAATTTAGAACTATTTAAGTGTAGAAAAATAAAACAAAGTTTTAGAATTCTAAAACAAAGAGATAGAAATCTAAAACAAAGTTCTACGAAATTAAAACAAAGAGATAGAAAATTATAATCAAGTTATATTTTGTCAGATTATGGGTAGGAACAAATATTCTCAAAAAGAGATAGATGATATAAATAAATTGTTGAGGCGAAAAGCATCTGCAAACCGTTATCAACAAAAACAGATACGTCATATACTTAGGGTTGTTTTTGAGTTTAATATCTCGGATTTTGGTGTGCAAGGAAAGGCTTTCGGGTCGGAAGAATTGCAAGAGTGTATAAAAAGAGGTAGGATTGTAATATTAGACGATGCTACTATAGAATCTATGAAAGCGAAACGCAAACTACTAAAAGAGAAAGAACAATCTGAGAAACAAGACAGTACAGAAACAACAGATTGGCAAGAAGCCTTACGTCAATGGCAGGAATGGAAAAAGTCCACCAAAGAAGAATAGGTTAAAGTGAATATTTTTAAAGAGTTGAAAGAGTTATCTATGTATAATTATAGGAAAAAGAGGTTTTACTTTGTGTGAAGTAAAACCTCTTTTGGTTGAAGTATGATTTATTTTTTGAAATATCTGTTATAAAGACCTTCAAAACCTTGTCCGTGTCTTGCTTCGTCTTTTGCCATTTCATGAACAGTGTCATGTATAGCGTCAAGATTAGCAGCCTTAGCATTCTTTGCTATTCTGAACTTATCTGCACAAGCACCAGATTCTGCATTCATACGTTTTTCAAGGTTAGTTTTTGTATCCCAAACTATTTCACCTAATAACTCTGCAAATTTTGCTGCATGTTCTGCTTCTTCCCAAGCATAACGTTTGAACGCTTCTGCTATTTCTGGGTAGCCTTCTCTATCGGCTTGACGAGACATAGCCAAATACATTCCAACTTCTGAACATTCACCATTGAAATGAGAACGTAAATCGTTAAGCATTTCTTCTGATGTTCCCTTTGCTACTCCTATAACGTGTTCTGTTGCAAAAGAAAGACCGTCATTTTCTTTCAATTCTGTGAATTTCTCTGCTGGAACCTTGCATTGAGGACAATTTGCAGGAGGATTATCTCCTTCGTGTACGTAGCCACAAACGCTACAAATCCATTTTTTTGCCATAAAATTTATTGTTTAATTGTTTTAAATACTATTGTTTTATTTATTTTTTGTGGTCTTCATTAAATTTCTTAACTCTTTGTTCAAAAGCAGGTAACAGTTCGTGTGGAACCAAAGAAACACATGCTCTAAGACCTTGTTGATTACTACCTGTAATATCCAAAGAAATAGCACTTATTCCATAATAAACCAACTCATTAAGAGTTTGTTCGCCTGTCATACCAGGATAATTGAATGTGAAATAGAAACCATCTGCTATTGGTTCGTTCATATCTTTGTCATAAACTATTTCAAAGCCGTTCTCTACCAAAGCATTCTTCATAAAGTTCGCCTTTTTCTGATAATCTCTCAAAGCTTCAACAAAGTCATATTCACCATCGTTGCAGGCTTTCATTACAGCAGCCAAACCATACTGAACAGAATGAGATGTACCTGAAGATAACGCATATATAGAACCATAAACTATTGCACGGCCAAAAGTATCCTGAGCGAAATATTTTTTCATATAATCTGTGTGCCATTCATAAAGTTCTGGTGAAACAACTATAACTGCTATTCTTTCACCAGCATAAGAAAAGGCTTTAGAACCTGAAATCATCAAAATATATTTCTTAGCCCATTTTGCTACAGTTGGTTGGAATGGTGCTACACCTGGTTTTGCGTAATTTTGTCTAAAGTCCATTCCAAAATAAGCAAGGTCTTCCAAAACTACAACATCGTATTTGTTTGCTACCTCTGCAATAATCTGTAACTCTTCTTCAGTGAAACAGAACCAAGCAGGATTGTTTGGAGAAGAATAAACCAAACCTGCTATCTCTCCTTTTGAAAGATAGGATTCAAGTTTCGCTCTAAGTTTATCTCCTCTAAACTCATAAACATCAAATGTTTCTATCTCTATACCTAATATCTTGCATTGTTGTTTTTGTACAGGAAAACCAGGGTCTATAAACAAAAGTTTATTCTTTTTCTCGTCCATTCTGGCTACTGTCATAAAGGAAGCGAAACTTCCTTGCATAGAACCTGTTACAGGTATGCAAGCATCTTCTGGTACTTCTACATCAAGAAAGTTTTTTACAAAACGAGTAGTTTCGTGTTTTAGTTCTGCTGTTCCGTATATATCTGGATAAATAGCAGATACTCCGTCTTTTAATGCTTGTATCTGTGCATCTACTCCTTGTTTTACAGTAGGCAAACCAGGAACACCCATTTCCATTCTTACAAAGGATACACCTGTTTCTTTTTCTATATCATCTACTATTTTTTTTACTTCTCTTATAGAAGCTTTTCCTACACTTTTTATTTTGTTTGCAGAGATTAACTTATCTACTTGCTCTCTGTTTAATGGTATTGTATTCATGATTTCCAATTATGTTTTTATCTTAAGTTACTCGTAGATGTAGAAGATGAACTAATGCTTTCATACTTCGCACTTTGAGTAGGGTTTATTTCTTTCATTATGCTTATAACTTCAGTTTGTTCATTGGCAGGTGCTGCTTTGTAAATATTGACTATTTCATCTGCTTTTGCCTCTACAAACTGTGTAACACAGACCAATCCACTTCTTTCTTGATGAACTGTTCTTAAGTCTTTCAATGCTTGCAATATATTGTTGCGTGCTGCTATTTGGTCATCGCTACTCAACATATCCAAACCTAATCTATGGTATTTGTACCATACACTGTGAATTTCCGAATATGCAGAATTTGTATAATTCTCCACCATCCAATATTTGTTATTGTTTCCACTTTCTGCACGTTTCCAACCATTGTTTGGAGATTTCTGAGCCGCTGAAACAATATTCTGACACGTTTCAAAATACCTTTCACCTCCTTGCAAGGCAAAACTATCTCCATCAAGTGCAAGAAAATAATTCAAATAAAAGGCTATTGTTGATAAGAGATTGTTCGTGTAATTGTTTTCATCAAACTCCATATTCTGACCCTCTATGTACTTAAATGTGAAGTCCTTTTCCTGTGTGTTCAACATAGTAGTGGTATATGTAGAACCATAGACAGGTCTTCTAAGTTGTATGTACATATCTCCTGTAAAGTCTTCTTGGGTTGGGTGTTTTTTCACATTGATAGAAATACTTCCTTCTATCTTTTCAACGTCTTCGTAATGGAAATTAGTCCATTGTTTTTGATTAACGAAATCGTTGAGTACCGTTTGAATGGTAGAGAAAATTTCTTTATCTGTACCTTGTAATTGTGTTGCCGAAACAGACACACTGACTTTGAATTCTTGTGAATAAACATTCATAAGAATAGAGCAAAATAATAAAACAAGGCATTTTTTCATAATAATTTAAAAATATGTTAATACTTTATCAACAATATCTTTTGCTACTTCTGTTTTAGATTTTAAAGGCAAAGGTGTTATATTGTCTTTGTCTATAAGTGTTACTTTATTTGTAGAAACTTCAAAACCTGCTCCCTCGTCCTTTAAAGAGTTCAGAACTATGAAATCCAAGTTTTTGTTTATCAGTTTCTTTTTTGCGTTCTCTATTTCGTTGTCTGTTTCCAATGCAAAGCCCACAAGTATTCTATGTTCTTTCTTTTCACCCAAAGATTTCAAAATATCCTTTGTTGCAGATAGTTCTATGAACATATCTCCTTCTTGTTTCTTTAGCTTTGTGTCAAACTTCTGTTTCGGAGTATAGTCAGCCACGGCTGCAGAACAAATAGCAACATCGCTTTTTTCAAAACATTCTATGGTTTTGTCGTACATCTGCTCAGCAGACTCTATCTTTATAAGATGTAAATCCGATGTTTCGTTTATGGTTTCAGACGTTGGGCCACTAACAAGAAAAACCTCTGCACCTCTATTTAACAATTCTTTTGCAATAGCATACCCCATCTTACCCGAAGAATTATTGGAAATAAACCTTACTCTATCTATCTGCTCACGTGTTGGTCCTGCTGTTACAGTAAAAGTCTTCCCTATGAAATCTTTTTGTTTAGAAAAATAATTCTCTACATATTCCACTATCTCTTCAGGTTCTGCCATTCTTCCTTTGCCATTTACTCCGCATGCAAGAAAACCCTCTTTTGCGTCTATCAACTCTACTCCAAAGGTTTTCAACTTTTGTAAGTTCGTTTGCACTGCAATATGAGAATACATATTACTATTCA
Organism: Bacteroidales bacterium; assembly: GCA_017469625.1. GTDB lineage: Bacteria > Bacteroidota > Bacteroidia > Bacteroidales > P3 > Scybalousia_A. Next base: position 113,529 of record JAFUGA010000018.1, read on the forward strand.
TTGCGGGAGATAAAAACACAGTCTTGTTAAACGCTAACAAGGTTGTGGATAGTGCATCATCGGCTATACCATTGGCGTACTTGCCTATGATATTTGCTGTTGCAGGTGCTACTATCATCATATCCGCCCAATTGGCCAAAGAAATATGTTCTGTGGATTCTTCGTTGTTGTAGCCTGTAAACATATTATGATAAATCTTATGCGAAGAAAGTGTTTGCAAAGTCATCTCCGTTACGAATTCTAAGGCATTGTCTGTTACTATTACCTTAACCTCGCAACCTTTTTTCACCAATAGACGAACAAGCAAAGGAACTTTGTATGCTGCTATTCCTCCACTTATTCCTACTAAAACTTTCTTGCCATCTAACATAATATGAACAAGATATTATTTGCTTTGTTCTTCTTTATTCAAAGGAGAGTTTTCTTCAATATTTGTATGACCTAAAGCATCGTTGCGATACAACAGTTTATCATCTTCATACTCTTTTATTGCAATAAGGTATGGTTTAGGCAGTTGTTCATAAAAACGAGATACTTCTATTTGTTCTTTGTTCTCAAAAGTATCATCTGCAGAATTGTCTGCTATAGAAAAATCTTCTATCTTTTTGTACAGTTCTTGCTTTAGTTCTCCTGCTATCTGGTCTGAACGTTTTGAAAGCATAGAAACTGTTTCATAAACATTACCTGTAAGTTTGCTGAAATCGTTTAGATTTCTTGTCATTGTTGTTGTATCTGCTTGTGTTTTTTTATAGTCCATTATTATATCGTTTTTATTTTAAATTCTCTAATTCTTTTTTTGCAAATTCGTATTTTGATTTCAAATCTTCTATCTTTGTTTTATCCGTAAAGTTCTCAAACAATGCTTGATACCTTTCATAATCCAATATCATATTGTTCCATCTTTCTTTCTTCTTCTCCTCTACACTACCCATAGCAAAATGATAATCCGCCAAAACTATATAATACATAGCATCTTGCCTATATTTTGTTTGGTCTGCATACTTGTTTATAAAACCTTTCAAAGCAGTTTGTGCTGCCTGATATTGTCCTACTTTATAATAGTTGTATGCTTGTGTATAATCCTTTTGTATCAACTTCATTCTCAATTCATCAAGGCATTTATTAGCCTCTTGTACCCTTGGAGATTCTGGGTATTTTGCTATATAATCTTTAAAAGCCTTTATAGACTCTTGAGTAAGTGTTTGGTCTAAATAAAAATCTGGAGATTCCTTGTATTTACAATAAGCCGAAAGATAAAGAGCCTCTTCAGCCTTTGGAGAATATGGAAACCAACGTACAAAGTTTTCAAATTGGTAACCTGCTACATAATACTGTCCATCTTCCATAAGACTTTTACCATAATACATATTAACATCTTCTGCTTTATCCTTGCCTCTGAAATAAAGTATTAGGTTCTCAAACAGTTGATTAGCCTTGTAGTAATCGCCTTTTTCATAAGCCTTTACAGCCGCCTCGTACTTGGCATCGTTGTTATTACTGTTCAATAGTTTCTTATGCGAACTCTGACACGAAAACAACAATCCAACACTCAGCAATATCAATATATTATATATGTATCTCTTCATTCTATTGTTATCTTAACAGTTTTTTAATTTGCAAATATAGTAATTTTTATTGACTTAACGATAAAATTGTGCAATATATTTTCTAACCATAGAAAATATTGCAAAAAATTTGTAAAAAAATATAGCAAATACCTTTTGTTTGGTATTTGCTATTAAATAGATTGTAACACTTTGTTAAACAAATAGATAATCTAAATTTGGGTTAGAAACTGTTCATCATTCTTTTTATATCTCTGATTTCTGTGAGCATGGATTCTATTTCTTTTTTCAAAAGGTCAATCTCTTCATCAAACGAATCCAATTTTTGTTGTATCTCTACATTGCTCAGGTTAGGATGTTCGGAGTACTGCCATCTGATTTTCTTGTCTATCAAATCATTTATCCTCCTGTTGTTTCTGTTTACTTCTTGTCTTAGAAGTACCATTTCTCCATACATAGTCTATACTATTTATTATACAATAATATTGTTGTGCAATTATTGTGCCACTATCTCTTTTTCTCCCTTTCCTCTCTTATTCATCTACCCTACATCAAACGGATTTCTCTTTCACGAAACTTTGTTTTAATTTCACGAAACAAAGTTTTAGAATTCTCTTTCTTCGTTTGACTGGAGTAGAACTTCGTTTTATTTTCAGGGAATAAGGTTATAATAAGTCAAATTTTTCCTTGAGTTTTCCTTAGTTTCTTTGTAATATATTGATTATTAAATATATGTCTTTTTTCCTTCCATATACATATAAAATTCAATCAAATTTTCAGTAATAACATAACAAAGCATACACTCTTTAAGTGTGGAGTGTATGCTGATTTTGTTATTTGTTATTTGTTATTTGTTATTAGTTCGTGGTAAATCAATATAATTCTGAAAAAATACACAGACAGACAAAACAACACATTCTACACTCTTTTTGATGCTATTAACTTTTCGGGGTTGATTTTTTCTAAGTACGCTTTTTTAATTTCAGTTTTCTTTCTCAACTTATTTATATTTAAATACTTAGATATTCTTTCAAAAAAAAGCGTACGTACGTACTTCTATATACATATAAAATTACGTACGTTTTTCACTAACTATGTAAGAGTAAAGGGAGAGATTAAAATCTCTCTCTCCCTTTTTCCTCTTATTTCATAGTTATTTTTGGGTACGTATGTCTTGTTTAGTCTTTAAACTCATCTATTTTGCTACTGAAAAAGTCTTATTTTTACTTTGAAAGAATTTATATTATATTTCAAATAATCAATCCTTTACAAAGTTCACCTCAAGTAAATTTCTAAGAAAATAGAGTAAAATAGTCGTCTATCTATCTTAGGTCTCTGAAACGTTATATGATGATAAATCTTTGTGAGATTTTATAGTGTTGGTAGTTTTTAGTTAAGGTATATAAACAGAAAAAACCGAAATCTTATGAAAAGAAATCGGTTTTAATCGTAATTAAACAAAATTATTTTTTAATTTTAACTTTAAGAACGCTGTCGCTAAGAGCTTTTCCTGGTTTGAACTTAACAACGTTTTTAGCAGCAACCTTGATAGGTTTTCCATCTCTTGGGTTTCTTGCTGTACGAGCGTCTTTGTGTTGTAGAGAGAAAGTACCAAAACCTAAGTAAGCTACTTTTTCACCTTTTTTCAATAATTCGTTTGCTACTTCTAAGAAAGCATCATAAGCCTTTACTGAATCGGCTTTTGTCATACCTGTTTTTTCAGCCATTAAAGCTGCGTAATCTTGTTTTGTCATTGTCGTATTATTTTATTTATTGTTAATAAATTTAATTTTTGCAAATATATTACATTTTTAGTAATAGACAAACATTTACAAAGTTTTTTTTGAGTTTTTTTGCAAAAAAATTTATTTAGATTTCAATACACCGTTGATTTTCAAACCTTTAACCAATTCAGAGGATAACATTCTTTTTTTGCCACTAAGTTGTAAGTCAAGCAGTTCTACAATCCCATCTTTGCATTTTACCATTAGATTTTTGTTGTTTTCTATCCAAAAATCCCCTATCTCTTTATCTGTATTGCACTGTTTGTGTTCTACTTTGAATACTTTAAACTCATAATCTTTATTCAAATCAACATCAGTAAAGATGACTTTTGCGGCTGGCACAGGACAAAGACCCCGCACAAAATTATAAATATCCTCACCTGTTTTGTTCCAATCTATAAAGGTATCTTCTTTAAAGATTTTCGGTGCTGGTTTTGTTGGTTCTTGGGTTTGAGGTATGGTAGAAAAATTGCCTTTAGATATAAGGTTTATAGTATCTTCTATAAGTGTTTTTCCTTTTTCTGCCATCTCATAATAAAGACTTTCAAAATCCGTTTCCCGTTTTATCTCTATCTCTTTTTGCAATAGAATTTCGCCACAATCTATCTTATCATTCAAAAGAAAAGTCGTTACACCTGTTTTTTTCTCTCCGTTGATTATAGCCCAATTTATAGGGGCGGCACCACGATAGTTTGGCAAGAAAGAAGTATGTAGATTAAAAGTTCCTAACTCTGGTAAAGCATAGACGACTTTTGGCATCATGCGAAAAGCCACCACTATCTGCAAATCTGGTTTTAAGGCTTGCAAAGTGTCAATAAATTCTGGGTTTTTCATACTTTCGGGTTGCAAAATATTGTTTATACCCAAATCCAACGCCTTTTGTTTCACCTCTGAGTAAGCAATCTTTTTACCTCTTCCCATAGGTTTATCTACATTAGTAACAACTGCTACTATGTTATAACCTTCTTTTACAAGATGTTCTAACTCTATGGCCGCTATCTCTGGTGTCCCGTAAAAGATTATTCGCAATTCTTTTGCCGTCATAGTCTTTGTTTTTATAGTTCTGCCATTTTCAACGCTGTAACGGCAGCCTCTACTCCTTTGTTACCCAATCTGCCACCGCTTCTTTCCTTTGCTTGCTCTAAGTTATTGGTTGTAAGCACTCCGAAAATAACAGGTATCTCTTCTTTCAAACTTACGTTCATTATACCGTTAGCAACTGCATTTGCAATGAAATCAAAATGACGTGTTTCGCCTTGAATGATGCAACCAAGACAAATTATAGCATCAAATTTCTTTTTTCTAAACAGTTCAGATGCACCAAAAGGCAACTCAAATGCTCCCGGTACATGCTGAATATGAATATCTTTTTCGTCCGTTCCGTGTTCTATCAATGTTTGTACTGCTCCCTGCAAAAGGGCTTCTGTTATTTCACTGTTCCATTCAGAAACTACTATTCCGAAACTACACCTCTCACCCGAAGGTATATCTTCCTTGTTGTAGGAAGAAAGATTTTTTAATTCTGATGACATAATTATCTTATTCTTAATCGTTTATTGATTGTTAATTTTTTATCTTTAATATTATTTACTTCTACTAAATCTTTCTCTGTTACGTGAAAACGCATACAAATCTTTTCCACCGTATCACCCTCTTTTACTGTGTAATACTTCCATTTGGATTTGTCAGCGTTTCTGTCTATAGTAACTATAGCATTCTTTTTCTTTTCTTTCTCATTTATTATCTTATTTAGTTCTGAATTAGGTATATACCTCGTTCCCTCCATTACCTTATTCACTTTTGAAAGAGAAGTCGTTTTTGTTTTGTTGTCGGCTATGGCTTGCGAAGCAGGCACTCCAAAATATGACTTATCTATCTTCAGAACCTTAGTTTTCAGTTTGTTATTCTTTATATCCACTATCCATTCTGGGTCTATGCAAGCGTAAAGTATCCTGCACTCAAAATGTAGGTGTGGTCCTGTACTCTTTCCTGTGCTTCCACCCAAACCTATCACATCTCCAGCCCTCACTTTCTGTCCCGGTTTAACCTTTAGTACAGACATATGACCGTAAAGCGTTTCAAGGTTGTTGTAATGTCTAATCAAAACCATATTTCCGTAACCTCCATTGTAGCGAGCCACCCTTACAACTCCATCAAATGCAGCATAAACCTTATCTCCTGTATTTAAAGCAATATCTACTCCTGTATGGGCTCTACCCCATCGCCAACCATAAGGAGAAGTTTTAGGTCCTTTGTATGGAAAATAAAATGTACCCGTATCTCCTCTACCTAAAAGCCTTAGTGTTAATTCATCAGGCAAATCTTTCAAAGAAATATTACCAGATTTCACCCTTTCGCTGTACCAAGTGTTTTGATACAAAGTAGCACACGGCACTTCACCTATTCCACTTATAAAATGCCTAACAGTATCGCTTTTTAAATCCGTGGCACTCAAACGCAAAGTATCATTGTTCTTTATCTCTGCCTGCTGTTTTTTCACAGTATGAACGTAATACATAGAATCGGCAAAACGTCTGTTCTTTGAACGAGTATCCTGCTTTTCAGTCTTGTTTTGCGAAAAGACTACAAACGGCAAGAGTATTGCAGAGAAAAACAATAATATTTTTACGTATATATGCTTCATTAGATGAGTATTAAGTATATTTGAGTTGCAATAAATCCTGTCAATAATCCTATTATCTCTGCTTTCAATGTTGTTTGTCCTCTAAGCAAACGAGAGGTAAGAAGAAAGCCTGAAGCTATTACCATAAATAAAAACCAGAATGAATTTAGATGTATAAAATAGTATGCACTGTAATAAATCAACACTCCCATACCTACACTATGCAGACACAAAGGAACAAATAACTTAAACACAGACAAGCATTTATACATTAAAGGTAATAACAAAGCAAGGTAATAAATAGGGCGAACAATAGGAAACTTATCTTTAAACAAAAACGTCATTATGGAGAAATATACAATATCCAAAACCAATATCTCTCCTTCTGTAAGTGTATAAGAAGACTGTTTATATACAAATCTTGCCAAAAGTTTCAACAAAACAGGTATAACAAGAGTAAATATAAGTGTGAATATCAACGCACTATAATAAAAATAAGGAAATCTTCCATACAAAGTATTACTTAAAAGAATAAGCACCAACCATGTAGGTATAGTATCTTTGTGAAACAGGATAGAAAATACCTTAGTAAAGATATTCTCCAACAAATTCAGTTTGGGTAAGGGTATTGTATCTGAACTATCCATCTTGTCTTTGTGTTTTTATTTCTTAGTAAATTTTCTCGTTTATAAATCTTCGTTCTATTTTTCTAAAACCTTATTCTACTCCAACGAAACTTTGTTTTAATTTTCTATCTCTTTGTTTTAATTTTCTCTTTCTTTGTTTTACACTCACGAAACTTTGTTTTAGATTTCTAACTCTTTGTTTTAAAATTTCAAAACTTTATTTCTCCTCATCAAAACTTTGTTTCACTGCAACTTCATTTTATCCCCTAATCATTCAATCTTGTTCCACACTCACTGCACCTCTTTTCGTTCTCACAATATATTGTTTCACACTCACTTACTTCGTTTCATTCGTGTGTAACTTCGTTTCGTTTAAAGCAGAATATCGTTTTATTTTTACATATCTTTATATTGTTACTATAAATATTTATTTTCGTACGACAAAATTTTGATTTACAAGACTTTTCTCAATCTTGCAACAGGTATATCCATAGCAGCACGATATTTGGCTACGGTTCTACGGGCAAGTTTGTAACCTTCCTTTTCCAAGATGACTACCAACCTATCGTCTGTCAAAGGTTTGTGTTTGTCTTCGTTGTCTATCAATTGTTTAAGTTTGGATTTTATAGTATCGGCTGAAACTATCTGACCACTATTGTCCGCCATTGCATTTGAGAAAAAGTCTTTCAAAAGAAATGTTCCAAAATGCGTCTGTGCATACTTTTTCATCGTAACACGAGAAACTGTAGATATATCGTTGTCTGTCATTTTCGCTATATCCTCTAAACGCATAGGTTTCAGTTTATCTATATCTCCCTCAAGGAAATAAGAATATTGATACTTGATAATAGCAGCCATAACCTTACAAAGAGTATCATCTCTCCTTGATAATGCAGATATGAACTCATTGGCTGAATCCATATTGCTTTTTATAAAAGTTATGGTATCCTTATCTGATTGTGTCTTGTTTTCTTTCTTCATCGTCTTATTCAAAAGGTCTGAATAATACGAACTTATAAACAAAGAATGCTCTCTAACTTTGTTTAAAGAAAACTCTACTTTACCGTTATTGTTCCAAACTAAAAAATCTGGTACTATATAAAGGTTTTCGTGTATGGTCTTTGAGTTTGAATAGGCTGGTTTAGGGTTTAAAGAACTTATATACTTAATGGACTTATCCAAAGTAGGTTTATCTATAAGTAGTTTTTGCATAAGAGGTTGATACTGTTTGTTTTTGAACATATTAAAATAGGTTTCACTATTCAATATCTGCAAAGTAGTATCGTCTGCCTTGTCTTTTCGTCTTTCTATCTGCAAAAGCAAACATTCCCTTAAATCTCTTGCTCCTATACCTGCTGGTTCAAAAGTCTGTATTACACTTAAAACCTTATCTATCTGCTGAGTAGAAACTTCTTTACTTCTATAAAAAAGAAAATCATCTGCTATAGCATCTGTAGAACGTGTCAAATAACCGTGTTCATCTATATTGCCTATTATTTGTTCGCCTATGAGCATATCATCTGCAGATAAATCCGTCATATATAGTTGAGAAAGAAGGTCTTCGTAAAGAGTTGTCCCCGAAGAATAAATATCCCCAGCCTCTACTCTTGCTTCGTTGTTTCTACGTCTTATTCTTTTGTATTCGTATTCGTCAGACATATAGGAAGATGTAGATTCTCCCTCATCTTCCTGTCTAACTATATCTTCCAACCTTTCATGGTCTATGTTCTCTCCTTCTTCAAGGACAGGATTTTTTTCCAATTCTTCTTTCAGTCTTTGTTCCAAAAAAAGAGTTGGAAGTTGCAACAACTTCATAAACTGAATTTGCGATGGTGCAAACTTAGTTGTCTGTTTCAAACCTTGAGTAAGGGAGTTTTTTGCCATAATAAATATATGTTACGTGTTGTGTGTTTTATATGATTTAGAATTTCGCATTTTTTGGATAACGAGGGAAAGGAATAACGTCCCTAATGTTTGTCATACCTGTAATAAACAGTAACAAACGTTCAAATCCTAATCCGAAACCACTATGAGGTACAGTTCCAAAACGTCTTGTGTCTAAGTACCATTGATAATGTTCCAAATTCATATTTAATTCTTTCATTCTGGTTAGAAGTTTATCGTAATCGGATTCTCTTTCGCTTCCACCAATTATTTCACCTATTTGAGGGAAAAGAACGTCCATACCTCTTACAGTCTTACCGTCATCGTTTTGTTTCATATAGAATGATTTTATTTCCTTAGGATAATCTGTAAGAATAACAGGACATTTGAAGTGTTGCTCTACAAGGTAACGTTCATGTTCGCTTTGCAAATCTATACCCCAAGAAACAGGTACTTCAAACTTATGATTGCTCTTTTCTAATATATCTATAGCCTCTGTATATGTTAATCTTTTGAATTCGTGTGAAATAACAAAATTCAATCTATCTATAAGAGTGTTATCGTACATCTTGCAAAGGAATTCTATATCATCTTTGCAATTATCCAAAGCATAACGTACAAGATACTTAATAAAGTCTTCCACCAAATCCATATTGTCATTTATATCGTAAAACGCCATTTCAGGTTCTACATGCCAAAATTCTGCTAAGTGTCTTGGTGTGTTAGAATTCTCTGCTCTGAAAGTAGGTCCGAAAGTGTAAATCTTGCCTATAGAAGTTGCACCCAATTCACCCTCCAATTGACCAGATACTGTCATAAAAGTACTTTCGCCGAAGAAATCTTTTGAATAATCTACCTTTCCTTCTTCGTTCTTTGGTAAGTCTTCCAAATTCAAAGTAGTTACTTGAAACATTTCTCCTGCTCCCTCACAGTCTGAAGCAGTTATTATAGGACTATGCCAATAGAAAAAGCCATTGTCGTTGAAGTATTTATGAATAGCATAAGCCATATTGTGTCTTATTCTCAACACTGCACCGAAAGTATTTGTACGAGGTCTTAAATGGGCTATATCTCTTAAAAACTCCATAGTATGACCTTTCTTTTGCAATGGATAAGTATTCACATCTGCTTCACCATATATCTCTATTTCAGTGGCTTGTATCTCTACAGACTGACCTTTTCCCATACTCTCTACAAGGGTTCCTACTGCTTTCAAAGAGGCTCCCGTTGTAATTCTCTTCAATAAATCTTCGCCAAATTTATCTACGTCTGCTACTATCTGTATGTTGTTTATAGTGCTACCATCATTTAAAGCGATGAAAGCAACTGCTTTATTTCCTCTTTTAGTTCTTACCCAGCCTTTTACACATACTTGAGTATTTACTCTTTCTTTTGCTTTCTCTGAAAAAAGTTCTTTTATCTCTACTCTTTTTAAAGTATCCATATCTTTGTTATATATTGTATATGTTTATATCTTTTTGTTATCTTTATAATTCTTACAGATATTCTATTCCTTTGCTAACTTCTACATCTGTAAGGAATTGTTTCACTCTTTGTTCTTCTTCTTTCTTGCACACCATAAGAATATCACCAGACTCTACCACAATATAACCGTCCAAACCTTGCAAAACAACAAGTTTATCCTTAGGAACGTTTATTATAGAGTTCTTTGTATCGTAAGTCATTACGTTTTTGCCTACTATACTATTGCTGTTTGAATCTTTCTCTCTTATTTTGTACAAAGCATTCCAAGTACCTACATCACTCCAATCAAAATCCGATGGTATAACATAAACATTACCAGCCTTTTCCATTATACCATAATCTATGGAAATAGCAGGACAAGAAGTGTATGCTTCGTTTATGAAGGCTTCTTCCTTGTCTGTGTTGTAATTATCCTTACCCTCAAGGAATATATTATAAACCTCTGGTAGATAATTGCATAAAGCCTTGTTTATAGACTGCAAAGACCAAATGAATATACCAGCATTCCAAAGGAAATCTCCACTTTGTATAAACATCTTAGCCATTTGTAAATCAGGCTTTTCAGTGAAAAGTTTTACCTTTTTTATATCATTATCTTTTGGTATAAAATCTCCTTTATCGTACTGAATGTATCCGTAACCTGTATTAGGATAAGACGGTTTTATTCCCAAAGTAACCAAAACATCATTCTCCTTTGTTATTTCAAGGGCCTTAGATACTATCCTTATAAACTCTTTTTCGTTAAGTATTACGTGGTCAGATGGTGCTACAATAATGTTTGCATCTGGGTTCTTACTCATTATCTTAAAGTTAGCGTAAGTAATACATGGTGCTGTGTTTCTACGAGCAGGTTCGGTTATTATATTCTCCTCGTCTATACCACTTAACTGTTGCAGTACCAAGTCTTTATACACATTATTTGTTACTATGTATATATTACTCTCGGGACAAATCTTTTTGAACCTTTCATATGTCATCTGTATCAAAGATTGTCCTATACCCAACACGTCCAAAAACTGTTTTGGTTTGGATATACGACTCATAGGCCAAAACCTACTGCCTACACCCCCTGCCATTATTATGCAATAATTGTTTTTATTCATTATATGTTATAATGTTGTTTAATTAAACAAATATTTACCCATCGTTTTTCAACCTACAAAGTTAGTAAATTTATTTCAAACCCTATATATTTTTACTACAAAAAATAAAATATCTACTCATTTTTAGATAGATATAAAACCAAAAGTTTAAAACAAGATAATCTACTTTCATAAATTGTTGTTTAATGATTTTGTAGCAAATTTTTATATAGTTAATATTTTAATAATCAGCATAGTTACAAGATTTACCTAAAGTACTACTTGAGGTAAACCGTATAAATAATTGTATTACAATAATTAAAGTATATTTTAAAAAGTTAATAATTTAATAATCAGAATAGTTACGAGGTTTACTTAAAGTACTACTTGAGGTAACACTTGTAACTTATTCTATTACAATAATTAAACATATTTTTTCTAAATAAAAGATTTTGACTATAATTATAAAACAAGAATTTACTCTAACGAAACAAAGTTTTAATTTCATAGAACTTTGTTTTAATTTTCTATCTCTTCGTTTTAGAATTCTCTTTCTTTGTTTCGTGAGCGTAAAACTTCGTTTTATTTTCACAAAACAAAGTTTTATTTCGGTAGAGAAAAAAATAACTTATTTTTCATTTAAACTTCTACAAAATCAACACCTTACTATCTCACCACAAAAAAAATTTCAACAAAAAACGTAACCTTAAAGACGAAAAAAACGTACCAAACAAACATTGCTTTGTGCAGTTTGTTTGGTACGTTTTTCAGTCAAAGGTTAAAATTGAAAAACAGTGTGAAATTTCTGTGTCAATACAATTTACCTCATCAAAAACTTTCAGTAAAAAACTCTATAAAAAACATCTTTACTATTTTTTGAAATAAATTTATTATCTTTGCAAAAAAATAAATACTTATTATGGCACTATTTCAATATAAAAGACCAAGACAATTTGAATACAAACCAAGGTTTTACGACCCTAAAAAAGAACAACTTGAGCAATTGAAAGCCAAGTACGGAGAAAACCAAGGCGAAGACTATAGCAGAAAAATAAATTTCCGCAAAGTTTTTGAACAACAGAAAGCAGAGAAAATAAAATCTCCTATATCTTCTTCTAAGATAATACTTTACGCTTGTATTGTTGTAATATTGATATATGTTATAATAATTGTGTTAGAAAAATTTTAACTCTTTAGAACACTATGTCTATAAATATTCTTCCACCTATAGTTGCAAACCAGATAGCAGCAGGAGAGGTTGTCAATCGTCCCGCTTCTGTAGTCAAAGAACTTATGGAAAACTCCATAGATGCAGGTGCAGACAATATTTCTTTGATAATAGAAAACGCTGGCAGACAACTTGTTCAGGTTACTGATAATGGTTGTGGAATGAATGAAGAGGACTGTAAAAAATGTTTTCTTGCTCATGCTACAAGCAAGATTTCAAAGGTAGAGGATTTGCACAACCTTTATACCATGGGGTTTAGAGGTGAAGCCTTAGCCTCTATTGCAGCCATAGCACAGGTAGAGTTGAAATCAAAAAGAGAAGACGAGGATTTAGGAACCAAAGTTATCATAGAGGGCGGACAGGAAAAAGAAACTTCGCCTATTTCTTGCAAAAAAGGAACAGATATTAAGGTAAAAAATATCTTTTTCAACGTACCTGCTCGCCGTAACTTTCTGAAAAGCGACCAAGTAGAACTTTCGCACATAACAAACGAATTTCTAAGAATAGCCATAATACACAACGATATTTCTTTTTCTTTTTACAACAGTGGCAAGGTTGTTTATAAATTGGAAAAAGCAAGTTTTAAAAAAAGGATTGTAGATATTTTCGGCGATAGTTTCAACAAAAATCTTCTGCCTGTAGAAGAGAATGTGGATATAGTAAAGGTTAAGGGTTTTGTTTCTTCGGCTTCGCTTACCAGAAAGAACAAAAACGAACAGTATTTCTTTGTAAATAAAAGGTTTATGAAAAATTCTTATCTTGCAAACGCTGTAGAAAGAGCATATCAAGGGCTTTTGCAAGAAAAGAACTTTCCTTTGTTTTTCATCTCTTTGGAGGTAGAACCAAAGAACATAGACGTAAATATACACCCTACCAAAACAGAGATTAAGTTCTTGGACGACAAACTTATATATTCTGTATTGTATGCCACAGTAAGAAAATCTTTGGGACAAACTCTAAACTCCAATTTGGATTTTACTGAAAAAGATATAGTCTTTCCTGCAAAACAGAACAAAAATTTCTCGTATCAACCAAATATTTCTTTCAACAAGTCTTACAATCCTTTTGCAAATGGTTTTCAAAACGATGATTTCTCCACACCTTCTTTTAACGACAACTCTCTTAGTCAGACAGAGATAACCTTTTCAAAAGAAGGAATAAAGCAAGAGAAGACAGAGGATAATTTTGATGCTTTTCAGTTTCTGAATAAGTATATTGTAGTGAAAATGCAAGGCTCTATACTTATCATAGACCAACACAGAGCATCTAAAAATATTATTTATCATAAACTATCTTTGCAGGAGGATTTAGAGATAGTTTCTCAAAGACTTTTAATGCCTATAAACATAAAATTTTCTCCTACAGACAACTATAAAGTGCTTGATAATAAGGAGAGATTGGAAAGTTTGGGTATAGAATTGAGTTACAAGAATGATGGTAGTTTTGATGTTGTATCTATGCCTGTCGGACTTTCTGGTGAGAATATTTCAAAAACCATAGAGGAATACATATATTCTTATGATACAGAGATAGAAAACCAAGAGGAAAAACAGAGATACAACCTTTCTATTGCAGAAAGACTGGCTATAAAATACGATGTAATTTTAAACAAAGAAGAAATTATACACCTAATAGCAGAATTGTTTAAATTACCTGCTTTAGAAACTTTGCCAAATGGAGATAAGGTTATACTAAAAGTAGATGAAAATTATTTAAACCTAATGTTTTTGAAAAAAAATTCTTAATTTTGCAATCATAAATAAAACATAAATAAAGAAAATGTACGATAATAATTATTCCCCACAAAGATTTCAGTTATTGCCTCCTGTTTGCAAACATTTGTTAATTATAAATACTTTGTTGTTTCTGCTTTCTTATGTATTGCAGATGAGAGGTATAAGATTGGACAATGTATTTGGATTACACTTTTTTGCAAGCGACAATTTCCATATTTGGCAGTTGGTAACTTATTCTTTATTTCACGCAAATTTTTCTCATCTTTTCTTTAATATGTTTGCCATTTGGATGTTTGGTTACACGTTGGAAAACATCTGGGGTAGCAAAAGATTTATAATATACATAGTTGTAGCCTGTTTAGGTGCTGCTTTAATGCAGGAATTGACCTATTGGTTTATGTATTCCGACCTTTTGACTGACAAATATAGCGGAGTAAATATTGGCAATGGTCATATAGTGGAGAACAAAGCCTTTCTTAATACTCTAAACACTATAGGTGCTTCTGGTATATGCTTTGGTTTATTGGCAGTTTTTGGTCTTATGTTTCCAAATACATACGTTTATTTCTATTTCCTTATACCTATAAAAACAAAATGGTTTGTTTTGGGTTATATGACCATAGAATTGTTCAACGGTGTTGTAGGTACATCTGACGGAGTAGCACATTTTGCTCACCTTGGTGGTGCTTTGGCTGGTTTGTTATTGGTTCTGTATTGGAGAAAACGTATAAGATACTAAGAGAATTTCTATGCGTCATTACAAAAAAGGAGAATACAGGGACCAATTCATCATTGCGTATATTACGGATTTGGATAATTGCGATGATGTGGTAAAATGGAGTGAGAAATTGGCACTTATGCTGAATAAGGGTATAATTCTTCTGCATATTTCAGACCCACAATATACTCCCCTTTCCACCTCTGAGGCAGAAGTAAAATTAAAGAAAATTAACGAGAAAATAAACATACCTCTCTCCCACTCTTATGCTGCTGTAAAGGGAAAGACAAAGGATATAATCCATTCTGTAGGAGATTTGCTTAACGGAGTAGTAATAGTATCTAAGGTTCTAAACTCAAAAAACGATAATAACAAAACATCTCCTTTGAGTGTAAAAAGCATACTTAAAAATTTCTCTACAAGTCGTTTGGCTTATTTTGTTTTTAGCAGTGAATACACTGAACAGAATTTTGAAGAAGTAATACTAAGTATGAACGCTCTGAAAGAATCCAAAGAAAAAGTTTTGTGGGCTTCTTATTTTGGCAGATTTTCTCACAGTAGGATAAATATCTTTTACCATAGATACAAAGACGAATATTTGCAAAAACAACTAAACCTCAACATTGGTTTTTGCAGAAAGATGTTTAAAAACTTTAAGATTGAAACTCTGAATGTACATATTTTAAACAGAAAGAAAAACATTGACCTCCAAGCTATAGAATATGCAGAAGAGAAAGAGAAAAATCTTTGTATCTTTCAGACAACAAACAACAAAAGCATAGTGGATTTTCTTTTTGGTTCTTCTGAAGAAAAAGTACTAAAAACCATGCAAAAAGTCCCTGTTTTGTTTCTAAATCAGAGAGATGATATTTTCGTAATGTGCGAATAGTATATAATGAACCTTATTGCCATACTTATAGTTATTTACCTTGTATTTCGTATATGCACAAGTTATGTTTTTCCTAAAATAAGTCATTGGAGACTAAACCGTTTTAAAGAGAAATTCAAGGAAGACAATCCCCATATTTTCAAAGATAAAACAGATTTATAAAGAAAATAACAACGTTTTGTTGATTATTAGGTATTATTTCAGTCATCAAGTGTAATATTTTTTGTAAATTTGCACAATTATTAACAATATACTTTTTGAAATTTAATGAATAATAACTATACAAACAATGCTCAGAAAGCGTTGGAAAATAGTGCAAACGAATCCTCAAGAATGAAATGCTCTTTCATAGAGACAGGTCATATTGTTTTGGGTATTCTTAGAATTCCTTCCTGCACTGCATATCAGATTATAAATGATTTTGTACCAAATATTACATCTTTCAAAGCAGAAGTAGAACAAGCCATAAAAAACAACAACCCTTCTGTAGTTTCTATTGGTAATTCTAATATGCCATTTTCAAGCGATGCTACAGGAGTACTTATGCTTGGAAGACTTGCAGCCAGAGATACTATGTCTTCGGCTATGGGTACTATACATCTGCTTATGGGTATAACCAAACTAAAAAGGTCTTCTGTAAAAGACTTACTTGCTTTCTATGGAATAGACTACAACACTGTAAGACAGTATTATATAAAGAACATTTCTCAAGAAGAAAATAAAAAGAACACTCCATCTATAAACAGCGAGATAAACTTTATATTCCCTATGGCGAACATAGGAGGAGATAGCAGTGAAGATAGAGAGTATAATACACCGAAGAAAAACAGCAAAAGAAACAGCAAAGACAACGATAACGAAATCCATTACTTAGAAAGTTTTGGCAAAAATCTTTCATTGGCTGCACAAAGAGGAGATTTAGACCCTGTAGTTGGTAGAGAAAAAGAGATGGAAAGAGTTATACAAATCCTAAGCAGAAGAAAGAAAAACAACCCTGTACTTGTGGGTGAAGCAGGTGTAGGTAAGAGTGCTATAGCAGAAGGTATCGCTATAAAGATAGCAAACAAAGATGTACCATATACAATAGCAGATAAGGTTATATATGCTTTGGATTTGGCCTCTATAGTGGCTGGAACAAAATACAGGGGACAGTTTGAAGAAAGACTTAAAGGCCTTATAACAGAGATACAGAAAAATCCTAATATAATAGTTTTCATAGACGAAATACATACCATAGTAGGAGCAGGAAGTGCAGAAGGTTCTTTAGATGCTTCTAATATTTTAAAGCCTGCACTTGCAAGAGGTGAAATACAGTGTTTAGGTGCTACAACTTTAGAAGAGTACAGAAAACATTTTGAAACCGATAAAGCTTTGGAAAGGCGTTTTCAGAAAGTACTTATAGAGCCTGAAAGCATAAATGAAAGCATAGAGATACTTCATAATATAAAGAGTAGATACGAGGAATTTCACAAAATAAAATATACAGATGCTGCTATAGAAGCTTGTGTAAAACTTACAGATAGATATGTCAGCGATAAGTTTCTACCAGACAAAGCCATAGATGCTTTGGACGAAGCAGGAGCAAGAGCCCATGTAAAAGGAGTTCAGATACCTAAAGAATTGTCTGAAATAGAACAACAGATGCAACAAACTCGCTTGGAGCAGAAAAAATACGAAGAAACTCAACAATACGAACAGGCAAACATCTTTAAAAACAAATATGAAGCCTTAAAAGATGCCTACAACACTAAAAAAGAAAAATGGGAAGAGGACTTAAAGAATAACCCTATAATTGTAGATGAACAAGATATAGCAAACGTTATCTCTTCTATGACAGGTGTTGCTGTGGATAAGGTTTCAAAAGACGAAACAAAGAAACTGTTGGATATAGAGAAAATTCTTAAAAACAAGATAATAGGACAAGACGATGCTATAGAGAAGATAGCAAAAGCAGTAAAACGTTCTCGTACAGGACTGAAAGACCCTAACAGACCTATAGGCTCATTTATCTTTGTAGGTCCTACAGGTGTAGGAAAAACTTTCTTAGCCAAATCTTTAGCAGAATATCTCTTTGATTCGGATAAAAATCTCATAAGAATAGATATGAGTGAATACATGGAGAAATATTCGGTTTCAAGACTTATAGGTTCCCCTCCGGGATATGTAGGCTATGATGAAGGAGGTCAATTGACAGAAAAAGTAAGACAACACCCATATTCTATTATACTTTTTGACGAAATAGAAAAGGCACATAAGGACGTATTCAATATTATGCTACAAATACTTGATGAGGGTCATATTACAGACTCTCAGGGTAAGAAAGTAGATTTTAAGAATACTATTATAATAATGACTTCTAACGTTGGTTCTCGTACTTTGCAAGATTTTGGAACAGGAGTAGGTTTTGCTACAAGAAATATGAACGAGAACATAAACGAAATTCGACAAGGAGTTATTGACAAAGAAATACAAAAGACTTTTGCACCTGAATTTCTAAACAGGATAGACGATATTATCTTCTTCTCTGCTCTTACTGAAGAGAATTTGTTGAAGATAATAGATATAGAATTGAGTTATTTGCAAAAGAGAATAAAAGAAATAGGTTACACTCTAAATGTTTCTTTGGGGGCAAAACAGTATTTACTTGACCTTGACAGAAAGAAAGAATTTGGTGCAAGACCTATAAAGAGGACTATTCAAAAGGAAATAGAAGACCCATTGTCTGATTTACTTTTAAGTAACCACGAAGACAAAAAACAAATAGATGTAAAAGTAAGCAACGGAAAGGATAAAAAACTAAAAATAGAACTAAACTAAATAGTTGCATAACATAAATAGGTATAATAAAACAAATAGTGTAAGGTGAATAGTATTAAGAATTTTATAACTGAATTCGGAAGATACCTTCTGTTGATGAAAGAGGCTTTCAAATCTCCTCAGAATTGGAGAGTCTTTTATAGGAAAGTTGTGTTTGAGATGAAGGCTTTGGGTATAGATTCTATAACTATAGTATTATTCATTAGTATATTCATAGGGGCAGCCATTGTTATACAAATCATACTTAACATGGACAGTCCTTTGTATCCTAAATGGATATATGGTTTTGCATCAAGAAAGGCTATAATACTTGAACTTGCTCCTACTATTATCTCTCTTATTTTAGCAGGAAAATGTGCTTCAAGAATAGCCTCTGAAATAGGAACTCAAAGAATAACAGAACAGATAGACGCTTTGGAAGTTATGGGAGTAAATACTGCCTCTTATCTTATACTTCCAAAGGTTATGGCTTGCGTTTTGTTCTTCCCTTTACTTATGATTATGAGTATATTTTCTGCTATAATAGGTGGAGGACTTGGAGGTGTGAGTACAGGTGCTATGACTGTATTTCAGTATATAGAGGGTTTAAGATTGGAATTTAGTAGTATGGAAATAGTCTATGCTTTAGTAAAAGCGACTATAAATGCTATAATTATTTCTACTATTGCTTGTTATAGAGGTTATACTATAAAAGGTGGAAGTGTGGAAGTAGGACAAGAATCTACAAAGGCTATAGTACAAAGTAGTATAGTTATAATGATATTTAATATTTTGATTACAAGTTTGTTCAATTAAAAAATTGGAGAAATTATGATTAAAGTATCTAATGTTTGTAAATATTTCAATGGTGTAAAAGTTTTGGATAACATAAGCACAAACTTTCTACCGGGAAAATGCAATCTTACTATAGGCAAATCTGGCAGCGGAAAGACTGTGTTACTTAGGGCTATAGCAGGATTGTATCAACCAGAAGAAGGATTTATTTCTTATGATGAGAGAGTATTTGCCAATATGACAAGAGAGCAAAAAATATCTCTAAGAAAGGATATTGGCTTTATTTTCCAAGAAGGTGCTTTGTTTGACTCTATGAACGTGGAAGAGAATATTATGTTTCCTTTGCGTATGTTTACAAATATGAGAAGAAAAGAGAGATTGGAAAGAGTTAATTATTGCCTTGAAAGAGTAAATCTTAAGAATGTGAATAAAATGTTTCCATCTCAACTTTCTGGTGGTATGAGAAAAAGGGTTGCTATAGCGAGGGCTATATCTGCACAACCTAAATATTTGTTTTGCGATGAACCAAATTCAGGCCTTGACCCTGTTACTTCTATAGTTATAGATAAACTTATAATGGATATTACGCACGAGTATAATATGACTACCATTGTAAATACTCACGATATGAATTCTGTAATGGAGATAGGTGAAAACATAATATTCATAAACAAAGGCAAATTGTGGTGGCAGGGAGATAATAACAACGTACTTACAACCGACAACCAAGAGTTGAATGATTTTATATTCTGTTCGGCTTTAACAAAGAAAATAAAAGAAAAGATATGAAAAACTTCTTACAAAGAAAAAACATTTTGTTATATACCAATCGTGTCATTCAGATACTGTTGGCTGCACTGTTGATTGTTATTATTACACCAACAAAATCTTCTTTCAAATACGAGTTTCAACAAGGTCATTATTGGAAACACGAAACTCTCACTGCACCTTTTGATTTCGCTATACAAAAGACTGACAAAGAATTAGATGATGAAAAAAACGAACTAATACTAAATCATAAACTTTATTTTGAATACAAAGATATTTCTTCCAACACTCAAAACGAGATGGAGAAAAATCTTCAGAACAAACTAAAAGATTATGAGTCTTCTTCACAAGATTTAGAGAGAATAATAAAACAATGCGATAAAATACTTGACAAAATATTATCTCACGGTGTAATCTCAAACTACAAAACAAATTCTAAACAAGAAGATAACATTCAGTCTATTATAGTAATAAAGAACAACACTGCACAAGAACACGATATAGATGAATACTACAAGATAAAAGATGTAGAGAATATAGTAAGCGATTTGATAAAACAAAATGCTGCTTCTTTTAATGAAAATGAAATAGATGTAATAACCGAAATAATAACAAAAAGTATATCTCCAAACATTGTTTTTGACAAAAAGAAAACAGACGAAATTTTGCAATCAATGTTAGATGATATTTCTTTAACCAAAGGTCTTATCTCAAAGAATGACAAAATAATATCCAAAGGAGAAATAATTACACCGGAGAAATATCAGATACTTTCTTCTTTTAGAAACGAGTACGAGGGAAACGAAGCAGGTTCAAACAGATATATTGCAGATATTGGACAATATTTGCTCATAGTTATATCTCTTATAGCCATGGTTTTGTTTATATACAACTCCGATAAATCTATCTTTTTCAACACAAGAAAGATACTTATGATTTATATGGTTATCCTGCTTATGATAGCAATGACTATGGGTGTTTTATACATAGACCAAAAATATTTGTATATAGTTCCTCTCTGCCTCTCTCCTATCCTTATAAGAACTTTCTATGATACAAAAGTTTCTCTTTATGTTTTCCTTGTATCTATTATCATTATAGGATTTTCTGTTCCTAATAGTTTTGAGTTTATTTTCTATCAACTTATTGCAGGTATGATAGCCATAATAAGTGTAGAACATTTGGAAAAAAGAAGTGAGTTTTTCAATACTGCCGTTATGGTATTTCTTACCTATTCTGCTATATATGTTGCTATGACTTTGATACAAGATTCTAACCTAAAACAGTTGGATATTTATCGTTTTATATACTTTGCTATAAATGCTGTAATGTTGCTTTTTGCTTTCCCTATCGTGTTTATCTTAGAGAAGATTTTCGGACTTATAAGTGAAATGTCTTTGATGGAGTACTCAAATACAAACTCTAAAGTCTTAAGAGAACTTTCTGTAAAAGCACCAGGCACTTTCCAACATTGCATACAAGTAGCAAACATAGCAGAAGACCTTGTGCATGAGATAGGTGGCAACGCTCTTTTGGCTCGTGCTGGTTCTCTTCACCACGATATAGGTAAGATAATGACGCCTATGTATTTTATAGAAAACCAAACTACTAATCTTAACCCACTAAACGAAATGAGTAATGAAGAGTCTGCAAGCATAATCATTGCTCACGTAATAAACGGTATAAAGTTAGCACACAAATACAAACTACCAGAACCTATAATAGATTTCATAAGAACTCATCACGGAACAAGTAAGACTAAGTATTTTTACAACAAAGAGGTAAATGAAAACCCAGACCAGACTATAGACGCTTCAAAATACACTTATCCGGGACCTCGTCCTTTTTCCAAAGAAACTGCTATCGTTATGATAGTAGATAGCGTGGAAGCCGCTTCTCGTAGTCTTAAAGAACATTCTGAACAATCTATAAGTAATCTTGTAGATAATATTATTGACGGTCAAATAAAAGATAACCAATATTCCAATGCAGATATTACCTTTGCAGATATAGATAAGATAAAACAAATCTTAAAGAATAAACTGCAAAGTATATATCATGTGAGAATAGAATATCCTGTAAATCAAAAAGAACAAAAGTAATACGACTATGGAAGCGATGATATTTTGTGCAGGATTAGGGACAAGAATGCAACCAATAACAGACCATAAACCAAAAGCCCTTGTAAAAGTGAACGGTGTAACGTTATTGGAACGCAATATTCTGAAAATGATAAGTCATGGTATAACAAAGATAATAATAAACGTACATCATTACCCTGATTTGATAATAGACTTTCTAAAGCAAAAGAATTTTGACTGTGAGATTATTATTTCAGATGAAAGAAACGAACTTTTGGATACAGGTGGTGGGCTGATGAAGGCAAAGAAATATTTTTCTTTAAAAGATAATATTTTATTGCATAATGTGGATATTCTTTCAGATTTAGATTTCAATCTTTTAGAACAGTACCACAATAGTTTAAACACCTCTATTGCTACCTTAGCTGTTAGAAATAGAGAAACTAAGAGATATTTACTTTTCAACGAAGAAAATATACTTGTAGGTTGGAAAAACATTGCAACTAAAGAAGAAAAAATAAAAAGAGTATCTTCTAAACAAATACCTTTTGCCTTTAGTGGAATACAGATAGTTTCAAAAGATATTTTCAACCTAAACTCCTTAAATGGAAAGTTCTCTTTAACAGATATGTATCTTTCTTTGGTTGAGGAAAATAACATATATTCTTATTGTCATAATGAAGGAAAATGGATAGATGTTGGCAACCCTTTACTTATAAAAAAAGCAGAAGAAATGTTTGAAAAATAAGTAAAAGTTTTTTATTTATTTTTTTTATTGTATCTTTGTAGTCTGAAAATAAAAAGTATAGAAACGATATGAATAAGTATAGAAAATTATTATTTACAGCATTATTTTTAATAGCGTCAAGTAGTTTTGCTCAAAACATAACAACAAACGATTATAACTTACTTGGTTATCCAAAGTCTGTAAGGTATATGAAGTTTGAAGCAGATACCAACATCAAAACACAAAGAGGTTCTTTCATAGAAGATTATCAACTTATCTTTGATGATAAAAGACTTCTTTCTGAAAGAATAAATTTCATAGGTGGTAAAAAGGATAGAAGTATTTCTTATGAATACAACAACAAAAGACAACTTGTGAAAGAAACTCTAAAGGAAAACAATGGCAAAATAGTTAGCACTGTAACCTATACATATAATAATATAGGACGTTTGGCTACTGCTATAGAGGTTGTTTATCCTGAATCTAAAGGAGGAGCAAACAGAATTGTAAAAAACGAAGTCTATACTTATAACACAAAAGGTTTGCTTGTGGAGAAAGATATTACAAGCGACAACTCTTACGGTAACAAAAATATAAAGTATTATTATGGTCCTGCCGATTCTCTTATATCCACTGTAACAACTTATTCGTATAATTCCAATGTAGATAAGGTAAATTATAAACGTGCTTTCAATAATATGTTGATGGAAGCAATATGGTTTAGAAACGATAATTTGGTAAGACGTGAAGTATATGAATGGAACGATGATGCTTTGCTTCAAACAAAAGAAGTTTATTCAAAGAAAAACAAAAAACTATTAACCTATACATATACTTACGATGAACACGGTAATGTTTTAAGTGAAGTAGCCGTTGATAATAAAGACGTGAAAACTATAGAGTACTATTATAAATATGAAAAAGACAAGTATTTCAATTGGACTAAAAGAATAATGTACGATGCTTGGGATATAAAATATACTGAAATACGTAGTTTTGAATATTTTGATAAGACTCATTTTTATGAAGATTTAAAGGATTACGACACTAAACGTATAATTGTTAATGAAGAAAAATAAAAAATAGATTGTATATGAAAAGAATTGTATTTTTATCATTGGTTATTGCTGTTGTTTCTATTTCATGCAAAAGTTTAAAAGAGGATACTTTTCACTCAGATTACCAAAACATAGATTTACTTCCAAGACTTACTTGTTGGATAGACCAACCTTCTTTTGAAAATGCTTATGGAGCAAATAGTTATTCTGTAAAAACATCAGATGATTTGGAACACCCTTATGGACTAACAGAAACACCATACGGAAAAGGTGTCTATGAAATAACAGAAAAGACAAAACTTTACACAGCGGAAAAGAGAATACAAGATGCTGCTAATATTTTTGTTTATGATGTTTATGAAAACATATCCGACCCTACTACCCTAAGGGCTGGCAATATTGTTTTAAGAGCAGGTGCTATCTATTGCAAAAACAATTACAAATGGTCTTGGTTAAGTGGTTTCACTTTAGGAATATTCAACGCTATGGGTATGCCTATGGCTACCAATACTACAGAGTTGGAAGTTATAGTAGAGATATATGATAAGAGAAACAATTTAGTAGCCATGTACAATGAAAGAGGATATGCAAAAGTCCCTATGGCAGCATACCATGGTTATTATGAATTTCAAAGACGTGCAGGAGATTTAGCCTTACAAGATGGAATGATGAAAATAAAAGAGTTGATAGCAAGAGATTTTGATATGATAAATGCCAAACTTAAATAAGTGTGAGTGTTAATCTGAAATATTATGTATTGTTATTCATATCTTTATTTGCCTTTTCGCAAATAAAATCTCAGGATATTCACTTTTCTTCTTTGAATTTCAACCCTATGTTTACCAATCCTTCATATACTGCTTTTATGAATTCTAAGTTCAGAGTTTCAAGTATATACAGAAATCAATGGTCTACAGTGTCAAAAGGTTACAACACCTTTTTGGCAAGTGTGGAGTATCAACCATATCTCAGCAGTAATTCTCGTAGTGGAATAGGTGTAGGATTGATGTTTGTAAATGATGTAGCAGGAACTCTTTCCTATGGAGAACAAGATATAGGTTTGTCTTTGAGTTATTTTCTTGCATTAAACAGAGATAAAAATTCTTATATCTCCATTGGTGTAAGTGCAAAAAAAGATACATGGGGATATAATTCTTCCAATGCCGATTTTAATAGAGAAGGTATTTACGATGATGATATTCGCTATGAAGATTTGAGTACTTATAGTTTTGCATCTGGTTTAAGTTTTCAGTATTCACCTACAAACGACAAACAGTTTCAGTTGGGTGTTGCTATGTTCAACATAAACGAACCTTACCTATCATACTTTGAAAGCAAAAACTCTGTAGATAAAATACATAGACGATATTCTCTTAATGCTTCTTATATGTTTGCAACTACAGAAAGTTTTTCTCTAAAACCACAACTACTAATCAATCAACAATATAAATACAACGAATTCATCATAGGAACAGACTTTATCTTTAACCTAACCGACGCTATCTTTACTTCACAAATCTTTTCTATGGGTGTATATCTTAGAAACACAGAATCCATAATTCTTTCTCCTAAATACAAGTACAACAATTTTCTCATAGGCTTGTCTTATGATGTAAATGTTTCCAAACTTTCCAAAGTTTCAAATACTTATGGAGGTTTAGAGTTGTGGCTTTCTTATTCTTTTGACCCGATTTATAAATATAAAAACAAAAATACAAAAATACCATGTCCAATATTTTAAAACGTTTTAGTTTCATAATCATTTGTTTGGGTATATTCTTTAATACCTGTCAGCCTGTTTTTGCTCAAAAGAAATATGCCGATGAGTACGAACAAGCAGGCGATAAAGCCATGAAAAAAGGCGACTATCAGCAAGCATTAGATTATTATATGTTAGGTAGGAAGTTTGTAAAACAAAATCTTAGTCTAATGTATAAATGTGGCGAAGCCTGTTTGTCTATGCACGACTATGACAAGGCAGAATATTGGTATCAAAAAGTGTTGATCGAAAATGATACTATGAATATAAACGAGGCTTTTCCTTTGTTGTATCTGCATTTAGCACAAAGTTCCATTTCAAATGGTAACATCATTCAGGCACAAAGTTTTCTGAATACTTGTCTTATGGATTGCAACGATATAAACATAAGAAAACAGTGCAAAGCAGAGTTGGAACGTATTGATTGGATTATAGATAACGAAAAACCTTTAAACTTTACTATAAAGAACTTAGGCAACAATATAAACAACGAAACATCTCAACTAAATACTTTCACAATAAGAGATAGTATTCTATTTTTCACCACTCCTGAATACAAGACAAAGACAAAGGACAATCAAACTTATTACACCGATATTTACAACCAAATCTATTATAGTTTCATAGATGAAGACTATTACACTCCTGCAAAAAAACTTGAATGGGGAAACATAAACAAAAAGGGAACAAACTGCAGCGACTTTTTCTTTGATAGTGTTACTGCAACAGCATATTTTACTTATAGTAAAGAAAAGAATAACAAAACAATAACAAATATTTATTACTCCACTTTCTCTAATGGAAAATGGTCTAAACCACAGATATTCAAACCTACTTACCATAAAGACTATTCTTCTTCACACCCTGTCATAGCAAGAAATAATGGCGAGTGTATTATGTATTTTGCTTCCGATAGAATAGGAGGATTTGGCAATATGGATATTTGGTACGTGGATATGATAAAAGAGAACTCTCTTCCTGTGAATTTGGGAAACACTATAAACACGGCTGGAAACGAGATTACACCGTTTTATTTAGAGAGCGAAGAAGAGTTATATTTTTCTTCAGATACACATAAAGGTTTTGGTGGGTTTGATATTTTTCGTTCTGTTGGTTGGAAAGAAAGATGGACACAGATTGAAAACCTTATGCAACCTATCAACTCTTCTGCAAATGACACCTACCCTTTCATAACAGATTCAGACAACGAAGGTTATTTCACTTCAAACCGTCCTACAGAGAACAATAGTGAGAATAAAACTTGTTGCAATGATTTGTACAAGTTCTCAAGCAACCTACCAGACGAACCTACTATGGTAAGCATAGAAAAGAAGATGAACAAGTTCAATCCTGCTTTTGATTTGCCTGTGGCTTTGTATTTCCACAACGATTCTCCTGATGCAGGAAGCGAAAAACCTGTTACAGACCTATCTTATACAGATTGTTACAAATTGTACAACTCTCTTACAAACCAATATAAAGCCGTAAGAACAAAAGGTTTAGATGATTCTGTAGCGAAAAACGAGATAATGTATATAGACAATTTCATAAACGATAAACTGAAAAAAGGATATGAAAAACTGAATGAAATTTGCGAATATCTATACTCTAAACTACAGGAAGGAAACAACGTAACTGTCCAAATAAGAGGTTATTGTTCATCTTTGTTTGAAACAAATTATAACTACAATCTTGCAGAGAGAAGAATAAACTCTGTAGAGAACTATATAAAACAATGGAATAACGGTGTGTTGAAAGAATATATGGAAACAGATGCTGAAGACAATCTAAAAAAACTTGAGATAGAACATTTGGCTATAGGCAAACTGCAATCCACTTCTCCAAACCCTACCAATTTAGAAGAAAAAAGACGTAGCGTTTATTTGCAACAGTCTATGAATGAAAGACGTATAGAGATTAAAGTAATACAAATAAGAGATAATAAAGCATTTTCAGTAGACTAAAAAATGAATAATATTTTCAAATATAGTGTTTGTGTTTTTTCTATAATATTTTTTTTCACTTCTTGTCAAACGAATGAAAAAACAGATGTAGAAAATGCGGGACTGAAAGGCAATGTAAAGTCCGTAAGAGAAATATCTTACGAGGCTTTTGGCAATGCTGATACTTTAGTAAAAGGAGATATTATTTCTACAAATGATAGCAAGAATTGTTTTATATCATATAATAGGAATGGGTACATAACCAATGTTACCGAATACGATGAGTACAACGAAAAAAATAGTACTTGGCTATACAGATACGACAAGAAGGGAGAAAGGATTTTGAACAGTGTTTTCTTATCTCCAAACAATGAAGTAATTGACTCTATTTCTTATATTTATGGTAAATACAGACAAGCCAAAGAATACGTCAGATACTCAGAAGGTGAAGTTGTGAAAAAATTTCAACGTACTTTTGACAAAAAAGGTAATATTACATCTGAAAAAATCCTTACTTCTGACAATAGCATAGAAAGAATAAGCAAATTTTTGTATAGCAATGATTTACTGAAAGAAGTACAGGTTTTAGACGATAATAACAATATTCTCTCAGAATGTTATTACACCTATGACAATAAAAAAAATATGTCCTCTATGACACTCTTTGGAGGTGATAAAAAATACATAAGCAAGGGCAAGTATCTATATAATAAAGAGGGTTTTATCTCTTGCGAAGTCATTTCTCGTCCTGGTTATACAGATTTAAATCTTAACTACATATACACAACAGACGCCAAAGGCAATTGGGTTCAAAGGATAATGTTGTCTGACAATGAAGCCTACAAAATAACTACAAGACAAATAGAGTATTACGATTAGAAATTCATTGCAGAGGTACAACACAACAAGTTCTTAAAAACTATGAAATCAGACAAAAAGACAAACAAGAATGGTAAGTTTTCTATAAAGAAGTTTTTTAAAATATTGGGTATAGTTTTTCTATGCTACATTACTTTTACAGTACTTATTACAGCCTTGTATCGTTTTGTCAATCCGCCTATTACCATTCTTATGGTTCAGCGTTGCATAGAACAAACTTTTTCTTCAGATAGAGAAGTTAGGTTGAAGAAAGATTGGGTAAAACTTGAAGATATATCCCCTAATATTGTAAGGGCCGTTATTGCAACAGAAGACAATAACTTTTTAAAACACAAAGGTTTTGATTTCAAAGCCATAGAAAACGCAAAGAAAACCAACGAACGTACAGGCAAAAAGGTTTTAGGTGGTAGCACTATCACACAACAGACTGCAAAAAACGTCTTTCTATGGATTCAGAAAAGTTATATACGCAAAGGTTTAGAGGCTTGGCATACTATACTTATGGAATTGTGGTGGCCAAAATCTCGTATTATGGAGGTGTATCTAAATGTTATAGAGTTTGGGGACGGTATCTATGGAGTGGAAGTAGCAAGTATGTACTATTTTCATAAACATGCTTCAGAACTCTCTAAACGTGAGGCTGCACTACTTACAGCCGTACTGCCCAACCCTCTTCACAGAAATCCAGCCAACCCAAGCAGAAAAGTACAACGAAGAGCCGATATGATTCAAAGACGAATGAACATAATAGGAAGAATAAGATTATAGTTTGTTCTCTACACTAATTGTCTATATAAATAAGTATGGCTGAAGAATTTACAACATGGGACAATCTTCTGAAAGAGTTTAAGTTCTATATGACTATGGAACGTTCTTTTTCTCAAAATACAAGTGAATCTTATATTTTTGATTGTTCTCGTTTTGTGGATTTTATGAAAGAAAAGCATAAGGATATTTCTCCTAACGAAGTGTCGGTGAATATTTTAGAAGAGTTTATTTTTTCCCTTGAAAAAAAACAGTACGATGACGAAGAAGACATACTCCTAAAATCTACAACACAAACACGTATCATTCAGGGAATAAGGGCTTTCTTTAAGTTTCTAATCTTAAATGACAACATAGACTCCAACCCCTCTGAATTATTGGTAACACCCAAACTTGAAAAAAAATTACCCGATATTTTGGAAAGAGAGGAAGTTAAAGCACTGTTGAATATTTTTGACACAAGCACTTCACATGGTTTTAGAAACAGATTGACCATTGCCCTACTCTACTCTACAGGCCTCAGAGTGAGCGAGTTCATAAACTTAAAACTCTATGAAATAAATTTCCGTGAAGAGTTCCTTGATATAATAGGCAAAGGCAACAAAGAACGTTTCGTACCTGTGGAAAGTAGTGTTTTAAATGAATTAGAATATTACATAGAGCATTTTCGTGCAAACCAATACATAAAAAAAGGTGAAGAGGATTATGTTTTTATCTCTAACAAAAGAGGTTCTAAACTTACAAGACAATTCATTTTCAAAATGTTAAGAGAATCTGCCGCAAAAGCAGGAATAAACAAAACCATACACCCCCACATTCTAAGACATAGTTTTGCTACCGAACTTATACGTTCAGGTGCCAACATTATAGCCGTAAAAGAGATGATGGGACATACAAGTATCCGTTCTACAGAGGTTTATATCAACCTTGACACCAAAGACCTTAGAAAAACACTCTTAGAAAACCACCCTTTCTACCAAAAAGATTTTTTCTAATTATAACATTATCAACCTTTTCTATCTCTTTGTTTTAGAACTCTAAAACAAAGTTCTACGAAATTAAAACAAAGAGATAGAAAATTAAAACAAAGTTTCGTGAAAACAACAGAAGGTACCAAAAAGAATTAGATATAAAATAAACAAAACAACCGAAAACTAATAACAAAATAACAAAAGCAGGCACACACACTATTTAAAGTGTGTGCCTTTGTTATGTTATTACTTCAATACTTACCAACTTTTACATATATATATAAGTTGGTAAGTTGGTAAACTAAAATAGACATGTTAAATATTTGATTATTAACTATTTTATATAAAATACAGTAAAACGATAGAGCAATAACAAGTTGGTAAACTTTGGAACATTATCTTCAGTTTGACTAACAAGTAATAAAGCCTATTATTTTTTATGCGTTGGAAAAAAGTTTAGAGAAAATTATATAGATTTATTTATTTGAATGAAGAAATAAATAACTGAAAGAGTTATCTTTAGAAGAGTTATATAATATATAGTAGATTATATAAATATATATTGAAAAAGAAATTTTGATTAAAATCCTTTGTCTGCAATAAAAAAAGTTGTACCTTTGTAACTAAATATTAGAAAAAACAGTATAAGTACTAAACCACAAAAAACAACAGATTATGAATTACATATTATTTGACGATGCTACAAGAGAAGCACTGAAACCATTGACCTATACAAGACCTTTATGCGAAATAAGAGTAGGTATACTTACCATAAGAGAAAAATGGGAAAAGTATCTACAACAGCAAACTTCTACATTGACAGACGATTATCTATCAAAGAAATATCCTATGGAAATGTCAGAAGCCATGATGTTGATAAACGGTTCTGTATGTCCTACAAAAGAAATGACTGAGGCTATAAAGAAGATGACACCGGGACAAACTCTTATAAACGGTGAAGTAGTTTTAGCCATGTACAAAACAAAAGAAGGTTTCTTGAGTGATGAGGAAGAAAGCAGTGAGAGATTGGAATTTTGTGGAGAATATACTAAATTAAACGCTTTAGCCGATATATTCTTATTGAATGACAAAGAGATAAGATGCGATTTTGACTTATTGTGCAAAGGAAGAAAATCTCAAAAATTGTCTTCAACTAATACGGTTATAGGCGATGATATTTTTGTAGAAGAAGGTGCAGTAGTAGAGTGTGCAACTTTGAATACAAAAGAAGGACCTATATATATAGGCAAAGATGCTGAGATAATGGAACAATCTACCATAAGAGGACCTTTCGCACTATGTGAAGGTGCTATGGTAAGAATGTCTGCAAAAATCTATGGTGCTACAACTATAGGACCTCATTGCAAAGTAGGTGGAGAGTTGAGCAATGTAGTTATGTTTGGTTATTCAAACAAAACTCACGATGGATTCTTTGGCAACAGCGTAATAGGAGAATGGTGCAATATAGGTGCAGATTCTAATGCTTCAAACCTAAAGAACACTTACGAAGAAGTTAGACTATGGAACATAGAAAAGAATACATTTGTTCCTACAGGCACTATATTCTGTGGTACTATTATGGGCGACCATTCTAAATGCGGTATAAACACTATGTTTAATACAGGTACTGTTGTAGGAGTAAATTGCAATATATTCGGACACGGTTATCAAAGAAACTATATTCCTTCTTTCACATGGGGAGGAAACAATAGTGTAAAGGTTTATGATATAGAAAAAGCAATAGAAGTAGCCCAAATAGTAGAACAAAGAAGACACATAGAAATGTCTGATAATGACAAAGAAATATTGAGGTATCTATATAAAACAACTCTTAGAAATAGAAAGTAACAAAAAATTTATGGCAGAAAGAGAAAAGAAAAGCGTTATTGAACAATTATTGCAGAGTGTAAGAGGTGAAGATGCAGAGATAATTCCCACGATAATAACCAACGGCAATAGTGTTGATGATAATGAACTTAATCTTGCAATACCAGAAGAAGTACCAATACTTCCATTAAGGGGTAATGTTTTCTTTCCAACTATTCTTATGCCGGTAACAGCCGGTAGAAGCAAATCTATATCTCTTATAAAAGATGCTTATAGAAACAAAAAGGTTATAGGTATAGTAACACAAAAGAACGATACCGATGAACCAAAGAATGAAGATTTGTTTGAGGTAGGCACTTTTGCAAGAGTTATAGAAACATTTACAATGCCAGACGATAGTCTTATGGTAATATTGCAAGGTCTTGATAGATTTAAATTCAAAGGCTTTACAGTAACAGAACCTTATTGGAATGGCTTGTATGAAAACTATGCAGATACTTGTAGAAAGACAAGCAAGGACGCTGATTTGATGGCTGAAACGTTGAAGGATATGTATATGAAACTTCTGAAACTTACACCAAATATCCCTCCTAATCTTGTTTTAGCACCAAAGAATATAAAGAATGCGTATTATTTGTTGAATTACGTTGCATCTCAGTTGAATATTGCTTTAGAAGATAAACAAAAACTCCTTGAGATAAATGATTTCTCAAAGAGAATGAAGAAGGTAATGGCTTATCTTGATAAAGAGATACACGAACAAGAACTAAAGATGCAGATACAACAAAAAGTATCTACAGATATAGATAAACAACAAAGAGAATACTTTTTACATCAACAGTTAAAAACTATACAAGAAGAACTTGGAGGCAATCCTGCAGAACAGACTATACAAGAGTTGAAGGATAAAGCCAAAAAGAAAAAATGGAGTCAAAGCGTACAAGAAATATTTGATAAAGAAATAAGCAAATTATCAAACATTCACTCCTCTTCTCCTGATTATTCTGTGGAATTGAATTACGTTAATTTCATCTTAGACCTACCTTGGAACAATGAAGGTGAAGATAATTATGATGTAATCAAAGCCAGAAAAGTTCTTGATGAAGACCATTACGGATTAGAGAAAGTAAAAGAGAGAATAATAGAATATCTTTCTGTACTGAAGTTTAAAAAGGATATGACAGCACCTATACTTTGCCTTGTAGGTCCTCCAGGAGTAGGAAAAACATCTTTAGGCAAGAGTATAGCAAAAGCAATGAACAGAGAGTATATAAGAATTGCTTTAGGTGGTGTAAATGATGAAAGTGAGATAAGAGGTCATAGACGTACATATATAGGGGCTATGCCTGGTAGAATTTTGAAATCTTTGTCTAAGGTGAAGTATTCTAATCCTGTATTTGTTTTAGACGAGATAGACAAAATAATGGGAATGAGTATAAACGGCGACCCTGCTGCTGCTATGCTTGAAGTACTTGACCCTGAACAAAACACGGCTTTCCATGACAATTATTTGGATATAGATTACGACCTTTCAAAAGTTATGTTTGTTGCTACTGCCAATTCTTTGGCAAACGTTCACCCTGCACTTATAGACCGTATGGAGATAATAGATATATCCGGTTATATAGAAGAGGAAAAGATAGAGATAGCAAAAAGACACCTTATTCCAAATAATATAAAGGCCAATGGGTTGAAAAAATCTCAAATATCTTTTTCAGATAAGGTTATATCAAACATAATAAACAACTACACAAGAGAATCTGGTGTAAGACGATTAGATAAAGTTATTGCAAAGATTATAAGACACAGAGTTGTAGAAATAGCAGAAGAAAAAGAATATAAAAAATCTGTTGCCGAAAAAGATTTACAACCAATACTTGGTTTGCCAACATCTTATCACGATTTATCATTGGATAAAGATTATATAGGAGTTGTAACAGGTTTGGCTTGGACAGAAGTAGGCGGAGAGATACTATTTGTAGAAGCCTCTGTATCTAAAGGGAAAGGAATGATAAACCTAACAGGTAATCTTGGCAATGTAATGAAAGAATCTGCTACTTTGGCTTTTGAATATCTGAAATCAAATGTTTCTATTTTAGGAATAGACGAGAATATTTTTGAAGAAAAAGACCTAAATATTCATTGCCCAGAAGGAGCCACACCAAAAGACGGACCTTCTGCTGGTGTAACTATGTTTACTGCTATGTTGAGTGTATTTACCAACAGAACAGTAAAGCATAATTTTGCTATGACAGGAGAGATTACTCTTAGAGGAAAAGTACTTCCTGTCGGAGGAATAAAAGAGAAGATTCTTGCAGCCAAAAGAGCCAACATAACGGATATAATCTTGTCAGAGAAAAACAGAAAAGATATAGAGGATATAAATAAACTATATCTTGAAGGTCTGACTTTCCATTATGTAGATTTGATAGCAGAAATACCAGATATAGTACTTAATTAGAAAGTAAAACAATCAAAAGATAGCAAAACCTATGGCTTTTGAATTAAATACTATACTTTTCTCTTTGATATTGGTTATAAGTCTTATAGCCATAGTTTATTTTGTTGGCAAAGGCAAACTTTTCAACAAAAAAAGAAAAGATAAAGACTTTGTCTATCTATCAAAAACGGGAAGTATAATATTTTATGTTTTTATGCTGTTGCTTCTTTTGTTTTTTGTAATAATGTATATAAAATGGAGGGCATATCTTAATGCTTAACGTTAATGATATAAGAAAGGATTTTCCTTTGTTGAATACGAAAGTGAGAGGTAATCAACCTCTCATTTATTTTGATAATGCTGCTACAACACAAAAACCTATATGTGTAATAAATTCATTGAGTGATTATTATCAAAATCTTAATGCAAACGTTCATAGAGGTGTACATTGGTTGAGCCAAGAGGCGACCGATAAATTTGAACTTGCAAGAGAAAGGGTAAGACATTTTATAAACGCTCCTAAAACAGAGAATATTATTTTCACAAAAGGCACTACCGATTCTATAAACCTTTTGGCTGAATGCGTTTCCAAAACTTTTCTTTCTCAGGAAGATGAAGTGATAATAACGGAAATGGAACACCATTCTAATATTGTACCGTGGCATATTGCACAAGAGAAATACAAATTCCAACTTAAGTACATACCTTTCAACGATAAGGGAGAATTGGATTTAGAGGCTTTTAAACAGATGGTTAGTAGCAAAACGAAAGTTCTTTCTCTTGCTCACATTTCCAACACTTTAGGAACTATAAATCCTGTAAAAGATATAATAAAATATTGTCATACGCACAATATTATAGTTATAGTAGATGGGGCTCAAAGCATTGCTCATTTAAAGATAGATGTGCAGGATTTGGATTGCGATTTCTATTGTTTTTCTGCTCATAAAGTCTATGCTCCTATGGGAATAGGTGTCCTTTATGGCAAGAAAGATTTAATGGAAAAGATGTACCCATATCAAGGAGGTGGCGAGATGATAAAAGAGGTAACTATGTTAAAGACAACGTTTAATGATGTGCCATTTCGTTTTGAAGCAGGCACTCCGTCTGTTGCAGATGCTATAGGTTTGGGTGTTGCTTTGGATTATTTGGACCAAATAGGAATGGAAAACATCATAGAATGGGAAGACCATCTTATGAGTTACGCCAACGAAAGACTTAAAGAGATAGAAAACATTAAAATTTTCGGACAGTCGGACAATAAATCCTCTTGCATATCTTTTCTTGTAGGAAATATACATCATTTGGATTTGGGTACCATACTTGATATGCAAGGAGTGGCTATAAGAACGGGACACCACTGTGCTCAACCTGTTATGCAACATTTTTCTATTGAGGGTACAGATAGAATATCTTTTGCAATGTATAATACAGAACAAGAGATAGATACATTTATGACAGCACTGCAAAAAGCCATAAAAATGTTGTCTTAAATGGATACTTTCCTTACAATAAAAGACCTTTCAAAAGGAGAATACAAGGAAAAGAAGAGTTCTTTTCTTGCTTTCGCCTACCCTATTAAGAACACTGAGGAAGTAAAAAACATAGTAGAAAGTCTAAAGAAAGAGTATTACGATGCAAGACATCACTGCTTTGCATGGAAACTTGGGATAGGCAAAGAAGAACAGCACAGAGCCTTTGACGATAGAGAGCCAGCACATACAGCAGGCGATATGATATACGGAGCAATAGAATCTCATCAACTAACTAATATACTTATAGTTGTGGTGAGATATTTCGGTGGAATAAAATTAGGAGCCTCCAATCTCTCTAAAGCATACAGACAAGCAGCAGAAGAATCCATTGCAAACGCAAATATAATAGAGAAAACTTTGGAATACACACTCTCTTTCACGTTTCCATTTTCTCTTATGTCCCAAATAAACAAGTTCTTAAAAGACAACAATTTCACAAAAGAGAACTATACTTTTACCTCTGCCAATGAAATCAACCTAACTTTTAACCTTGATAGAAAAGAAAATATCCTCACTCAACTACAATCTATTTACGGTGTAGAGATAAAAGAGTAAAAACATACAACCTTTTCCCCTACCCTCACGAAACTTTGTTTTAGATTTCTATCTCTTTGTTTTAATTTCGTAGAACTTTGTTTTAGAATTCTATCTCTTTGTTTTAGAAAATTTAAACGAAGTTTCGTAAAGAGTATATCAAAGGGCGGTATTTTAAAGTGTTTAATGTTATCAACAAGTTTAAAAAAGATAATAGCAAAACAAAGAAAGATAGTAGAGTATCTTTATTCTGCTATAGTTATACTTATAGAAAAGAGACATTTTTATGATGTAAGTTACCTATATTTGAGTAAAAAATATCTCAAAAAACAACTATCTCAGTTTTTTTTCTTACCTTTGCAATCGTTTTAAGTGTTTTCGCAACACAAGATTAGGATAGAATATAAACGAAATTTTATAAAATAATGAGTTTGAAAATAGTAGTTTTAGCAAAACAAGTACCAGATACAAGGAATGTAGGCAAAGATGCCATGACACCTGAAGGTACAGTTAATAGACAAGCATTGCCAGCCATATTCAACCCAGAGGATTTGAATGCTTTAGAAATGGCTCTTGAGATTAAAGACCGTGTTCCAGACACAGAAATAACTATTTTGACAATGGGTCCTTCCCGTGCTGCAGAAATAATAAGAGATTCCATGTTTAGAGGTGCTGATAATGGCGTTGTGCTTTCCGATAGAAAATTGGGAGGAAGTGATACTTTGGCTACTTCTTATGCAATTTCTCAAGCAGTGAAAAAAACAGGTAAATTTGATATAGTATTTGGTGGAAGACAAGCCATAGACGGAGATACTGCACAGGTAGGTCCTCAAACGGCAGAAAAACTTGAAATTCCTCAAATTACATACGCAGAAGAATTGGTAAATGTAGATGAAAACATCATAACCATCAAACGCCGTTTGGAAAGAGGTGTAGAGGTTGTAAAAGCACAGTTCCCTGTTCTTATTACAGTGCATTCTTCTGCAAAACCATGTAGATTTTACAATGCAAAACGTGTTATGAAATACAAACACGCCTTTTCAAAATCTGAAGCCGAAGCCAACAATTTAGATACTAATATTTGGAATCAATTCCCATATTTGAAAATAGAAGAATGGAATGCAGCAGATGTAGAGGCTGAAGATAACAGAATAGGTCTTACTGGCTCACCTACAAAGGTTAAGAAGATAGATAATGTTGTCCTTACTCAGAAAGAAAATATGACAATAGAACCTACTGATGAAAATTTGGACAATTTAGTTAAGAATTTAATAGATACACATATAATAGGATAAGGATATGAATAATGTATTTGTTTACTGTGAAATAACAGAAGAAAATCATATTGCAGACGTTAGCCTTGAACTTATAAGCAAGGCAAGAAAACTTGCAGATGAATTGAAAGTAAAAGTAGAGGCCATAGTTGCTGGATACAATGTAGAGAATTTGGAAAACAGTCTTTATCCTTATGGTGTAGATATTATAAACTATGCAGAGGATAAACGTTTGTTTCCTTACCAAACCTTACCTCATTTCTCTATAGTTACTAAACTTATAAAGGAGAAACAACCACAAATAGCCCTTTTCGGAGCAACAAGTGTTGGTAGAGACCTTGCACCACGTGTAGCGTCTTTTCTTCGTTGTGGTTTAACAGCAGACTGTACCTCTTTGGAAATAGGAGAATATGAAGACAAGAAAGAAGGAAAAATTATAGACAATCTTTTGTATCAAATACGTCCTGCTTTTGGTGGAAACATTATAGCAACGATTGTTAATCCTAATACACGTCCTCAGATGGCTACAGTAAGAGAGGGCGTTATGAAAAAAGAGATTTACAACAATAATCATAAAGGAGAGGTTGTTAAACTGAATGTTAATGATTATGTAAAAGACTCTGATTTCTGTATAGAGATACTTGAGCGTCATATTGAGCAACAAAAAATAAACATCAAGGGTGCTCAGATTATTGTTTGCGGAGGTTATGGTATGGCTTCCAAACCAGATGGATTTAAACTATTACACGATTTGGCTGAAACCTTAGGTGGAGAGGTTGGAGCAACACGTGCAGCCGTTGATGCTGGACTTACTGAACACGAACGCCAAGTAGGACAAACAGGTGTTACAGTAAGACCTAAACTATATATAGGTTGCGGAGTTTCTGGTGCTGTTCAACATCGTGCTGGTATGCAAGAAAGTTCAAAGATAATAAGCATAAA
The DNA here is from genome assembly GCA_017469625.1 of Bacteroidales bacterium. Lineage (GTDB taxonomy): Bacteria > Bacteroidota > Bacteroidia > Bacteroidales > P3 > Scybalousia_A. The sequence continues at coordinate 152,243 of JAFUGA010000018.1, forward strand.
CACAGACGTTAATGCTCCTTTGAACTCTATAGCAGACTACACCATAACAGGAGATGCTTTTGAGATTATTCCAAAGTTGATTCAGTATTATAAAAAGAATAGTAAATAATTTGTTTCACGAATATAAATAATCAAAATATATGGCTAATTTTTTTGATGATAATAAGGGTTTGCAGTTTCAGTTGAACAATCCTATGATGAAAGAAATCATAAGATTGAAAGAAAGAGATTATGCAGATTATGGAAAATATGATTATGCACCAAAAGATTTTGAAGATGCAATGGATTCTTATAAAAGAGTGCTTTCTCTTATTGGAGAAATAACAGGAGAAGTCCTTGCAAATAATGCTGAAAGTGTGGATAATCAAGGAGTAAGAATAGAAGATAATGCTATAATATATGCAGACGGAACAAAGGAAAACCACAAGGTTTTGACCGATGCAGGAGTTTATGGTTTGTCTTTGCCAAGACAGTACGGTGGATTAAACTTCTCGTATGTTCCTTATGTTATGGCAGCAGAAATAGTTTCTCATGGTGATTGTGGTTTTGCAAATATTTGGGGATTACAAGACTGTGCTGAAACGATATATGAGTTTGCCAATGACGAGATTAAGGACAAATATCTCCCTATGATAAACCAAGGATATACTTGTTCTATGGACCTAACAGAGCCAGATGCTGGTTCAGATTTGCAGTCTGTACGTCTGAAAGCAACTTTTGATGAAGCAAATAATTGTTGGAGATTAAACGGAGTAAAACGTTTTATCACTAATGGAGATGCTGATATAAAACTTGTTCTTGCTCGTTCAGAAGAAGGAACAACAGACGGTAGAGGTCTTTCTTATTTCGTTTATGATAGAAGAGATGGAGGTGTAACTATAAGAAGAACAGAGAACAAACTTGGTATTCATGGTTCACCTACAGGAGAACTTGTTTTCAACAATGCACCTGCACAACTTGTAGGAGAAAGAAAACTTGGTCTTATCAAATATGTAATGTCTTTGATGAATGGTGCTCGTCTTGGAGTAGGAGCTCAGAGTGTGGGTTTGAGTGAAGCAGCTTACCGTGAGGCTTTACAGTATGCTAATGAAAGAGAACAATTTGGCAAACCTATCATTCACTTCCAGCAAGTAAGGGAAATGCTTGCAAAGATGAGAGCAAAGACAGACGCAACACGTGCTTTGCTATATGAAACAGCACGTTGCGTGGATATGTACAAGGTTTATGAAGCCATTTCTAAGGAAAGAAAACTTGAACCAGAAGAAAGACAAATCTTAAAACAATACACACGTTTGGCAGATATGCTTACACCTATGTTAAAGTTGTTCTCTTCTGAATATGCTAATCAAAACACATACGATTGCATACAAGTATACGGCGGTAGTGGTTTTATGAAAGACTATCCTTGCGAAAGAATGTATCGCGATGCAAGAATACTTACCATTTACGAAGGAACATCACAACTACAAGTTGTTGCCGCAATACGTGGTGTTGTTTCTGGTGGCTATCTTAACAGAATAAAAGAATACGAACAAGTATCTCTTACAGGCGAAAATGCAAACGCTTTACAAGAACTTAGAAACATATTACTTCCTCTAAGAGAAGATTTTGAAAAATGTGTAGAAAGAATAAACGCTTTTGGTTCTACAAGTGCTGCACACGAATTTAATTCTCGTAGATTGGTAGAAATAGCAGGTTATCTTGTAATGGCACATTTGCTTATCTTAGATTCAGACCGCGATAGTCAGTTCTTGGCTTCTGCTCGTTTGATGACAAAGATGGCACAAGAAAAGATAGCAGAACGCAAAGCCTTTATAATGAATTTTGAAGAAAAAGACTTAGAAGATTACCTTACTCTAACAGCAGAATAAAGGTAAATAACAGTCTAAAATAAAAATCCGTTACCACAAAGTAACGGATTTTTTATTTGTAAGTAAATACCGAAGATTTATTTTCTTATAAGTCCATAGTTAATTATTACCCTCTTATTGTTGTCGTTGGGATTGTCGCATTTGTTCATAATATTGTCTTCGTTTTTCCTCATTTTGTCTCATTTGCTCGTAATATTTCCTTCGTTTTTCTTCGCTATCCCCTATTATTGCAAGAATAAGATACACCCAGATAGGTGTTATAATGAAACATAACAATATCCAAAGTATAGGATTTCTTCCTCTGCTTTTTGCCATCTTGTAAGGAATTAAACCAAAGAAAATAAACAATACAGGTAAAACTACTACCAACAATATTATTAGCATAACTATACCCACAGAATTATCTTCTGTTGTTGAAGTTTTAGTAGATACTCTATCTAAAGAAATATCTTCATAATCCTTATTTGAATTAAATACTTTTTTTATAGGTTTTGCCTTTACTTTCTTTGTACTATAATCTTTTAATTCAAAATCTATTTTGAATTTTCTCGCATTTGATGGAACAAAATCTGTCTTATAATAAACATAATTCGCACTTCTACCAAAGGCTGGTATAGTAAAAGTTTTGGAAAGTTTAGGAGGAATTTCCAAATTTATATTTATAGGTTTGTAATCCAAAACTTCCCCATTCATATCCTTGTATATAATATTGGCAGAAAAAGAATATATGGTTGTATCTGTATTATTTTTCAAAGAGATAGTTGCTTTTATATCTGAAATATCTTGTACAAAAGATATAACTGTAAGAGCATTTTTATTAAACTCCTTAGTTGTTTTTTCGTTATCAGCAAATGACAACCAACAACCCAATATCAAACATATATATACAAAAACTCCTTTTTTCATAATAGATTTCTTTATTTTGTGTTATTTCATAAATCTTCTATACCATTTTCTCTATCTATCTTTCCATTATTTTTACCTATATAGTCTATAAGTCTATCAATATATTTTAAATTTACTTGACCATAACCTAATACATCTGAAATGCACATGGATATAAGACCACCATTTACGTAAAATGAAGTATAATATTTACATTTTCCATTTCTAACAGCAGTCATCTTTTCGTAATCTGTAGTTGGTTTTACACCGTCCCATTCTTCTTCGTCGCTCATAGGCTTTCCGTATTTTTTTATGAGCATATTTTTTATTGTTATGTAATCTGTTTGCAAATTTTTCCAATCATCTCTATAGGTAAGATATGTTGCACAGCATTGAACTTTGTTTTCACTATTTGGAAATATGAATATATTACAATTATTATGACCTGCAAACTTGCCTGTTAATACAATTAGTTTATTATCTTCTTTAACATAAATTAAACCTTTTTGTTTCAATTTCTTTACAAATGAATTAACATTCATATCCATTGAAATACCCATAAATTTCAAATGTTCCCTGTTCTGTGCTAATAAATTTGTGTTTGATAACAGCAACACTGCACTAAATATTACCAATAATACTTTTTTCATAGTTATATACTATATTTTTTATAAGTTTTTCAATTCTATTGCTTTTAAAGACATTTCATAGATTTTATAATCATCTGACTCCATATCATAAGTTTTTATTATCTTCTTTATATCTTTGTCAAACAAATAATAAACCTTTCCAAATGTAATATCTCCTCTATTATTCTTTGCTCTATAAGTATGAACTGCTTTAAAACCTATAAATTTCTTGCCTTGCTTTTCTAATTGTCTTCCCAACTCATCATTATTTTTCTTTATTTGCTCACCCTTTTTCTCCAATTTTGCCCTTAGTTCTGAATATTTTTCATACTCCTGTTTTGCTTCTTCATATTGATATTCACTAAGAAGAGAACTTTTAAATGACATATCGGATTGTGCATTCTCTATCTTTGACTTTATACTTTCCATTTCCTGTGCCCACTCGTATGCTTCCATTATTATATCATAAATAACAGGGTCATCTTGTGGAGCAAAAGCACTGTCAATTATTGTTTCCGCAGGGTCATAACTCTCTGGGTGATACAGTACTTTTTTCATATTTTCTTTTATCAAAGCATTTGCTTTCTTCTCTGGGGATTTACCGCAAGCAGTCATAAGTACAACAACTGCAAATAACAAAACTATCTTTTTCATAATATCATTTGTTTTTTTATAAGTCTTCACCATTTGATTGATTTAATTCATTATCGTAATACATAAGGATTTTATAACCGCTAATAATATCATCACTTATCATAAACCAAACTTTACGATGACGCATTCTACTCAAAGCCAACTCTATACCCATATTAAAAAAGTCTCTTTGCATTTCCTCTGTAGGATTTTCAAGTTCTTCTTCTGAATATCTTGACAAAACCATTTGCATAGCTTGTTCTTGCATAGCGACTGTATCTTGAAAAAATTTCAAATCTTCATCTGTACACTGGTAAAAAGCAGCCTCGTATCTTTTTTTATTTACCATAATATTATATGAAATATCTTCATCATCATCTATCATATAATCTCCTGTCAAATTCATAGGAACATATTTCCCATTGTTTAAAAATTGCTGACAAAGTTTATTAAAACGTATTTTAATATCGGTTTCACTTGAAGAAACAGCGTCTGCAACCATAACCCTATATACTTTATTGTTGTTAGTTACCACATGAACATTAACATCTCTACCGTTAAACTGACCTTTATAACTTTTGGTAGAAGCGTTATAAACAAAACCTTTGTTTTTAAGTTTTTGTTCAAAAACAGTTTTTGTTCCATCTACTGCAATACCAAGAAACTTTGTTACTTCTTTTTTGTTTTGTGCTTGTAAATTTGCATTTGACAACAGCAACACTGCACTGAATAGTACCAATAATACTTTTTTCATTTTCTTATTCTTTTTTATTATGTTAATATTTAATTATTTATCCTTATTCTTTTACAAAAAAAATACACGAAAAAAGATTTACCTTAAATGGATAGGTAAATTATTTCGTGCAAATATATTTGTACAATCTCTTTGCGTTGTACAAAGATTATTTATAATAAATTGTGTTGTTAAATTTCTAAGATTGGTTTTATAGAAAAGACTATTTATTAACGTAATACATTGATAATAAACACATTCCCCCCCCCTTATAAAATTTATCTATTGTTTGGTTAATATGTTGTATGGTCTGTGTCATTATGTATTATATTTTTATATATTTTGTGATTGCAAAGTTATAGATTTTTCTTGTTTCAACAAACTTTTTGCATAGAAAAATTTTATACTTCTTTATTATGTTTTCACGAAACTTTGTTTTATTTTTCTAAAACAAAGAGATAGAATTCTAAAACAAAGTTCTACGAAATTAAAACAAAGAGATAGAAAATATTGATAATGTTATAATTACAAAGGTATAAAATAAAATAAAACAAAAAAGAAGTAGGTGTTTTGGTGTGGTAATAGTTTGTTTTGTGTTGGAATAAAAAACATAGGACTTTTCTTGTTAAGAAAAGAAAAGTCCTATGCAGTGTATAAGAATATAAATCTTTAAATGGATTTATACTAATAGTTTATTTCTTTTTTACTTGTGGAGCAGTAAGGTCTGTCAATCTTCTTGCTGCAAGTTCTCTACATTCAAACTCAGCTGCTTCAAAAGTCATAGGTGTAGGAGGTGTTTTTTGAGTGAAAGCACTTGCTCCTCTTAGAGAACCACATATACCCATTTCTTTTGCAACTTTTAGATAACGTATAGCATCTATAACAACGCCTGCTGAATTTGGAGAATCTATAACAGAAAGTCTTGCATCAAAAGTAACAGGAGAACCACCAAAACCTTCAAGCTCAAGATGGAAGTTTGCTACTTTGTTGTCCTTGTAGTAAGCCATATAGTTGCTTGGTCCAGCAAACAAGAAAGAATCTCCTACAGGTATTCCTCTAATATCGTTTTGGCAACGTATAACGTTTTCTTTTGATATTTTCTTGCTCTTAAGTCTGTTTTGGTTAAGCATATTCATAAAGTCTGTGTTTCCACCTACGTTTTCTTGAATATGACATTTTACTTTATGGCCACGAGCGAAAGCCAACTCTTGAAGCATTTGTGAAAGTATAGATGCACCAAACTGACTCTTCATATCATCGCCTATAATAGGAAGACCAGCATCTATAAATTTTTGTTCCCATTCAGGGTCTGAAGCGATGAAAACAGGTATACAGTTACAGAAAGCAACACCTGCATCTATAGCACATTGAGCATAGAATTTTACTGCTTCTTCACTTCCTACAGGCATATAGTCTATAAGAATATCTGCTTTAGTTTCTTTCAATACTTTTACAACATCTACATCTGGAGTTTCAGTATCTACTACAAAAGTAGTGTCTTGTGGATATTTTTCATAATCTAACATATGTTCTGAAACACCGTCCAAAACAGGTGCTTTCATTACAACGACATCACTCTTAGGAAAGTTTTCTGGTTCTATGATGTTTATGGTACAATTTGGCTTTGCATATATTGCTTTGTCCAATGTTTGTCCCACTTTTCTTTTATCTATATCAAAGGCTGCTACTACCTCAATATCTTGTGCAGTATATCCTCCAATATTTTTTGCCATCATTCCCTCAGGTGCGTTTTCCTGTTGATGTTTAGGGTCGCTGTAATAAACCAAGCCCTGAATAAGTGCAGAGGCACAGTTTCCTATACCTGCAATTGCAATTCTTATTTTTTCCATTTTAGTTTTGATTTAATATATTTTTAATTATTACTTATTACTTTATAAATTTTATAACTATGTTTCTTAAACTATTATTCTTTTTAAATCAGAAATATCCGATATTATCTCATCTGCAAAAGGTGTGTTTGTAGGATTACCCATCCAACTCTTACCTTTCAACCATATGGTGGAACAACCCAACTGTTTGGCTGGAACAATATCTTTTTTATATGAGTCCCCTATCATTATAGTATCTATAGGACTTACGTTTATCTTATCTAAAGCGTATTGTAACAGTCTTTTGTCCGGTTTAGATATACCTACAATAGCACTTTCCACTACTATATCAAAATATTCTCTTATTTCAAAATCTCTAAGCACTTCTTCCAAATTGCCATAAAAGTTTGAAACCAAAGCCATTTTATATCCGAGAGAAAAATCCTTTAGCATAGGTTTCACATTCATAACATTCTGTTTAGCGAACAAATAACAACTTTCTGCTATTTCTTCTACATGACGCATAGAACTTAGTATTATACCCTGAGTTTCAAGATAATCGTATTGCAAACCAACTTTTATAAGCAAAGTATCTTTAAAATCATGCATAGATTCTACACTATGAGAAGCAGAAAGCGTCCTTTCTCCATACACATAAGCATCTCTCATCTGTTGTTCTGAAAGAAATGAGTTGTGTTTTTTATGCTCTTGTGCAAAGATATGATACCAATGCACACCATTAGTATCCAAAGTTGCACCATAATCAAAAACTAAAGCCTTGTCTTTATTTGTCTGTATTTCCATAATTTCCAAAACGTTTTACTTTTATCATACCCATACCTATTATTATCCAAGCAAGTTCGCTTATTCTTGTAATCATTCCTACAAAAACTCCCAATTTGCTATTGAACCCTATACAAGCCAAAGCAGCAGAAAGACTACCCTCTCTTATTCCTACCTGCATAGGAAAGATAAATATAAGGTTTGCTATAAGAGAAGTTATTGTGCTAATGATTATAGACTCTACCATACCTATACAGAATACACCATTCACAGCCCACATTATTATCATAATCTCTGTAACGGACATTATTCTGCTAAGTGTTTCATAGAACAAAGAACGAGAAAAAGATGCTCTATGCTCGTTAAACAGTTCTTTGAATTGAGAGTCTATCTCTATAATGGTATTATTAAATTCTTCTGTTAGTTTTTTCTTTACAAAGGTTTTTATTATAGGTATTTTTTTCAAAATATTGAAAAACCCTACTACTATTCCGTTTTTGTAGGCTCTTATCATAAAGATGATAGCAACAACACATATTACTATAAATATACAACCAAAAACAAGTATGCTTCTTCTGAAAGATGTGAGTTCTAAACCTGAATACATGAAAAAGAAAAACAAGCAAACAAATCCTATAATCCAAAATACAAAATGAGATAATATGTGCATCATAGCATAAGTAAGTACAGAAGAAGTTGCTCTTTTGGTGCCAATATCTTTTTTCATGGCTACTATTCTATAAGGTTCGCCACCTAAAGCCATAACAGGTGTAATGTAGTTGATAGCATAACCACTTATAGTCAGTCTAAACATTCTTAGCCACGAAACTTTTTTCTCTTGTTTGTTGTAAAAAGTTAGTTCTCTCCAAGAACAAGTATTCAAAGGGTACATCAGCAACCTTGTTGCTATTATAGGAATAATCCACCACCCTACTTTCTTAATATAAAACAAAAGTTCGCTCCACCCTAAGTTGTTTATCATCACAACTATTAGGATAATACCTATAAAAAATAATAATATGTTTATATGTTTCTTTTTCAAAAGCAGTTAGCGTTTTATATTGTTTATCTGTTTTATCTCTTTATCGTAAGCATAGAAGAGTTTTTCTTCTTTTAGTATAAGATAGATAAGTATGGAGTTCATAACTACTATATCAAAAATAAAATACAACCAAACTTGATTTATAAAGATAGTAAAGAAAAGAAAGATAACCCTTGTATTGAACTGAAGTATATTTGTCAAAGGCATATATTTTTTGTTCTTTTCTCTTATCTCGCTACTCAAATCTGTAGGTATTTTATTAGGATAGGCTGTTAGCAAAGTTTTGAAAAAAGATTTAACCTTTGTAGATAAGGTTTCTTGTGTTTTTGTGTAGTTGCAGTAAAAGAACAGAGATACTTTGGTAAATGGTTGTGAAGAAAATTTTATCTTCTTGTAATCTTCTTTTAGTTTATCGTAAAAATCGTGTTCGCTACCGTCTTTTCCTTTAACGAAGAACAAATGAACGTTTCTGTAATAGTCTGCCATAGCCGCTGCAAGTACGTGAGAGATACCAGCAAGTATTGCTATAGTCCAAATAAAATAAGGAGAGAAACTACTGTAACGTAACAAACGCAAGACTAAACAAAGATATATAATTATAAACCAAATATCTCCAGCCAAACCATCAAGTATTCTACCCAATCTTGTTTTGTTGTTGGTAAGTCTTGCAAGTTGTCCATCAGCACTATCAAAGGTATTGGCCAAGGTTAGCAAAAGCATACCTATTATATTTATCCAAAGATTGTTGTAAATAAAAAGATAACTACCAAATGCACCAATAAATATACTTGCAATAGTTATCATATTTGGTGTAATTCCCAAAGGAATGGCAAGTTTCGCCCACAAAAAACCTACTTTTCTTGTAAAATGAATATCTATCCATTCTTCGGTATCCTCGGATTTGAGTGAGGCTTGCAAAGATATATTTTCCGTGTCTGTATTATGTTCTTTATCTTTTTGTTGCATAATTATGTTTTATATTCTCTTTGTTTTAATTTATACCTGCTTTGTCTAAAAATCTTTTTGTAATCTCTTTGGCCGCCTGCTCTCTACAAGATGAAAATGATGGAAAATCATTCATATCTATTATGAAGAAACAACCGTTTTTATCTATGATAGCATCTCCTCCATATATATCTAAATCCAACACTTTCGCTGCTTTCTGTACCTCTTTTGTAAATCTATCTTTGTCAAATGATATACGAGAATTACCAAAATTTATTTTATTATGAAATTTATCTTCACTTGGATAATAAGAATAAAACCATTCGCTACCATTTACACCATAAAATTTTATAACATCGCCTTCTATATGTTTAGAAAGAACAGCCTTTTCTATACCTCTTTGTTTATAGTTTTCCAACACTTTTTCTGCAGTAACAAAATCTTTTACCCTAACTACATCTATTTCTTCTACAGTTTGAAAATCTGCTCTTTTTATCCAAAAATCTCCTTCTTGTAACCAATATATATCTTTTAGATTGTAGTCTTTTGTATCTACCACAGTACTTTTTGCAATGGATATATTGTTTTCTTCAAGTTTCTTTGTCTGAATAAGTCTATAACAATTTTTACAAGCAGTAGAAGAATTCACAACTATACTTCCCTGTTTTTCTCTTTCAGATAGATAATCTACAACCTTAGGATTTCTTGCCATAGATATAATATAAGGGTATGTTTTCATAGAAAAATCTATCTCACTTTCGTTTTGTTTATCCACATCATAACCCTGCAAACGTAAATTCTCTATAACAGAGTTTAATATCTTATCATCTTTATCTTCAGAGTTAGGAGAATATTCTGAAAAACGACCTAAAGCAAGTATAGGCTTTTTCTGTAAATCCAAAAGTCGTTCTGCCTTTTTTATATCTTCTACATGGTCTATATCTATTACTTTTCCAAAAGAAAAACTACAAACATTCAATTTCTCTGAAACCAACATTCTTTGATAGTTTCTCATTCTGGAAACGTTGTTATTTATAGCAGTATCTACCACTTGAAGAGCCTTTTCTCGCAAACAATATATACCAGCAGATACACTGTTTATTTTTTCAGAGGTTCTTTCGTCTAAAAATGCAGTAATCTTATTATCATCGTTTATTTCTATAAACAGAGGTTTTTCATCATCAATAAATTTTGTTGTAGCCATTAAAGCATCTACTTGTTTATTGGTTTGGAAAGAGGAGATATATTTTTTGAAATCTTTTTCACTGAAAATAGTATCTACTGTCGTAAGGCAACATTCTGAAAAAGAAGAGTGATGAATGATATTCCAAAAACTATGCAAAGAAGACGGTGTACTTTTTACTATAAGGTTTATTTTAACGTTCCAATCTCTCTTATCCAAAAACTCCTTTAACTCTTCACTCTCTTCATTTATAATAATAGAAATCTGTTCTGCATCATTATCTTTAAATATTCTTATAAGTCTTTCTATCAAATATTCATTATGCAACCTAACTAAAGGTTTCTCACTTTTAAAACCTTCTTTTCTCAAACGAGAACCCTCACCTGCTGCTATTATTGCGTAATTCATTTTTTCTTCTCCCTTAGAAAGTAAATCTTAGTCTAAATCTTATACCCCATTTTGCTATACCAGGGTGTTCCAAATAAGTAAAACGTCTAACATAATCCACTCTAAGCACTTTAAACAAATTATCTATTCCCACGTTTGCTTCTAAATATGGAGTATTATCTAAATAGTAAGTCTTGTACTCACCGTTATTGTCTTTAGAAAAGTCTATAAGTTCTGGGTTATTTGCAGAAGGACGATTGTCTTTAGTAATTCCTCCCCATATAGCCTTAACAGCAAATACTTCTCTAAGTTTCAAATGTTTTACAAGTGGAATTCTGTTGAAGATATAACCGTTGAAATTATAGTTAAACACCATCTGTCCATAGTAATCACTGACAAATTCAAAGTAATTCATAAGGTTGAAAGATTCATCTTGATATGCCCAATTCTGGTTGGCTTGATGAACGAACAACAACGGATAAGCAGCCTTTCCAAACACTTTTCCACCCTCTAAAGTAAGGTCTGCAAAACCAAAATTCAAAATAAACCAACGTTTGTTTATGCTTGCTTTCAGTTTATGGAAAGTGTAACTTGCGTCAAGTATATCTGCTGCGTATGAATAATTGATAGTGTATATAGGAGCAGTGGAATTGGTAGTCATACGGTATTTTTGAGATTGTATAAACTGTTCATTTTTTGCGTATCTCAATTCTAAATTGAATGTAGTCGTCTTTATGGGGTTGTAAGTCTTTGTTCCATCATAAGAAGTAAATGTTAGCATAGCCAAAGGTTCCATTTCAAAATATTCTACTCTGAATTTGGTAGAAAATTGCTTCATAGTTTCATACCAATATTCTGCATACAACTTTGTATTCAAAGTCATCATATCTATATTTCCTCTATTGAATGAAAGGAAAAGTCTATCGTATGTTCCCATTAGAAGTCTTTGACCCGGTATTTCTGTGTTGTGTTCTATACCTACAGTAAGTAAGTTTATTGGAAACTCCCATTGGTGATACAGTTTATCGGCAAAACTGTACATTACCTCTGCATTGTATTTTACTTCTTTGTCTTTAGTTCCATAAGCCACAAATCCGTTTAAGAACCAATGTTTATTGAAATTTACATTAGTTTTTCCACCCACACGAAAACGAACACCCTCAACAGAGTTCCAACTTAGAGTATTTTCTACAGGACCATAATCAAACCAACCCAAATCTACATAACCTGAAACAAAGGCCATAAGTGTGTTCATAATGATTTTGTAACCTGTAAAGTTGTTCAATTTTGAAGGTATATCGTATGTATTTTGTTCATTTGTAGTTAGAGGACTTATTCTATTTTCTTCCCACCAAGAATTTGTCCTTTTATTGTAACCATCTACCCTTGTAGTTACATCGTTATTTGTATAGAATTTATCGCCAAGATTTTTTCCAAAAACATAGTCTGAATAGAAGATTTGTTTCTTTCCATACATATTCATACCATAAAAAGAACCGTCAAGCAATGTTTTATCCTCAACCAAACAAAGTTGTCCGTCTATTCTCTCATATTCTTGCCAAACAGAAAGATTTTTTACGAAATTTATACTTGATTTTTTTGGAAAGTCCAGGAATATTTTCTTTACAGCATAGTTAGAATCCTTTGTTATCCAAAGTTTTCCACTGAAACCTATATCTCGCATATTTGCAGGATTAAAAGCCAATACTATGCAACTATCACCTTTCAGTTCTGTAGTATCTGTAATAAAAAACTGATAAAAACGTGTTCCGTATGAAGCCAAAGGAGATACTATATCATTACTCAACAAACGTATATAATTATCATAAACATTTATCTTGCCAAAAGCATCTGTGAGCATAAACTCCACTGTCTGAGGTTCAATAAACTTACTCAATGCAAGAGTTTTTTGTCCCATCAACATACTTTTTTGACATTCTGGCTTCTTTCTATATTGCTTTTCAAACAATTGTTCCATGAAATAAACAGGCATATATTTCCTTTCATCAAATTCTGAAGTTTGCAGATTATCAAAAAGAAAGCCCATTTTTTTGAATGCTATGTTGTTTCTCAAAGAATCATTTATACCAAGCAAGGAAAGTTCTGTTTTTTCGTGAGAACGATATTGATAAAAAGATTGATTAGTTATGTTGTTCTGGTCTTTATGTGCTTGCACATTTTCCATAAGTATGACAGCAGGATTGTTTTTTCTGGAATATTTTTCTCTTTTCGCCACAACTTTTGCTTCTGATAACTGTGTAGAAACAGGTTTCATATCTATGTTTAAGCGTTGTGTTTGATGAGGTTTTATTTTCTGTTTTACAGTTTCATAACCTATGAATTGGAATATAACAGAATCAAAATTTTGTGCTACCTTTAATGTATATACTCCTTCTACATTGGTCATCGTACCTTGAGCAGAAGAAGATTTAGAATTGGTTGAGATATTCACAAACGGCAATGGTTCACCTGTTTTAGCGTCTTTTATTATTCCTGTAATGACTGTATTTTGTCCAATAAGATTAAAACTCAGACAAATACAAACACAAAAAAACAGAACAATATATTTTATTTTACAAAATATCATTTCTTTCATTCAAGTTTTAGTATAATTTTTTTCTTTTTCCACCTTCAAAAACGAAAAATGGATTTGCAAAGATACATATTTTTAATTTAATACTAAAAAAACAAGGTTTCATTTTTGCTGTTATAGAGTTCAGTTTTTCTGTTCTTAAATACATAAAAAATATTCTTTACTACTTATATTTTGTTTTTTAATCCCGTATTTTTTAACGAAAATTTTAGAGAAATAAAAACTTATAACATTTTTATAAAATGTGTTTGTAATTTTGCCTTTATTTATAATACTTTTGTATCTCTTTATTCTAATTTTCTATTTCTTTGTTTTAGAATTCTATCTCTTTGTTTTAATTTTCTAAAACAAAGTTTCGTAAAAATCTTTCTTTGTTTCGTAAAATTAGAATAAAGTTTTAGAAAACTACTTATTCGTTTAACAACATTATCTTTTGAAAAGAAAAAATCAAAATGAAAAAAGGTGAAAATAGTTTCAAAACAAGAAGAAAATAGTCTTGTTTTGCTGAAATAATAAACAAAAGATGGTTTTGTCATTTATTTTTTATAAATTTGCAACCTAAAACTTAATAAAACAAAAACAAATGAGAAGAAGAATAGTAGCAGGCAATTGGAAGATGAATAAACAATTTGCCGAAGCAGATGACCTGATAAATGGTATATCAGAACAGTTGAGAGAATTTGATACAACAGATGTAGATGTAATAGTTTGTCCTCCTTATCCTTTCTTGGAATTGGTTAGCGATGTGGCAGAAGATGCAGAGTTTTTTGTAGGGGCTCAAAATGTGGCTCATTTTGATGACGGAGCATACACAGGCGAAGTATCTGCAAGTATGTTAAAAAGTCTTGGAGTAGATTATTGTATAGTTGGACACAGTGAAAGAAGAAAATATTTTTGCGAAACCAACGAACAAATAGCAGAAAAAATCAACCGTCTTTTGCAACAAGATATTACTCCTATTATATGTGTAGGAGAAAGCCTTGAAGAAAGAGAAGCAGGAAAACATTTTGATGTTATAAAACAACAAGTTACAGAAGGTATATTCCACCTAAAAGCAGACGATATGCAAAGATGTATAATAGCATACGAACCTGTTTGGGCCATAGGTACAGGAAAAACTGCTACAAAAGAACAAGCACAAGAAATACATGCCTTTATCCGTAACCTTATTACAGAACACTATAATGACGATGTAGCACAAGAAGTTTCTATTCTTTATGGAGGAAGTTGCAATCCTAAAAACGCAAAAGATTTGTTTGCAATGCAAGATGTAGATGGAGGATTGATAGGTGGTGCTTCTTTGAAAGCAAAAGATTTTATAGAAATAGCATGTAGTTTCGAATAAAAAACGATGAATTATATTCAGATTGTATTTTCTTTGAACAGGCAAGAAGAATGGAAAATTGACCTGTTCAAAGATTCTTTGTTAGATATAGGAGCAGATTCTTTTGTTGATACACAATATGGCTTTGAAGCATATTGTCCAGAGAAAGATTTCAAAGAAGAACTTTTGAAACCATTGATAGATAACTCTTTATTGGATAACAAAGAAGATATTTCATATATTACAAATGTTATATTAGACCAAAATTGGAACGAAGTATGGGAAGAAACTTCGCCCTCTGTACGTTTTGGTAATGAATGTCTTATACGAAAAGACACTCACGAAAAAGACGATAACGTAACCTATGATATAATCATAAATCCAAAACAAAGTTTTGGTACAGCCACCCACCCTACTACTGCTATGATAATAAGGAGTCTTCTTTCTATGAAAACACTAAAAGGTTGTAGTGTTATGGATATGGGGTGTGGTACAGCGGTATTGGCTATTCTGGCGAAGAAAATGGGCGCTGAATACGTGGAAGCAATAGACAATGATACGTGGGCTTATAACAATGCTTTGGAAAACGTGAATAAAAACAATGTAGATATTTGTGTAAAACTTGGTTCTTCAAATGAGATAAGTGAAAACAAATTGTTTGATATTTTTATTACAAATATCAATCTCAATATCCTAATGGATAATATGGAAAGTTTCACCTCTCATGTTAAAACAAAAGGTTTGCTTATTTTGAGTGGTTTTTATAAAACAGATGTAAAAGAGTTATGCGATAAAACAAAACCGTATGGTTTTACGTTTATATCTGAAAGTACTCAAGACGATTGGTCTGAAATTATATTAAGAAAGGATTGAAAATGAAAAAGGTTTTAGTGTTTGCATTTTTTGCAATAATATTTGCAAGTAGTAATGTATTTTCTCAAAGATTTGCTGGATTTTCTGGAAACAACGACAAGTATATTTCAGAATTGGAAGAGTTGTACAAGACTGACGCAAATATGAACAAGGAACAGAAAAAAGAATGGGAATCCTTGATACAAGTATATGATAGTGTTTGGAATACATTTAATTCTACTCACAAGAGAGATATTGTAAAACTATCCCAATTGATGCTTAAAAAGAACATAAGAGCAAGGAATGGTTTTTATCAATTTTTGCAAACACAGGTGGCTTTTACTTATTCCAAACAGTCTGCCGAAAGTTACAATCAATGGTTAAAAGGTATGCAAAAGTATTTATCAGAGCATAATATAAAGATATATAACGATGCTATGGTGGCTACTTATAACCTTTTGTCAAAGAATTGTATCTATCTTTCCAATCAAACAAAGTGGTCATTTGATGATAACGCTCGTTACATATTCAGAGAAGACACTGCAAGAGGTGTTTATGCAGATTTCTCTTCACCTATCAACCTTACATACGCAACAAAAAAAGATAGCAATACTATATATAATACTATTGGAAAAGTATTTCTAATGGAGGGTCAATGGGAAGGAGAAAACGGAGTAGTAAATTGGCAAAAAGCAGGTCTAAATCCAGATAGTGTTTTTGTCAATCTAAAGAAATACAACGTCATTCTTAAGAGTCCGGGATTTATGGCTGACAGTGTAATATTTACAAACAAAGAATATTTCTCTCATACCTTAGAGGGTTCTTTTGAAGATGTGTGCACAGACAAAGTGGCTGGAACTTCTAAATACCCTCAATTCAATTCTTATAAACGTGAAGAAATAATAAAGAATATTTTTCAAGATGTAGATTATGTTGGAGGTTTTACACAACAGGGAGGTAGATTTCTTGGAACAGGAAGTCAGAAAGAACCAGCAAGACTTGTCTTTTACAAAGAAGGAAAAGTCTTTATGGTAGCAAAAGCCATTGCTCACCCATTTTCTCGTGATGGTATAATAACACAAGATTGTCAAGTAACGTTTTACGTTCAAGAAGATTCTATCTACCACCCTGGTTTAAAGATGAACTATAACAAATCTACACGTCAAATCTTATG
This sequence comes from Bacteroidales bacterium, assembly GCA_017469625.1. Lineage (GTDB taxonomy): Bacteria > Bacteroidota > Bacteroidia > Bacteroidales > P3 > Scybalousia_A. The sequence continues at coordinate 169,106 of JAFUGA010000018.1, forward strand.
TTCAGACAATAAAGTAGGTATTTCTGCTTCTCCTTGGATAGATTCTTATCATGCTATAGATATTTATACAGAAGCAGTCTATACAGGATTGGGAGAACATACTATAGAATTTACTTCTATCAAAGGACCGTCAAAGAAATCTTTTGCAACCTTTGAAAGCAACAATTATTACTCTGATATGCGTTGGTACAAAATTCAGGGAGTAGATGAAATAAGTCCTCTTTATAGAGTAAAAGCCTACACAGATAAATATGGAAAAGAACAATTTACAGTAAAACAATTTTCTAAATTTACAGGCTTGGATATTACTCAATGCAAACTTCTTCTTATGAACTTATCCTTAAATGGTTTTATGAGTTATGAAAGTTATAGAGAAACTGCCATAGTAAAGGAAAAACTTTACGACTACATAAAAGCAAATCAAAAACGAAAAGACTATGATGCACTTCGTTTCCTTTCTTCAACAACAGACGGCGAAGCAAATGCAGTGCTGAATATTTATGATATGGATTTACGTCTTAGTGGTGTAGAAACATTCTCTTTAAGTGACTCTCACAGTGTAGCCATAACACCTTTAAACGGTAAAATGGTTATGCAGAAAAATAGAGATTTTTCATTTGATGGTTCTATAGCAGCAGGACGTTTTAGAATGGCAGGAGTAAATTGTAAGTTCTCTTATAAAGATTTCCTTATAGACTTACCTCAATTGGATTCTATGAGATTTTTCGTCCCTTCTTTCAATGATACTAATACTTTAGTAATGATACAAACTCCTATACAAAATCTACAGTGTCAAATGGTTATAGATTCTTCTAATAACAAGAGTTCTATAAAGAAGATAGACGGTTATCCTATGCTTACTTCACTAAAAAATTCTTATGTTTATTATGATTATCCTCATATACAGAAAAGTGTTTATCATAGAGATAATTTCTACTATGAATTAGAGCCTTTCGTAATCAAAAATATGTTTTCATTCAAAACAGATAGTTTAAAACTTAAAGGAACTTTGAAATCTGCAGGTATTTTCCCTGATATAGATGAAAAACTTGTTGTTATGAGGGATTATTCTTTAGGATTTAAGAAAGATTTGGACGCAAAAGGTTTGCCTGTTTATGGAGGTAAGGCTACTTATCATAATTCTATAGACCTTAGTTGCAATGGTCTTTTAGGAACAGGAGAATTTGTATATGGAGCATCTAAATCTATTTCTAAGATGTTTGTCTTCCACCCAGACTCAATGTTTTGTAACACTGAAAAGTTTGACTATACTTCCCCTGAAGTTCATGTTACAAAAACAGCAGAGCATATGTATCCGCACTTAGATTATATGATAGTAGAACAGAAAGCAGAACCGTTTAATATGTACGCATCAAATAACTCTAATCATAAAGGATACTTAAAGGTAACTTCATCTTCACTTATGGGTAGCGGAGAAAACAAAACCAATGAAATGATAGTTGTTGCCGATGATTTCAAATACTACCCAGATAGTTACACTTCAGATTCTGCAACCTTTACCCTACTTTCTTTAGATGGTAACAGTGTAGCATTCAAAGCAAACAATGTAAAAGCCAATGTAAGTCTTAAAGCAAGAAAAGGAGAATTTACAGCAAAATCTGGCTTACAGAAAAACGAACTTCCATACCTTGAATACGAATGTTTTGTAGATAGATTTTCATGGGATATGAACGAAAAGTTATTATCTCTTCAGAATTCTTCATCTACCAACGGTAATGGTTTTGAATCAAAAGATATAAACGATATTATAGATTTGGAACAACCAGGAGCAGAATTCGTTTCAGTTCATCCATCTCAAAACAATCTTTCTTTCCATGCTGTGAATGCGAAACTAAATCTTAACACTAACGAATTAAATGCCGATGGTGTCTATCTAATAAAAAGTGCTGATGCTGCTATAAAACCAGAGCCTGCAAAGATAGTTCTTCACCCTGGAGCACAGATGGATACTATAGAAAAGGCAACAATTGTTTTCAATATGGAAAACCGTATGCACAGAGTATATGATGCAAGAGTGCATGTAGCCTCTTCCAATCTTTATTCTGCAAATGGATACATAGATTTCAAAGATGCTGATGGCAAAAAAGCACCTATTTTCTTCAAAGAAATAACTTCTGCTACAGGTTATTCGGTGGGTTATGCAGATATATTGAAGGAAAACGCTCTTAATCTTAGCCCTGCCTTCAAGTTTTACGGTGAAGTATCTGTTATAGCACCGGATAGTTTGATGTCATTCAACGGAGGTGTTACTTTGGCACTTAATTGTAGTGATAAAGAATACCCTTATCTGAAATTCAAATCAAGGTTGGACCCAACAAATATAGAGATACCTATAAACGAAGCCCCTGTAGATGTAGAAGGAAACAGAATTACAACTTCTATACTATTTGATGAAAATAACCTAAAACCTATCATTGCTTTCTTTACTTCAGACAAAGAGGCTGATAATGTTTTCATTAAGGCACAAGGATTTTTGACTTACGACAAGAAATCAAACGAATATCGTATTGCCTCAAAAGAAAAACTTGCAGATATGGAGAACGTTGTAGGCGATTATCTTTCTATAAACAAGTCTAACTGCAAAGCAAAAGGTCAAGGTAATATTCAACTTGGTTTGCCTTTAGGTGGTGTTGTTAAGACAAATAATTATGGAGAAATAAAAGCCTCTTCTGGTACAGATGAAAATGTAAATATAAGAATGACTCTTGCACTTAATTTCCCATTCTCTGTAGAAGCCTTAGATGTTATGGGAAGAAATATGGCAGACGATATGAATTTATCTGAGATAGATTTTGAAAAATCAAGGTACAGAAACTTCTTGCATTACTTATATGGAGAAGAAAAAGGTGAGGATTTGTTCTTGGACTTGGTAGAACATGGAGATTGGGAAAAAATACCAGACAAAATAAACTATACTATATTGCTTCCAGATGTTAGTCTTAATTGGGACCCTGTCAGAAATTCGTATCTTGCTCTTTCAGATGCAGAAGTGGGAATGATAGGCAAAAATCAAGTAAATAGAAAGATGAAAACTCGTATTCAAATGATAAAGAGTGGAATTTCTACCGAGATACGCATCTATTTGGAACAAGATATAGATAATTGGTATTATTTTGCATACAACGGAGCCTCTATGTCGGCTATCTCCTCTGATGAAAACTTTAACGATTATGTGAAAAACTCAAAAAATAAAGAGTTCAAAGGAGAAAATGGTAAGATTTACACCTTCCGTCTTGCTACTGAAAATGATAAACGTAAGTTTATAAGAAACATAGAACTTATGCAGTACGAAGATGACGAAGATTAGGATGTTTATTTTTTTGTTGTTATAAAATAAAACAAAGTTTTAGTGTAGCGAAACGAAGTTTTAGAAATTTAGAATCAAGTTTTAGAATTCTAAAACGAAGAGATAGAAATCTAAAACAAAGTTCTATAAAATTAAAACAAAGAGATAGAAATCTAAAACAAAGAAATAAAATTCTAAAACAAAGTTCTACAAAATTAAAACAAAGAGATAGAATTCTAAAACAAAGTTTCGTAAGAATGAAATCAAGTTTTATGGTAGTGAAACGAAGAGATAAGAGTATAAAATTATTAAAATTTAAGATAAAATATGGAAATATTAACAGCAACTAAGATTTTGCAACTGTTTTTCGGTGTTGTAACTGCCTATATATTAGGAAGTATTCCTTCAGCCGTTTGGATAGGAAAAAGTTTTTATGGTATAGATGTGCGGGAACATGGTTCTCATAATGCAGGAGCAACGAATACTATTAGGGTACTCGGTCTTCTGCCGGGGATATTTGTTTTGGCTATAGACATAGTAAAAGGCTGGTTTGCAGTATATCTTAGTAGCAATGTATTTGGTTCATTCCTAAAGGATTGGGGCTGGTTGAACGAATTTTCTTATTACTCTCTAAGCATAGCAATAGTAGTTGTAATAGGTCATGCACTTCCTATTTTTGCGAAATTCAAAGGTGGCAAAGGAGTTGCAACAATGCTTGGAGCTGTTATAGGTTTGTTTAACAACATTATACCTTTCGTTTTGGCAGTATTTCTTCTTACTTTCATACTTACAAGATACATATCTCTATCCTCCATAATGGCTGCTATATCCTTCCCTATCCTTTATTTAACAAGCAAACTTTGGCTTGCAAAACACGAAGATATTACCGTGCCTATGGCAATATTTTCTATTATTGTTGCCATCTTCATAGTTTGGACACACAGAAAAAACATCAGACGTTTGCTCAACCATCAAGAACCTAAGTTCAAACTTCACAGAACAATACAAACAACCAACGAGAAAAAGAAAAAATAATAAATAATAAAGTTTTGACAATATGAAAAAGACAGTTTTAGCCCTTATGTGTGCATCTTTGATTTTCGGTTTCAGTTCTTGTACAAAGAAGACAGAGCAAGAAAATATCTTGCTTCAAAATTGGGACACACCTTTTCAAACAGCACCATTTTCAAAGATAAAAAACTCTGACTATGAACCCGCTTTCAAAGAAGCTATCAAAGTTCATAACTCAGAGATTGATTCCATAATAAACAATAAAGAGAAACCTACTTTTAAAAATACCATAGAGGCTTTTGATTATAGTGGAGCATTGTTATCAAAGGTTGAGGGAGTTTTCTACAATCTAACTTCTTGTAATACAAACGAAGAGTTGGAAAAACTACAAGAAAAAATATCTCCCGTAATTGCTGTACACTCAGACGAGATTATGATGAACGAGGCTTTGTTCAACAGAATAAAAACCGTTTGGGATAACCGTTCAAAAGAAAACCTTAATGCAGAACAGCAACATTTGTTGAAAAAAATCTACACTTCTTTCATAAGACACGGAGCCTTGCTTGACAAAGACAAAAAAGAAAAGTTAAAGACTGTAAATCAACAACTAACATCTTTGAACGATAAATACAACGCTAACGTACTGAAAGAAACAAAAAACTATAAACTTATTGTTTCCAACAAAGAAGATTTGAAAGGACTACCTCAATGGCTTATAGATGCAAGCGCAAAAACAGCAGAAGAAACAGGAAATAAAGGCAAGTGGGTATTTACACTTGACAACGCATCTTGTCTTCCTTTCCTTACCTATTGTGAAAACAGAAACCTAAGAAAAGAAATCTTCCAAGCCAGAATAAACAGAGGAAACAACTCTAATCAATATGACAACAACAAGATAACAGAACAAATCCTCTCTCTTAGAGCCAAATATGCAGAAATATTAGGTTATGAAAATTATGCACAATGGGAACTTGAAGACCGCATGGCTAAAACTCCTCAAACAGCAGAAAATCTTATCAAAGATTGTTTAAAAGTTTCTATATCTGCAGCAAACAGTGATATAAAAGAGTTTCAAAGATTGCTTTCTTTAGATGAAAAAGGTGCAAAACTTGAAGGTTGGGATATGTACTACTATGCTGAAAAATTGAAAAAACAAAAATATGATTTTGATGAAGAACAAACTCGTCCTTATTTTGAAATAGAGAACGTAAAGAAAGGTTGTTTTGACAATATCACTAAACTATATGGACTAACTTTCACAAAGATAGACAATGTAGAAACATACGCAGACGATGTTTCGGTTTATGAAGTGAAAAACGAAAAAGGAAACCATGTAGGTTTACTTTATTTTGACCCTTATACAAGAGACGGTAAGGCAGGTGGTGCTTGGTGCAACACTTTCCAAAACCAATACAAGAAAGACAGTAAAAACATAGACCCTATAGTTATAGTATGTTTCAACTTCGCAAAACAAAAAGACAGAACAACACTTACAGCAGACGAAGCCAAAACAGTATTCCACGAAATGGGACACGCAACCAATGAATTCTTATCAGACGGTAATTACCCTTCTACTTCGGGAACCAATGTTCCGAGAGATTTTGTAGAAGTTCCTTCTCAGATAGCAGAACATTGGTGTATGCAACCAGAGGTTTTGAAAACCTATGCTAAAAACGAAAAAGGCGAACTTATACCTCAAAACTTAGTGAATAAGATTCAGCAAGCAGAAACATTCAATCAAGGATTTATGTTCACAGAACTGCTTGTAGCAGCATACCTTGATTTAAAAATGCACGAGGTTTCAGTTTCAGATACTATAAGTCTTCAAGCCTTTGAAACCAAAACTATGAAACAAATAAACCTTCCTTCACAAATACCTCCAAGATACCGTTCTACATACTTTACACACATATTTGGAGGAGGTTATTCTGCTGGATATTATTGCTATGTTTGGTCAGAGATGTTAGATGCTGACGCTTTCGTTGCTTGGAAAGAAACAGGAAATATTTTCAACAAAGAAGTATCTGCCAAATTCAAAGAATACATACTTGCCAAAGGAGGAACTGAAGAAGCAGATATACAATATATGAAATTTAGAGGAAAACAACCAGAAGTGAAATATATGTTACTAAATCGTGGTCTTATTCCTGTAGAAATCATTGCTTTTTCTGATAGAGATAATTCTGAAACAAAAGCCAAATAGTGAAAAAACAAAACAACATACTTAAGTATCTTTGTCTTATAATAAAAATATATGTCTTTTGGATGGTAATATTTGCCGTCCAAAAGCCTGTATTTATGCTATTTAATCATCAAAACGGAATTTCATTTTTTGACTATATACAAGTAATTCTTCACGGTGTAAAATTGGATTTTTGTTTCACTGCTTATCTTTTGTTTATTCCTATAATCGTTTTGATGTTGTCTTTATTTATAAACTTAAATCTTAAGAAAATTATTTGGGTTTACCATATAATAATAAGCGTCCTACTTTCTATAATCTTTTCTGTAGATTGTATTTTGTTCTCTTATTGGGGTTTTCGTATGGATGCTACATTGGTTTTCTATCTAAAAGACGCAAAAGACGCTGCATCGTCTGTTACTTTTAAAGATGTAGTGGAGTTTATTCTTATTCTTGTTCCACATTTATTCGTTTGCTTGTTTGCTTATAAAAAATGGATAATAAACTATATTACAATAGATAATCATTCTAAATACAAAATTTTACACTCTATTATTCTATTGGTTTTACTTCCTATATTCTTCATCTTTACACGAGGAGGTTTATCCACTGCTACAGCAAATATAGGTATGGTTTATTATTCTACAAATCAGTTTCTAAATCTTTCGGCTATAAATCCTGCTTTCTCTTTGTTAAGTTCTTGGACAAAGAAAGAGGATTTTTCAAAAGAATATCAGTATATGCCACAGCAAGAGGCAGATGATTTGTTTTCAGAACTGTATTTTCAAACTTCACAAGACACAGAATACATTTTAAACACACAATCGCCAGATATACTTATTATTCTTTTGGAAAGTTTTTCTGCCAATGCTATCTCCTGTGTAGGAGGTGAAGATGGAATATTTGAAAACAAAGAAGTAACACCAAATATCAACAACTTAGCCAAAGAAAGTTTAGTTTTCACAAACTGTTATGCAAATGCTATGCGAACAGATAGAGGTATAGTTTCTGTTTTAACAGGTTTTTTGGCACAACCTACTATGTCTATAATCAAATATCCTGAAAAAACTCGTTCCTTACCTACCCTTGCAAAAGTTTTTTCTAAGAAAGGTTATAACACTTCTATGCTTTACGGTGGAGATATAAACTTTGCAAATATGAGGTCTTACTTTGTATCTTCTTTGTATAAGGATATAGTTTCGTTAAACGATTTTTCACTAAAACATCGTCTAAGTAAATGGGGGGTAAATGATGAAACAACTTTTGATTATCTGTTCCAATATATACAAAAACAAGACACAAACCACAGATATTTCAAAACATTCCTTACACTCTCTTCTCACGAACCATTTGATGTAAGTATGAAAAAATTTTCTCACCCTTACCTTAATAGCGTTACTTATACCGATAGTTGTTTAGGAAGTTTTATAAACAAGATAAAATCTTTGCCACAGTGGAAAAATCTATTGATAATCTTGGTTGCAGACCATGGTTTTGCTTATCCTAATGGCACAAAAGATTATGAAAGAAAGAAATATCATATTCCTATGATTTGGACAGGTGGAGCATTGAAAACTCACAAACAAATAACACGTTACGTAAATCAAACAGATATACCTGCTACCCTTTTGCAACAGATGAACATTTCCTCTAAAGATTTCGTTTATTCTCGTAATGTTCTCTCACCGCACACTCCAAACTTTGCATACTATGTTTTCAATAATGGTTTTTGTTTGCAAGATTCTTTAGGATATATCATTTATGATTGCAACGCAAACTATATTATAGAGGGCGAGGATAAAAATCAAAAAGAAAAGAAAGGCAAAGCCGTATTGCAGAAACTTTACAGAGATATAGAAAAAAAATAAAATTATGAACAGGGATAATATAATATTGGCCCTATCTTTACTTAGAGAGGATATAGAAAAAAACATTTCTTCTTTGGAATACGAGGCTATGTACAGAAAAGTAGAACAACAAAATGCATGGTTTATAAAACAGCACGTGCAGTATAGTTTAAAAGCCATACTTCCTTGTCTTAAAGAAGATTATCTAAGAGAATTTTGTTCAAAATATTCTTTTGTTGCCTCAGAGAAAACTATTGCAGTAATAGCAGCAGGAAATATTCCCGGTGTTTGTTTGCATGATGTTTTTGAAGTTTTGCTTTCTGGTAATAAACTTTTATTAAAACTATCTTCTGTTGATAATATATTAGTACCCTTTCTCTTAGAGAGGTTGAATAAATATCATTTGACTATTGCAAATGAAGAACTACCTATAAGATATACAGACAAGATTTCTTCGTTTGATGCTGTCATAGCAACGGGTAGCAACAGTACATCTTTGTATTTTGAAACATATTTTGCAAAATATCCTCATATAATAAGGAAAAGTCGTTCTTCTATTGCGGTTATAGACAAAGAGGATAATATATCTGGTTTAGAGGACGATATTATGATGTATATGGGGCTTGGTTGCAGAAATATTTCTCATCTGTTTTTACCAAAGGGTTTTGATTTCAATGTTTTGCAAACTCTATTAAAAAAATACGATTACCTTATAAATCATAGCAAATACAGAAACAATTATGATTATTACAAGGCTGTATTTCTTATGAACTCTATAGGTTTTAAGGATTTCAAATCTTTACTTTTGGTAGAAAACTTTGAACTTCATTCACCTGTAAGCGTGGTTTATTATACTTATTATGATGATGTAACAGAGGTAAATAACTATCTCATAGAACATAAAGAAGAAATACAATGTATAGTTGCAGATAAGTTTCCTTTGCAACAAGGTTTCACAAAGATACCTTTTGGAAAAGCCCAACTACCTCTTTTAGATGATTTTGCAGATGGAGTAGATACTATGCGATTTTTAGAATTCTAAGCATCAAAAACAGAAGATAGAAGTTTTTTAGTATAATCTTGTTGAGGGTGTTCATATACTTGTTCAGCAAAATTACTTTCCACTATTTCACCGTTTTTCATTACCAAAATTCTGTCTGACATATATTTCACCACCCTTAAATCGTGAGAAATGAAAATATAGGTAAAACCGTGATTTTCTTTCAATTCGTTCAATAAATTCAAAACCTGTGCTTGCACACTAACATCTAAAGCCGACACAGATTCATCGCATATTATCAACTCAGGATTTAAACACAAGGCTCTTGCAATACCTATCCTTTGTCTTTGACCTCCAGAAAGTTCATGTGGATAACGGTTGTAAAACTCCTCACTTAAACCCACCTGATTTAAAATATTTATAGTCTTTTCTCTTCTTTCCTTTGCATTGGATATATGATGTACTTCCATAGGTTCTTCTATCATATAACCAATTGTTTTTCTTGGATTAAGCGAAGAATAAGGGTCTTGAAATACTATCTGTATTTTCTTCCTTATCTCAAGTTTTTCTTTTGATGATAAGTCGTCTAATTTCTTTCCTTTAAAGATTATGTTTCCGCTTGCATTATCTACAAGTTGCATTATAGCCCTACCTATAGTCGTTTTACCACAACCACTTTCACCTACCAAACCCAAAGTTTCTCCCTTATAAACATCAAAACTTGCGTTCTTCACAGCATGGAAAGTTTTTGTAGTTTTACCAAACAAATTCTTTTTCAAAGAGTAGTCTATATTTAGATTATTTACCTGTAATATAGGTTCTTGTGCGTAAATCTTCTCTCTACTCTCTTGGGTTTCTGTTTCAGTAATATTATGTATCTCTATCTTTTTTTCAGACAAAAGATCGCTGACTGTAAGCAGTCTTGTAGGTTTATAATTCACAGGAGGACGAGAAGCAATCAAACCTTTGGTATAGGCTTGTTTTGGAGAAGAAAAAATATTCTCTATGCTATCTTGTTCAACTATAGAACCTTTGTATATTACTGCTGCTCTGTTGGATATACCTTTTACAACGCCTAAATCATGCGAAATAAAAAGCACACTCATATTATGTTTCTTTTGCAGGGAAGTAATAAGCGAAAGTATAGTTTTTTGCACCGTAACGTCCAATGCTGTAGTTGGCTCGTCCGCTATAAGTATCTCTGGCTCACAACTTATAGCCATTGCTATCATTACTCTTTGCCTTTGACCACCAGAAAGTTCAAAAGGATAGGAATTATAAACTCTTTCTGCATCTGGAAGAAGTACTTCGTTGAATAATTGTATAGTTCTTTCTTTTGCTTGCTTTTTAGATAGGTGTTTTTTGTGCGTAAGAATCATCTCATCAACCTGACAACCACATTTCTTCACAGGATTTAGTGCAGTCATAGGTTCTTGGAATATCATAGCAATATTTTTACCCCTTATCTGCTGAAACTCTTTTTCTGTAAGTTTCTCTAAATGAATTTCTTTTTGTTCATTTTCTATAGAATGAGATTCTGCATTTACGAAACTTTGTTTTAATTTTCTATCTCTTTGTTTTAATTTTATAAAACTTGATTCTAATTTTCTATCTCTTTGTTTCGCTGACGTAGAATCAAGTTCTATTTTTTTAGAATCAAATTCTACAGAATTATTATCTAATCGTAAAACTATTTCTCCTTGTGTTATTTTTGCTATTTTTTTATCCAAAAGTCCCATTATTGCCAAAGAAGACACACTTTTACCCGAACCACTCTCCCCTACAAGAGAAAGTATTTCACCTTTTTTTAAAGAAAAATTTACAGAGTGAATAACTTCTTTCCACACCTTTTCTTGCTTAAAAGCAATGCTTAAATTTCTGAGTTCTAATATAGTAGTATTTTCTTTTATTGTGTTCTCTGACATAGGAAACTTTATTTTTGAAATGCAAAGATAAAAAAATTTTATAAAAAATATTAAAAAAATTTTGCGAGATTAAAAAATTGTTCTACCTTTGCAAACCGAAACGAGATTGTCCTATGGTGTAATGGCAACACAACTGATTTTGGTTCAGTCATTCCTAGTTCGAATCTAGGTAGGACAACAAAAGGAGGTAACTTTTAAAGGTTGTCTCCTTTATTTTTTAAGGGGTTATGAGGTTACTATAAACAAACACCGCACCACCTCTGCAAAACACAAATTCAGTTTTTTAATTAAAAAGAATAATTCTGTTTCTACCTTGTTCTATATAGTAAAGAAATTCTACACTTATATAAAAGTAGAGTTAATTTCTATAGATTAGTTGAAACATAAACATAAATTCTCTACAACAAAACCTACAAACTTTATCACCATAATTTAGTTTTCTTCTTACATTATTTTGATAATCATTCTTCGTTTCGTTATGAAAAGTTTTATACATTATTTAGTATAAAATGAAAAAATATTGTATTTTCGCAAAAATTATTACAGTAAAATGATAGTCGAATATAAAAGTACACAAATTTTCAATCAAAAAGATATTTTATTACTACAAGGAGATTGTCTAAAAGAAGATAGTTTTGAAAATCCATTTATTGATTTAATAGTTACATCTCCCCCATATAATGTGGGCATAGAATATAATTCAAACGATGATGAATTATCCTATGACCAATATTTAGAATTTTCTCGCAAATGGATAAAAAACTGCTATGAATGGTCAAACAATCAAGCAAGATTTTGTATGAACATACCTTTAGATAAAAATAAAGGAGGCAATCGTTCTGTAGGTGCAGATTTGACCTTGATAGCACAAGAAGAAGGTTGGAAATATAAAAGTACAATAATCTGGAATGAAGGAAATATTTCCAGAAGAACTGCTTGGGGAAGTTGGAAAAGTGCTTCAGCCCCCGTTGTTATTGCCCCTGTAGAACTGATAGTAGTATTGTATAAAAATGAATGGAAAAAGACAGGCGGCAGTAAAATTTCCGATATAACTTCTGATGAGTTCAAAAATTGGACACAAGGGGTTTGGACTTTCAATGGAGAAAGCAAAAAACGCATAGGACACCCTGCCCCTTTTCCAATAGAGTTACCTTATAGATGTATAAAGTTATTCTCTTATCAAAATGACGTTGTTTTTGACCCATTCTCTGGAAGTGGGACTACACTATTAGCATCTTATTTGACAAATAGAAAAGGAGTCGGTTTGGAAATAGATGAGCAGTATTGTGAATTAGCAAAAAATAGATTAACAAAAGAAATTAGCAATATTCTATGACACAATTAGATTTAATAAAAGAATTTTTCACTTCTCACCCAAACAAAGATATTCATCACCCTGAAGTTGTAGACTGGGCTGTTGAACAATGGAAGAAGCAGACAGGGGAAGTATTCAGAGACCCTGACAGAGCAATTAGAAGTCTTGCTCAAAAAGGTTTGCTAATCAAGGTTGCGAAAGGAATTTATAGATACGACCCTGATTTTGTTAAGAATAGAGAATTAGAAGATTTTACAGCAGAGCAGAAGAAAATTATATTGGAAAGAGATGGTTATAAGTGTGTTATCTGCGGTAGAGGTAGAGAAGATGGGATTGAGTTACACGTAGACCATATTAAACCAAAAGAATTTGGTGGTAAAGCCATTATTGAAAATGGACAAACATTATGTGCACAACATAATTTTCTAAAGAAAACTTACAAGCAAACTGAAACAGGAAAAAAGATGTTCATTCGTCTTTATGAACTTGCAAAAAAAGAAAATGACGAATTACTTATGAATTTTACAAGCGAAATTCTTGCTATATTTGATAAATATGGAATAAATGGACACATAGAATGGGATAAGTAATTTTTCTTATTTTCAAAGGTTTATGAAGAAATTAACATTTATAAGTTGAAAACTTTGTTGAAAGGTTCTTGTGGAGGTAAATCTTTGTAGTTACCTTTGCATAAAATATTTTTTGGCGAATTATGAGACAACTTAAGATTTCAAAGTCCATTACCAATAGAAGCACGAACTCGCTTTACCAATATCTACAAGATATTAGTAAGGAAGAGTTAATATCTCCTGAAGACGAAGTTGTTCTTGCTCAGAGAATAAAAAACGGTGATAAAGACGCTTTGGACAAACTTGTAAAAAGCAATATGCGTTTTGTTGTTTCTGTTGCTAAACAATATCAAAATCAAGGTCTTTCTCTTCAAGACCTAATCAACGAAGGAAATATTGGTCTTATAAAAGCAGCTCAACGTTTTGATGAAACAAGAGGTTTTAAATTTATTAGTTTTGCTGTGTGGTGGATACGTCAAAGCATTCTTCAAGCCATTGCAGATAAATCTCGTATAGTAAGACTTCCTTTGCATCAAGTGGGTATGCTTAATAAAGTAAAAAAGGAAAGAGCAAAACTTGAACAACTCTATGAACGTACTCCTTCAGAAGAAGAAGTGGCAAATTCTTTAGGTATGGAGTTGGAGAAATTACACGAGACTGTTTCTGCTGGAAATAGGATAGTATCTGTAGATGCACCTATAGGAGAAGATGAAGAAACAAACCTTATAGATATACTAAGACCTGAAGAAGAAAATAGTCCGGATGATAGTGTTATGCAAGAGTCATTGCATAAGGATTTGCAAGATGCTTTATCTACTCTTTCCCTTTTGGAAAGAAAAGTTATATTCCAATATTTTGGAATAGGTTATACGCATAACAAAACACTTGAAGAGATTGCTAACAATGAGAATATTACAAAGGAAAGAGCAAGAAAGATAAAGGAAAGAGCCCTTAATCATTTAAGGAAAAGTGAATCTGCAAAAAAACTCACAAAATATTTATGCCAATAAAGGAGAATAATAATTATATAGTTTCCGCAAGGAAATATCGTCCTGCAACATTTGAGTCTGTTGTGGGGCAAAAGCATATTACATCTACTTTGCAGAATGCTATTTCTTCGGGGCAATTGGCACAAGCCTTTCTTTTTTGTGGTCCTCGTGGAGTAGGTAAAACTACTTGCGCACGTATTTTGGCAAAAACTATAAACTGTACTAATATTACTAAGGATACAGAAGCGTGCAATGAGTGTGAATCTTGCAAAAGTTTCAACGAAGGTTCTTCTGTGAATGTTTTTGAACTTGATGCTGCTTCTCACAATTCTGTTGAAGATATTAGAAATTTAGTAGAGGAAGTTAATCGTCCTCCAATGAACGGCAAGTATAAAGTATATATAATAGACGAAGTTCATATGCTTAGTTCAAGTGCTTTCAATGCTTTTTTGAAAACATTGGAAGAACCTCCTGCATACGCAAAATTTATACTTGCAACAACAGAAAAGCATAAGATTTTGCCAACTATACTTTCTCGTTGCCAGATTTTTGATTTCCACAGAATAACTAACATAGATATTTCCAATCATTTGGAATATATTGCCAAACAAGAAGGTATCCAATATGAGAAAGAAGCATTGGATATAATAGCAACAAAATCCGATGGTGCGTTGAGAGACGCCCTTTCTACATTTGATACTATGGTTGCTTTCTCAAACGGTAACCTAACCTATAAAGAAGTCTTGTCTTCTTTGAATATATTGGATTATGATTATTTCTTTGAATTTGTAAATCATATACTTGCAGGAGATATTACTAATACATTACTTTTGTTTGACAAGGTTTTGAAACAAGGTTTTGAAGGTGATACTTTTATAAACGGTTTAGCATCTCATCTAAGAAATCTTTTGGTTTGCAAAGACGAAAGGACTGTACAGTTATTAGATGTTCCAGCAAATATTCAGCAAAAATACATTCAACAAAGCCAATCTTGTGTTAGTTTATTCTTATTGCGTTGTTTAGATTTTGCAAACAAATCTGCTCAAGAGTACAGAACATCTAACAATAAAAGACTTTGCACAGAACTTATGCTGTTGAAGATGTGCAATGTTATGAACAAATTAAAAGGGGCTGAAAAAAAAACTCCAATAGTGATATAGTCGCAACAGAAAATAGTGTTATAAATACTGCTTCTCAAACTGAGAATTCCTCTTTTTTAGGTAATACACAACAAGTTAAAGATAATATTTCAGGGATTGCAAGTACAACTTTGCAAAATGAAAATGTTATTTCTAATATTGCAAATACCTCTTCGCAAGTTGAAAATCCAACAGAACAAAACACAGAAACAACTATAAAAAGAATAAATCCTCTTTTGCAGAGAAAAGGCTCTGCTTTTTCTATCAACGTTTCATCTCAAGACAATCTACCTATAACAAGTGAACAAGCAAAAGAAAAACCTTTTAATTTAGAGAATGTTAAACAGGTTTTAAAAGATTTGGCTGAAAATGTAAATAAAAACAGTGAAAATGTTTCGTTGTATTTTGCTATTTCAGGTGCAGAAATAGAGTCTTCTACAGATTATATTGTAAAAATAACAGCCAACACATCTATTAACAGAGGAGTATTAGAGAAAAACAAGACTTTGCTTGTTACAACTATAAAAGAAAAACTGTCTTACAATCATCTGAAAATAGAAATAGCACTACAACATATTGAAGAGGAGAAACAAATATATAATCCTATGGATAAGTATTTTGAGATAATAGAAGAAAATCCTAATATAAAGCAACTTAAAGACTTTTTCTCAGCAGAAATAACTTATTAAAAAAGAAAAATCCTTGAAACTAATCAAGGATTTTCTTTTCTATTTCATCTAAACTTTGTTTAAACGTTTTGTCTGTTTCACATATGTTTTCCACAGTCTTACACCCGTGAAGAACAGTAGCATGATTTCTATTACCACACTTCTCCCCTATTGTAGTCAAAGAAGATGCTGTTAGTTTGCGAGAAAGATACATAGTAATATGTCTTGCCTCTACTATATCGTGCTTACGTGAATTTGAAAGAACTTTTTCCAAAGGAACATTAAAATAACCACAAACAACCTTTTGAATATAATCTATAGTTATCTCTCTTGTGTTGCTTTTTACAAAACCATCTACTATTTGTCTTGCCAAATCTATTGTTATCTCTTTTTTAGATATTGTAGATTGTGCAATAAGAGAAATCAACGCACCCTCCAATTCTCTTACAGAAGTATTAACACTAAAAGCCAAATATTCTATAACTTCTTCTGGCATTTTAACTGCTCCTCCGTTATTGAATAATTTTTTCTTTATAATGTTTATTCTTGTATTCAAATCTGGCACTTGCAACTCTGCATTCAAACCCCATTTCAAACGAGATAACACTCTTTCTTCCATTCCTACAATATCTGCAGGGGCTTTATCTGAAGTAATTATCAACTGTTTGCCTCCTGAATGTAATCCATTGAATATTTGAAAAAATACATCTTGTACTTTTTCTTTTTTCATAAACTGTATATCGTCTATAATCAAAACATCAATCATTGATTGGTAAAACTGCAAGAAATCATTTACAGTCCCTTTCTTTGCTGCCTCTACAAACTGTCTGAAAAATGTATCTGCACTTACATATAATACAGTCTTCTCTGGGTGTAATTTTTTCGTCTCAAGACCTATTGCATGTGCAAGATGTGTTTTTCCCAAACCTACATTTGAATATATTAAAAAAGGATTGAAAGCAGTTTTTCCGGGATTTAAAGCCACTGCATGACCAGCACTTCTTGCCAATTGGTTACAAGGTCCTTCTATAAAATTATCAAAACTGTAGTTTTCGTTAAGTTGAGATTCTATCTTTATAGGACGAATACCCGGCATTACGAAAGGATTTGGCAACTCTTTAGAAGTTTCGTCTGAAAGTATTACAGGAATTTTTTGAGGTCTGTTATTTTTCAAGTCTTTATCTACAGAAGGATATACAGAACTTACATGTGCTACAGGAACATCGTATAATAGTTTTGCATCTGGACCTAATTCTTTTCTAATAGAAGCCCTTAGTATCTTTATATAATGAGCCTCTATGTATTCGTAAAAATATGAACTTGGAACTCTTAACTTTAATGCACCGTTTTCCAAAGAAACCACTTCCAAAGGTTTGAACCAAGTTTCAAATTCTACCTCTGAAATGTTGGCTTTTATGGTTTCAAGGCATTTGTCCCAAATCTTATGAAAATCAAACTTTTCCATTTATATCTATAGTTAAATAATCGTTTTTTTCCTCTATTTTTTCACTTAGCAAAGATATAAATTTATTCAATTCAATTTTTTTTATTTTTTTTTGGAACTTGTCAAAACTTTTTGTATATAGCAAAAAATGGGGTTGAAATTTCTTTTTATGTTTTAGTTTCTTATTTGCTTTTTTCTCATCGTTGATTTTATGCAATTTAAAAGAAACTTTAGTCTATTTTCACCATTTTTGCGGATTATATAACTTTTTTTTGAGAAAAAAAATTTTTTAAGCACATTTTTTTATTTTTACAAAAATTTCTAAATATTATGTAATAATTTATCTAACAACTCTTTATAGAATATTTAAATATTTTTCGGCACAAAAATCTTCAAAATTCTTTTCAACAAAAAAAAGTTGATAAATTTTCTTATCAACTAAAAACTTTTTAAAATCTACTTTATGGAATCCATAAACTCCTTTGCTTGCTGTTTTGCGTAAGATGTACTATTTTCATTGTTAGACACCCTTTCACAGTATTCTATAGCCATCTGTTTATCTCCACTTTTCAAAAACGCATTGGCAAGATTTAGCAACACCAACTCATTATTTGGCTCTATGCGTTCTGCTTTTTTCAAATAGTCAAGTGCTTTTTCTGTTTCATAATTGGTAAGATATGCTGAACTCAACAAAACAAGAACTTCTACATTGTCAGGGTAAAATCTTTGAAGTTCATCGCATATCTTTATAACTTGCTGAATTTTTATAGAATCTTCTGTTTTATAATCATTTGCATTAGCAGACCATAACAATAACTCTGTATAATCCAACATATTTGCAACAAAATCTCTTTCTCCATAATTTGGTGAAGTCGTTTCCCATTTATTATTTATGACGTTTGAGTAATCTATAACAGAAATCATCTCTTTCTCAAAAGTATTCCAATCTTCCAACTCCGCTGCCAAAGCATAAATTTTCATCTGTCTTAAATCCATATTATTAGGAAACTTATGTATTCCCTCATCTATTTTTTTCATAGCCTGTTTCAAAAGGTCTTCATCTACAGAAGCTTTAACCAAATAGGCTACTATTTTACCTGTAGAATCTGGTATTTCATAATACTTTTTATTTACAGGTTTTTCTGTTGTCAAACTATCTTTTGCATTCCACGCCCTTGAATAATAGTAATCAAAATAATAACCGTACAAATATGGGTCATTACTATTTACCTTTTCCCATTCGGTAAGAATTTGTTTTTGTTTGATAGTATCATTTTCTCTTTCAGCCCTTAACATCTCGGCTCTAAAATCCTGTGCTTCTACTGTGCAAAGTGCAAAAAATATACTTATAAGTGCAAATACCTGTCTTTTCATAATCTTTCCAATTTTTAAAAATCTTTGCAAAGATAATAAATATTGATGAATTTTTTACTTATTTGTACTATTTTTATAAGGATATAACAAGATAATTGCAAATAAAAATTGTAATTTTGCAAAACAAAGTGAAGCCTGCTCTCACTTTTATGATGTAAATGTTTATAGTTATGAGATAGGACAGGCCCATCTCTTAATTATTATTAAATTTCGTATGAAGCAGGTAAGTTTTTACAAACAAAATCTTTCATTAGCCATTCCTATTATGTTGTCTTCATTGGGACAAAGTTTAGTTCAAATGGTAGATACTCTTATGGTGGGCAAACTTGGTACTATAGAATTAGCAGGTATTTCCTTTGCTGGTAGTATAACTTATAATGCCCTTGTTGTAGGTATGGGAATAGCAATGGCTTTAACTCCTTTGGTTGGGCAAGCATACGCTACTAACAATAGAAAACGAATAAGCAAGCTTTTTGAAAACTCATTGTCTTTGAACTTTATGATATCATTGATCCTTGTATCTATACTACTCTGTCTTATGCCTTTACTAAAATATTTCGGACAACAAGATTCTGTTATCCAAACTTGCAAACCATATTACCTTATCGTTACTCTGTCTTTTATTCCTATGATGATATTCCTTTCTTTCAAACAGTTTATGGAAGGAATAGACAATACC
This sequence comes from Bacteroidales bacterium, assembly GCA_017469625.1. GTDB lineage: Bacteria > Bacteroidota > Bacteroidia > Bacteroidales > P3 > Scybalousia_A. Next base: position 188,555 of record JAFUGA010000018.1, read on the forward strand.
AAAATAGCAATGATTATAACCCTTTGTGCAAACATATTAAACATAATACTGAACTATGTTTTCATATTTGGCAAACTTTCTTTTCCTCAAATGGGTTTATTTGGTGCTGGTCTTTCTACTTTTATCTCCAGAGCTCTTATGCCAATATCTTTCTATATATATATAATGTATACAGAAAAATATAAAACCTATATAAAAGATTTCTCGTTTAGAAACCTTTCTACCTATTTACACAAAATCCTTTTGAAGATGGGTTTGCCTATTGCTGGGCAAATGTTTGTGGAAATGTTTTCTTTGCTTGGTATAACTATAATGATGGGGTGGCTGTCTGCAAGTCATTTGGCTGGTTTTCAAATAATAAGTACTATGGTTAATACTACATTTTTGGCAGCCTCAGGAATATGTGCAGCAACTACCGTTCTAATATCTCATTCCTATGGAAACAAAGACGTAAAATCTATGAAAAAACATTTCTTTTCTGGTTGGAAAATGGTGCTTGTAATAATGGGAGTATTTGCTATAGTTTTCATTTTCTTTGGAAAAAGTATTGCAAGTTTGTTTTCAAATGATGATTATGTTATATCTATTGCTGCTCAATTTTTTATTGTGGCCGGAGTTTTCCAACTTTTAGATGGCACTCAAGTTTCTGGTCTTGCTGGACTTAGAGCAATAAATGATGTAACTAAACCTTTCTTTTATGCTTGCTTTTCTTACTCTTTAGCCCTCGTTTCTGCATACTTTTTCGGCTTTGTTTTACAAATAGGTGCTTGGAGTATTTTTGCAGGTTTCCTTATAGGATTACTTTGTGCTGGGATATTATATCATAGGCGTTTCTTTTTGTCTGTCAAACGTTTATCTTAGAAAAAGGTGTATAGTTTTAGATTTTAATTGCTTTGTACATCGTTATATTTCTATAAATTATAGTAAATTTGCCTATAAATACTAAAATTATTATAACAAATGAATATAGAGGAGTTTAGAGATTATTGTTTGTCCTTACCAAACGTAACAGAAAAGATGCCTTTTACGGATTTGAAAGACAATTATAGCAAAAACGTTCTTTGTTTCTACATAGGGGAAAAGTGGTTCTGCTATGTAAATATAGAAGTCTTTGATAGGTGTTGCGTGAAGATGAATCCCGAACAGGCCATTCTTCTAAGAAACGAGTATGAGGGGATAAGACCTGCTTGGCATATGAATAAGAAACATTGGAGTGATATTTACTTCAACTCAGACGTCCCTACCCCACTTCTAAAAGACTTAGTAAGACAGTCTTACGACTTAGTAAAAAACTCTTTACCAAGAAAGAGTTTATCCTTATAAATATTTATAAATAAGATATATAACGAAGAAAACAAGATATGCAAAAGAGTAAAAATATTATCTGTATTCAGAAATATGAAAGTCCATGTGGCAACCTTATATTAGGAAGTTACGAGGGGAAATTGTGTCTTTGCGATTGGGAAAACGATAAACACAGAAACAAGATAGATAAACATTTATGCAAAGTCTTTAATGCAGAATACAAAGAAGAAAAAAGTCCTGTTATTCTTCAAGCAATGAAAGAGTTAGACGAATATTTTGCACAGAAAAGAAAAGAGTTTGATATACCTTTATTGTTTATAGGAACAGATTTTCAGAAAAGAGTTTGGCAACATTTACTTTCCATACCATACGGCAAAACAATATCTTACAAACTTATGGCTACACAAATGCAGATACCAAATTCCGTTAGAGCAGTTGCCAATGCAAACGGAGCAAACGCTATATCCATCTTCGCACCTTGCCACAGAGTAATAGGACACGATAATACACTCACAGGTTACGGCGGAGGAATAGAAACAAAACGCTATCTATTGGAATTAGAGGATAATACAAGACTTTTTAAGTAAGGTTTTATATAGACTTTCTTTCAATAAAAGAACTTTAAACATATATTTTTTTGTTTTTATATGAAGAATTTTATTTTTATAGTTTTCATTTCTTTTTGTTTTACAATGTATGGGCAAAATAACTCTAAAAAATATACAAGGGGTATGACAGATAAACAACAGATTATACAGAATTACAACGATATGTATTCGTTTATGGTTAGCAAGGACACACTTAGCCTTAGCAAACTTATGACAGAGGATTTCGTATTGGTACATATGACAGGTATGGTGCAGGATAAGGATACTTATTTGAAGTGTATAGCCAATGGAACTTTGAATTATTTCTCTGCTACTCACGAAAACATTGATGTACAAATAGATGACAACAAGGCTATATTAACAGGACAAAGCAAAGTTACGGCAGCAGTTTTCGGAGGAGGAAAACATACTTGGAATTTGCAGTTAAAGTTTTGGTTGATAAAACAAGACGGTATTTGGTTGCAATATAAATCTCAAGCCTCTACATATTAAAACGATAAAATAGAAAAAAGTGTAAAACAAAGAGTATTTTGTATAAACCTTTTGTCATCATTATTGACTATCTTTGCATTTTGTAAAAATGTATTAAAATATAACAGATTATGAATAAAGAAATAGTTGTCTTAAGTGGTGCAGGCAGTATAGGCCTTGCTATTGTCAGAAGAATAAGTGCAGGAAAACACATAGTTATAGCAGATTACAGTGAAACAAGTCTTGCAAATGCAAAACAAACACTTGAAGAAAGTGGTTTTGAAGTTTCTACTTTGAAGTTTGATTTATCAAAAAGGGAGTCTATAATAGAGTTAGTCAATTTTGCAACAAGCAAAGGTGAAGTCAAGTATGTTGTAAATGCTGCAGGTGTTTCACCTTCGCAAGCCCCTATTGAAAAAATATTGCAGGTAGATATGTATGGAACAGCCGTTTTTATGGAAGAGTTTGGCAAGGTCATAGCAAAAGGAGGTTCTTGTGTTATAATATCTTCACAATCTGGTCATAGATTGGGTGCTATTCCTAATGAAGACAGCGAATTGTTGGCTACTACAGACACAGAACAACTTTTAAATCTACCTTTGGTAAAAAATATAAACGATACACTTAAAGCCTATCAATATTCTAAACGTTGCAACGTGTTGAAAGTTATGTACGAGGCTACACGTTGGGCAAAAAGAGGTGCAACTATTAACTCTATTTCTCCGGGAATAATCATCACCCCTCTTGCATTAGATGAACTGAAAGGTCCAAGAGGAGAAGGTTATCGCAAAATGTTAGAATCTTCTCCTGCAAAAAGAGCAGGCACTTCTGATGAAGTAGGAGATTTGGCTCAATTCTTAATGTCCGAAAAAGGAAGATTTATCTCTGGTGCAGACTTTTTGATAGATGGCGGTACAACTGCATCTTATTTTTACGGTGATTTACAATACCTTAAACAAATCCATAACAAAGAAAGAAATTTTACAGAACTTGATTCTAATTTTCTAAAACAAAGAAAGAGTATTCTAAAACTTTATTTCGTAAAATTAAAACAAAGAGATAGAAAACTGAAACAAAGTTCTACGAAATTAAAACAAAGTTCTATTTTTCTACCTCTTTGTTTTAGAAAATGGTCTTAAGTTATTTTATTCTTATTCTTGCGTCTAACATTCCGTAAATAATATCTGTAAGAATGTTTATCAAAACCAAGAAGATACAGATAATAAGTAATGCACCCATAACGACAGGAAAATCGTATGTTTCCAAAGAATTGACTATTACAACGCCAACTCCTTTCCAATCAAATATATATTCCACAAACACCGCTCCTGCTATAAGTGAAGCGAACCAACCACTTACGGCGGTAATTACAGGATTTAGTGCATTCTTTAAAGCATGATGATATATGATTTTAAAAGTTGAAAGTCCTTTTGCACGTGCGGTGCGTATGTAGTCTTGAGAAAAAACTTCTGTCATAGTGCTTTTGGTAAGTTCTGTAATGACTGCCAACGGTCTTATACCAAGTGTAAGTGCTGGAAGTATAAGGTTTTTTAAGCAAAGATGTTCTCCCTCTCCCATTTCATCAACAACATAAAGCGAGCCAAACATAGACAAACCTGTTTTATCGGCTAAAACAAAGGCGAATAACCATGCTATGAGTATAGCAGCAAAAAACGATGGCAAACTCATACCCATAGAAGTTATAACCTGTATAGTTCTGTCTATCCACGTATTAACGTAAAGAGAAGAGAAACTTCCCAAGATTACACCCACAACAAAGGCAAACAATATACTTGCTAAGGCTAATATTATAGTATTTGGGAAAGCCTCTGATAGTATATCGCTCACCTCTCTTTTAGATTGGTATGAACGTCTTAAGTAAGGCTTTTTCGCAACCAATCTTTCGTTACCTATTTTCAAAAGAGTAGTATAAGATTTGTATTTTGTAGTATCCAAAAAGAAAGAACTATTCTTGTCCATAGAATAAATAGACAAAGGAAGTACGTCTTCTAAATAATTAAGGTATTGTATAGACAAAGGTTTATCAAGTCCTAAATCTCTGTGTATTATTTCTATGCTTGCTTTATCGGCCCTTTGTCCCAACATCATACGAGCAGGGTCTCCAGGAAGTATATTAAACAAAAAGAAAACCAAAGTAAGTACTCCGAAAACAACGAGTACTCCATACAAAAGTTTTTTTAGTATATATTTAAACATAGAAATACAGGTATATTATTTGGATTTTTGTTTTGGAAGTTGTCTAAAAGAGAATTTTTCTTTTACAATAGTTTTGCTAAGATGTACTACACCCGGATTTGAACGTATCATGGCTTTTATAGCCTTGTCATCGCAAGAGTAAAACATATATTCTTCCACACCATACTTATTTATAAAATCCAACCATTTGTTCATAGAACTTGCTGTTACTATTATGATGTGAGAATTCTCTGGAAGTGTTTTCAAATATTTTACCATACGTTTCATTCCCTTATCATTGACTTTGTCCATATTCCAAACAGCCACCATATACAAATCTGCAGTGGTATCTCCTAATATTTCCAAAGCCTCGTCCTTTGTTTCTCCGTATGATGTCAAAGAAAAACCACTTGCATTTATGGTATTATTACCCACTACTCTATTTTTACCCTCAACGTATTGCCAATGTTCTGCAAACAAACTATCTTCTGCATACGCAGCCATAAGAGTATTTTCTCCCTCTGCTTCCATGGAAAACTCTTTTTCTTCTCCTGTGGTTACGTTTTTATATGTTGCGTATGTAATAGGAGGATTTTGCTGGTCAATAGTTGGAGCCATTTTATTACCTACTTTCCATGGACGAAAATCTACAATAGGCTCATAGACTATGTTTCGTATGGAAAAAATAGTTATAAGTATTAGGAATATAATAGTAGTAAATAATGGTAGTTTTTTGCTGTAATCTTCTTTTGTTTTCTTATCAAAATAACATATTCCTACAAGAATAACGTCCAAGATTATGTTTTTCCAAAACGTCTGCCAATTTGTCAATTTTACTGCATCACCAAAACAACCACAATCATCAACCTTGTTTGTTAAAGCGTCTATAAACGTGGTTATTGTGAAGAATGTCATAAAACAAATAGCAATCCATCTTATAGGTTTATTGTATATGTGCAGTAACATCATAACTCCCACCATAAACTCCATAACACACAGTACTACTGCTATAAATAACGGCAACCAACCTGCAATATCGGTTAAGAAACTCATACCAAAAACGTTTATATATTCCTCTACCTTGTAGGCTGTACCCATTGGGTCTATTGCTTTCACAAAACCGGAGAATATAAACACACCTCCAAATAAAAATCTAAGAATATAATCTACTATTGTTTTAACTCTGTCATTCATAATCTTTTTTCACTTTTTTGGTTTATTCTTCACCCAATCCCAATTGTATTAAACAAAAAATAGCATAATTTATTATATCGCTATAGTTTGCATCTACTCCTTCACTTACTTTTGTTACACCGTTGTTATCTTCTATCTGTTTCAGACGATTTATTTTCATAAGTATAACATCTGTCATGGAACTTACCCTCATACTACGCCACGCTTCTCCATAGTCGTGGTTTTTTTTCATCATAAGGTCTTTGGTTTGCAAAGCATATTTATCGTATAGTTCTTCTGCTTGTTTTGGCGGTATTTCTTCGGTAGAGTCTGTTCCTATCTCGTACTGTATCAGGGCTATTATACCATAATTTACTATAGCAATAAATTCTCCTACTAAATCCTCTCCTACCATATTCACTCCGCTTTGTTGTATGCTTCTTATACGGTTTGCTTTTATAAATATTTGGTCTGTCAAAGACGGCAAACGCATTATACGCCACGAAGTTCCATAATCAGTCATCTTGGCTACAAAAAGATTTCTCGTTTTTTTTATAACATTATCGTACTCTATGCTCGTATTTTTCATAAATTTATTATTTTTGCAATGTAATTTAATACTTTTTTACTATGATTTCAAAGTCCAAAGATACACCTTTTTTTAAAAATAGGAGTATAAATATCAAAGGAAATTTATTTTCTTTGGAAGAACCCATTGTTATGGGAATACTAAACGTTACTGAAGATTCTTTTTTTGATGGTGGCAAATACTATCAGATAGACAAAGCCATAGAAAGAGCAGAACAGATTGTAAAAGAGGGAGGTGAGATTATAGATATAGGAGCCTGCTCTACACGTCCGGGAGCCATACTTATAGATAAACAAGAGGAAGCCTCAAGGCTATTACCCGTTGTAAAAGAAATACGAAAACGTTTTCCGTCCATACCTATCTCTATAGACACGGTTTGGAGTGAAGTTGCTGAAAAAGTTTTTGATGTAGGAGCAGATATTATCAACGATATATCCGGCGGACAATGGGATACAAATCTTTTCTCTGTTGTTGCAAAAACCAAGATGCCTTATATACTCACCCATACCAACACTACACCAGACCGTATGCAAAAAGAGATACATTACGATAATCTTTTCTTAGATATAAGTAAATATTTCGCTCAAAGGATAGAATGTTTAAGAAACGAAGGAGTAAAAGATATAATTTTGGATTTAGGTTTTGGATTTGGCAAAACAGTAGAGAATAATTACGAACTTTTACGCAGACAAAAAGAATTTGAAGTTTTTTCTCTGCCTATTCTTACCGGTATCAGCAGAAAAAGTATGATTTATAAACCTTTAAATTTTACTCCTAACGATGCTCTTTATGGAACGACCTTTCTTCATGCTTTTGCTTTGGATAATGGTGCCGATATTCTCAGAGTGCATGACGTGAAAGTGGCAAAAGAATGTGTAAAATTGTATAAACTTTATAAAAATATATAATTATTATGTTGTTGTTGAGTATTTTAAAAGAATTGCCGTCTTTCAATATTTTTGATTTAATAGATATTGTTTTAGTAGGCGTTCTGTTGTTTTACGTAATAAAACTTTTGAAAGGAACAAATGCTATAAGCATTCTAATAGGTTTCCTTGTTCTTTTCATTGCGTGGAAAGTAGTAAGTATGTTGGGAATGAAAATACTCAGCGAAATATTAGGACAATTTATTTCGCTCGGAGTTATGGCCCTCATCATCATATTTCAACCTGAGATAAGGAAGTTTCTTATCCTTATTGGCTCAAGAAGTTTCACCGAAAAGGGAAAGAAGTTTTTCTTTTGGAAATACTCTACACAAAATTCTTTAACCTTGAATACCAACGCTATAGTACAGGCTTGTTCTCACATGTCTTCAACATACACAGGTGCTTTGATAATCTTTTGTAGGGATAATAAATTGGAGAGTGTCATAGCCAGCGGAGAAGTGTTTCAAAGCGAACTTTCATCTCAACTTTTGGAGACTATCTTTTTCAAAAACACGCCTTTACATGATGGTGCTGTAATAATAGACAATGGAAAAATACAAGCAGCCAGATGTATCTTGCCTGTATCTCACGCAAATAATATCCCGCTTTCTATGGGTCTTAGACACCGTTCTGCATTGGGTATTACAGAAAATTCCGATGCTATTGCAGTAGTCGTTTCCGAACAAACAGGAAAAATTTCTGTGGCTATAGACGGACACATCAAACAAGGAGTAAGCACACAGTATCTACAAGAACTACTTGATAAAGAGTTTAATAAATCAACTGTAAAACCACAACCTCAACCCCAAAAATCCGAAGATTAGAACAAAGTTTCACAAAAATAATTTCTAATATCTATCCCCACACAACGAAGTTTTAGAATTCTAAAACAAAGAAAGAATTTTCTAAAACTTCGTTTTACGTTTACAGAACTTTGTTTTAATTTTCTATCTCTTTGTTTTAGAAAATTAAAACAAAGTTTCGTGAGAGCGAAATCAAGTTTTAGACTAAAAGTGCTTAGAATTGGTGTGAGGAAACTTTGTAAAAATATTAAAAAGTAGAAATTTAGAACAGTTTTATATTGTTTCTCTGTTCTAAAACCTTGTTTTAAGTCTAAAAAGTGGTATTTTAGAATAGTATACCTATTCTTTTAGAATACTTAACCGACTTTTAGAACAGTAAATTTTTGAGTTGATTTGGTTAAAGTAGGATATTATCCATTGATTTAGGATAACCTTCAATATCATACACACAATTATAAAACTGTTCTATATACATAGAAAATCTATCATTAGGAGCAGAAAGATTTTTTGCTACTTTGAAGAATATTTTTGGTCTTTCCTCTTCTATACTATAGTATTCAAGTTCAAAAAGAAACAGTATTATATCGGCTTGTTTGTCTAATTTTTCATATTTGTTGAGATTTGCAAGACAAGGCACTCTTGGTGAACGTTTCTCTCTGTCTGGTAATAATGCAGATATAAATATGCAGATATTCAACTCTTTTGCAAGTTCTCTAAGAGAGTGAAACACACTCTTAGAGGCTTTAAAATCTATGCTTTCATCATCTGTTACTTGAAGATGGTCAAGAAATACAACCTCAACTCCTTTTTCTTTGACCATTTGTCTTACTTTTGAAGAAAATTCATAAAGATTTAGTTTTGTTTCGTCTATATACAAAGGACTATTATTTAGGGTGTTAAATCCTTGTTGGTATTTTATTGTTTCTGTTTTATCTAAGGTATTGTCAAGTATTTTCTTTATATCCAATTCAGTTATATTGCTAATAATTTTATCTCTAATAGGTTTATCCATAGAGAAATACGCTGTAGAAATATTTTGATTGACAGATAATTTTTTTGCCAAAGATATACTAAATATTGTTTTTCTTTCAGTCCATATTTCTGCCAAAGATATACTAAATATTTTTTTTCTATCAGTCCATCTTTCTGCTAAAACTATTATATTTGCATCATTCCAATTTTTTACAATGTTATCCACTGTTTTATAACCACTTGATATATTTTTTCTCATTTTCTATCTTTATTATTTATCTGTTTATACAATTCTAACAAATTTTGCAAAGGTAGTTCATAAATATTATTTTACCAAATTTTTTATACAGATAACCTACTCTGTAAAATATCTTTTCTAAGTAATATTTTATAAATGTTTAAATAAGAATTTCATTTTTTGTGGCTTTATTTCTACGGACTTATTGTAAAATTTACTATTTTTGCACTGTCAGTCAATAGTGTCTGATTTTATTATGTAGCATTTTGCTATTGTTGTATTCTAATAAAATTCGCCAAAATTTTTCAACAACCAATACAACGAGAAGTAAAAGGCTCACGTTATGCGTGGGTTTTACTTGTTTGGTTGTGGGTGTTTGGCGATACCTCTTAGGAGTAAGTAAATCCACGTTCTTTTTTATACACAAGGTTTTACTACTTCAATACAAGGTGCTGCCAAAACAAAAACGAAAATGGCAGGAAACGAAAATTTGCACCGTGCAAACAAACAAAAAGAAGACGAGTTTTATACTCAATTATCTGATATTGAGAACGAATTAAAACATTACAAAGAACACTTTAAGGGAAAGAAAGTGTTGTGTAATTGCGATGACCCTTTTATAAGCAATTTCTTTAAATATTTTGCTCTTAATTTTGAAACATTGCAGTTAAAGAAATTAACGACTGTTTGTTATAAGAATAAGGAAATCAATCTCTTTTCTCAGAATAATTCAGAACAGGCAATTTATTTGGAATATTTTGGAGATAAGAATGGAAATAATGTTCCCGATATAGAAGAAATAGGTATTAAATACCTAAAAGGTGATGGAGATTTTCGTAGCAAAGAATGTATAAATCTTTTGTATAATGCTGATATTGTGGTAACCAATCCTCCTTTTTCCCTATTTAGAGAATACGTTGCACAACTTATAGCATACAATAAAAAGTTCCTTATACTTGGCAATCAAAATGCAATAACTTATAAAGAAATCTTTTCATTGATGAGAGATAATAAAATTTGGCTTGGTTACAAATTTGGAAATATGGAATTTAAAGTACCAGATTATTATACACCACGAAAAACAAGATTTTGGATTGATGAAAAAGGAGATAAATGGAGAAGTTTAGGTAATATTTGTTGGTTTACAAATTTGGATATAAGAAAAAGACACGAAGATATTATCTTGTATAAAAATTATACTCCCGAAGAATATCCAAAATATGATAATTATGATGCTATAAATGTAGATAAAACAGCAGATATTCCTTGCGATTATTTTGGGGTAATGGGTGTTCCTATTACTTTTATGGATAAATATAATCCAGAACAATTTGAAATACTCGGAGAAATGGCAAGCACAACTGTAGATGAGTATAATTTTGGTTATCCATATTTAAACAAACAAAGAAAATACGCGAGAATACTAATAAAAAGAAAACAATGAATTATTTAGAAAAATATTTGTAACTTTGCAAAAAAAGATAAAAACATGGAACAAGAAATTTTGAAAATAAATTTGACAGATGAGTTTACAGACGAATTATTAAGTCAGATTATGCATGATGTCAATACTGAAGTAAAACAAAAAAATGATATAGCAATGAAAGAACATTATGCGAAGTTAAGACAATCTGTTAGTGAAATATCAAATAGTGTTAATTCCATTGTACTTTAAAAATTTATGAAAGAACATAATCCTGTACTTATAGTCATAGCAGGACCAAATGGTTTTGGTAAAACTTCTGTTACTTCCCAATTATTAAAACACGAATGGATGGAAGATGCTTTGTATATAAATCCAGATAATGTTGCAAAGGATATGTTTGGAGATTGGAATAATCCAGAATCTGTAATGAAGGCAGTAAAATATTGTGAAGAATTAAGAGAGAAATGTATAACAGAACATAAAAGTTTAATTTTTGAAACGGTGCTTTCTACAGACGAAAAAGTAGATTTTATAAAAAGAGCAAAACAAGAAGGGTATTTTATTCGTCTATTTGTTGTTGGAACAGAAAACCCAACAATAAATGCTTCACGAATTGCAAAAAGGGTTATGTTGGGTGGTCATACAGTACCAATAGAAAAGATTATATCAAGATATTATAAGTCTATATCAAATTGTGCAAATGTTTCAAAATTTGTAGATAGAACTTATGTTTATGACAACTCAATAGACAACGAAGAGGCAAGGCTTTTGTTTAGATATGTTGATGGAAAATTATTTAAACAATATACAAAAGATTTGCCATTATGGACTGTTAATAGTTTTATACAATTGTATGCAAAATGAAAATAGAATTACAAGAAATAACGGTTAGGGATTTAGTAAAAGGTTATGTAGATAATGCAGAAGAAGGTGTAAAGGCTTATGATGGAAAGTTGGATATACGTCCTGCATACCAAAGAGAGTTTATCTACAACGAAAAACAAAGAGATGCTGTAATAACAACGGTTTTAAATGGTTTCCCTCTTAATGTTATGTACTGGGCTTTAAGAGAAGATAACAAGCAAGTACCATTTGAGATTATTGACGGACAACAAAGAACTTTGAGTATTTGTCAATACGTAAATGGAGATTTTTCCTACGATTTTCTTTACTTTAATAATTTACAGGAAGAAGATAAACAAAAAATTCTTTCCTATAAACTTATGGTCTATGTTTGCAGTGGAACAGATAAAGAGAAATTGAAATGGTTTGAAACTATAAACATAGCGGGCGAAGAACTAACAAAACAAGAACTGAGAAACGCAATATATTCTGGAAAATGGGTAACAGATGCAAAAAGACACTTTTCAAAGAATGGTTGTGTTGCATATCAAATAGCGAATAAATATTTGACAGGTTCTTGTCTTAGACAAGATTATTTGGAAACGGCTATAAAGTGGATAAATGACGGATATATAGAAGTATATATGGCAAAGCATCAAGATGACCAAAACGCAAATCCTTTGTGGCAATATTTTCAAAGTGTAATTACTTGGGTTAAGATGACTTTCCCAAAATATAGAAAGGAGATGAAAGGAGTTGCTTGGGGTGAAATCTACAATAAGTATAAGGACAAGCAGATAGATACAGAAGAGTTAGAGAAACAAGTTAGCACTCTTATGCAAGATAGCGATGTTACTAATAAAAAAGGAATATTTCATTATGTTTTTGATAAAGAAGAAAAGAATTTAAGCATACGTTCTTTTGATGATAATATGAAAAGAGAAGTTTATGAAAGACAAAAAGGTATTTGCGTTAAGTGTGGAGAACATTTTGAAATAGAACAAATGGAAGCAGACCATATCATTCCTTGGAGTGAAGGAGGTAGAACGATAGCAGAAAATTGTCAGATGTTATGTAGAAATTGTAACAGAAAGAAAAGCAATAAGTAATTTATTGCTTTTCTTTTTTCTCTAAACCAAGGGCTGCATCAAGTGTTTTTTCTATTTGTTCGTACATAGGTGTTTTGTTTATAATTCTTTTGTTCTTGTCTAACACATACATTTCTGGTGTATGGTCTAAAACAAAACCGTATGGTCTTAAAGTTTCTACACTTGTTTGAGTTACTATCCAAGGGTAAGGGTCGGCTTGCTGTCGTGCTTTTGCTATGGCATAATCTTCTTCAAGGTCTATGGAATAAATCTCAAAATCGTAATATTCTTTGTTTAGTTTGTACAAATCTTTTAAAACATCTAAATTCTTTTTACAACTTTCGCAAGTAGTAGAGAAGAAATAAAGAACAGTGTATTTATTTTTTATAGAATAAAGGCTTTGTTCCTTTCCATTAAAATCTTTCAGCACAATGTTTGGCATAATCTTTCCAGGTAAAAACAAAGAAACTCTTTCTGCGTACATCTTATGTTTTTCTATTTGTGAAGGATAAAGGTATTCAGAAGCCCTATTTATATATTTGTTTACCATATACACATAGATTATTTCGTTGTAAGAGAAAGGCATACTTGGCATATTGGTTAAGTACCATGCTATAACATAATCCGAATACTCTTTACCTCCTTTTTTGTCTGATATTTGAATAAAATCATCTATAGCCACGCAAACAGAATCTGGTATTGCCTCTGTCATTTGTGTTACATAGTTGTTGAATTGACTTATAAAATAAGGAGAATACAATAAACGATTATCATTAAATGCAAAATTATCCCAATAATGTTTTCTCATATAATATATATATTCTTCTCTCTTATCAGGTTTTACTTGACCGTTTTCTATAAAGTAAGCAGGCACACTTTGGTTCATACCTTTATATGCTACAGTTATAAAATTGTTTGGATAGGTTAGGAAGAAATGTTGTTGAAAGTTTTCAAAAGTATCCATTATAGGTTGTAAAGCAGCAAATAAAGAATCTCTTTTATCGGGGTCTTTTTGTACATTAAGTTTATAATAATACATTGCTTCTTGATACTTTCTATTTTCATATTGGTAAAGCATATATGCATCGTTTTCCATACAATTTTTTACAAAAGCCTTTCCTGTAGGATATATTTCTATGGAAAACTTATTGCTTTTGCCTAAAAGAAAAGAGAACATATCCCTTTCTTTTGCGTCTTTTAACATATACATTCCCATAGGATAATCTTTTGCTGAAAAATGAAAAGAATTATCTTTTCTCTTTATAAGTGTGTCGCTTATCTCTGTCTTTGCTCCACAAAAAGAGGTTACATAAATAGTATCGTTTTCGTCTTCGTGTATATAAAAATCTACTTCATAATTATTCTGTGCTTGTAATAGAACAGTCGTTACAAACATTAAAACAAAATAACTAAATATCTTTTTTCTCATAATAAATATTTCTTTTTATAGGTTAAACTCTCCTTTTTCTATAACTTTTAATAAATCTCCTATTTTTTCTGCTGCAACATTTTTTGCCAAAATCTTGTTGTTTTTATCCAATATATATATAACAGGAGTTTTTTCTATATCAAAGTATTCGTGCCAATCGTAATTTGCGTATAATCCATTCACATTTATCCAATTCATATTGTATTTCTTTATGAAAGTCTGCATATCGGAAATATCTCCTTCGGTATGAACAGCGTAAATTCCTACATTGTATATATCTTTATTGTCTTTGTACCACTCTGCTATTTTTGGCATTTCTACTGTACAGTGTCCGCATTCTACACTCCAAAAGATAAGTATTTTGTATTTGTTATTCATAGAAGAAAGACTATGCCAAGTAGAATTATCATCTGTTTCTGGGCAAGCCAAATCTGGAACGTATTTTCCTATAAGAATGTTTTTCCATTTGTTTGCACGTTCTATGTTCATATCCAAATCAGATGGGTGAAACCAAGTTACTCTTCCTGTTTTAAAATACTTATCTACCATGTGTACATATACAGCATCGTGTCCCATAACATTGTCTAACAAATATCTTCGTGTAATATCATTTATAAAATACTTCTCCATTTCTTTGTTATCCTTGCATTCGTTTATAAGAGAATCTGCATAATATATTATGGTATCAACTTTTTCATATTTCATTACATCATTCCAATAGGCTTCATAAAATCTTGAAAACACACCTTTAGGAGTTCTTAACAGTCCTTCGCAAGTCAAATCTATATTATCAAAATAATGCCTTTTTACATAGTTCCATTGTATTTTTTGCATAGCAGAAGAATCCACTACTCCATCTTCTTTATATATCTTTTCAAACTCAGGAAGTTTTATAGCAAGACTTGATTTTAATACTTTAGTGAGAAAATGTTGCGGATATTTGTTCATAAAATCTTCTTTCAAAGAATCGCTTTCTATTTTCAAATCATTGAGTTTTCTATCGTACTCTTCTTTTGACGATGCTTCTTTGGAAAGAGATTGAAATATAGCAGTATGTTTGTTTGACTTTTTTATATAATCCAAATATATTTGTTCGTCTTTAGAACCTTTTACTATAAGATTATTTACCCAATCCTCATCTGTGGTTTTGAAAGTCATATTTTGAGAATCTGTAACTATAAATTCACAAAACTTTCCTTTCTTGTTTGAAAAGAAGTAAATACCTTGTTTTAGTGTTTCTTTCTTGTTTGAAAAGGAAAACTTACCACTCTTATTTATAGAAGTATCTAACGCAAACGTTCCTCCCATATAATACTGTCCAAGTATGACAGTGTCATCTGTAGAGTTTTTAACCTCAAACCTTATATTATACTGTGCATAAGAAGAGGATAAAAAAGCAAATAAAACTATGGCTAATAAACTAATTCTCTTCATAACTTTGTATTGTGTTTCTTATAAATTTTATTGCGTCTAAATTTCTTGGAGATAATTCTAACAACATATCCTTATCTATTCCTATTACTTTATTGTTTTTTAGTGCTGACATATTTTGATATACAGGTTTTGAAAGGAACTCTTCTTTTGCTTTGGAATAAACAAAGATATATTCAGGGTCTTCTCTTACAATATCGGCACGAACAACACTTTTACTCTTATAATTCTTTGCTATATTATTTACTCCTGCTATTCTCATTATATCTCCAAAAAGATGGTCTTTTGTTGCAGTTATATCTTCACCACCATAACCTGCAAACCTCATAGCAAAATACACTCTTGGGCTTGGTTTCAAAGGTTTGGCTTCTATTTCTGCTATTTCTTTTTTATATTCTTTTATTATGTTTTCTACTTCACTTTGTTTATTAAACACTTCGCCTAAAAGTGTAATAGCAGGATAAATATCGCTTACTTTATTACCTCCTCTAAATAGAACTGTAGATATACCTTTTTCTTCCAACCAATCAAGCCATTTTTTTGGTATATGAGTTTCGGCTAATACTAAATCGGGTTGAAGAGTCTTTATTATGTTTGTATCCAACAAATACGCCATACCAACATCTGGTTTTTGCAACATATCTTCTGGGTAGTTACAAAGAGAGTTTCTACCTACAATCTTATCTTGTAATCCCAACTTGTACATCCATTCTCCCATAGAAGAAGACAAACATACTACTTTGTTGTAGTTGTCTTGCTTCAGTTGTACAACTCTTTCTTTCTGGTCAGTAATTTCTCTGTACTTTTCTTTCTTACAAGAATATGCTAAAACAAGACATAATCCTAAACTTACAATCAGATAAACTCTTTTCATTTTTCTTAAATTTTATTATATAACGTAAAACAAAGAAAAAAAATGTGTATCTTTGCAAAAATTTAAACATTTAATATAAAAAATATTCAAAATGGAAAAAAGAGACTTATTAAATGAAACCATTAAACATGTAGATATTAAGAAGATAAACTCTACAGAAATCATTGATGCTATGCGTGATATGTCTTTTGCTTCAAGAGATACAGCCAACGCAGCAGATATTTTAGAAAGAATGATGGAAGATAAATCATGCTCTACTATTCTTACACTTGCAGGTAGTACTTCTGCTGCAGGTTGTATGCAAGTCTATGTAGATATGGTTAAAAACAATATGATAGATTGTATAGTTTCTACAGGTGCTTCTATTATTGATATGGATTTGTTTGAAGCCTTAGGTTTTAAACACTATAAAGGAACTCCTTTTATAGATGATATGACACTAAGAGATAACTATGTAGATAGAATATACGATACTTTTATAGACGAAGAAGAATTGCAGATATGCGACCGTACTGTTAAGGAAATAGCAGACAAATTGGAACCAAGACCATATTCTTCTCGTGAATTTATATATGAAATAGGTAAATGGTTATCTGAAGGTAATTCTGTAAAGAAAGATTCTTTGATACAAGTATGTTATGAGAACAATGTACCTATTTTCTGTCCTGCTTTCTCAGATTGTTCTGCTGGTTTTGGACTTGTTATGCACCAAGTAGCAAACCCAGATAAACACGTAAGTATAGATTCTGTAAAAGACTTCTTAGAACTTACTAACATTAAAATAGCAGCAGGAACAACAGGTTTGTTTATGATAGGAGGTGGAACACCTAAAAACTTTGCTCAAGATACAGTAGTATGTGCAGAAGTTTTAGGACACGAAGTAGATATGCACAAATACGCTGTACAGATAACTGTTGCAGATGTTAGAGATGGTGCTTGCTCTTCTTCTACTTTGAAAGAAGCAGGTTCATGGGGAAAAGTTTCTCCTATGTATGAACAAATGGTTTATGCAGAAGCAACTACCGTTTTACCTTTGATAGCATCTTATGTTTATCATAAGGGAGAATGGAAAAACAGAGAAAAGAGAGAATTCACAAAATTGTTTCTTAAATAAGATTTTATCTTTATAACTTAAAAAGAAAATACCTTAAGTCTTATGTGGCTTAAGGTATTTTTCTGCTATATGATTACTTTACTAATTTAAATACAAGTTCATCGTTCTTACAATCCATCAAAACTTTAGTATTCTCAAACATATCTCCATTTATAAGAAGCATAGATAGTTTGTTTGTTACCAATCTTTGTATTGCTCTTTTGACAGGTCTTGCCCCTAATAGTGGGTCATAACCTTGCTGAGCCAAATAATCTATAGCCTCTGTTGTAGGTTCAAGTGTTATCTTCTTTTCTTTCAAAGTAGAAAGTAATCTTTGCATTTGCAACTGAACTATCTCTCTTATCTGTGTAGCGAATAGAGGTTTAAATACTACTATCTCATCTATTCTGTTTAGAAACTCTGGTCGTATAGATTTTTTCAACATCTCTTTTACTTGACTTTCTGCTTTAGTCCAATAAGAGTTTATATCATCTTTATGTTCCTCTATTGCTTGTTGAAGATATTCGCTACCAAGGTTTGAAGTCATTATTATTATAGTGTTCTTAAAATCTACCAATCTACCTTTTCCGTCTGTCAATCTACCGTCTTCCAAAACTTGCAACAAGATATTGAATACATCTGGGTGGGCTTTCTCTATCTCGTCCAAAAGAACTATAGAATAAGGTTTTCTTCTTACGGCTTCGGTCAATTGACCCCCTTCTTCATAACCTACATATCCCGGAGGTGCTCCTATAAGTCTGGAAACAGAGTATCGTTCTTGGTATTCGGACATATCTATTCTTATCATCATATTTTCATCATCAAACAACAACTCTGCTAAAGCCCTTGCCAACTCTGTTTTTCCTACTCCTGTAGAACCCAAGAATGCAAACGAACCTATAGGTTTCTTTGGGTCATTCAAACCAGAACGACTTCTTCTTATGGCATTGGCTATGGCTTCTATGGCTTCGTCTTGTCCTATTACTCTTTTCTTAAGTTCGTCTTCAAGATGTATAAGTTTATCTTTCTCACTTGTCATCATACGAGTAACAGGTATTCCTGTCCAACGAGAAACGACTTCTGCAACATGGTTTTCATCTACTTCCTCTGTTATCATAGCATTACCGTTTTGTAGCATAAGAAGTTTTTGTTTGTAATCCTCTAAGTTCTTTTCTGCTGTAGGTATGCTACTATAACGTATTTCTGCTACTTTTGCATAATCTCCATCTCTCTCTTTCTCTTTTGCCAAAGTCTTCAAAGATTCTATTCTTTTTACTTCTTCTTGCATAGAATCCACAAGCACTTTCTCGTTTTTCCATTGAGAAGTAAGAGACTCTTTTTCTTTCTTCAGTTCGTTTATTTCCTTAGTCAATTGTTCTACTTTCTGTGTATCGTTCTCCTTTTTTATGGCTACACGTTCTATTTCCAATTGTCTAAGTTTTCTCTCTACTTCATCTATTTCCTCTGGTGAAGAATCTATTTCCATACGAAGTTTTGCTGCTGCCTCGTCTATTAGGTCTATGGCTTTGTCTGGCAAAAAACGTGAAGTAATATATCTGTTTGACATCTCAGCTGCTGCTATTATGGCTGCATCTTTTATTCTTACGTGATGATGTACTTCATATTTTTCTTTCAAACCTCTAAGTATAGAGATAGTATCTTCAACCGTTGGTTCATCTACCATAACCATCTGAAACCTACGCTCAAGGGCTTTATCTTTTTCAAAATATTTCTGATATTCATCTAAAGTCGTTGCACCTATTGCCCTTAATTCTCCTCTGGCAAGAGCAGGCTTCAAAATGTTTGCAGCGTCCATAGCACCTTCTCCACCACCTGCACCTACAAGAGTATGAATTTCATCTATGAAAAGAATAACATCTCCATTGGATTTTATAACATCATTTACTACTCCTTTCAACCTCTCTTCAAACTCTCCTTTATACTTTGCTCCAGCAACCAATGCACCCATATCCAATGAATAAATCTTCTTTTGTTTTAGGTTTTCAGGTACATCGTTGGCAAATATTCTTTGTGCAAGTCCTTCTGCAATAGCGGTTTTACCTACTCCAGGTTCTCCTACTAAAACAGGATTATTTTTTGTTCTACGAGAAAGAATTTGCAATACTCTTCTTATCTCGTCATCTCTACCTATAACAGGGTCAAGTTTGTTTTGCTTTGCCCTTTCTATCAAATTGATGGCAAACCTCTCCAAATTAGGATACTTATTGTTTGCTGTGTTATTATTTATATTTTCCATAATCTTTCTATTTTTTCGTTTTAATACCACATTCGCAAAAACCATACAACACAATACCAAAATGACAAAAAGTCTTATAATACCTCCTTTTTATGACAAAACTTCTTTATAATCAGTCATATTGACATAAAAATATATAATAAAGTTACAAAATAAAGAAACTTTGTTTAATTTTTCAAACGAGATATAATAATGAA
Organism: Bacteroidales bacterium; assembly: GCA_017469625.1. Taxonomy (GTDB): domain Bacteria; phylum Bacteroidota; class Bacteroidia; order Bacteroidales; family P3; genus Scybalousia_A. The sequence goes on from JAFUGA010000018.1 coordinate 208,474, forward strand.
TAACTAAAGAGTAATAAAATTCTTGTAATAAAAAAGCAAAACAATGTTAGATATTTTGTTATCATCTAATTAGAATATATTTTTATTCCTTCATATACAAGTAATAGCAAATTAAAGATTGATTTCTTCTCTTATTCTCATAAAAACAATTATCTTTGCAAGCAGTGTTTATAAACAAAATACTTTTATAAGTATCATGCGTTTGAAAAATTTTCTTATAACTGTTTAGGACATACAAAGAGCAAAGAAGTTTTACAGAGATTTGTTTGGCTTGGAGGTTTTGACGGATTATGATGGTAATGTGGTACTGTCTGAAGGTTTAGTTTTGCAAGATAAAAAGATTTGGAAGAAATTTCTAAATCGGGATATTATTTCTGAAAACAACTCTTGTGAATTATATTTTGAAGAGGAAGATTTAAGGGGTTTTATTTTGAAATTAGAAAATTTGTATCCTCAAATACAATATGTTAATAAACTTATGAAACACTCTTGGGGACAAGAAGTTATCCGTTTTTATGATTTAGACGGCAACCTTATAGAAGTCGGAACTCCTGTGTAAAAAACAAAACTTTTTCTATTTCACTATAAACTTTTAGATTACATAAAGATAAAACAAAAACTTTATTTCATTTTCTCAAAACAATCATTTTAATTTTCTATCCTCTAATTGAATATTTCTACTACATGGCTTTACCTTTACAAAACTTAATTTTTAGAATTTATAACAAAAATTTAGTGTTCTAAAAGTCGGTTAAGTATTCTAAAAGAATAGTTTTACTATTCTAAAACACTTTTTTTCAGACTTAAAATAAGACTTTAGAACAGAGAAACAATACTAAACTGTTCTAAATTTCCACTTTTTAACATTTTTACAAAGTTTTCACCACCCTTTTACAAATATTTTTAACACAAAATAACATTATAATTCTATTATATAAAGTTGCTATAATATATAACAAAACATACTTTCCACGAAACTTTGTTTTAATTTTCTAAAACAAAGAAAGAGATTTCTAAAACTTTGTTTCGTAAAATTAAAACAAAGAGATGGAATTCTAAAACGAAGTTCTACGAAATTAAAACAAAGTTTCGTCAATGTAGAATAAAGTTTTAGAAAAATAAAACAAAGAGATAGAAATCTAAAACAAAGTTCTACGAAATTAAAACGAAGTTTTAGAAAATTAGAATAAGGTTTTATTGTAAAAATTATTTACCGAAAAGGTGGGAGATTTTGTCTTGTGCTAATTTTCTTAGGAAATTGCAGAACCAAACAAAACCTATAAAAATTATTGTACTAAAGCCTGTATCTAAATCACTTGCAAAGGCTATTGTATCGTAAATACCATGTGCCAAGATTGGCATCAACAGTGCAAGAATAAAGTTTTTAACCTTATCTTTGTTAGAAAATTTATACAAAGCAAAATAATAACCCATCAATACCGCAAAAAAGAAATGTGTAGGCACAGCAAACAAAGCCCTCATTATACCTGTTTGCAACCATGTATCTATATTGGAAAACAGATACATAATATTTTTAAGGCAAGCAAAACCTAAACCTATGCATGTGGCATAAACTATTCCGTCAAACTTCTCATCAAAATAAGGATTCTTTCTTACGAAAATGTATAATAATATAAACTTTGCAAGTTCTTCTGGTATGGCAGCAGAGAAAAAAGATGTTATAACAGAGTCTGTTACAGTGGCAAGATTGTCATTTATTTCAAGCAGACGAGAAAGTGGTATGGAAAAAGCAAAAGAAAATAGAACAGAAAGAAGACCAAAAACGAATGCTTTAATCAAATATTTTGGTGGTTCGGGTTGAATACTATCCTTTCTTAAGATGTAAATCAAAAGAATAATTACAGGTAATACGGCTGCAAGGATTATAAAAAACATCTGTAAAACAAGTTTTTACGATAACATAATTTAAATTAAAAAAGACAAAACACCCCTGTAGATTTTGAGTGCTTTGCCTTGTAGAAATATTCTAATCTTGGTATTCGTCCAAAATATCTTTTACTTTGTCTATAGTTAGTTTTCCATAAACTTTATCTCCAACAAGTGCCACAGGAGCAAGACCACAAGCCCCTACACAACGAAGACAGTCCAATGAAAACTTACCATCAGGAGTTAGTTCGCCAATACCCACTCCAAGTTGTCTTTTAAACTCGTTCAGTATCTTTTCACTATCTCTTACATAACAAGCCGTACCCAAACACACTGAAATAGGATATTTACCCTTTGGTTTCATGGAAAAGAAAGAATAAAAACTTACTATACCATATATTTGAGCCACAGGCATACGTATTTCTTCTGAAATAACTTCTTGAACTTCTTTTGGTAAATAACCAAATGTTCCTTGAACTTTGTGAAGAATATTTATTATCTCACCTTGTTTGTTTCCAAACGATGCACATATTTCTTTTATCTTTTCTACTTTTGTGCTATTCAAACTTATTTTTGACATAAATCTTAAACTGTTTTTGAGTGTTAAAAACTTTAATCATCAACTTCTTCCACTTTGGCAGATTTGTCAAAGTAATGTGTATGAAGTAGTTTGTGAGATTTTTCACCGCAAGGTTCTCCCAAAAATTCTTCGTAAAGTTGTTTTATATAAGGGTTTTCGTGAGATTTTCTCAACGGTTTGTTTCTATCTTCTTCGTAAATAGCGTTCAAACGTTTTTCTACCTTAGAGAAATCTCCGTGATGATAAGGTTGACCTGCTCCACCTACACATCCACCAGGACAAGCCATAATTTCTATAGCATGGAACATAGTCTCACCATTGCGAACTCTATCTAAAAGTTTTCTTGCGTTACCCAAACCGTGAGCAATTCCTATATGAATAGGTGTTCCGTTGAAATCCACAGTTGCTTCTCTCACTCCGTCCAAACCTCTTAGTTCTGCGAAATCTACCTTACCAAGTTCTTTCTTTGTAAATAATTCATAGGCAGTACGTGTTGCTGCTTCTATAACACCACCTGTTGCTCCGAAAATAACAGCAGCACCTGTACTTTCTCCTAAAGGTCTATCAAATTCTTCTTCTTTTAGGTCGGCAAAATTGATGCTTAGAAGTTTTATCATATCTGCCAATTCTCGTGTTGTAAGAGAATAATCTACATCTGGGTTTCCATCTGTTTTAAATTCCTCTCTTTGACATTCATATTTCTTTGCAACACATGGCATAATAGATACAACTACCAAATCTTCTCTTTTTATTCCTAACTTTTCAGCCCAATATGTTTTTGCTATAGCACCAAACATTTGCATAGGAGATTTTGCAGTAGAAGGAACGTCTAACATATCTGGATAATAGGTTTCAAAGAAATTAACCCACCCAGGACAACATGAAGTCATAATAGGAAGTCTTACGTCTTTATCTCCTTTTAGGTATTTATCCAAACGCTGAAGCATTTCTGTACCTTCTTCCATTATGGTCAAATCTGCTGCAAAGTCTGTATCAAAAACATAATCAAAACCAAGCATTCTAAGAGCGGTAACCATCTTTCCTGTAACTCTGCTTCCTGGTTCCATACCAAACTCTTCTCCTATAGCCACTCTGACTGCTGGAGCCGTTTGTACGATAACTGTTTTCTTAGGGTCGCTTATTGCTCTCATAACTTGACGAGTGTTATCCACTTCACTCAATGCTCCAACAGGACAAGCCTGAACACATTGTCCGCACATAACACAAGTACTATCTGAAAGTTTTTGTTCAAAAGCAGTACCTACAACAGCAGGGAAACCTCTGTTTATTGCAGATAAAGCACCTACTGTTTGTAAACTGTTACATACTGTTTCGCAACGGCGACACATAACACATTTGTTTACATCTCTTATAATGGCTGGAGAAACATCTACTTTATATACAGATTTCTCTCCTGAATATGTTACTTCTCTAAGTCCAAGGTCAACTGCAAGTTTTTGCAATTCACATTTACCACTTTGAGGACAAACAAGACAATCTGCAGGGTGGTCTGAAAGCATTAAATCTACAACTGTTCTACGAGCCATAATAACTCTTAGAGTGTGAGTTTTTACAACCATACCTTCAGAAACATTAGTTGCACAAGCAGCAGCAAGATTGCCTTTTCCCTCTACCTCTACCATACAAACTCTACAAGAACCAGGACGATTTTCTACTCCTTGTCCTTTTAGTTCATAATGACATAATGTAGGAATATCTATACCTATACTTTTGGCTGCTTTAAGAATAGTCGTGCCTTTAGGTACTTGAACTTTTATATCATCTATTGTTAAGTTTATCATATTTTCCATAAATCCATTCTCCTTTCTTATAAAATTCTAATAGCATTAAATTTACACTTAGTTACGCAAGTACCGCATTTGATACACATTTCTTGGTCTATAGTGTGAGGAGATTTTCTTTCTCCTTGAATAGCATCTACAGGACAATTTCTTGCACAATTTGTACAACCTATGCATGCACTTGGATTTATCTCATAATGGATTAAATCTTTGCAAACACCGGCTCTACATTTCTTATCCACTACGTGTTCAACAAATTCGTCCCAGAAATTATCAAGAGTAGAAAGAATAGGATTAGGAGAAGACTGACCCAAACCACAAAGGGCAGTTTCCTTTATAACGTTTGAAAGATTTCTTAAATGTTCCAAATCTTCCATAGTACCTTTGCCTTTTGTTATCTTATCAAGCATTTCATACAAACGCTTGTTTCCTATACGGCAAGGAGTACATTTTCCACAAGATTCTTCTACTGTAAAATCTAAATAAAACTTCGCAACCGAAACCATACAAGAACTTTCGTCCATAATAACCATACCTCCAGAACCCATCATACTTCCAGCCTCTGAAAGACTCTTGTAATCTATAGGAATATCCAAATGTTTCTCTGTTAAACAACCACCAGAAGGTCCTCCTGTTTGAATGGCTTTAAATTTCTTGCCATCTTTCATTCCTCCTCCTATTTCATAGACTATTTCTCTAAGAGTTGTACCCATAGGAACCTCTATTAGACCTACATTTCTTATTTGTCCAGCAAGAGCAAATACTTTTGTACCCTTAGAATTTGCAGTACCTATAGAAGAAAACCATTCTGCACCTTTAAGAATTATAGCTGGAACGTTTGCGTATGTTTCTACATTATTAACATTTGTAGGCATACCAAGATAACCTTTTTCACTTGTACGAGGAGGTTTAAATGTTGGTTCTCCACGTTTTCCTTCCATAGAATGAATAAGAGCAGTTGCTTCACCACAAACGAAAGCACCAGCGCCTAAACGCAATTCTATATCAAACTCAAATCCTGTTCCAAATATATCTTTGCCCAATAAACCATATTCTCTTGCTTGTCCTATAGCAACTTGAAGTCTATGTACTGCAAGTGGATATTCTGCACGTATATATATCAAACCTTTTGTTGCACCTATAGCATAACCAGCTATAGCCATAGCTTCCAAAACTGAATGAGGGTCGCCCTCTAATATACTTCTATCCATGAAAGCTCCAGGGTCGCCTTCGTCAGCGTTACAAACAATGTATTTTTGTTCTGCTTTAGCTCTTGCAGATGCAGCCCACTTCTTTCCTGTTGGGAAACCAGCTCCACCTCTTCCGCTAAGACCAGATGCACTTATTATCTCTATTACTTTTTCTGGAGAATACTCAGTAAGACATGTTGCAAGTGCTTTGTAACCATCTAAACCTATATATTCATCTATTTTTTCAGGGTCTATAAGTCCGCAATTGCGTAACGCTATTCTTACTTGTTTTTTGTAGAAATTAGTATCTTTATCCTCTACTACTTGTTCTCCTGTAGAAGGTTCTGTGTATAACAAATGTTCAACCTTATTACCTTTTACTATATGCTCTTTTACTATTTCCTCAGCATCTTCTGGTCTAACCTTAACATAAAAAGTATTGTCCGGCATAATCTTTATAACCGGTCCTGCTTCACAAAAACCAAAACAACCTGTTAAAACCACATCTACTTCATTCTCTAATCCTTCGCTTTTCAAACATTCCTTAAGATTAGAAGAAATAACATCGCTCTTTGAAGCAGAACAACCAGGACCTCCGCAAACAAGAATAGTTTTTTTGAAACTCCCTTCTTGTATTTGTTCTTCTTTAGCATTGGTATCGGCAGAATTTTTTCCTTTCAATCTTGCTGACATCAACTTACATGCACATTCCTTAACTGATGTAAGTTCAGCTAATGTTTTTATCTTCATATACGCATTGTTTGTTTATATAATTTATTCCTTTTGTTCCCTTAAAAACAAGGTGCAAATTTATGAAAAAAAACAGATATTTAAAGAAAAAAAACTAAAAATTTCTATTTTTTAGATATTTTGTATTACTTTTGTTTTGTAAAACTTTGTTATATGAAAAAAATATTGCCAATTATTGCGTTGTTTCTTTTCTTTGCAACTTCTTGTTCGTCAACCAAGGAGGACGAGCAGTTGATACAACAGACTGTAGAAAGTTTTTATAAAAATTTAGAAAAGAAAAACTATAAAGAGTTGAAAGAATTGATTTCTGTGAATATGCAAGAGGATTTCAATTTCATAAAAACAGTAAATAAAGATGCTGTTAAATATTCTTCTTATAAGGTTTCGTCTATCTCTGTTAATGGAGAGAATGCAATAGCAGTTGTAGAAACTGTGGACGAATTTGACAATAATCTTTCATTTGTATGGAATCTTGTAAAAATAAAAGGAAGGTGGAAAATGAATAACTACAATTTTTCCAATTCTACCAAATAATAACCCACAAATACATTAAATAATATGTTTATAGTAAAAAAGATATTACTTGTTATCAATATTTTCATAGCCCTTGCTTTGCTTAATACGTATATACCTTATCATATATTTTCTGCTACCTTACCACATATTACTCTTTTAGGGTATGCGTATCCTTTCTTTCTTATAGCAAATATTTTATTCATCATTCTTTGGTTTATTATTGGTTCAAGGAGATATGTATTGCTTTCTATTGCAGTTATAGCTATTCAACCTAATTTCATAACTCGGTTATTTAATATATCTTCTTTTGACAAAGAGGACGATAAACAAATAACTCTCCTTACTTATAATGTAGAAAGTTTTGCCCATGATACAGATTACTTAGAGGATAATAAAGACAAATTGGCAAAAAAGCAAGAGAATATGGATTCTATTATTTCTGTCGTTTCAAAAAGTAAGGCAGATATAGTTATCTTCCAAGATTATGTTGCAAGCATAAAAGACTCTACAGGTTTCCATTATAGAATGACTAATGTTTTAAAATACAGATACTATTACTATTTCTACAAAGGTGTTTCTCCTATAATAAGTAACTGTGTCATTTACTCAAAATACCATATAAGAAACGCTTCTCAAATTCTTTCAAACGCAACATACAACTCTACTATGGTATGGGCAGATATTGCAACACCACAAGGAGATATTCGTGTTTATAATCTACATTTGGTTTCCTACTGTTTAGACAAAGAAAACAAAGAAGCATACTCAAAAATCTTTCATGGAAACATAGAAGATACTTCTGCTTCAAAATCCATAATAAAAAAACTTGTCATAGCAGACACAGAGAGAAAATACCAAGTAGATTCCATACTTCAGAAATTGGATAGCACTCCTATACCTTATATAGTTGCGGGAGATTTCAACTCTATTCCTTTTTCGTATATCTACAAACAGTTTTCGCAAACATTATCAGACAGTTTCACAGATAAGGGTAACGGCTGGGGAAGAACATATAATGGTATTTTTCCTGCATATAGAATAGATTATGTTTTGTATCAGAAAAACAGATTTAAGATTCACAAGTATAAAAGTCCTTCTTTGGATTATTCGGACCACTACCCTATTACAGTAAGTTTTTCAATAAAAGAACAATGACAAAACAAGAAAGATACACTCTTGCATTAGAAAATCTCAATGTTATGTTTCCTAATGCAACTACAGAATTAGAAAACAGCAATCCTTTTCAGTTGCTTGTTGCAGTAATACTTTCTGCTCAGTGTACTGACAAAAGGGTGAATATGATAACACCTGCACTTTTTGAAAAGTACCCTACTCCTTTGGATTTGGCAAAGGCTACACCCGAAGAGATATTTCCTTATATACAATCTATATCTTACCCAAATAGTAAGGCAAAATACCTTAACAATATGGCGAAAAGATTGGTGGAAGTCTATGATAGCCAAGTACCAGACAATGTAGAAGATTTACAAACTCTGCAAGGTGTTGGAAGAAAAACAGCAAACGTTATTGCTTCTATAGTTTTTCATCAAGCCAAAATGCCTGTAGATACCCACGTTCATAGAGTTTCGGCTCGTATAGGTTTAACCTATCAAGCAAAAAATGTAAGACAAACCGAAGAACAGTTGATGAAAAATATCAATCTTTTTTCTTCACAAAAAGAAGATGATATTGCACTGTTACACCATCAGTTAATACTACTTGGACGTTATGTTTGCAAGGCAAGAAAACCAGAATGTGAAGAGTGCAAACTTAAAAATTGTTGCAAATATTATACAAGCAAACAAAATAAATAAAATAAAACAGCGTTATATTTAAAACTAACAAAAAAATAAAAAGAAATGAAAAAAACATTAGTCAGATTATTCATAGCACTTGTAGTTTGCATAACATTGGCTTCTTGTGCTTCACACAAATGCGATGCTTATAAATCATCTCATCATTATTCAAGGGAAATAATAAGATAATTTCTTTGTTTAATATAAGACTATTAACTTTCTTACAACCGTTTTCAAATCTTGTAAAACGGTTGTAGGTTTTATTTTCTTTATTTGCAAAACGTTAATTAGGATAACTACTTGTCTATAAGAGAAAAAGATATACCAAATAAATAATTTCAGAAAAAAACATTTAAGAATTATATAATATTGGTATATCTTTTGCGTTATACTATTGCAATAACGAAAACATAAAGCAATATGAAACAAATGAGAAATATTTTTTCAGCAGAATTTTATCAAAAAAGATATTCTAAAAATCAAGTAAAGGGGATAGCAATTAACTGTTTTGTCCTTTTTATTCTAAGTATATTTTTCACAACTTTTAATCTTAATGCACAGAATACAAAAAACGCATCTTCTCCTTTGAAGAAAGGTAATAATATTTCTACATTGCAACAAGATAAGGCTGTAAATAGTCTATCAACTGTAAAAAAAGATTCTACACTTTCAGTGTCTGATGTTAAAAATTTTGCCCCAGGAGGTCCTTTTATGGTGAATGACCCATCGTCAGGTGTTATACCAATAGAAACATTGCCAATGTTTCCCGAAGATATAGATTCGTTAGATAAATTTATAGAAGAAAATCTTGTTTATCCTATAGAGGCTATAGAAAAAGGAATACAAGGAAAAGTTTATGTTACTTTTGTAGTTGAAAAAGATGGTTCTCTCTCTAATATAGAAATACTTAAAGATATAGGATATTGTTGTGGTGAAGCAGCAGTAGACCTTGTAAAAAAGATGCCTAAATGGATTCCCGCTGAGTATAAAGGTGAGAAAATACGAAAGCAATTCAATCTTCCTATTACTTTCTCTCTTAAATAGTTACAAAACTTTATCACTTCAACTTCTTACTCTCACAACCCAAACCCAATTTCTATAATCACAAAACTAAATTTCAAATATCCAAAACTTTACTTTACCGAAATAGAACTTTGTTTTACTCTCACGAAACTTTGTTTTAGATTTCTATCTCTTTGTTTTAATTTTCTCTTTCTTCGTTTTAATTTCGTAGAACTTTGTTTTAATTTTCTATCTCTTCGTTTTAGAAAATTAGAATCAAGTTCTGTGAAAATAGAATAAAGTTTTACTCTTATATAACTTCATTTTTAGAATTTATAACAAAATTTTACTGTTCTAAAAGTCGGTTAAGTATTCTAAAAGAACAGATTTACTATTCTAAAACACCTTTTTTTAGGGTTAAAATAAGGTTTTAGGACACAAAAACAATATCAAACTGTTCTAAATTTCCACTTTTTAACATTTTTACAAAATTTCCACCACCCTTTTATAAGTATTTTTAACACAAAATAGCACTTTCTTCTCTCTCTTCAAAACATCTACACAGAAAAACAACACCCTACCCTTAGAAAACTGTATTTTATAAGTTTAGAGTGAAGATATTATTATTTAAAAAATGGTTGTATATTTCAAAATAGAGAATTATATAATAATAAAAAGCGGTCTGTATCTGTAAGCCGGGTTCTGTCGTGTTCTATCATCAATCTAGGTCTTACCTTACGATAAGACTCAATCATCCTACCCCTCAACAATGCCGAGCCAGCATATATTGTTGATATATTTGGACTTTCAACGCATAAGGTTTGCACGAAAGATTTATCACTAAACCCTCCTACAGGCTCTTACCCTGATTTTTCACCCTTACCTTGCAAACTGAATAAACAGTATTTGCAAGGCGGTTATTTTCTGTTGCACTATCTGTCAGTAGTATACACTACTGCCTGTCTGTTAGACAGTATGCTGCTCTGTGTTGCCCGGACTTTCCTCTCAAAGAACTTATTTCGTCTTTCAGCGATAGAATAATACAAACCGCCTTATTTTATTTATTCACTTTGTTCTGCCATTTTGGCTCTTTTTCTTGCTACCTCATCAAGCAAAATCTTTCTTATACGAAGATGTGATGGAGTAATCTCAAGATATTCATCGCCTTGTATATACTCCATTGCTTCTTCCAAAGAGAATTTTATTGCAGGTGCTATGTTGGTTTTTTCATCTGAACCTGCCGCACGCATATTTGTAAGTTTCTTAGTAATAACAAGATTGACTACAATATCGTCTGGACGCAATCCTTCACCAACAACCATTCCTGTATATATCTCATCGCCCGGCTCAACGAAAAACTTGCCTCTATCTTGCAACTTATTAAGAGAATATTCTATTACTTGACCATTCTCTTTTGCTATCAAAGCCCCCATTCTCTTTGATGGCATTTCACCTTTCCAAGGTTCAAAACCTTTAAGTTGATGTGCCATAATAGCCTCTCCTTCAGATATAGTAAGGATTGTATTAGTCAATCCTATAAGACCACGAGATGGAATGCTGAACTCTATATGCTGACGGTCGCCTCTTGGTTCCATACTCAAAAGGTCGCCTTTTCTTGCTGTAACTTGTTCTATTATCTTGCCAGCAAACTGTTCTGGTGTAACAATGATAAGTTGTTCTACAGGTTCACACTTTTTGCCATCTATCTCTTTTATAATTACTTTTGGCTGTCCTACTTGTAGTTCATAACCTTCTCTTCTCATGGTTTCTATAAGAATACTCAAATGCAGAACACCACGACCATAGACAATAAGAGTATCAGGCGAATCGGTTTCTTCTACTCTTAACGCCAAGTTCTTTTCCAATTCTGCAAAAAGTCTATCTCTCAAATGACGAGAAGTAACATACTTACCCTCTCTACCAAAGAATGGCGAATTGTTTATTGTAAATAACATACTTAGAGTAGGTTCATCTACCTTTATAGGTTTAAGTGGCTCTGGCTCTTCTTTATCGCAAATAGTGTCTCCTATATCAAAATTATCTATACCTAAGCACGCTACTATCTCTCCAGCCTCTACAGGTGTTTTTACTTTTTCTTTTGCCAAGCCTTCAAAAACATAGAGTTCCTTTATCTTACTTGTATATTTTTCTCCATTGGCTTTGCAAAGTGTAACCTCTTGACCTGCTTGCAAAGTACCTCTGTGCAAACGACCTACCGCTATTCTACCAACATAAGATGAGTAATCCAAAGAAGAAATCATCATCTGAGTATTACCTTCTATGTGAGGGTATTCTGGAATATATTTTATGATAGTGTCTAACAAATACGCAACGTCCGTTGTTGGTTTTGTGTAGTCTTCACTCATCCAACCCTCTTTTGAAGAACCATAAACGGTAGGAAAATCCAACTGTTCCTCGCTTGCACCTAAAGCACACATAAGGTCAAAAACTTTTTCCATCGTTCCAATAGGGTCGCAATTTGGTTTATCTACCTTATTTACAACCACAATAGGTTTTAGTTTCATCTCTATTGCTTTTTGTAAAACGAAACGAGTTTGAGGCATAGGTCCCTCAAAAGCATCTACCACCAACAAAACACCGTCTGCCATATTTAAAACACGCTCTACTTCTCCTCCAAAGTCGCTGTGGCCGGGCGTGTCAATGATGTTTATTTTGAAATCCTTATAACGAATAGATACATTTTTGGAAAGAATAGTTATACCTCTTTCTCTCTCCAAATCATTGTTATCAAGAATAAGTTCTTTCTTCTCTTGATTATCTCTAAACAACTTTGCCTGATATAACATTCTATCTACCAAAGTCGTTTTCCCGTGGTCAACATGAGCTATTATTGCTACGTTGCGAATATTCTGCATTTCTCTCTTATTTTATATTATTATAATTCAGATTTTGTTACATTAACATCTTTTTCTATATCATTTTCTATTTGTCGGATAATTCTTGCGGGAACTCCTCCAACCAAAGAATTATCTGGAATATCTTTAGTAACAACTGCACCTGCGGCTATTACAACATTATTTCCTATCTTAACTCCAGGTAGTATTGTGCAATTTCCTCCTATCCACACATCATCTCCTATATATATAGGTTTGGCAAGTGAAAGATGTTCTCTTCTGCCTTTAGGAGTAATAGGATGTCCTACTGTTGTTATCAATGTATTCGGTCCTATCATAACATTATTGCCTATATAAACTTCTCTAATATCCAAAATTGTAAGATTAAAGTTTCCTGTAAAATTATCTCCTATAAAAATATTTTTTCCTCTGTCGCAATTAAACGTTTTTGCTATCCAAACTTTTTCTCCTACACTACCCAACATATTTTTAAGGTGACTATATTGTGCATCGTAGTCCGACTCGTCAATATTGTTATATATGTTGCAATTTATCATTGCCTGTTCTTTTAACTTTACCATCTCTTCATCGTCAAAGCAACCCGGCAATCCTGCGTTTATTTTCTCCAATTCCGTCATACAATTTTTATTGTTTGTATTATTGTTTATAAACTATTTTGCGTAAAACTTCTATTGATAAATATAATTTTTCAAATGATATTATTTAGTAGGAGTTATTAGTGTAATACTTTTTACATTTTGATATTATTAATTATTGAATATGTCCACAGGATTTATTTTAAATTGTAACATTTTAGCGGTATCTCTTCCTCCATCTCCACCTTTGCGTTGCATAGTTATTCTACCTATAGATATAGTACCACGAGAAGAAATTACAGTTTTTCCATTACCAAAAAAGTTTATACAATCGTTAATAGATTTTAATACCCAATCTTCTTTTGAATCTATTCTCGTTATAACCAAAATCCATTCGGCTGAAAAACGACCCCTACCTTTTAATATATCTGTTACGATTAACGATTTATTATCTTCTATCCAATTCAACAACAATTGTTGTTCATTTTCATTAAATTCATTAGCAAAAGTTCTTCTTCTATCCTTAGTTTGTCTTGTAGGTAAAATCTCTCCTGTGTATTGCTTCAATAACAATGTTATATCATTCTGTATATTCCACATTTCTGTATATTTATCCACCCATCTTTTATCTATTTGATTGAATCCACTTGAATTACTTACCAATTTAACTTGCAAATTCTCTACATCAATAAGATTTTTCAATTTAATATAAACTTGAACTTGTATATCTGCTTTATAATGTCCTGAAATTTTCTCCGCCTTTACATATTCTATTTGAGCAAGGTCATAATTCATTACCTGTAACCATTGTTTTGCATCACTATCTTGCAACCAATTATTAAATTTACTTACAACATAGTCTTCGTTTTTAAAACCTTGTTTAGCCGTTATAGAACCTTCCAATACCGTTTTCATACTTCTACAAATTAAGATATTGCAAATAAATCATTTTGTTTATACATAGAAATTCTTTCGGTTGCTATATCCACATATTCTTTTGATATTTCAGAACCAATCCATTTTCTATGTAACAATTCAGACATTTTAGCAGTTGTTCCGCTACCCATAAATGGGTCATATACTATATCGTATTCATTTGTCCAAGTAAGAATTTGGTCATACACTAACTTTTCTGGAAATATAGCAGGATGTTTAAATGCTATCTTATCTTTTGTAGATATACCTCCGCCAATAGAATACATAAAAACATTTCCTACTTTTTTCTCTGTAGTTCTTTCTATTCTCTCATAATGCAATTCGCCCTCTGTTCCTCTGTTTTTCATATTTGCCAAGCCTCTATATTTTGTTTTTTCCTTTATTGGATTAAAGGTTTTGGGACTTGATTTTGAAAAACAAAACATATATTCAAACATTTGATGATAACGGTTGCCTGTTTGTGGCATAGGATTATTCTTATAATAAATCATAGTATCGTGAAGTTTAAATCCCTCGTCCATAAACTTTAAAGCCTGACGAAAACTCGTACCTGTTTCGCTACCATCTATTGTTGCATCTGCCACAACCCAAATAATAACACCACCTTTTTTCATTACACGAAAAAGTTGAGTTACTATATTTTCAAAATCAAAAGTATAGCCATTATAATTCCTTATATTGTCATACGGAGGTGAAGTGATAACAAAATCTATTGTTTCATTATCCATTCGCTCCATTGTTTTCAAACAATCTTCGTTATATATATGACCGTACTCTATCATAGAATTATTCTATTGTTTGTATTTGTTGTTTTATGTGTTGAAGGGCTTGGGATATACCTTCTTTATCTTTTCCGCCAGCGGTAGCATAGAATTTTTGTCCGCCACCTCCTCCTTTTATGTGTTTAGATGCTTCACGTATGATTTTGCCAGCGTCCAAACCTCTTTCAACCAAAGAATCTGAAAGCATAATAGTAAGCAATACTTTACCGTCTTGTTCATTTGCTCCTACAAAACAGAAATCTTTAAACTCACCTCTAAATCTGTAAGCCAAATCTTTCATAGCCTCTGCTGTAATAGGCACGGTACACTCAAAGTAATCTATGTTGTTAATCTTTTCTGGGCTTTCTTTTAGTTTGTTGTAAAGAGTAGTAACTGCTTGTTTAGCAAAATCTTCTACTTGTTTCTTCAATGAGTTATTTTCTTCTATAGTCTTCTTTATAGAGTTGATAACATCTGGTGAAGCCTCAAAGAAAGATTTTATTTGAGTGAAACAATCTTGCAAAGCATAAAGATAATTCTCAAACTCTTCTCCTGTTACGGCTTCTATTCTACGAATACCAGCAGCAACAGCCGACTCTCCTATTATTTTAAACATACCTATCTTTCCTGTACTTGCAATATGGGTTCCTCCACATAGTTCTATACTTTCTCCAAAACGTATAACCCTTACACTATCCCCATATTTTTCTCCAAACAAAGCCATAGCACCCATTTCTCTTGCCTGTTCAATAGGTACGTTTCTGTGGTCATCTGCTTGATAATCTTCTCTTATCATAGCATTTACCATCTGCTCTGTTTGTCTTAACTCTTCAGCAGAAAGTTTTGATGGGTGTGAAAAGTCAAAACGCAAACGTTTATCATCAACATAAGAACCTTTTTGTTCTACATGAGAACCCAATATCTGCCTCAAAGCATAATGCAATAAGTGTGTAGAAGTATGATTGCGTTCTATGTTAGTCCTTCTCTTTGCATTAACCTGAGCAGTAAAAGTAGCACTCACATCTTTCGGCAATTGTTTAGTAATGTGTATGATAAGATTATTTTCTTTCTTTGTGTCTATAACCTCTATCTTCTCTTCACCGCAAATTAACCAACCACTATCACCCACTTGTCCTCCCATCTCTGCATAGAATGGTGTTTGGTTCAAAACTATTTGATACATAGACTTGCCTTTTGTTTCTACACGGCGATATTTCACTATCTTAACTTCCTCATTCAATGTATCATAACCATCAAACTCTACTTCTACAAAATTCTCTATCAACTCTGCCCAATCATCTGCTGCAACTTTGGCTGCATTTCTGCTACGTTCTTTTTGTTTTGCAAGGTTTTCTTCAAATGATTGCATATCTACCTTGCGTCCTTTTTCTTTTGCCATTAGTTCTGTTAAATCTATAGGAAATCCATAAGTATCAAACAGTTCAAAAGCAAAATCTCCGCTAATCAATCCTTGATTATGTTCCTCTATGTACTTGTCAAATTTTTGTATTCCATTGGAAAGAGTTTTCAAAAAGGCTGTTTCCTCTTCGTATATTACCTTTTTAATCAAATCTTTACCTCTTACCAATTCCTCGTATTGTTCTCCCATTTGACTAACAAGAGTATCTACAAGATTATGAATAAAAGGCTCTTTGAATGATAGGAAAGTATAACCATATCTTATAGCACGTCTAAGTATTCTCCTTATAACATAGCCAGCCTTTGCGTTAGAAGGCAAAAGTCCGTCTGCAATAGCAAAACTTACTGCACGCAAATGGTCCGCTACAACACGCATTGCTGTATCTGTTTTCTCGTTCTGAGTATATGGAATATTACAATTCTTGGCTATCTGTTGAATCAATGGTTGAAAAACATCGGTATCGTAATTTGACTTCTTGTTTTGCAATACCATACATAAGCGTTCAAATCCCATACCTGTATCTATATTCTTCTCCTTCAAAGGAACAAGTGAAGAATCTGCCATACGGTTAAACTCCATAAAGACAAGGTTCCAAATCTCTATTACAAGAGGATTGTCTTTATTTACAAGTGAAGCACCCGAAATGGTTTTCTTCTCCTCCTCCGTTCTTAAATCTATATGTATTTCAGAACAAGCACCACAAGGTCCTGTTTCGCCCATTTCCCAAAAATTATCGTGTTTGTTTCCCGGCAAAATATGGTCTTCTTTCACCCATTGTTTCCAATACTCCAAAGCCTCAGTATCAGGGGATAAATTCTCCTTTTCATCTCCTCCGAAATAAGTAACATAAAGATTTTTTTCATCTATACCATATACCTTTGTAAGCAATTCCCATGCGTATGCAATAGCATCTTTTTTGAAATAATCTCCAAAAGACCAATTACCCAACATTTCAAACATAGTATGGTGGTAGGTATCGTGTCCAACTTCCTCAAGGTCATTATGTTTTCCACTCACACGAAGACATTTCTGAGAATCGGTTGCACGATTGTAGGGTTTCTGTATGTTTCCCAAAAAAATATCTTTAAACTGGTTCATTCCAGCGTTTGTAAATAAAAGTGTAGGGTCATTTTTTACGACCATAGATGCAGAAGGTACAACTGTGTGTCCTTTAGATGCAAAAAAATCTATAAATGTTTTTCTTATTTCGTTTGAAGTCATCATAATAATATAATTTTATGCAATAACGTAAAATGCAATTTGCAAAATTACAAAAAAAATACAAAATTTTCTACAAAAACATTCTTTTTATAATAATAGAAAGGGGAAATTTCTTATAAATTAACAAAAATACATAGTTTTTCTCTAAAATTTTTAACAAATATTCTGTTATTCTATCATAAAATTTTAGTGTTCTAAAAGTAAGATTTTACCATTTTTTAACAAAAAATTACTATTCTAAAAGTCGTTTTATTATTCCAAAACACTTTTTCCAACCAATAAAACAAAGACAAACTGTTCTAAATTTCTCTTCCATAAACATAATTTTTTACTACACCATAACGAAACTTTATTCTATTTTCATAGAACTTCGTTTTAATTTTATAGAACTTGATTCTAATTTTCTAAAACGAAGAGATAGAATTATAAAACTTTGTTTCGTGAAATTAAAACAAAGTTCTACAAAATTAAAACAAAGAGATAGAAAATTAAAACAAAGTTTCGTGGGAGTGAAACGAAGTTCTGTAAAAAAGATGTAGCACTACAAGAGAATAAAATCTCTATATCTTGTAGTGCTACAATAGTTTAAAATGTTAAAATATTATTTTTCAGGGATATTTTTTAGTATATCTATTGTATGTTCCCAGAACATTTGAAGGGTTTTTATATCCATTTTTTCGTCTGGTGAATGTACTCCTCTAAGTGTTGGTCCGTAAGAAATCATATCCATCTTTGGATATTTCTTGCCTATTAGTCCGCATTCCAAACCCGCATGTATTGCTCTAACTATAGGTTTCTTGTTGAACAAACGTTCATAAGAAGCAACGACTACATTAAGTATTTCACTGTCTGTATTAGGTGTCCAACCAGGATAACCATCTGTATGTTCTACTCTGCAACCTGCCATAAGCATACAAGCCTCTACCCTACTCTTTGCTGCATCTAAAGCACTCTCAACAGAAGAACGTTGAGAGGTAACTATATGTACTTCTCCGTCTTTTATCTTTACAGATGCAAGATTTGTAGATGTTTCTACAAAGTTTGGTATCTCTCTACTCATAGCCAAAACACCGTGAGGTATTGCATAAAGACAATTTAACAGTTTTGTAGCATCGTCCCTCGTCATCATAGTTTCAGGCCTGTCTGTCTTTTCTATAGTTATCTGAAGATTTGGTTCTGTAGTACGGAATTCAAACTTCATCTGCTCTATCATTGTATTTACAATGTTAAGCATTTGTTCTTCGTGATTAGGATTTACCATAAAGACAACCTTTGCTTCTCTTGCTATAGCGTTTCTAAGGTTTCCTCCGTCTATATCGCAAAGTTTTATCTTGCATACTGTATTCACTTTCCAGAAAATACGAGTGAGTAATTTGTTTGCACAAGCCAAACCTTTGTTTATATCGTCCCCAGAGTGTCCTCCTTTTAGTCCTTTTATTGTAAGCAAATAAGGAACGGCGTGTTGGCAAGCAGGCTCCATAGTAACAGGCATATAACCCAATGTATCTACACCACCAGCACAACCAATAAACATTTCGCCTTCGTCTTCGCTGTCAAGGTTTATAAGAATGTTTGATTTCAAAGAAGATTCTCTTAAATGAAAAGCACCTGTTAAACCTGTCTCTTCATCAACTGTAAATAAACATTCTATATCTGGGTGTGCTATATCTTTGGAATCAAGTATAGCAAGAGCAGTTGCTACACCTATACCGTCATCTGCTCCAAGTGTTGTACCTTTTGCTTTAAGCCAACCGTCTTCTACATAGGTTTCTATTGCGTCTGTCTCAAAATTGAAAACTTTGTCTGAATTCTTTTCGCATACCATATCAATATGAGATTGCAAACAAACCATCTTACGATTTTCCATGCCTTTTGTGGCTGGTTTTCGTATGATAACGTTTCCTATTTCTTCAACTATAGTTTCCAAACCACGACTTTCACCCCATTGTTTAAGGTATGCAGTCATTTTTTCCTCTTTTTTACTTGGACGAGGTATAGAAAGAATCGGTTTAAACTGTTCAAAAACCGCTCTTGGTTCCAATTTATCTAAATGTTCGTTCATTGTGATTTATTTTTTATTGTTTTTATTTTCTTGTGCAAAGATAAATATTTTTTTAGAAAATATATCCATTAGATAGAAAATATATTAACTTTGCTAAAAATTTGTAAAGATATGAACATACTTATAATAGGTTACGGTAAAATGGGCAAAATGATAGAAAAGATAGCCTTAGAACGTAATCATACCATTGCAGGAATTTTGGATATAAATGATAGTTGGGACAGTATTTGCAAAGAAAATATAGATGTAGCAATAGATTTTACTACTCCTAACAGTGTTGTGAACAATATAAAGACTTGTTTAGATAAGAACATACCTTTGGTTGTGGGAACAACAGGTTGGTACGACAATATAGAGAAAGTAAAAACTATGGTAAAGGAAAAAGACGGTGCTTTTTTGTTTTCGCCTAATTTTTCAGTGGGTGTGTCTATTTTTAGATACTTAAACAAGTATTTAGCAAAGATTATGAATAGTTATCCAAACTATACTCCGTCCATTACAGAGATTCATCATATTCATAAATTAGATGCTCCATCTGGAACTGCTGTTACTTTAGCCAATGAATTACTTGAGGAATATTCTTTGAAACAGTCTTGGAAACTTGGTGAAGATGTATCAAATTCTGATATACAAGTAACCTCCATTCGTCAAGGAGAAGAGTTTGGAACTCACATAGTAACCTACTCTTCTGAAGAAGATATTTTGGAGATAAAGCATAAGGCACTTTCACGTAAAGGACTTGCTTTAGGGGCTGTTGTTGCAGCAGAATTTTTACAAGGAAAGAAAGGTTTCTTCACAATGAATGATTTAATGGAAAGTATAATTAGATAAACTTTTTTGCGATGAAATATTCTTTAGGTATAGATATAGGCGGTACAAATATAGTTTTGGGTTTGACAAATGAAAATGGTGAAATCCTACATTTAGAACAATTCCCTACAAAACATTATGATGTTTTAAAGGATTATTTAGATGAACTTACAAAACGCATAATCCTTTTATGCGAAAAGGTAGAAGACAAATCTAATATACTTGGTGTAGGAATTGGAGCACCGAATAGCAACTATTATAGAGGTACTATAGAATACGCACCCAATCTTCAGTTCAAAGGAATCATCAACCTGAAACAAGAGATAGAAGAAAAGCTATTGCAAAACGGCTATACATTATAAAGTAATAGTAACAAACGATGCCAACGCTGCTGCTATGGGTGAAATGATATATGGAAAAGCCAAAGGGATAAAAGATTTCATAATGATAACTCTTGGTACCGGTGTAGGTAGTGGAATAGTTGTAGATGGCAAAGTTGTTTATGGAAGTACAGGTTTTGCAGGTGAAGTTGGTCATACTATAGTTGAACCAAATGGAAGACTGTGTAATTGTGGTAGAAAGGGTTGTTTGGAAAGATATTGTTCTGCTACAGGAATAGTTATTACGGCTTTAACAAAACTTCGCACTACTTCAGAACGTTCTTCCTTAAGAGAATACAAAGAAGATGAGATAACAAGCAAACTAATCTACGATTACGCAAAGATGGGTGATACTTTAGCCCTTTCGTGTTTTGATTATACCGCAAAAGTATTAGCACGTAGTTTAGCAAATGCAGCAGAAGTAACCTCTCCTAAAAAGATTTTCTTATTCGGAGGTTTATCCAAGAGTGGCGATTTATTATTAAAACCTCTTAAAACCTACTTTGAACAGGAGTTATACCCTGTTTTCAGAAATACTATTGATATAGAATTATCCGGACTTAAAGATACAGACGCTGCTATATTAGGTGCTGCAGCACTAACATTTGAATAAACACACATATAACAATAACAAGCATTTTTTATGAAAAGACTTACATTTTTGTTATTTTTATTATTGACAGTTTTTTCTTTATCTGCTCAGATTATTTCTTTGCCAAATCTTAGGCTTCCTTTTTCACAGAAAGAGATGGCTGAGATAGAACCCAACTTAGTATTCTTTTATGATGCTACTCTTATAAGTTCGGATAAAAAGATAAAGGCAGAGAATTTTGACCTTGCATTTTATGTCAATACTTACGAAATATTGGAATCCAACAACATAATAGACAGTATCTTTGTGAGGAGTAACGAAGAGCAAATGAAAGAAATAGACAAGAAAACTTGGATATATTCTTGCGATTTCTACCTTAACAAAAATCAAATGAAGAAAGACCGTGCTATACTGAATATAGAACGTGTTGATGGCAACTGTTCTTTGTTTATAAACAAACAAAAAGTAAGAGAATACCACAATTCGTTTATGACTTATAGAGATGACGTAAAACCTTATTTGAAAAGAGGAAAAAATAACATACAATTCGTTTTCTCTCCTAAAGATAGCGTAAGGGCAAATCAACGCTCACCTCAATATCTCTATGGTTGGGATTGGCACCCACAGACTTTAGCCCCTAAAATCAACGCTGTATATCTTACAATGGAAGACGACACACCTTTTCTCAATGCAAAATATGTGCAGACTAAGAAAATAGAGAACAACAAGGCAGAATTACTTCTAAGTCTTCAATTTCAAAAACCATTAAACAAAACTTACAAACTTGCTTTACAAAGATATAAGGCTTTCAATGTAGAACAAAACAACACCTATTTTATAGATACAAGTTTCACTCTTTATGCAAACTCTTCAGGTGAATACTATATAGATTTTATTGTAGAAAATCCTTTGTTATGGTGGCCAAATGGTGCAGGAGAACAAAATCTCTACACAAGCGAACTTTGGTTGATAGATACCACTCTTAAAGATGATGATACAAATAAAAGAATGTATTTAGGTAATCTTTCTTTTGGTATAAGAACAGTAGAACTTGTAAGAGATAAAGATGAGTTTGGCGAAAGTTTTTACTTTAAAATAAATGGTAAACCTATATTTGCAAAAGGTGCAAACTACATTCTAACCCCTGCTACTAAAGAAGAATATATACAAAAAGCCTCTTTGGCCAATATGAATATGTTTAGAATTTGGGGAGGTAGCGATTATGGTGATGATGAGTTTTATTCACTTTGCGATAAGTATGGTATAATGGTATGGCAGGACTTTCCATTTGCTTGCGAGTTGTATCCAGCAGATTCTACCTTTCTTGCAAACGTTGAAAAGGAGGCTATACAAAACGTAAAACGCATTAGTGGACACCCTTCTTTAGTACTATACTGTGGAAACAATGAAATATGGGAAGGTTGGAATAATTGGGGTTGGAAAAACGAAGTAAAAGATACACTGAAAGCAGTAGAAGATTATGATAAACTCTTTAAAGAATTTCTTCCTAACATAGTAGAAAAGTATGCTCCTACAATAGACTACATACATTCTTCTCCTGTGGAATACGGTTGGGGACACAAGGAAAGTCTTCTTTATGGAGATTGTCATTATTGGGGAGTTTGGTGGGGCGATAGTGTGTTTGAAACCTATACTCGTAAGGTTCCAAGATTTATGTCTGAATATGGTTTCCAATCTGTTATGAATACAACTTCAGCAGACAAATACACAACTCACCCATACAAAAAAGAGAACAAAGATTTCGCTATTCACCAAAAACATGATAGAGGTTTTGAACTTATAGACAACAGAATACACCAATGGTTTGGCGATTATGACAACGATGATGAATACCTATTTTTCTCTCAAACCATACAACAAGAAGCAATTAAGATGGCAATAGAAACACATCGTAGAAACAAACCTTTCTGTATGGGTTCTCTGTTTTGGCAATACAATGAACCTTATCCATGTGTTGGTTGGGGTTGCATAGATTATTCAGGCGAGGAAAAACCTTCTTATTATGCTGCTGCATTTTCTTTTCAACCTCTTATCTTTTCTATAGATAGGTATTCTTCCTCTGATTCTGTATTTGTTTATGTTTGTTCAGATATAGATAAAAACATAGATTTGAATTATTCTTTAAAGATTTTTGACCAGAATGACTCAATTAGATATGTCTATATCCAAGATTTCACAAACATAAAAGCCAATCAAACAAAAAAGATTGCTACTTTGGCTTACAAGGATATAAAAGGATTCAATCCAAATACGGATTATCTTTGGGTAGAAGGTTTTTACGATGATGTGGTTGTAAATAATTACTCTTTCTTTGTTTATCCTAAAGATTATGTATCTATGGAAAAATATTTTGAAGTTTTGTTTGACTACTATTTTGGAACAAACGAAGAATTGGAAAATTAACAAAATAAAAATTTCTTCAAAACAGTAGAAATAAGATGCTTTTCTTTACTGAAATAAAACTTTGTTTCGTAAAATTAAAACAAAGAGATAGAAATCTAAAACAAAGTTCTAATTTTTTAAAATAAAGTTTTAGAAAAATAAAGTAAAGTTTCATTTTTTTAGAATAAAGTTTTAACTTTGCAAATTATTTTAAAAGGAACAATAAAAATTTATTATAATATGTCATTGATTAAATCTATTTCAGGTTTTAGAGGAGAAATTGGTGGTAAATCTGGTAATAATCTTACCCCTGTTGATTTAGTGGGTTTTGTGTCTGCTTTTGCCCAATTCATAAAAGAAAAAACAGGCAAAGAACATATATCTATACTTATAGGACGAGATGCGAGAATTTCAGGTGAAATGGTTACTCATCTTGTAACAGGAACGCTGATGGCTATGGGTGTAGATGTGTTGGATACAGGTTTATCTACAACACCTACTACAGAGGTTGCCGTTGTGGATAACAAGGCAGATGGTGGTATAATACTAACTGCTTCACATAATCCTGTACAATGGAATGCGTTAAAGTTCCTTGCAGCAAACGGAGAGTTTATTTCAAAAAAAGACGGTGAAAGAGTGTTGGAACTTGCTGCAGAAAACGATTTCACATTTGCAGAAGTAAAAAATTTAGGTAAATACACAAAGATAGAAGACGCTGTAAAAAAACATATTGACAAAGTTTTGGCTTTACCTTTAGTAGATGTGGAGGCTATAAAAAAGGCAGATTTCAGAATAGCCTATGATAGTGTAAATTCTACAGGAGGTTTTGTTTTGCGTATGCTTTTAGAGGCTTTAGGAGTAAAAAATATCTTTGCTCTGAATGAAGAACCTACAGGATTATTTGCACATAACCCTGAACCATTGCCTGAAAACATAAAAGATATTTGCGATTTGGTAGAAAAAGAACATTGTCATGTAGGATTTGTTGTTGACCCAGATGTTGACCGTCTTGCATTGGTAACAGAAACAGGAAAACCTTTCGTAGAGGAATATACTTTGGTAGCAGTAGCAGATTATGTTTTGAGTTGCACACCAGGAAATACAGTTAGCAATCTTTCTTCCTCTCGTGCATTGAGAGATATTACAGAAAAGAAATACAATATGCAATATTCAGCATCTGCTGTGGGTGAGGTGAATGTTATAGAGAAGATGAAAGAAACAAATGCTGTAATAGGAGGAGAGGGAAACGGTGGTGTTATTTACCCAGAATGTCATTATGGAAGGGACGCTTTGGTAGGTATAGCTTTATTCCTAACTCTTTTAGCAAAGAAAGGAATGAAATGTTCTGACCTTAGAGATACATATCCTAATTATGTAATAGCAAAAAAGAAAATGGAACTAACTCCAGAGATAAATATGGATATGATACTTTCAAGCATTGCTGAAAAATATAAAAACTATGACGTTGTAACTATAGATGGTGTAAAGATAAACTTTGAAAACGAGTGGGTACACCTAAGAAAGAGCAACACAGAACCTATACTTAGAGTTTATGCAGAAAGCAACACTATGACTACTGCAGAACATCTTGCAAACGTAATAATAGAAGATATTACCACTATAATAAGAGAAAATCTATAAACGAAGTCTTTTTCTTTGGATTTCTGAATATAGAATGATGAAGAAAAAAATATTTTGTTATTTTTTTTTAACCCAATATGATAAAAACAGTACATAATACAGTACAATATCACAAAATCATCTTAACAGTTGTTTTTGTGATATTGGCTTGTTTAATTCTGTTTCCACGTCTAAGTTCTCACCCCTTGTTTGAATGGGACGAAAGCCGTTTGGCTGTAAATGCTTATGAGATGTCAAAAAGTAATAACCCTATAGTAACTACTTTTGAATCTTCCCCTGATACTTGGAACACCAAACCACCTTTACTTATTTGTGTTCAAGCATTGTTCATAAAGGTTCTTTCTCCTACAGAATGGGTTTTAAGATTGCCGTCTTGTATTGCTTTTCTTGTTATGTGCTTTTCTTTGATGTACATGGGAAAAACTTCACAAGATTTTTATATGGGTTTATTCTCTTCTTTGGTATGTTTATCTACACCAAGTTTGTTTGCGTTTCACTGTTTTAGAAGTGGAGATTACGAGAGTTTTTTATTGATGTTTTACGTTCTTTATCTCTATTCGTTTTTCCTTTACACTGAAACAGATAAACGAAAATATCTTACACTCTTTTTTGTCTTCCTTTCGCTATGTTCATTGACAAAAGGTATTCAAGCCTTTATTACTTTGCCTATACTTATTGTTTATCTTGCCTATAGAAAACGACTTTTAAAAGAGATAAAAAACAAGAATATATATATAGGAATAGCGGTATGTGTCTTTGTTTTGGCGTTGTATTATATTGCAAGGGAGATAGCCAATCCGGGATTCTTAAAAAAAGTTTTATACAACGAAGTTTCTGGTCGTTATCTTTCAGCATTGGAGGGTCATAAGGAAGATTATGGTTTTTATTTTCGTTTGTTATACGAATCAAGGTTTGTATTTTGGTTGATATTATTGCCTATCGCTTTGGTATCCAATCTATTTATTCCAAACCAACGAAGAAAAAATATTACAGTATTTTTTTCTCTTACATCTTTGTTTTACCTTGTGGTAATAACGTTTGCACAAACAAAATTAGAATGGTATCTTTTCCCTGTTCTTCCTATGTTTGCTATAATCATAGGTACATTTTTGGCAAATATATGTACGTTTTGTTTGCAAAACACTAAGAGATATATCTCCATACCTATACTTCTACTTATTGCTTTTATGTTTGTAGAACCTTACAAGCAAGTTACAGATATTGTTTTCCACGAAAAATCTTATCGTAACGATGAAAGATATTACTCAAATACTTATCTTATGAGAGATATTGCAAAAAACAAAATCAACATCAAAGATATAGTATTTCTAAACGAAGAAAAAAGACAAGATATGGTCTTTTACTATGAAGTTATTTGCAGTAAAAAGGATAACAACTCTTCGTTTGTGTCTTTTTCTGATTTGAAAGAAGGAATGAATGTTATGATTTCTTCTTGGGAAAAGAAAGAAATGCTTCAGCAGAACTTTTCTTTAGAAGAATTGTATAGCAAAAACGATGTTCAAATACTTAGAATAAACAAAAAATTACAATAATAACGATGACATATACAGATAAAGAAAACAAGTTTAAAAGATATACAGTTACTACTGCATTACCTTACGCCAACGGACCTATACATATAGGTCATATGGCTGGGGTTTATATTCCAGCAGATATATATTGTCGTTACCTAAGAATGATGGGAGAAAATGTTCTCTTTATAGGTGGTAGCGATGAACACGGTGTGCCTGTTACTATAAGAGCGAAGAAAGAGGGATGCACACCACAGGACGTTGTAGATAGGTATCACTCTATTATAAAGAAGTCTTTTGAAGATTTTGGCACTTCTTTTGACATCTATTCTCGCACAACGAGTGCTACACATCAAAAGACGGCTTCTGATTTCTTCCTTAAACTTTACAATGATGGCAAATTCATAGAACAAAGTAGCCAACAGTACTACGATGAGCAAGAAAAAACTTTCTTGGCTGACCGTTATATTACCGGAACTTGTCCTATCTGTGGCAACGAAAGAGCATACGGCGACCAATGTGAAAGTTGTGGAAGTTCGTTGAATGCTACCGATTTGATAAATCCTAAAAGTGCTTTGAGTGGAAATGCACCTGTATTAAAGGAAACAAAACATTGGTTTTTGCCTTTGAATGATTACGAAGATTTTCTTAAACAATGGATTTTGGAAAACCACAAAGAGTGGAAAACAAACGTATATGGTCAGTGTAAATCTTGGCTTGACAACGGCTTACAACCAAGAGCGGTAACCAGAGATTTGGATTGGGGAATAAAAGTACCACTCTTAGGAGCAGAAGGTAAGGTTTTGTATGTATGGTTTGACGCTCCTATAGGCTATATCTCAAATACAATAGAACACGACAAAGATTCGTGGGAAAAATGGTGGAAAGAGAAAGACACGAAGTTGGTTCACTTTATAGGAAAAGACAACATAGTTTTCCACTGTATAGTTTTCCCATCTATGCTTAAAGCAGCAGGAGATTATATCCTACCAGAGAACGTACCAGCCAATGAATTCCTAAACTTAGAGGGTGATAAAATATCTACTTCTCGTAATTGGGCAGTATGGTTAAACGAATACTTGAAAGATTTTCCTAACAAACAAGATGTTCTTAAATATGTACTATGTGCAAACGCTCCAGAAACGAAAGATAATGACTTTACATGGAAAGATTTTCAGACAAGAAACAACTCTGAATTGGTTGCCATTCTTGGAAACTTCATAAACAGAACTATAGTTCTTACACACAAATATTTTGAAGGAAAAGTCCCGGAAGTAAATGAATTAAACGATTTGGACAAACAAACAATAGAAGAGATAAAACTTTACCCTGAAAAGATTGGAACTTTAATAGAAACTTACAAATTTAGAGATGCATTGTTTGAACTAATGAATCTTGCCCGTCTTGGCAACAAATATTTAACTGAAAACGAACCTTGGAAAACTATAAAGACGGATAAGGAACGTACTGCAACAGTTTTAAATATCTCTTTGCAGATATGTGCAAATCTTTCTGTACTTATGGAACCTTTTATTCAGTTTTCAGCAAAGAAACTTCAAAATATGCTGAATTTAAACCCTCTAAAATGGTACGAATCTGGCAATATCTCTATTTTGAAAGCAGGACATGAAATAAAACCAGCAGAATTGCTATTTGAAAGAATAGAAGACGAGCAGATACAAAAACAACTTGACAAATTAGAAGCAAGCAAAAAAGAAAATGCTCTAAACAATGCTACTGTAGAACCTCAAAAAGAGAATATAAGTTTTGATGATTTTGGCAAGATGGATATTCGTGTGGGTACTATTCTTAGTGCTGAAAAAGTAGCAAAAACAAAGAAACTTTTGAAACTTACTATTGACACAGGCATAGATAAACGTACTATCGTAAGTGGAATAGCCGAATATTACAACCCTGAAGATATTATAGGCAAACAAGTAAGCGTATTAGTCAATCTTGCACCTAAAAATCTAAAAGGAATAGAGAGTCAAGGAATGATTCTCATGGCAGAAAACCCTGATGGAGAACTTGCTTTTGTTTCTCCTGTTAAACCTATAAAAAACGGAGGTACAATTAAATAATAAAGTCTTAAAACTTATCAACACTAAATCTATATAATCAACCTTTTGGTTTTACACCTATTTATATAGATTTAGTATTGATATTTTATTTTATACTTATTATCTTTCTTATCTATAAACTCAAAACTCTAAATTTTTACTTTTATTTTATCAAACATTGTATAAGGATAATATCACTATATTTTCATAGAATAAAGAGTGCCTTTAACGGGATTCGAACCCACATCGTCAGAACCGGAATCTGAAATTTTATCCATTAAACTATAAAGGCAATGTTTCTTGTATAACGAAACATTGCCTTTTTTGTTTCAAAATAATATATCTTTTTACTAAAAATCTTTATTCAAAGGTAACTTCAAAGTCTGTACGCTGTACATCTTGTTCATCTATCATATTTTGAATTTTTTCGTCCATTTCCCTACGTTTTCTTTCTTGTTCTGTTTCGTGGCGTCTTTTCCACCAAGCAGTATTTCCAAATAATCTCTCACCTAAAGATTTTCTTTCCTTTACTTGTTTTTCTTCTTTAGGTTGAGGTTGTGGAGTATTATCTTGTTTAACAGGTTTTGGCTTTTCTGATTTCTTAACTACTGTCGTTGTAGAAGACAAAAGGTAAAAATCATCTTGTGCCAATTTATCCAAATCATAGAGTTCTATTATATCTATAAGAAGATTAGCATACTGAGGATTTGTGGCATAACCTGCACTTTTCAGTCCTTTTGCCCAACCTTTGTAATCACTTTTATCCAATTCAAACAAAGAAGAATAACGTTTATTGTTCTTTAAAAATATAGAGTGGTCTGTATATGAATCTTCTGCATTGTCATACACTCTAAAACAATCGTTTTTCTTGTCATCATCTTTGTACATTTTCTTTCCTGTCCAAGATTGATGGCATTTAATTCCAAAATGATTGTTTCCATCTTTTGCCAATGAACTTCTACCACTACCAGACTCTATTATACCTTGTGCTAATGTAATAGAAGAAGGCACTCCATAATCTTTCTCGTTTTGCAATGCAATGTTCCTAAATTGCATTATATAGTCCTCTGTAACCGTTTTTTGTTGCTGTGCTTTAGTTACTATTGTAACAAACATAAGTGCTACAAGTACAAAAACTTTTCTTGTTTTCATCTGTTTATTTTTTATTTTATAGTTTCAATAATTTTGCGAAATTAAAATAAAGTATTAACTTTGGCACCGATTTTGATAATTTTTTTTAGATATTAACCTTTAAATTTTCTTTTATTATGAAAAACATACGTTTAATATTAACAGTTTTTGCTTTAGCAACAGTTCTTTTAACCACTTCTTGCGTTACAAGTACTGCAAGTGTAAATACCTATTCTTCATCTTATTCTGGTGCATACACAAGAAAGCAAGCAAGACAAACCATAGCACAAACGGCTTACATTATCAATAGAGCATACGAGATAGCAAACTATTATTCATATTGGGAAAACAACAGAGTTTCCCGTGCTATGTATTACAACGATTATGCTCAAAGATTACTGTTCTACAACAATTATCGCTCAGCAATACGTTACTCTTTGTTGGCAAGAGAATATGCTTTGGACGTTATAGATAATTGTGATGATTATTGGGAATATTTCTACTACACCTACTTTGGTTGGAGTAATAGTTATGGATACAACAGAAATTTTGCTTATACTAACGGTTATAGGGACGGATACTACGATGGCTATTATGCGAGTTACTGTGCAAGACACAGACACGACTATCGCAACGACCCTTATAGGAATATGCAGTCCCAATGGTACAACAACGACAACTATAACAGAGTTATGAACTCATCTGTTACTTCAAACGAAAGAGGAGAATCTCACACTATAAACCGCAATAGCAACACTGTTTCAGGCACAGGTTATAGAGGAGAACCAAACATAGGTTTCAAAAACATAAACACTAATGACTACTACTCTGCTACAGAAGTTAACATCTCAAGAGATATACCTGATAGAGAGATTATGGCAAACGATTTCTCAAAAGCAAATCCTAATATATCTGTAACAGATAATGATTTAAGAAATGACCAAAACACTATAAAGAGAAACACTCAGACAAGTAAGGATTTTGCTTCTAAGAAAACAAATAATGAACTTGTAAATAGTTCTCAAATAAAAAGACCTCAAACTGTTCAAAGTGGCAACACTAATACTAACAACAATAACACTAAAACTAACAATACCAACTCTACTACCATAAATAGAAGCAACACTACTAAGACTTCATCTACTCAAAACTCTACTACAGTATCACCAAGCAAAGCTTCTTCGGCTGTAGAAAGAAAATCTAATACAACCACTACACAAAAAACTAATGCAGACAAGCAAACTATATCTAACGCTTCAAAACAAATATCTACTCAAAGTGGTGCTATTCAAAGACAATCTTCTTCTGCTACAAGAAACACAAGTTCTTCTACTGTTAATTCAAGTTCTAATAGCAAGAACACAAGTACTACTTCTAAACAAACAAATTCCAACTCTAAATCCTCAAACACTAACACCACTCTAAAAAGAAGTAATAGTACTTTGAAATCAAACAATTCATCTACTGTAAATAAAACAGATACAAGAAATCAAAGTTCTTCATCTTCTTCAAACAGTAGCACAATAAAAAGACGTTAGAGATTTTCTAAATCAAAAAATCAAAATAATAATCTTTTCATAGGTTGCAACGCATACTAAGTTCCAAGTGTATGCGTTGCTTTTTTATTATTTTTTACAAAGTATCTTCTCTGTAGAACTTCGTTTTAATTTTATAGAACTTGATTCTAATTTTCTAAAACGAAGAGATAGAAAATTAAAACAAAGAGATAGAATTCTAAAACTTTGTTTCGTGAAATTAAAACAAAGTTCTACGAAATTAAAACAAAGTTTCGTGAGAATAGAACTTTGTTTTAGAAATCTAT
Source organism: Bacteroidales bacterium (assembly GCA_017469625.1). GTDB lineage: Bacteria > Bacteroidota > Bacteroidia > Bacteroidales > P3 > Scybalousia_A. Next base: position 240,219 of record JAFUGA010000018.1, read on the forward strand.
AGTATTTTTCTCTATTTAGGAGGTAGAGAAAAGGTCATTTTATGTATTAAAAGGTGATTTTTATGTAATTAACATAAAATTTTAGAATAATTTTGCTATAAAAAGCAATTTTTATGCTTTAGTAAAAATTTAAACAACTTATTATCAATATTTTACAATAAATTACTTATTTTCACATTCAGAACATAAACCCTTGATAACGTAATTGATAGAATGTACAGAGAAGTTTTCAGGTGTAGAAATTTTAGGAATAGAAGAATCTTTCATACAAAAGGTTTTATGACATCTTTCACAGACAAAATGAGGGTGAATATCGTTGTCTTCGTCTTCGTGTAGAGAAAAACAGATTTCATATCTTACCCCTTCCCTACCCTCTTCTATGGTATGGACAAGATGTTTTTCAGCGAATAAAGAAAGAGTACGAAAAATATTTGACTTATCTACAGTATCCAACTCCTCTTCTATTTCCGTCATAGACAGAGGGTTGGGAGTGGAAAGCAGTGTTTTAAGTATCAGTATGCGATTAGCGGTAGGCTTTATATTATGCTTTTCCAATAGTGCTATACAAGGTTGTTTTTCTTCCATAATTTGCAAAATTAGTGTTTTTTTTCGTACCTTTGCAACTTTATAAGAAAAAATCATACTAAAGATATGGAATACAATTTTAGTGAAATAGAGAAAAAGTGGCAGAAATATTGGAAAGATAACAAGACTTTCAAAGCAGAGATTGATGAAAACAAGCCAAAATACTATGTTTTGGATATGTTTCCTTACCCTTCAGGTGCTGGTCTTCACGTTGGACACCCATTGGGTTATATTGCCTCAGATATTTTTGCGAGATTTAAAAGACAAAAAGGGTTCAACGTCCTGCACCCTATGGGTTTTGACGCATACGGTTTGCCTGCAGAACAGTATGCTATACAAACAGGACAACACCCTGCAGTTACCACAGAACAAAACATTGCAAGATACAAACAACAATTGGATATTATAGGACTTTCATACGATTGGGACAGAGAAGTTAGGACTTGTGATGCAAAGTATTATAAATGGACACAATGGACTTTTATTCAGTTATTTAACTCCTATTATTGTTTTGATTGCAATCAAGCAAGACCTATTTCAGAACTTATTCAGGCTTTTGAAAATGGCGATGCAAAGAAACTGAACGTTGCTTGCACCAAACCTATGTCTTTCACTGCTGAAGAGTGGCAAAACTTCACAGAAAAGGAAAAAAGCGATGTTCTTATGAATTATCGTCTTGCCTATCTATCTACTTCTATGGTTAATTGGTGTCCTAAATTGGGTACTGTTTTGGCAAATGATGAAGTGGTGAATGGTGTTTCTGTACGTGGAGGTTATCCTGTGGAAAGAAAGCCTATGCAACAGTGGTCTTTGCGAATAACGGCTTATGCAGAAAGATTGTTAGAGGGGTTGAACAGTGTAGAGTGGTCAGATAGTATAAAAGAAATTCAGAGAAATTGGATAGGAAAATCTCGTGGTTGTGCTGTGTATTTCAGTATCAAAGAACACGAAGAAAAACTTGAAGTATTCACTACTCGTGCAGATACTATCTTCGGTGTTACTTTTATGGTACTTTCACCAGAACACCCTTTGGTTGAGAAGATTACAACAGAGAACTATAAGATAGAAGTCAAAAGATACATAGAACAAGCCAAAAACCGTAGCGAGAGAGAAAGAGAAGCCGATGTTAAACAGGTAAGTGGTATCTTTACAGGTGCATATGCTATACACCCTATAACGAAAAAGACTATTCCTATTTATATATCCGATTACGTTCTTATGGGTTACGGTACAGGTGCTATAATGGCAGTACCTGCACACGACAGTAGGGACTTTGCTTTTGCAAAGAAATTTATGATTCCTATACTTCAAGTTGTGTTACCTAAGGGAGAAAAAGAGTCAAACACTTATGCATGGAAACAAAGCCAAGATGCAAAAGAAGGCAAAATGATTCACAGTGAATTTCTTAACGGTTTGGAAGTCAAAGTCGCTATAGAAAAAGCCATAAATTATATAGAATCTCATAAACTTGGTTATGCAACAACGAATTATAGGCTTAGAGATGCTATCTTTTCTCGTCAAAGATATTGGGGTGAGCCTTTCCCTGTTTATTATAAAGATGGTATACCATATACTTTAGATGAAAAAGATTTGCCTTTGCTTTTGCCTGAAATAAATTCTTTCTTACCCACTGAAACAGGAGAACCTCCTTTGGCAAGAGCAGAAAATTGGCACACTGTTGAGGGTTATCCATACGAAACTAATACTATGCCGGGCTTTGCAGGAAGTAATGCATATTCTTTGCGATATATGGACCCTACAAACGAAGAAGAATTTTTCTCTAAACGTGCAAACGAATATTGGGAAAACGTAGATTTGTATGTAGGAGGTAGCGAACACGCAACAGGACACTTATTATATTCTCGTTTTATAACGAAGTTCTTGTTTGATATTGGTATTACGTGCAAAGACGAACCTTACAAACGTTTGGTAAATCAAGGAATGATACAGGGCAAAAGTTGTTTCGTTTATAGGATAAAAGGAGAAAACAAATATGTTTCTTTCAACCTAAAGAACGAATACGAAACAGACCCTATTCATATAGATATTTCTTTGGTAGATGCTACAAATAACGAGGTGGATATTGAGGGATTGAGAAATTGGAGAGAAGAGTTCAAAGAGGCAGAGTTTATTTTGGAAGACGAGAAGTATATATGTGGCAACGAGGTTGAGAAGATGTCCAAGAGTCTTTACAATGTAATCAACCCAGACTCTTTAGTAGAAAAATATGGTGCTGATACTTTACGTTTGTACGAAATGTTCCTTGGACCTATTGAACAATCTAAACCTTGGGACGTACAAGGAATAGAAGGTGTTAGTCGTTTCCTTAAGAAGTTTTGGAGATTGTACGCCGATGAAAAGGGATTGTGTTTAACCGATGATGAACCTACAAAAGATGAACTTAAAGTTTTACATAGAGGAATAAAGAAAATAGAAGAAGATATTGAAAGATTTTCTTTGAATACTTGTGTATCTACTTTTATGATTATTTGCAACGAACTATCTGATTTGAAGTGTCATAAGAAGAGTATCTTAAAACCATTATGTTCTCTTATCTCTTCATTTGCTCCACATATAGCAGAAGAATTATGGTCTTTGATGGGTGAAACTTCAAGCGTTGCTTTTGCAGAATTTCCTGCATATAACGAAGATTATATAAAAGATACAGATTACAAATATCCTATCTCCGTAAATGGAAAAACGAAAACATTTATCTCTTTCCCATTGGACAAAGACCCCGAAGAAATAAAACAGGAGGTAGTTGCCAATGAACAAGTACAAAAAGCAATAGATGGAAAAGAGGTTGTAAAAATCATTTTCGTACAAGGAAAGATTGTAAATATTGTTGTAAAATAAATAAACTTTAAACCTAAGAATATTATGTTAAGTAAAAAATTAGAAGAGGCTTTAAACAAGCAAATAAACGCTGAATTTTGGTCAGCATATCTTTATCTTTCAATGTCTTCGTACCTTGAAAGTGAAGGATTGGGCGGTATGGCTTTATGGATGCAAAAACAGTTTGCAGAAGAACAAGAACACGCTATGAAACTTTACAATTACGTGCTTGATAAGGGAGGAAAAGTACTTTTGCAACCTATAGCAGCAGTAGAAACAAAATGGAAAGGTGCTTTAGATGTTTTTCAGGCTACTTTAAAACACGAAGAGTTTGTTACAAGTTTGATAAACGATTTATGCTCATTGAGTGTTAAAGAAAAAGATTATTCTACTAAAAGTTTCCTTCTTTGGTTTGTAAATGAACAAGTAGAAGAAGAAAAGAATGCTCGTGAAATAATTGATAAACTAAAACTTATAGGCAAAGACGGTTACGGTATTTATCAGTTTGATAAAGAAATGGGACAAAGAAAATAACTGTTTCTTATTCTTATAAAAAAAACAATCAAGTTGTAGTTTCTTGCAACTTGATTGTTTTGTTTTATAATCTTATGTTTGTTTATAAAGATTTGCTATCCCAAACCTTATATCCATTTTAGTAGAGGTAAATCTTGACGAGATGGCATTAGAGTATGTTTTGGATAAATTCTGAAAGCATAGTTATGAACTCCCGCTACAAAACCTGTACAATCCAATGTGTATTCGGCTTGGTTGTTATTTATTTGTGTCAAAGTAAATGGAAGAACTTTCTCTACCTTTGTTATTTTGTCATTATCCTTGTTTGCTATGACTATCTCCACTCCTATATACTCTGGATTTATATCGCCTGTGGATAAAACTATGCTTGCTTTAAAATGTTCGTTCAAAGACAATGCTCCGTTTTCTGTATCTGGTATTCTTAGAGAGATAAGTTCTATAGAATTCCATTGTTCTTTCATCTTCTTTTTCCATAAAGCATACTCTATAGCTTTTGCATTGTTGTTTTCCGTTAGCAAAGAAGTTCTTTCAAACATTTGATTATAATATTTTGAAAAATAATCATCTAACTGTCGTTTCATAGTAAAGTGTGGTGCTATCTTTGCTATCGTGTTCTTTATATGAGAAACCCATTTCAAAGGAACATCATCTGTTTTTTCATAATAAGCAGGTATTATCTCTTTCTTTATAGTACTGTATATCATTTCTGCATCCAAGATATTTTGTGAAGAATTGTCTGCATAACGACTTTCTTCTGGTAAAGCCCAACCTGCACCCTCTTTCCAGCCTTCTGCCCACCAACCATCAAGAACAGAGAAATTGACTACACCATTCATTATCGCTTTTTCACCACTTGTTCCGCTTGCTTCCAATGGACGAGTAGGAGTATTTAACCATACATCTACACCTCTTATAAGATGTTTTGCTACAAACATATCATAGTTTTCTATAAATATTATCTTGCCTTGGAATTGTGGCATACGAGAAATATTTATTATGTTTTTGATTAAATCCTTGCCTGCTTGGTCTTTAGGGTGTGCTTTGCCTGCAAAAACAAATTGAACTCCTCTATCTACTATCTGTTCTAAACGTTTTAAATCTGTGAATAAAAGATTGGCTCTTTTGTATGTTGCAAATCTTCTGGCAAAACCTATAGTTAGTTTGTTTTCATCAAGTTCGTTCATTGTCTTTACAAGCAGTTGCGGTGTTTCTCCTCTTGCCCTTAGTTCTTTTTCCAATCTTTGTTTTAGGAAATCTATAAGTTCTTTTTTCAAAGTTTGATGAGTGTCCCATACTTCTTTATCTGGAACAGAATAGATTTGTTGCCAATATTCTGCATTGCTTTCATCTGAAAACATTTTCTTGTCAAAATATTTTTTATACAAATCTAACCACTGTTTTGCTACCCAAGTAGGAAAATGGACTCCGTTTGTAACGTAACCTATGTTTATTTCGTCTGCAAAATATCCGTTATAAAGATATGCAAACATTTCTCTTGTTACTCTTCCGTGTATTTTACTTACTCCATTTATGTTTGCAGAACAGTTTATAGCCAAAACACTCATTGAAAACTTTTCATTTCTGTTTTCGTTTGTCTTTCTACCCAAAAGCATAAAAGAGTCCCAATCCAATGTTAAACCATTGATGTATTGTGAGAAATAAACACGTAAAAGTTCCTCAGAGAAAACATCGTGTCCTGCTGGTACAGGTGTATGAGTTGTAAATAAGGTAGAACCTCTTACTATTTCTATAGCATTAGAATAAGGTATATTTTCTTCGTTTATATAATTGTTCAACCTTTCCAAAGAAGAAAAAGCAGAATGTCCTTCATTGCTATGGTAAAGTTTAGGTTCTATGTTCAGAGATTTCAATGCTCTTACTCCTCCTATACCTAAAAGGATTTCTTGTTTTAGTCGCATTTCATTATCTCCTCCATATAGTTGTTGAGTAATTGCTCTGTCTTCTTCGTTATTATCTTCTATATCCGTATCAAGTAGATATAGTTTTATAGCACCTACATTGCACAACCAGATTTTTGCATAAACCTTTCTACCTGGAAAGTTTATAACTATCTTTTTCCATCTTCCATATTCATCTCTTACAGCCAAAAGTGGTAAATGAGAAAATTTTTGTGCGAAAGATACACTTTGTTGCCAACCTTCGTGATTTACACTCTGCACAAAATAACCATGTCTATACAAAAGACCTATTCCTACTATGTTTTTATTGGAATCCGATGCTTGTTTCAAATAATCTCCTGCCAACATACCAAGACCACCAGAGAATATCTTTAAAGTGTCGTGTATTCCAAACTCCATAGAAAAGTATGCAATAATATCTGTATCTTTCTTCTCTCTTAAAGAAATGTAATCATCAAAAGATTTCACTACATTATCCATCTTTTCAAGGAAAGCCTTGTCGTTTAATAGTCTATCAAAGTCCTGTTGTGTCAAAGACTCTAATAACCTAACCGGACTTCTTTCAAAATCCATAAATCTCTTTACATCTATTTCGCAAAACAATTCATAAGCATCGTAATTCCAACTCCACCAAAGATTTTGCGATAAACGTTGCAATCCTTTCAGTCTTTCAGGTAAAGAAGATTTGACAAGGAATTTTTTCCATAAAGGTTTATCTCCCCAAGATAGTTGTATATCTACATTATTTGAAAAAGGAAGTTTATGAACGTAAAGATTTTTTCTTTCCAAAGTCTTTTCTATTGCTGTAGAATATGCTTTTTCATAGAAAGAATAAAGATGTTTCCACTGCACTTGAGAAAAGATATAAAGGGCTTCTTGTTTCAATTTTTCTTTTCTTTCTTCGTCTGAATTATATATGTATTCTACTGCCTTTACCATCTCGTTTATACAATTTTCTTCATTGTAATCGTCCCTGTTTATTACCGTTAAAGCGTTGTCTTTAGTTTCTATGTTCTCTTTTACCCAAAGACCAAAACCAGCAAGTGTTGTAGTAATAGATGGAATACCAAAAGCCATACTTTCCATAGGAGTATATCCCCACGGTTCATAATAAGAAGGGAAAATGGTTAAATCAAATCCTGTTAGAAAATCAAAATAATTCAGATTTATAACACCGTCTTTTCCGTCCAAATATGAAGGAATAAAAATGACGGTTATGTTTTCAGAATCATTATTGTTGATATTGTTTGCTTTCAGTGTTGATATTACAGAATCATATTCATAGTTTTCCAATCTATGTGTTGAATACTCCTCTACCCTTGCTTCATTATGTCCTGCAGGTACTGCAATAACAGCAACTATAGGCTTTTTTGACAAGTCTTTTTCTTCCTTTAATTTTCTTAAAGACTTGATAAAAATATCTATTCCTTTATTTTTAAACTCGTATCTTCCACTATTCAGAATTAGAAAAGCATCATCGTATTTTTTACCTGAAAGTTGTTGTGCTATATCCAAGATACGCTTTCTTGCATCTTGTCTTATCTGTTCGTATTTCGTTTTTTCAGGAACAAAATTTCCTTCAAAACCATTTGGAGTTACTATATCTGTATTCTTTTTGAAGAACTGCAAACATTCTTTATTTGTTATATCGCTAACAGTTGTAAATACGTCTGCATTCAAAGCAGAATATTTTTCCAAAGAATATTTTGCTCTTACATTAAAATCATTTGCTACCCTATCTCCATCGTAATGCGATAGTTCTGAATACAAAGGTAAATTATTTCCTGCCAAACATCTGCCCAATACTGTAGCGTGTGTGGTGAAAGAAGTTGCTATTTGAGGAACATTTTTTTTCAAATAAAGCAAACCACTTCCTGTCATCCATTCGTGAAACTGTGCTACTATTTTGTCTGTAGAAGAGAGATAAAAATTATAGTAAGACTCTATAACCTTTGCTGCTACATAACCAAACAAAAACGGCTCTATATAATCCCAACCTCCTGTTAAAGAATCCACTTGCCATTTTTCCCAATATTCTGCAAAGATTTCGTCTTTCTGAGATAAATATTGAGAATATGAAACTAAAACTACAATAGGTGAAGACTTTATTTTCCATCTACCTACTCTAAAATCCAAACCATTTTCTTTTGCATAAACTTTCCATTTGCCAAACATTGTAGTATCTTCTTCAAATTCTGAATTTTCTAAAGAAGTTCTTGGCAAATCTGGTCCTATCAATATATATTTATCTCTTAGTTTCTCTTCTATGGTTGGTGCTTTTGTCATTATGACAGTATGTATTCCTCCTACCTTATTGCAAACTTCCCAACTTGTTTCAAACAAATAATCGCACTTATTTTCAGTATTCATTTTCTTATGTGTTTTTTGTTAAAATAGAATACAAAGTTAGAAAAATTTTTCTTTTTTTTAAATAATTCTTCGTAAATAATTTGTTAATAAGATAATTATTTGTAATTTTGAAAGTTGAAAATAAAATTATTAGTAGCAAGATGAAAAAGATAAGTATCATTTTTTCAGTATTTTGTATTGCATTATCTTTAAATGCTGTTGCAGAAAATAATGATGTAAAAACATCTCAGAAGGATAATTCTGCTCCTTCGTATTCTCAAATGAACGATTGGAGAATAGGAAATTATAGAAGAAAAGTCAAAGAGAACTTTATAACCTTAGATGTTGAAGCCATACCGGTTATAACCAAAGAGTTGAAAGATGCAACTGCTTGGGGTGGTGGCCTAAGAGTAGGATATGAACACAAGACTCGTCCAAGTAGCATATCTTCTCGTTTTTCTATAGGTTTTGGTGGTCATATTGGAGTAGATAGATATTTTGGTAAAGATATAAAAGTATCTGCTATTGGCAACCATAACGAGATAGCAAAAGACAAGTTTAAATCCTACACAGAAATACCTGCAATGTTGGATTTCAATTGGTACTATAATTGGAATCGTAACAGTTTTGCAATAGGTGTTTCTGCTGGTGCAAACTTCCTTTTGGGTCAAAGAGATGTTGCTTTAAAAGAATTGACAGATACTCCTGCAGTATTGACAAGACTTGGTCTTAATCCAGAGGGCTATATTGCTTCTATACAACAAGATGAAAACGAAGTATCTCTTACCCATGTTATACCTACAGCAAGAGGACTTCTTACCTATATGCACGAGTTTTCTCAAGATTGGAGATTTAGAATACAGGCAGGTGTAGAATATCAAATGAAATACAAAGATGAATACAAAGGATTTTACTTAAATGGTTCTGATTATTTGGAACTATACCACAAAGGTGATTCTCCTGCATCTTTAAATCCATTTGTTTCAGTAGGTTTGGTTTATTCTTTATAAGATAAAATGCTAAATATATGCAGTTGTTCTATGTTGCAGATTGCAAAGAAAATGATGTTGTTTGTTTAGATAAAGAAGAATCTACGCATATAGTAAGAGTATTAAGAATGAAAGAAAGCGAAGAAATTTCCCTTGTTGATGGTAAGGGAAATTTCTTTTTTGCTGAGATAATAGATGCAAATCCTAATAGGTGTTGTGTAAAGATAAACAGATTCATATCTTCTTTCGGCAAAAGAGATTTTTATATTCATTTGGGTATTGCTCCTACTAAAAACATAAACAGAATAGAATGGTTATTGGAAAAAGCCACTGAAATAGGAATAGATGAGATAACTCCTGTAATATGCGAACATTCTGAGAGAAAAGAGGTTAAAGTAGAAAGATTGGAAAAGATTATTATCTCTGCTATGAAACAATCTTTGAAAGCCTACAAACCTATTCTCAATCCTGCAAAAAAGATTTCCGAACTAATAAACAATAGCACAGAGGATTATAAACTTGTATGCTACTGTCAAGGTGAAGAAAGAAAATATATAAAAGATGTTTGCAAACCAAAATCTTCTTACCTTATTCTTATAGGACCTGAAGGAGATTTTTCCGAAAAAGAGATAGAACTTTGTAAATCAAACAATTTCTCTACTATTACCTTAGGAGAACAGAGGTTAAGGACAGAAACAGCAGCACTTTACTCCATAAGCAACATACATTATATAAATCAATGAAAAAGTTTTTATTATACATAGTCATAAGTCTTTGTTTGGTTGTAAATGTGTTTTCACAAAATTACAACACAATAGCCTTATTGAAATATAATGGTGGAGGAGATTGGTATGCAAACCCTACTTCTTTAACCAATCTTATCAACTTCTGCAACAAAGAGTTGAACACAAAACTTAGTTCCTCGTATGCAACAGTAGATGTTGGCTCAAGCGAGTTGTTCTTCTTCCCTTTCGTTCATCTAACAGGGCATGGTAATGTTGTCTTTTCAGATTCAGATGTTAGAAATCTTAGAAACTATCTTATAGGTGGAGGTTTTCTTCATATAGATGATAACTATGGTTTAGACGTTTTCATAAGACGTGAAATGAAAAAAGTGTTTCCGGAATGCGATTTTATAGAAATACCATTTTCGCACGCTATTTATCATCAGAAATTTGAGTTTCCAAACGGACTACCAAAGATACACGAACACGACAACAAAGCACCAAAAGGTTATGGTATTTTTTGGGAAGGACGACTTGTTTGTTTCTATTCTTATGAGTGCGATTTGGGAGATGGTTGGGAAGATACCTCAGTGCATAACGACACAGAGGAAAGGCATACTACTGCTTTGAAAATGGGAGCAAACATTATACAATATGTTTTCACTAACTAAAAAAAATAAAACGAAGAAAGAGAATTCTAAAACTTTGTTTCGTAAAATTAAAACAAAGAGATAGAATTCTAAAACAAAGTTCTACAAAATTAGAATAAAGAGATAGAAACTAATGACAAAAATAGACTTGCTAAAATGTTCTGAAGTTCCACTCCTCCCCAATTTTTCAAATTGGGGAGTGAAGAACATAGCAAGGATATGTCATTACTCTAATTCCATTCATTCACTATATATTCCTATGGTGTGAATGGGGTGAATGGCGAATAGAAAAATAATCAAACATTTAACATTTAATAAAAAAAGAAAATAAAGTTTCATCAAAAATAAATAAATATTTTATTATGTACGACAAAGAAAAAGGTTTATATATTGCACATTGCGAGAATGGAAATTTGACTATAAGTGGCAAAATGGCTAATAGACACGGACTTATAGCAGGAGCAACAGGTACAGGTAAGACAGTAAGTTTGCAAGTTTTGGCTGAAAGTTTTGCTCAAGCAGGAGTACCATGTTTTTTGGCAGATATGAAAGGCGACCTCTCTGGTATAGCGAAAGCAGGTGCTTTAAGTGGATTTATAGAAAAGCGTTTGAAGGAATTTGGAATAGACAAACCAGATTTTCAAGCCTGTCCTGTAAGATTTTTTGATGTTTTTGGACAACAAGGACACCCTATGCGTTCAACCATTAGTCAAATGGGACCACAACTTCTTTCAAGGCTTTTGGGTTTGAATGAAACACAAGACGGAGTTCTTAATATTGTCTTCAGAATAGCAGATGAAAAAGGATTGTTACTTATTGATATAAAGGATTTAAGGGCAATGCTTGACTATGTTTCCAAACATTCAAAAGAATATACTACAAAATACGGTAACATTTCTTCACAAACCATAGGTGCTATTCAAAGGGCTATTCTTCAACTTGAAAATCAAGGTGCTGACAAGTTCTTTGCCGAACCATCTTTTGATATTTATGATTTACTACAACAAGAAAATGGCAAGGGTGTTCTAAATGTTTTGGCAACCGATAAACTTATGCTACAACCAAAACTTTACTCTACTTTTCTACTATGGCTTTTGAGTGAGTTGTATTCTACTTTGCCAGAAGTAGGAGATTTAGATATGCCTAAATTTGTTTTTTTCTTTGATGAAGCACATACTCTTTTTGAAGACACTTCAAAAGCCTTAATTGATAAAATAGAACAAGTTATACGATTGATAAGAAGTAAGGGTGTAGGTATTTATTTCATAACTCAATCTCCAACAGATATACCAGAAAATATTTTAGCACAGTTGGGTAATAGAATACAACACGCCCTTAGAGCATTCACTCCAAAGGAACAAAAGGCGGTAAAGACTGTGGCAGACACATTTAGAGCAAATCCTAATTTCAATACTCAAGAAGTAATTATGAATTTAGAAATAGGAGAAGCCCTTGTGTCGTTCTTAGATGAAAAAGGTTCACCAAATGTTGTAGAGAAAGCAAAAATTCTCTTCCCTTTGAGTCAGATAGGTGCTATAAGCGAGGGAGAAAGAAACGATATAATAAAAGCAAGTCGTATTTATGGAAAATATGACAAAACCATAGACAGAGAAAGTGCTTTTGAAGTACTTATGGAATCAGATAACGCTGTAACGACTTCAAACACAACTATTACAAAAGAAAAAGAAGAAAAAACAAGTAGCAAAAAACAACAAGCAGGTTTAGGTAGCAAAATAGTAAAAGCAATAATTACCGCCGTAACAGGAACTTTAGCAACTCTTTTAGGTACAATTATTTCCGATAAAGTTACAGGTAAAAAAAACAAAAGCAAAACTTCTGCTACAGGAAAGGTAGTTAAAAACGCTACTTCTGCTGCTACTCGCACCATAACAAGAGAATTGACAAGAGATATTTTAGGAAATCTTACTAAAAAATAGGAATAAAAAATATGGACTTTGATTTACAGTCTGACTTTCAACCCACAGGCGACCAACCTCAAGCAATACAGGCACTTACCAAAGGAATAAAAAACGGAGATAAAGCCCAAGTGCTTTTGGGTGTTACAGGGTCGGGCAAAACTTTTACTATAGCCAATGTTATTAAAAACATAGGCAAACCTACTCTTATTCTATCTCATAATAAGACACTTGCAGCACAGTTATACGGAGAATTCAAAAGATTTTTTCCTAACAATGCTGTAGAATATTATGTTTCCTATTACGATTATTATCAACCCGAAGCCTATATTCCTCAAACGAATACCTACATAGCAAAAGACCTTTCTATAAATGAAGACCTTGACAAGTTAAGACTTTCTGCTGCATCTGCTTTGTTAAGTGGTAGAAATGACGTTATTGTTGTTGCTTCTGTTAGTTGCATTTATGGTATTGGTAATCCTACAGATTTTGAAGCAGGTACTATTCGTATTCAAACAGGACAAAAAATAGATATGAATAGTTTTCTTTTAAGGTTGGTAGATAGTCTATATTCCAGAAACGAAATAGAATTTGGAAGAGGAAAATTTAGAATAAAAGGCGACACTGTAGATATACACCCTGCATACGCTGACTATGCTTATAGGATAATCTTTTTTGATGATGAGATAGACGAATTAGAAAAGTTTGACCCTATAAGTTCTCAGACTATAGAAAAGTTAGATAATATTACTCTCTACCCTGCTGGAAATTTTCTTACGAATAGAAACACTTTATCCTCTGCTTTGCGTGAAATTCAGAAAGATATGTTTGCATGTTGCGAAGAGTTCAGAGAAAATGGTCAAGAGTTGGAAGCCAAACGTTTGGAAGAGAGAGTAAATAATGATATGGAAATGTTACAGGAGTTGGGTTACTGTACAGGAATTGAGAATTACTCTCGCTATTTTGATAGAAGACAACCGGGAGAACGTCCTTTCTGTCTTTTAGATTATTTTCCTAAAGACTTTCTTATGATAGTAGATGAAAGCCATGAAACATTACCTCAAATACGTGCAATGTTTGGAGGAGATAGAAGCAGAAAACAAAATCTTGTTCAGTATGGTTTTCGTCTTCCATCTGCATTTGACAACAGACCTTTGAGGTGGGAAGAGTTCCAAGCCTTGCAACCTCAAACTATATATATGTCTGCAACCCCTTCTCCTTATGAAATAGAAGAGAGTGAGGGTGTTATAGTAGAACAAATCATACGTCCAACAGGATTATTAGACCCTCCTATAGAAGTAAGACCTGCTAAAAATCAAGTAGATGACCTTTTGGAGCAGATAAGTCAAACAGTGGATAAAGGGGAAAGAGTTTTGGTTACTACTCTTACCAAGAGAATGGCGGAGGAATTGACTAACTATTTGCTTAGATTGGATATTAGAACAAAATATATTCACTCAGATATAGATACTTTGGAAAGAGTGGAGATTATGAACGATTTAAGGGCTGGAAGTTTTGATGTTTTGGTGGGTGTCAATCTTCTAAGGGAAGGATTGGATTTACCAGAAGTAAGTTTGGTTGCTATATTAGATGCAGACAAAGAAGGTTTTCTTCGTTCAGATAAGGCTTTAATTCAGACCATAGGAAGAGCCGCAAGAAACGTTAATAGCAAAGCCATTCTGTATGGTGATGTTATAACAAAGAGTATGCAAAGAGCAATAAATGAAAACTTATATCACAGGGAGAAACAAATGGCTTACAACAAAGAACACAATATTACACCGAAACAGGTGAAAAGAGCCATAGATTCTATCTTGCCTACAGGAGAGAAAAGCGTAGATAACAAGGAGAAAACTAAAGCAAAAACATCTGCTATAAATGATGCTAACAAGATAAAAGAAAACTATAAGGATAAGAATGTTATAATTCGTCAGTTAGAACGTAAGATGCAAGAATGTGTAAAAAACTTAGACTTTATGCAAGCAGCAGTTTACAGGGACGAAATACAGAAACTAAAAGACAATTAGATGAATTTACAAGATACAATAGTGGCACCAGCCACAGGGAACATTATTTCTGCTTTGGGTATTGTGCGTATATCTGGAGATAAAGCCATAGAGATAGCCTGCAATATATTTTCACCAAACAATAATAGGAAACTATCAGATATACTTAAAGCAAACAAACTATATTATGGTAGTATAAAAGAAGACAATCGCATTATAGACGAGGTTGTTCTTAGTGTATTTGTTGCACCTAATTCTTTCACAGGAGAAGATGTTGTAGAAATATCTCATCATGGTAGTCCTTATATTCAGCAAGAGATGATACGTTTGATTGTTTCCAAAGGTGCAAGATTGGCAGACAAAGGAGAGTTTTCTATGCGTAGTTTTCTTAATGGTAAAATGAATCTTTCGCAAACTGAAGCCATAGCAGATTTAATTCAATCCAATAATTCCACTTCTCACCTTTTGGCTATGAAACAGTTGAGAGGCAATTACAACGAAGAACTTAAAACCTTGCGTCAAAGATTTCTAAAGATAGCGTCTTTATTGGAATTAGAGATAGATTTCTCTGCTGAACAGGAAGTTTTTGTTGATAGAAATGAATTGAGGGAAGAGTTGGAAAAGACTTCTAAGTCTTTAGAAGAACTTACCAACTCTTTCAAACAAGGGAATTCTTTCAAAAACGGTCTTCCTGTTGCCATAGTTGGAAAACCAAATAGTGGCAAATCCACACTTATGAACGCTATTTTGAATGACGAACGTAGCATAGTATCTTCCATAGAAGGCACTACAAGAGATACTATTGAAGAGGTAATAAACATAAACGGTATTCAGGTAAGATTTATAGATACTGCCGGAATAAGAAATTCTGACAACGAAATAGAGAAAGAAGGTATTCGCCGTTCTCTTTTGGCAATAGAAAAAGCCCAAGTAGTGCTTTATCTTGTGGATTCTTCTACTGAAAACATAGATTCTATACAACAACAGTTGCAAGAGATAAACCAAGAAGTATATTCTAAGGAAAAAGAAATTATTTTGGTAGCAAACAAATCGGATATTAGCACATTCTCACAACAAGATACAGAAACGCTGTCCCAACTTAACGCTGTATTTATCTGTGCCAAAGAAAGAAAAGGTTTAGACAAACTTTTGGAAAGAATTACTCAAAATATGAACATTGAAGATTTGAATTCCAAAGTTTTTGTCTGCAACGAAAGACATTATAATGCTTTAATGAACGCCCTAATTGATGTTAATCTTGCCTTAGTATCTTTAGAATCTGGTGCAGATGCAGATATTATAAGTTTCAACATAAGAAGAGCAACCGAAAATATAGGAAGCATAACAGGAGAAATATGCAACGATGATATTCTTTCAAATATCTTCTCCAAGTTTTGCATAGGTAAATAAAGGAAATTATTTTCTATATTCCACAGTTGCAAAACCTACAAGTTCATCATAATCATCTGAAAAATTATGATAATACACCCATACTTTATAAACATTATTGGTTTCAGAGTGGTTTCCTTCTATTTTGGCAGGTGAAAGAATACCTGAACCGTCATCTGAAAGTATTTGATAGGAATAAACTCCTTGTTTCAGATAAAGAGATAATCTATAAGCACCATCTGAAAATACCATCTTGTTTTGCTCACTTACTCTCCAATCATTAAGTCCTCCTACTATATAATATGTATTCACAAGGTTTAAATCCTTGTTTAACGTAAAATGTACCCAAGCATAATCCGAATAAGTTTCATTATCTTGCTGATATTCATTTCTTACGAAAAAGTTTCCATTGAAATCCTTATCTGTCGCATAAACTAAATTATGTTTATCTTTTTCTGGTAAGAGATAGACTTGATTTTCAGAATTTATATAATCAAAACGTGCTATGTGTTGCGTACGAAATTTCAGTGAAGTAAAATCAAAATAACGAAATTCATTACCTCCTTCAAACTGGTTTTTATCCGAAAAAGAGTAATCCAAATAAGTCCCCATCATTCCTCTAAGGTCCAACTGTCTTTTCAAATCCTCCCTTGAGTTTTGCGTACATATTACTTTCAAATCTTCATTTGGATTTTGAAAAAAGTAAGAGTTTTTACCCTTTACTTTCACATTAACCTCCTGATGTGTTTTCATAATAAAAGCATCTGAAGAAGGCTTTACCTCTATGGCTATTTCGGCCTTATCATCTATGCAATAAAATCTCCGTGTAAGTATAACATTGTCTGGGTTTCCCTCTTGACAAACCTTAAGTATGTAGTTACCAGACTTTGTTATCTTCATATCATTTGAAGGTATTGTTTGAGAATAATGTACATAACGTTGAATAGTATTAAAAGAGTTTGCAAAACCCTCTATCTTCTGAACATCAAACCCTTCTATGTACATATCTTTTTCCAATTTGCTTTCAGTCCAATCTGCCTCACAATGAATAATAGTATATTCATACCTATGAGTTTCTTCTGAAAGTTCATCAAAACTTAGTCTGAGTTTCTTTTGGGAGTTTAAATATATAACAGGTTCAGACAATATTTGCGAACTCTGTTCTAATATAACCGTCTTTATAATAGGTGAATAGGTTCTATTTTCATAAACAAATTGAGCGTGGAGCCAAGATGACCCCATGCTCAAACAAAGTATTATAATTATGAGTTTTTTCATCGTTATTCTTTTGCAGAATATTCTTATTTTGCCATTTCATTTTCTACTTCTTCTACTGTCTTTGGTATAGGTTTACCTAATATTCTGCAACCATTTTTCGTTATTAACAAATCATCTTCTATTCTTATACCACCGAAATCCTTGAATTTCTCTACTTCATCATAATTGATAAAGTCCATAAATTTCTTTTCTGCTCTCCACTTATCTATAAGTGCTGGTATAAAATAGCAACCTGGTTCGTCTGTAAGTACAAATCCCTCTTGTAATTCTTTACCTAAACGCAATGAAGCCAAACCAAACTGAGTTGAACGAACATTCTTTTTATCGTATCCTACGTAATTTTCACCATAGTTCTCCATATCATGAACGTCCAATCCCATCATATGACCCAATCCGTGAGGCATAAACAATCCCATTACACCTTCTAAAACAGCCTGATGAATATCCCCTTTCAGAAGTCCTAATTCTTTCAAACAACCACCTAATTGTTCTACTGCTGCAAGATGGATTTCAGAATATTTTACATTAGGTCTTGACAATTTTGCTGCCAATAGTTGTGCTGAAAGTACAGATTCGTATATGGCTTTTTGTCTTGCATCAAATTTTCCACCAACAGGTACAGACCTTGTAATATCTGAACAGTATCCCATTACGTTTTCGCAACCTGCATCTGAAACTATCATTCTACCTTTCTTTATTTGCAAAGAATGGTCGTGTCCATGGAGTATCTCTCCGTGTGTTGTAAGTATGATAGGGAAAGAAACAGGACCACCTCCTGCCAATGCTATTCCCTCCATCGTACCTGCTATTTCGTATTCGTAAGTTCCCTCTTTTGCAGCCATACGCATCATAGTTGTGTGCATAGTATAGGCTGTGTCAAGTGCTTTTTCTATCTCAACAATCTCTTCTTCGCTCTTTATAGAACGTTGTTTCACACATGCTGCTATAAGTTCTGTAGAAACATAAGCCTGAACAAAACGATAATCTATATGAAGAAGGTCTGCTATAAACTCAACATTTTCTGCTCTATATGGCGGAACATAATGCACTTTTCTACCAGCGAAAACGGATTTGTCTATAAGGTTTCTCAAATCTTTGATATTACCTGTATTCTTTACTCCTATCTCTGTTGCTCTTTCAGAAAGAGATGGTATAGGACCTGTCCATATAATATCGTTCATATCAACCTCTTCGCCGAAAAGATATTCTTCTCCGCTTTCTACATCTATTACTCCTATCAATCCTTGTATATCGTATCCAAAGAAGTAACGGAAAGTACTGTCTTGACGAAAAGTATATTGATTTGCTTGATAATTGAAAGCAACATCTGAATTACCTACAACAAGAATAAGACCTTTTTCAACGTCTTTGCATAATTGTTGTCTTCTTTTTATGTATGTATCTTTTGAAAACATAATATAAGTGTATTTTATTTAAAATCAGTTTTTTATTTTCTTACAGTTATACTTTTTTGTTTGTTTTAAATCTTATGTATCTTTATTTTGAAAACATAATCTTTCAATTGGCAAAGTTATAGTCTTTTTATAGAAAATCCAAATTTTTAGTTTCTTTTTTCAGGTATTTCATCTACATTTCTATATATAAGTAGAGGTAAATTTCTGTTATGCCTATTTATTTTCTGCATAAGTTGGTCTAAAGTATTAGGATAAATGGTCGTTTCATACTCTAAATTCTCTGCATATTTTTTTACATATTCTTTTCTCTCTTCTAAATTCACCGAATCCACAAATATTATAAACGCCGGCACTGTATCGCATACAAGATTGGTATCTTTTATAACGTTGTACTGTCTTATATCTCCGCCCGCATAAGTACGAGGCAGATGTGTATTTCTATGATTTACACGGTCTTCCACTATAAAAGCGTGTGCTGTATCATTGTATTTTCTTAGGTATTTCATACTCTCCACTCTTGCACTTTTAGAATAATGCACCGTAACGGGAATAAGAAGTATTACATTTATAGCAATAGAAATTTTCAAACAGACTTTGAAAACTTTTTTCAACTTTACTCGGTTTGCATGCTTAATAAAAAATTCATTTACCCCTATTACACCCAATATAACTATGAAAGGAAGAATAGGGAATATAAAACGCTCTTGTTTATTTGGGAAAATGCTGTGAAACAACAAGAAACAGAAAGAAGGAAGAAAGACAAACAAACGTTTATATCCGTAAAAATATCCGAAAAAAATGAAAACACTCAATGGAGGTACCAAAACACCAAGTACAACTCCTATATAATTAAAGAAACCTCCTGTAATATAGTCTTTTGAGTGTGTTGCGTTGTAGGTAATGTAGCCAAGCATTTCTGCAAACGGTTTTTTCCACATAAATATATCCGTTATCTGTGAAAGACAGAAAGTTATAATAAGGGCAATACTCCATATAACTGCTTGTTTATATTGTTTGTAGATAAGCATAGCCAAGCCAAAACCACCAATGAAAAATATGACTTGATAACGAAAAGCAAAAGCCAAACCCATCAATATACCAGAAAAGATAATCTCTTTTGTATTTGGCTCATTATTACGCATATACAACCATGTAGAAGAAAGCAAAAATGGTATACAAACTATTTCCACCAAATTCCTTACACTAAGCCAAGGCATACACCAAAGCAAAGATAGAAACCAAGCCACATAGTTTGAAATCTTCTTATCGTTTGACAGTCTGTAAGTTATCTTATATGAAAAATATATAGTAAGCAAAGAAAACAATGCATGCACAATTCTAACCACATACATCTGAGAATTTAGAGAAACTATACCAATGAATTTCAACAACTTAAAAAAGAAATACATTATAGCAGGATAGGTAAGAGAATGACCTTGTGGTCCATCTACAAACCAATATTGATAATCATGTCCATCTACCATTGAACGAGAAGATTCTATGATTAGAAAATGGTCATCGTGCATTCCGTAACCTTGTGAAAATATAGCACTTACAAGTCTTAGAATAAGTGCAACAAAAAGTATAACTTTCAAAGGTTGTTTGTCATAATATTCTTTTAATTTTTTCATAATCAAGATTTAATATTATATTTCTATCTCTTTGTTTTCAATTGAAAAAAGGTAATGATTTTATTCTAAAATTCCATTAAATCATTTCCATTTTCCTATATTTTCAAACCAAAATTTGCAATTTTTAACACATAATCAACAAATTTTAACACACTTTTTTATTCTATTTTCACACAAATTTATTCTAATCTTCCACCTCTTTACTTTAATTTTCTAAAACTTTGTTTCACTCTCACGAAACTTTGTTTTAATTTCGTAGAACTTTGTTTTAGAATTCTATCTCTTTGTTTTATTTTTCTAAAACTTGATTCTAATTTTCTATCTCTTCGTTTCAGTCTTGTAGAACTTTGTTTTAGATTTCTATCTCTTTGTTTTAATTTTCTAAAACTTTGTTTCGCTACAGTAGAACTTTATTTTATTTTCGTCTTTTCAAAAAAAATTAAATGACTTTAAATATTCACATCTCCCCTTTCAAACTTTGTTTTCTATAATTCTATTTATATGATTACAAAAAATGCTTGAGCAAGTTCATTCTCACTCAAGCATATATTGGATTATGATTACAATTTATTTTGCATAATTAACAGCCCTTGTTTCTCTAATAACGGTAACCTTAATCATACCAGGGAATACCATTTCTGTTTGAATACGTTTAGACAAATCAAAAGATAGTTGAGTGGCTTCTTGGTCTGAAATCTTATCTGCTGCAACTATTACTCTAAGTTCTCTACCTGCCTGAATAGCATAAGTTTTCAAAACTCCGTTGTAAGACATTGCCATTTCTTCTAACTTGTTTAGTCTGTTTATGTAGGCTTCAACTACTTCTCTTCTCGCACCAGGTCTTGCTCCAGATATAGCATCGCAAACCTGAACTATAGGTGCATAAAGACTTGTCATTTCCATCTCATCGTGATGTGCTCCTATAGCGTTGCAAATCTCTGGTTTCTCTTTGTATTTCTCAGCCAACTTCATACCTAAAAGAGCATGTGGAAGTTCAGGTTCATCATCTGGCACCTTACCTATATCATGTAACAAACCAGCTCTTTTTGCTATCTTTGGATTTAGTCCTAATTCGGCAGCCATTGTAGCACAAAGATTGGCAACTTCTCTTGAGTGCTGAAGTAGGTTTTGACCGTATGAAGAACGAAACTTCATCTTACCTACCATTCTAACTAATTCGTGGTGAAGATTTACTATTCCAAGGTCTATACAAGCACGTTTACCTATTTCTATTACTTCTTGTTCTACTTGTTTCTTTGTTTTGGCAACTATCTCTTCTATTCTTGCAGGATGTATTCTACCATCTGTTACAAGTTTATGCAAAGATAGACGTGCGACTTCCCTTCTTACAGGGTCAAAACAAGAAAGTAATATAGCATCTGGTGAATCGTCTATTATAACCTCTACTCCTGTAAGATTTTCTAAAGTACGTATGTTTCTACCTTCTCTACCTATAATCCTACCTTTTATTTCTTCGTCCTCAAGGTTAAATACAGATACTGTGTTTTCTATGGCCGTTTCAGCAGCTGTTCGTTGTATGGATTCTATAACTATTTTCTTGGCTTGTTGATTTGCTGTCATTTTAGCCTCTTCTACTATCTCCATCACCTTTCCCATAGCATCGCTTTTGGCTTCTTCGGTTAAGGTTTCTATAAGTTGAGCTTTGGCTTCTTCGGCACTAAGTCCAGCAATCTGTTCCAACTTTTGAACGCTGTCTTGATAAGCTTTCTCTACTTCTTGTTGTCTAATGGTAAGACGTTCTGCTTGTTTCTTTAGTTGTTCTTTTGCAAGGTTGAATTCTTGTCCCTTTTTCTTAAGTTCTTCTACTTCTTTGTTGAAAGATTGTTCTTTTTGACGAAGTTTGTTTTCATTCTGTTGAACACGGTTATTTCTTTCTTGACACTCTTTTTCGTGTTCTGCTTTCAGTTGAAGAAACTTTTCCTTTGCCTGAAGCATCTTTTCTTTTTTCAAGATTTCGGCTTTATCTTCCGCTTCTTTAATCATGGCTTCACTCTTTTTCATAAGAGTAGAACGCATCTTGGTAGTAGCCAACAATATTCCTAAACCAAAGGCTACAATTGCGATAATAATATACAATACTACTGTCATAATGTTTGTTTTATCATTATCGGAGGTTAGAGAATATGAAATAAATAATTAAAACGAAAAGAAAAAAAACTGCACCGCAATCTTGGGCATAGGAGTTTAGCGCAAAACCCTATTATGAAAGATTTGGGGGCCTGCCAACATCAATCTTCCACTGTCCAAAAGGACTCCCGAAGGAGTGAGGCCTGATTTCCTTTGACCCGAGGCTTACCCGTTTTTGTGTATTAACTGTTGAGTTTGCGAACTGTTACCCAAACTCGGTGCAGTGTATATTATTCAATAATTCAAATAACGTTTCTCATTTCTATATCTTCATCAAAAAAAACTTCATATTGAGTTTATTTTATCCAAAAATTCTTTTATCCTCAATGCTTTTTGATAATCTTCCCCTACACTATCATTCAATCTTTTTTCTGTCTTTAAGTTTGAAACCATAGTTTGCAAAAGCACCATAACCATCAAATCTTGTTTGTCTCTGTAAGCCTTTCTGCTCGCATAGGCTGCCATAGTTTTGTTTATAGTATCAGAAGCCTGTTCAAATATTTTGACATCATCTTGTTTAACCATAACATCATAGTTTCTTTGGGCTATCTGTAGTGTTATTGCAACTTTTTCATCCATTGACCTCTAATTTATTATCATTATTTTTTGATGATACAACAGCAATGCTTTTATCTATTTTTTCTATTAACTCGTCTATTATCTTTATGTATTCAGTAACTTCCGAAGGTTTATTTATAAATTTATTTTGTTTTAATTCTTTTAAATCTCTGTTTTCTTTTTCTAACAATTCGTTTTTGTTTTCAATCTCTGCTATTTTGATATTCAATTTTTCTATCTGCTCTTCTCTCTCTGCATTCTTTATCATCTCTTTCTGCAATCTCTCTGCCAAAACAAAAATCCTTTGTTCTACTTCAGACAATATCTCAGACAGATTCTCCATTTAATATCAAAATTTCTTTTTGCAAATTTAAAACAAAATTTTATAAAATAGTCCTTTTTTAATATTTTTTTATTCTATAGGCAAATCGTGTCCCATTCTTTCCTTTTTAGTAACCAAATAATTATGATTATAATGATTTGGTGCTATAACGATAGGAACTGTTTCGGATATTTTGATACCAAAGCCTTCCAACCCTACTCTTTTCAGTGGATTATTGGTCATAAGTTTCAAATTCGTTGCATTCATATCTCTTAATATTTGGGCACCTATACCATAATTTCTTTCATCAGGTTTAAATCCTAAAGCCACGTTTGCATCTACAGTATCCATACCCTGTTCTTGCAAATGGTATGCGTGAAGTTTGTTTATAAGACCTATACCTCTACCCTCTTGGTTCATATAAACAATAAGCCCTTTTCCTGCCTTTTCTATTGTTTCCATAGCAGTATGAAGTTGGTCTCCACAATCGCATTTCATACTTCCAAATATATCTCCTGTAGCACAGCATGAATGAACTCTACAAAGCACTGCTTCATCTTTTTCCCACTCTCCTTTTTTCAATACAAGGTGAGTAAGACCGTTATTTGTTTGAGTATATGCTATAAGTTTGAAAGTTCCCCACTGTGTAGGCAAAGTTACTTCCTCTTCTTTATGTATAAGAGTTTCGTGTTCCAAACGATATGCTATCAAATCCTTTATAGTGATTATCTTTAGATTATGTTTTTTACCGAACTCTATAAGTTGAGGCATTCTTGCCATAGTGCCGTCTTCGTTCATTATCTCCATAAGACAGCCTGCTGGATACATACCTGTAAGTTTGCAAAGGTCAACAACGGCTTCTGTATGACCTGCACGCTTTAGTACTCCTTCATCTTGAGCATACAAAGGATTGATATGACCCGGACGACCAAAATCTGAAGGTTTTGCTTCTGGGTTTGCCAACCACTGTATAGTCGCTGCTCTGTCCTGTGCTGAAACCCCTGTAGTACAACCCTCAAGTTTATCTACCGTAACTGTAAAAGGAGTACCCAACATAGAAGTATTATCTATTACTTGATGTGGAAGGTCAAGTTCTTTGCACCTTGACAAAGTAACGGGAGCGCACAATACACCTCTGGCGTTTATCAACATAAAATTAACCTTTTCAGGTGTTATTTTTTCTGCTGCTATTACCAAATCGCCCTCATTTTCCCTGTCCTCGTCATCTACAACTATAAGAAAATTACCTTTCTTAAATTCCTCTAATCCTTCTTCTATTGTGTTTATCTTAGTATTCATTATAAAAGTATAATATTAAAATTCCATAAATTATTTTGCAAAGATAATAAAACTTTTGTTTAAATAATACATTTTTTTCATTCTTTGTATTTTTTTGTTGTATCTTTGCAAAAAATTCAAGTATAGCATCAATAAAATAAAAGAAAGTATATGCCTTTATTTCATATAGTAACACAGGGTGTTTTGTTTGGTTTGACTCTTTCGTTAATGGTCGGACCTGCTTTCTTTTCGCTATTGCAAACAAGTATTTCCAAAGGATTTCGTTCAGGTTCACATTTAGCATTAGGTATTTCGGCAAGCGATGTTCTTATGGTGTTTGTGGCTTGGTATGGTTTGTCTACTTTTTTTGAGAATGACAAAGCCAGAGATATTGTTTCTGTGGTCGGTGGTATAGTTATAATAATTTTCGGTTTATATACAGCCACCAGAAGACACGTTACACCAAAAGCAAGAACTAAGATGGTGAATAACAATGGTTTTCTATTCAAACATTTAGGTCAAGGGTTTATTTTCAATATAGCAAACCCGGGTACATGGCTTTATTGGTTGATACCTATAGGCGTTGCAAATCAATACAACAAAAGTTTTGAACAGATTATCTTTTTAGTGTCAATACTTGTTACAAATCTGTTGATGGATTTGATTAAATGTGCTATTGCAAACGAACTTAAACGTTTTCTTACCGATAATGTAATAACTATTATAAACAGGATAGTAGGTTGCATACTTATAGTTTTCGGACTATACTTAGCCATTACAGTTTTTATACCTGAACCCCCTATTATAAACAATCTTCACCAATAATTTATACAAAGAAAAGTTGTGCAACTTTTCTTTTTCACAAAAACTTTATTTCTTTTAGGAAGTTAAAGACCTAAATTTCCTCCAATAAAACAAAGTTTTAATTTCGTAGAACTTGATTCTAATTTTCTAAAACAAAGTTCTACGTTTCTAAAACAAAGAGATAGAAAATTAAAACAAAGTTCTATAAAAATGAAACAAAGTTTTATTTTCACATACCTACAATAACTTATTTTCAACATAAAACCCCTTTTTTCGTTACAAAAACCAACAAAACTAAGGCAAGACAATAGGAAAAATAGAACAGTTTTCTAAAAAAATCACAAGAAAAATACCATATTTTTGTATAAAAAATTTAAGAATTACATTAAAAATCTATTGTCAGAAAATGCAACTATACCCACTTTTAAGTATTCATTTTCATCTTTTTAGAGTATTGTAGTATATAAAAATTGTATATAATTTTGCAAACATAAATTTATACAAGTTAATAACTAAAAAAGAAAAATAGAACAATGAAAAAGACGTGCATTATTTACGGTTCCACAACAGGAACATGCGAAAACCTTGCAAACAGAATAGCGGAGAAATTGGGTATAAACTCAAACGATGTTATAAATGTTAGCAATCTAAAAGCCGAAGTAATAAGCCTTTACGACAATTTCATACTTGGAACTTCTACTTGGGGAAGTGGAGATTTGCAAGACGATTGGTACGACCAAGGATTAAAGATTTTCAAAAACAACGATTTGAAAGACAAGACTATAGCCTTATTTGGTTGTGGAGATAGTGCATCATACGGCGACACATTCTGCTCTGGACTATTTGAACTATATGACACAGTGAAACAAAGTGGTGCTACAGTTATAGGAAGTGTAGATAGCGATGATTACAACTTTGAAGCATCTTCGGCTGTTATCAATGGAGAGTTTGTAGGTTTGGTTTTGGACGAAGAAAACGAAAGCGACAAAACAGAAGACCGTATAAACAAGTGGATAGACGAAATAAAAAATAAACTATAATCCTTTGTTAAACAAACATTTCTTTACTTAAACAATAATTTGTTTTATGTTAATATTTTTTTTAGGTACCCCCTACTCTATCGTAACGGGTACCTTTTTTATTGCTTTCTGAAAATAGTGTTCTTATTCTTTGAAACAGTCTATTATTTTGTCAGCCAAAACATCTGCCAACTTATAGTAAGACTCTATAGTCCAGCCTGCTACATGCGGAGAAAGGACTGTGTTTGGTATTTTAAAGAGTGCTTGCAATTCTTCTTCAGCCTGTGGACTTGGAGATGTAAGTCGTCCCAATGACATAGACTCATATTCCAACACATCTAAACCAGCCCCCAACACTTTAGAGTTTTTCAAAGCAAGAATAAGGTCTTTAAGTTTTACGACTTTGCCTCGTGATGCGTTTAGAAGGTAGAAAGGTTTTGAAAATTGGTTTATAAACTCTATATCTACCATATAATGAGTTTCTTGAGTCAATGGAACATGCAAAGACAAAACATCGGTATAACGAAATATCTCTTGCAAAGAAACTTCTTTTGCATAATCATCTGAATAGTTTGTCTTGTACTTGTCATAGGCTATAACATTACAATCAAACCCACTCAACCTTTTTGCAAAAGCCTGTCCCATATTGCCGTAACCTATTATACCTATGGTCTTTCCTTTTATCTCCAATCCCCTATTTTCCTCCCTCAACCAGATACCTTGTCTTACTTGATTATCTGCAATATTTATCTTGTTGAATAAAGATAGCAACAAACCCAAAGTATGCTCCCCTACCGCATCTCTATTTCCTTCGGGAGAGTTTAAACATTTTATATCCTTATTTTCTGCATACTCGGTATCTATGCTATCCATTCCAGCACCACTTCTTGCTATGAAAACAAGATTAGTTGCCTTGTCTATTATCTCTCTGTCTATCTGTATTTTACTTCTAACTATAAGACCATCATAATTTGGTATATGTTCTATAATATCTTGTTTGGTATATTCAGGGTGATAATCCACCGTAAAACCATTTGACAACAGTTTCTCTTTCAGAACACTATGACTGTCGTCTATAAGAAGTATTTTTTTAGAATCTCGTTTCATAAACATAATCTACAAAATCGGGGTAAGAACCGTTGAAAAAATTCATATCAACGCTACCTTTAATTCCCGGTACTATACCTTTGTGAGTATATTGCCAAAAAGTCCAAGTCTTTAAACTTGGTTCTGTGCATAGTTTACAAAGCCACAAAGGATAGTCATCAAAAGAACCTTTTATATATTTATTATATGTATTTACGTTGGTATATATTATAGGTTTACATTTATAATGTTTTTCAAGTTGAAGAAGACATTTCAGAAGATGATTTTGTATCTGATTGTGAGAAACACTACTAAACCTATTACCATAAGACAATTCAAAATCAACTACAGGAGGCAAATCGTTATCCTCTAACTTCACCGTGTTTATAAAGTTATCTGCCTGA
The DNA here is from genome assembly GCA_017469625.1 of Bacteroidales bacterium. GTDB lineage: Bacteria > Bacteroidota > Bacteroidia > Bacteroidales > P3 > Scybalousia_A. The sequence continues at coordinate 268,059 of JAFUGA010000018.1, forward strand.
ATTTTTCCGTCTTTATTAAATCTGTAAAACAAATATGCACCTGTTATTATGTTGTTTGCTTTGGCTTTCTTCCAATTTTTGTCAAAATTTTTATCTACAAAATCCTCACCTTCCGTTGCTTTCATAAAGGCAAACGAGATATTGCTTTCGCTAACCAATTGCCAATCTATATCGCCTTGATGAGATGAAATATCTATACCTACTACAGGGTATTTATTGTAGTTTATCCCTAAAGTAGGACAAGCATAATATTTTCTGTAATAATCTCTGCCATAAATATATGCAACACTTACAAGTATGCAAAGAAATATCAATGCACAGGAAATAAATAAGATTTTTTTTGCTTTATTGTTTTTTCGTTTCTTAGTCATCAAAAAATATTTTAAGGTTTGGATATAATGTTTGTAGTCTTCGTTTGGGTGTTGTATTTTATAGAAACATTTTCTTTTATAGTATCTTTATGGGTAGCAAAATGCAGTTGTTTTAAAAAATTGCAAACTATTATACTGTCGTTTTCTTTTTTCATAGATAGAAGAGTAAAGTTGAACATATTAGTATCTTTTTCTATTTTCATAAGGTTTTCTTCTTTTACTGTCTTAGCAAAATCTTGCAAATCCTTTTCCCATATTGTGTATATAGGTGTAATATCTGTAAGTGTGTCTATAGTTCTTGGAAAAGAGATAGTTCCATGTATATTTTTTTCTCTGTCATTTAAATCTATATTACTTAACACCATACCCTCTAAAACTTCAACTTTTGGTTCTTGTTTTGCTTTTTGCTCTTTGGTTTCTTGCTTTTTTCTGCACGAAACGACTGTTAACAGCAACGAAATCAAAACAAAAACAACTATTATTTGTCTTTTTTTCATTTAAAATGTTCTTTTTATTTGTTACGTTCAATATAAGTAAAACTTATTTCGTTTGCAAAAATACAAATAAATTGTTTAAAAAATTTTTTATAGGTAAAAAAATATGTATTACTTTTGTAGATAAGTTAAAAATAAAATTATATGACTATAGAATTTTTAGGTGCTGCTCAAGAAGTAACAGGTAGCAAACATTTAATAACAACAAACAACGGTACAAAGATATTATTGGATTGTGGTTTGTATCAAGGTAAGGGTCTTGCAACAGATGCAGACAACAGAGATTTAGGTTTCAATCCTGCTGAGATAAATTATCTTATTCTTTCTCACGCACACATAGACCATTCGGGGTTGATACCTTATATAGTTAAGTTAGGTTTTCGCGGAACCATAATTACTACCCCTGCAACAAGGGATTTGTGTGCTATAATGCTACCAGATTCTGGTAATATTCAGGAGTTGGATACCATAACTTTCAACAAAAAAAGAGAAAAACAAGGCTTGCCAACAGTTTCTCCTATTTACACGGCAGAAGATGCAAGATTTGCTATGCAATACTTCGTTAGTGTGCCATACGATAGAGAGTTAAACTTTGGAACTTTTTCCATAATGTTTTCAGATAATGGACATATTTTGGGTTCTGCTACTTGCAATATCAAGGTTTTTGACAATGGAAAAGCAGACCCTACACGTATAGCCTTTACAGGAGATATTGGTAGATACACAGGAAGAATACTAAAACAACCTCAAATATTTCCACAGGCAGATTATATAATAATGGAAACGACTTATGGAGATAGAGTACACGAAAGTGTTGAGGAAAGTGAAGAGCAACTTTTAGACGTTGTAAAATATACTTGCATAAGAAAGAAAGGAAAACTTATAATCCCATCTTTTGCTGTTGGTCGTTCGCAAGAAATAATCTCTGTATTGAATGATTTATGGGAATCTGGACAACTTCCAAGTATAGATGTGTATGTAGATTCTCCTTTGAGTGTTAATGCTACTAATATCTTCAGACTTCATACCGAATGTTTCAATGAAAGAATGCAGGAATTTATGCGTACAGACCCAGACCCATTTGGTTTTGATAAGTTGCACTATATTCAAACTAATAAAGAGAGTAAAAGTTTGAACTATTCTTCTGCTCCTTGTATAATCATAAGTGCTTCTGGTATGATGGAGGCAGGAAGAGTTAAACACCACATAGCAAACAACATAGAAAAGAAATCTACTACTATATTAGGTGTTGGCTATTGTGCTCCGACAACATTGGGTCATAAGATACTCAGAGGAGATAAAAACGTTTCTATCTTTGGAACAAATCACAGGGTTTATGCAGATATTAGAAGAATAGAAGGATATTCTGCTCATGCTGACAAAGATGAGTTGCTTAGATTTATAGCACATACAGATAAAACTTTACTGAAGAAAATCTTTCTTGTACATGGAGAACACGATTCTCAAATTGCGTTTTCAGAAACTTTGAACTCGGCAGGTTATAACGATGTTGTCATACCAGCAAAGAAAGATAAAATAGAGTTGGATTAGAAACTATGAGATTTTTTTCTTTATCAATATTATTTTTTTCTACTCTTGTGAATACGTTTTGTTATTCACAAGAGGAGTTTCTTTTTGATAAATACAACAATCAACATCTCTATACAAAAGGAGCAAATTTCAGTATAGAAATACCTGATTGCGATAGTATTAAAGATTTATATTCTTTAAATGCAGACAGCATTTACGTACTGTTTTACGACCCTTATTGCGAACATTGTAAGAAAGAAATAAAACATTTACGAAAAAATAAATCTCTAAACAAAAGAATAGAGAAAAAGGAACTTATTTTCCTTACCATAGCACCTGATATTGAGAAAGATGAATGGCTGAAATGTGTAAAGAAAATGCCGAAACAGTGGCTCAATGCTTACAGTTCGGACAACGAAATGATAATAAAAAAGTATCTTTGGAAAGTTCCGGAGTTGTTTGTTTTTGATAGAGAAAAGATTATCCATAAAATAGAAATGTACAAAGAAGAATACGATGAATAAAGATATGAAGAAAATAAACAGTGTTTTGATTATAAACGGTGCAAACCTTAATCTGCTTGGCAAAAGAGAACCAGAAATTTATGGAAACCAAGATTTTGAATCCTATCTTGCAGAACTAAAACAGATGTTTCCAAAGATAAATATCTCCTATTTTCAATCCAATATTGAGGGAGAAATAGTTGATGCTTTGCAATCCTGCACTCAAGACGCTGTTATTTTGAATGCAGGTGGGTATTCTCATACTTCGGTAGTTATACGTGATGTTATACAAGTAATAAATCAACCTGTTATAGAAGTACATATTTCAAATATTTTTGCAAGGGAAAGTTTTCGTCAAACAAGTTTGCTTTCCCCTGTTTGCAATGGCTGTATAATAGGTTTAGGACTTAAAGGCTACAAATTGGCACTTCAAAGTCTAATAGATTAACCTTATCATTCTAAGGAAAAACAATAAGAACTATAAATATTAGTTCAATATCCAATAGATGAACACTATTACCAAAAGAAAAAACACAGAAATATAAAAATATCTCTGTGTTTTTACAATTTTGTTTCTTAGATTTATTTTCTTAAAATCTTTGTTACAAACGTTTTTATGCGTTCAGTACTTCTTTTATTCTTGACATCTGAGTCGGTATTCTTATCTTTTGAGGACATTTTGCAAGACATATACCACAATCTCTACATTTTGTAGCATCTTCTTCTACTTTCAAAGCCTTGTGGAAACCATCTTTAAATTCTGCTGCTCTTTCCATATAATCTTTTGCGTCCCTTTCTGGTAGAGGAATTATTCTTTTGTCTATCTTTTCGTTGTAATAAGCAAAGTTTCCTGGTATATTAACACCGAAAGGACAAGGCATACAATAATTACATTGAGTACATGGAATAGTAGGATAACCTTCTATTTTGTCGGCTGCTGCAGCCAAGATAGAGTTTTCTTTTTCTGTACATGGTTCTAAAGGAGAGAAAGTTTTGATGTTATCTTCCACGTGTTCCATCTTTGACATACCAGACAAAGCAGTAAGAACATTTGGATAAGTTCCACACCAACGGAAAGCCCATGAAGCAATAGAATCATCAGGACGCATAGCCTTTAAATCGTTTTCTACATCCTTTGGAACGTTTGCCAATCTTCCTCCTCTCAAAGGTTCCATTATTACAACAGGAATATTAAGTTTAGTCAGTCTGTTATACAAATATTCTGCATCTCCATCGGCTTCTTCTCTTGAACCTTTCATAGAAGCGTGCCTCCAATCAACATAGTTCATCTGTATTTGAACAAAATCCCAATGATATTTACTATGTTGAGATAAAAAGTAATCAAAAACCTTCACATCGCCATGATAAGAAAAACCAAGGTTGCGAATACGTCCTGCTTCTCTCTCTTTAACCAAAAATTCCATCATTCCATTGTCTTCAAATCTCTCTTTCAACTCGTTTGGTCCGTTTCCACCTATGGCATGCAACAAATAATAATCTATAACCTTTACTCCAAGATTTTTAAATGAATCGTGGTACATCTTCATTGAAGCCTCTTTTGTCCATTGTTCTTTTTGGAAATTAGATAGTTTTGTTGCTATGAAAAAATCTTCTCTCTTGTGTCTTCCAAGTGCAATACCTGTAGCCGTTTCACTCTTTCCACCGTGATAAACAGGTGCTGTATCAAAATAATTCACACCATTGGCAATAGCATAATCAACCATTGCATTTACCTCATTTTGATTTATTACCCTGTTTGTATTTGGCAATCTCATCATTCCAAATCCTAACAAAGAAACACTGTCTTTTGTGTTTCGATTAACACGGTAAGTCATCTTAATGTTTGGATTTTTCTTCTTATCTTCTTTCAATACGTTTCCTGCTACACTTGTTATTGGGTCCAAAAGCATAGTAGATGCAAGTCCTATACCCGTAAAGCCCATTCTTTTCAAGAACTGCCTTCTGTTTATCTGTTTCTTTTCTTCCATATTGTATTATAATTGTTCAGTTTGCAAATATACAAAAATTTTAACAAAAAAGAAGAGAACAATAATTATTGTCCTCTTTTTCTATAATAAAACTGTATGTACTACCTTTTATGATAACGCACTGTGTATGTAAATACTACCTTTTTAGATTCTAATGATTTCAACTGCATACTCCACAACAATTCACCCGTCTTTTCATTGCGTTATAATGTTTTTTGATTATTATTCTGTTTTGTAAAAATACTTTGGTTTATTTTGAATATATATTATCAAAAGGCATACGATTGGCTATGGAACGTCCCAATGTAATCTCATCTGCATACTCTATATTGTCGCCTATTGCCACTCCACGTGCTATAGCCGAAACTTTAACATTCATATCCTTTACTATCTTGTTGATATAAAAGCATGTAGTATCTCCTTCCATAGTTGTAGGCAAGGCAAGTATTATTTCAGAAATATTATCTTTGGCTATCCTTTCCACAAGTTCTGCTATGCGTATATCTTTCGCACTTATACCATCTACAGGCGAAATAATACCACCCAAAACGTGGTAAATACCAGAATATTGGTTAGTATTCTCTATAGCCATAACATCTCTTACGTTTTCCACAACACATATTATACTATGGTCCCTTTTATTGTCTTTGCAAACTTCACATTCTTCGCTGTCGGATATAGAATAACAGTGCTTACAAAGTTGTATCTTTGAACGCATATTCAATAAACTTTCTGCCAAACTTGTAGTCGTCTGCTCATCTTCTTGCAATAGATGTAGAGCAAAACGAAGTGCCGTCCTTTTGCCTACTCCGGGAAGTTTAGATAATTCATTTATAACATTTTCAAGATATATTGAAGGATAATCCATAAGTTACTTTATTTTCTTTTTTGCAAATATACAATCTTTTTTGCAAATATATTTTTCTCTTGCTTCATTTTGTGTTTCTATCTCTTTGTTTTAATTTTGTAGAACTTTGTTTTAAAATTCTATCTCTTTGTTTTAATTTCACGAAACTTTGTTTTAATTTTCTATCTCTTTGTTTTAGAAAATTAGAATCAAGTTCTGTGAAATTAAAACGAAGTTTTATTGGAATGAGGGGGTGTTTGGGTTTAGTGGAATGTAGGTTTGGATAGAGAAAACTTTAATGGTAGTAGGAGGGGTAAAGGTTTTTAAATAGCAAATAAAAACATTTGCTGGGTTATTCTTTGGAAAATATGATGTAATTTTGCAAAACGTTTTATTTATTAAAGTAGTAATATTACATTTTTATGGAAACAATTATATTTATTGTATTTGTACTTTATACGCTTTTGCTTTTCTCTGTAACGTTGATAACTTCACGCAAGGCAGACAGTAAAGCGTTTTTTCAAGGTAACAAAAAAAGTCCTTGGTTTGTTGTAGCCTATGGTATGATAGGTGCTTCGCTTTCGGGGGTTACTTTTATGAGTGTGCCGGGTTGGGTAAATGACAGAATGTTTACTTATATGCTTATGGTGTTTGGCTATTTCTTGGGTTATTTAGTTATAGCCTTTGTGCTGATGCCTACATATTATAAACTAAATCTTGTAAGTATATATACCTATCTTGAAAAGCGTTTCGGATTTTTTGCACACAAGACAGGCAGTGCTTTCTTTATACTTTCCAGATGTTTAGGTGCAAGTCTTAGAATGTTTATCGTAATCATAGTACTTTACAATTTTGTTTTCAAATCTTGGAACCTACCTTTTGAACTTACAGTCGTTTTGTTCTTGGCTTTAATTCTGCTTTTCACCATCAAAGGAGGCGTTAAGACAATAGTATGGACGGACACTCTTCAAACAACGTTTATGCTTGCTGCTTTGGTTATATGTTTTATAATAGTGTCAAATTCTTTAGGATTTTCCTTTGGTGGTATGATAAACAAGATTGCTCATAGTGAATACTTTACTTTCATAGAAACAGACAGTGCTTCACGTAACTGTTGGTGGAAACAAATATTGGGAGGTATGTTTATATGTATAGCAATGACAGGTTTAGACCAAGAAATGATGCAAAAAAATCTCTCTTGTAAAAACATATCTTCAGCACAAAAGAATATGATAAGTTTTTCTCTTATATTGTTTGTTGTCAATTTTCTTTTCCTTATGTTAGGTTCTGCTCTTTATATCTTTAAAGCACAAAATGGAATACCAGCCTCAGGAGATGACCTTTTCCCCGAAATAGCCATCAATCATTTACCTGCTGTGGCTTCTATAATATTTATTATCGGTTTAATATCTGCTCTTTATCCAAGTGCAGATGGTGCTTTAACTTCCTTAACTACTGCTTTTTGTATAGATTTTCTTAATTTTGAAAACAGGAAAGATAAAGACGAAAAACAAAAGACACGTATTCGTCATTGGGTTCATCTTTCTTTTGCTGTGTTATTTACATTGATTATAATATTCTATTACCACAACAAAAACGAACATCTTATAGATATTCTATATCAAGTAGCCAGCATAACGTATGGACCTCTTTTGGGATTGTTTTCTTTTGGTCTTATGACAAAAAGAGAGGTGAAAGACAAATATACACCATTGGTTTGCGTGCTTGCTCCTTTGATTTGTTTTATACTTAACAACAATTCTAAACAATGGTTCAACTACTCTTTTGATTTTGAACTTCTACTGCTGAATGGATTACTTACATTTATAGGTCTTTACATTATAAGTACTAAAACGAAAAAACAGAATACTTTACCTTATGAACAATAAACTAAAAGGATATTTGGCAGGTATATGTGCAGCTGTGGCTTATGGAACTAACCCTTTGGGTGCCTTATTTCTTTACAAAGAGGGTTTTAATCCTGCAAGTGTTATATTCTATCGCTTTACTTTTGCCGTTATATTGTTGTTTCTTATTCTTAAAATAAAGAAAGTACCTCTGAGAATAAACTCTACAGAACTTAAAGTATTGCTTGCTTTGGGTATAACCTTTGCTGCTTCGGCTTTGTCTTTATATACGAGTTTCAATTATTTAGATTCTGGTATAGCATCTACAGTTTTGTTCGCCTATCCTATTATGGTAGCGGTAATTATGGCTGTTTTCTTCAAAGAAAGAGTGAATATATTTATAGTCCTCTCTATAATACTCAGTGCTATAGGTATTCTTATGTTGTACAATATAGACACAAACGCAAAACTCTCTATTTTAGGAATTTCTCTCGTTTTAATATCCTCTTTGACCTATGCTGTATATATAGTAATTGTCAATCGCTCAAAGATAAACATTACACCCTTTAAGATGACTTTTTATATAATGTCCTTTGCTGCCGTTTGCACATTCTTATACTCCTTTTCATCAAAAGAAAACAACATTATACTTATACCAAATATGACTTCTATGCTGTGGATATTGTTTGCATCTATAGTACCTACTATAATAGCAATGACACTTTTAAATATAGGTATATTCTATGCAGGTTCAACACCTACTGCCATTATGGGAGCGTTGGAACCTGTTACAGCTGTTATCATAAGTATTACTATATTTGACGGTGTCTTTACTTTAAGGCTTGCAAGTGGTATTCTATTGATACTTATCTCTGTTCTAATCATCATTATTCCTAAAAAGCGTTAAAAATATTAGGCTTTATTCAAATTTTTATCGTATATTTGCAAACCTTTATTAGTTAAAAGTATTCTGAACGAAGAAAAGTGGTGAGCATTTCTTTGGTTTAGAATGTGTAAGTAAAATGGTTGCTCACTGTATTTAATTTTTAAAAATTTATGAAAAAGACTTTGTTTATCTTAGTTGCGATGTTCGGTTTCTGCTCTTTGAGTTTTGCAGACAAATATTCATTGGATAACGATGTTATCAACAATGCTTTTGCTTCTGCTACAGAGGTAAGTTTGGATAACTTGAACTTAGGCGATTTGAACCTTACAGGAATGGATATGAATCTTGCTAATTCTTTATCTATGGCAAGTAGAGGTAGCGACAAACATTGGGCTGTAGCAGCAGTATTAGATTTCTTTTTAGGAGGTATAGGAATACACAGAATGTATCTTGGTTCTTCTCCTATGATGTGGCTGTGGTACGGTGTTACATGTTGTGGTATATTTGGTATAGTTCCTGTTATAGACTTTGTAGTTCTTATAGTAGATGGAGTACAAGGCGATGTAGGAAAATACGTTGGTAATTCCAGCTATTTTATGTGGATGTAAAAAATGAGAAACTTCGTTTTCCTGCTTCTATGTTTTGTTTGTAATTTTTGTGTTCAAGCACAAAATAAGATACAAGCAGATGTAACAGTACAACAGTTTATCTCAGGAAAAGTTTTTAATATAAAAAAGTCTGTCTTCTTTGAAAGCAATGGCAGATGTGTTACAAGAATAACTTACCCTGAAGAAATAATTTCTATAAATAATGCTTTAGGTGAGGTTGTCTTTTATTCACCAAAGAACAATCAAGCATGGAACGAAGTAGGTAAAGACTACTCAAGCAAAAACGAGATTTTTGCAATATTCTCTTCAAATGATAGATATGATTTAGGACTATCTTCGTTGGGTTTTACTTTATCTCAGCAAGAGAAAGACTCAACGAGGATAGTCAAAACTTTTATCCCAAAGAGTGAAAACAAAGAAATATCCAAGATAATTATGGTTTCAGAGAATGATATGCCTATCTATTGTGGATATTTCAACAAAAAAGAGGAAGAAAACAAAAAGATATATTACCAAGATTATGTTTCTCTTCCCAAATTCTCTTTTCCAAAAAATATAACTGAAATAACTGTTACAGAGAACAATGACACCATAATAAGAAGACAACTTTTTGATAACATAAAGTATGATAACGATGCAACATCTTCTTATTTCCAATTTCAAATACCGGATTCTGTAACTATAGTACAAGGTATTAAGAAAGAATAATGATGAAAACGAAAAACTTTTTCCTACTTTGTCTTTGCATTTTGAGTGTTTATTTGTCTAAATCTCAGAGTAGTGAAGATATTTTTTTGTTATCAATTCACGAGTTCAAAGATAGCAAATATGATGATAGGAATGTAACCTATGGTTTCAAAGAGACAGATAGCAAAAACCCTGTATATCATATACTTTCTTCGGGTATGTTTGTTTATCAAAAGGTTTTATCGCCCATAGTTATGCGTTCGTGTGCCTATTCTCCCACTTGTTCTGGTTATAGCAAAAATTTGATAAAACATTACGGTCTTATAAGAGGAGTTATCTTTACTTCCGACCGTCTTATGCGTTGTAACAGAGTGGCTTTAGCAGGAAAAGATATGTCATTTTTTGATACTAAAACTATGAAACACAGGGAAGACGTTTTTATATATTCTTTCAAAAACTCCAAGTTTGAAAACTATGAGAAATAGTTTCGTTTTCATATTGTTTTCTTTGATTTTTGTTCTGTGTTTCAATGTTTCTACAGCACAGAATGATATTTTGCCGTACAAGGATTATGAGTTCATCAAATATCTTATAGGCAACGATATGAAAGAAGAAGCATTGACTTGGGCAAAAAGAGATTTTGACGAAAACAAGTATGAAAAACCTGTGGCGGATTCTGTTTTCTTTCTTAAAGGTTGGGCTTTCTACTCTTCTAAACAACTTTCCAAAGCGAGGGAATGTTTTGACAAGGTTAGCAATCAATCAAATATGAAAACAGGTGCAGTTTTCTTTTCATCCTTATCTTCTGCCTATTTAGAGGAATACGATTTGGGAGTTTCAAACCTTGAAAATAATAAAGCCTTATTAAACAATAACACAGAACTTTATGCTTTGGAACAAGCAGGATTTTCTCTTTTGAAAAGGGATTTAAAGTTGTACGAAGATTATAGCAAAAATTTCTCCTATACTACTTATAATCTGGCAGATAAGGAAAAGAATTTGGATAGTATATTCTTCTCTTTGAAAAATTATAAGAAGAAATCACCCTTTATTGCAGCAAGTCTTTCGGCTATTGTACCAGGATTGGGCAAGGTATATGCAGGACAGATTGGCGAAGGTGTAAGTGCTTTTCTCACAGTCGGTTCTTTTGCTGCTGTAACTACAGAAAATTGGATTAAACACGGATTTCTCAATTGGAAAACTTTACTTTTCGGTTCTTTAGGGACTGTTTTCTATGTGGGAAACATTTGGGGAAGTGCCGTAAGTGTGAAAATAGGATACGATGATTTTAACGAAAAACAAAATATCAGCATTCTGTACAATATACATCTGCCTTTGCGTAACAGTTTTGGCTTATAATCAGAACGTTTTCTCGCTTGCAGATAAATATTTTGAAGACAAGGACTATTCCAATGCTGTTTTGGAATACGAAAGAGTGTATTTCTATGCTCAAAACAGTGAAACACAAAAACTTGCTCTGCAAAAGAAAGCCTTATCTTATAAAAAGAGAGGCAAATATCTTCTTTCTGCACAAACCTTAGAACGTATTCCTCTTTATGCTATGAATTTGGAGGAAAAGGACTCTGTGTTTTATGAAAAACTTCTTTGCTTTTACCTTGCCGATGATTTTATTTCTGCTGAGAATTTATTAAAAAACAAAAGTTTAGACTTAGAAGAAAATAGTTCAAACAAAACTCTTTTGATGGAAATCTTGGTTTATAATCAACTTGGCAATTATTCCAAAGCCAAAGACAAACTTTCAGAGTACTATAAACACACTTCTTACCTTTCAGATGAAGATAAATCCCTGTTAGACAACCTATACCAAAATCCTCCTAAACAAAAGAAAGAATCTACTGCAAAACTTCTTTCATTTATACCGGGTTTGGGACATATCTATTCAGGTTATTGGTTTGAGGGTTTTAGTGCCTTTGTTGTGAATGGTGGAATACTTGCTTTCGGTATTTACGAGGTTTGGAAAGGAGATTATATTACAGTATGGGTTGCAGGTGCTGGACTTTTGTCTGCTGCATACACAGGCCAACAAAAAAGAGCCGTCTATCTAAGTAAAAAATATAACTACTTAAAAAACAAGTCTTTCAACAACGAAATAAAATATCTCCTCCTTCCTACACTAAAGGAATAAAATAAAACTTCGTTTTAATTTCACAGAACTTGATTCTAATTTTCTAAAACAAAGAGATAGAATTCTAAAACAAAGTTCTACAAAATTAAAACAAAGAGATAGAAAATTGTTTCTTTGTTTTAGAAAATTAAAACAAAGTTTCGTGGAGAGTGGAATTATGTTTATGGATTGTATAAATTTGCAGAAATAATATGGGTTAAAATTTTTGTTAGTAATTTTTTATACCTGAAAAACAAGATTTTATTTTGTATCTTCTAATTGTTTAGACATATTTTCTATTAAGACGTGAAAATTTCCTAACATTCCTAATGGAAAATCTGGAATATATACAGAACCTAAACAAATAGGTCGTTTGTAACCGTGATAAAATGTAGGAGGTAATCTATCAAAATAGGCTGTTATTCCCAACGAACAAGTATCAAGTTTATTTTTTGCAAAATAATCATCATAAGTAAGAACATAGAAAGAAAAAGTAATTGTGTCAAAAGTACTTTTAGGTAAAGTTGATTGAAATGAATCTATTTCTATTGCTGTTGCATTCAAAATATACACCATTTTCTTTCTTACCTTTAGTTTTGTAGAACTACTATCTATGTAATAACCTATTAAACTATCTTCTATATTCACTTGAAATAGACCATAGACACGGTCTATTATATTTTCATTACAACATTTATCTGCATTAAAAGACCTGTCAAATATATGATAGGAAATTTTATTATCCTTAGTAGTATAATATTTGAAAGTATGTATAGAACTCAATACATCTTCTTTGTTCGGTTTATGTTTATAGTTAGTCTGAGAATTTGATATAATTGCAAACAATATACTTATACAAACAATAATTATTTTCTTCATCGTCTAAATCCCTTTCCTGTTTCATATTCAGTTTCAGTCAAACTATAAACACTTTTCATTTGCAGTTAGTTATTCACTAATTGTTTTAAGAATAAAGAATTAGTAAGATTTTTTTACTTTTCTATTTGTATTACAAGTAGTCTTTAACGTTTTGTAGGGTTATGACATCATCGCAAAGGATACTAAGGCGTTCTACTATGTTTCTCAACTGACGGATATTGCCTGTGTAGTCATAATCTTGCAAAAACTTAACAGCAGGTTTTTCTATCTTCAATTGTTTGGTTTTCACATCTTTTGCTATTATAGATAAGAAATAATCTATAAGCAAAGGAATATCCTCTCGTCTTTCTTTTAAAGCAGGGACTTTTATCTCTATAACGTTTATTCTGTGGTACAAATCTTCTCTAAATCTTCCTGCATCTATCTCTTCTCTAAGGTTTTTATTGGTTGCCGAAAGTATTCGTACATCTACCTGAATTTCTTTTTCACTACCAACAGGCAAGATTTTCTTCTCCTGAATGGCTTGCAAAACTTTGCTTTGTGTGTTTAGGGACATATCCCCTATTTCATCTAAAAACAAAGTTCCTGTATCTGCCAACTGAAACTTTCCTTTTTGTTTAGCAATAGCAGAAGTAAAAGAACCTTTTTCGTGTCCAAACAACTCACTCTCTATAAGGTCGTTAGGAATAGCAGCACAGTTAAGTTCTATAAAAGGATTTTTGCTTCTCAAACTTTTCTCGTAAAGCATCTTTGCAACCAATTCCTTACCCGTTCCATTCTCTCCCGTTATTAAAACTTTAGCCTCTGTTGGTGCAACCTTATCTATCATTGCCAACATTTGTTTCAATGCTGGTGAAGAGCCAATAATTTGTGTAGAACCTTGACTTAATGTTGGTTTTATGCGTTTAACAGGTTTTGGTTGAGGAATATTTTCTGCTTGTTTTTGAACTTGTTGCTTTACAACAGACAATATTTTATTCAAATCCAATGGCTTTTCTATGTAATCAACGGCTCCATTTTTCAAACTCTCAACCGCTGTTTCTATTGTACCATGACCAGAAATCATAATAATAGGAGCAGAAGTTTTGTCTTTGCATTTGTCCAAAAACTCCAAACCGTCCATTTTCGGCATTTTAATATCGCAAAAGATAAGGTCAAAAACTTGCTGAGATATTTTATCTAAAGCGTCTTTTCCATCGGTTGCTTCGCTAACTTCATAGTTTTCAAACTCCAAGATTTCACGCAAAGCCCTTCTTATGGCTTTCTCGTCATCTATTATTAAGATATGATACATAGAAAAAAGATTTTATAAGTTCATTTTATTGTATGCTATCAACCATCTTGCAGGTACTTCGCCTTCCATAGCAGATTGGTAATCTTCATAATTACATGGTACTATGTAATGATTGAAATACTTATATTTAGACTCTTGTGAACAAGGTACTTCTACCCACCAACGACCGCTTTTCTTACTCTTGTAAAACACAAGTTCGTCTGAATTTTCTTCTACCAAGACTGTAAATTTGTAATAGTTAGACTTGTCTTTCTGAGGAAAATCTCTCTTTCGCCACATATAACCATCTATGAAATAATACAAAGCATGGGCAACTATATGTGAAGTTCTGCCGTTTATATCTCTATCTGGGTTTATTCCTGTGAAGCAAATAGAAGTAAGTTTGTCGCTCATACCAGCGTAATTAACTATCTTACAGAATTCTTCTCCGTAAAGACCGTGAGGAGAAGTAGAACAAGGAGCATCTGATGCTCTTATAGCATTCACATCTAAAATAACCATATCTGCATCTCTTATCATTGGCTCAACCTTTTCTAATTCGCTTTGCACCTGACCTAATCTACAATATTCAAGTCTTAGGTTGTCAAGCATTTCCAACGCTTTCTTATCTACAAAATAAGATTGGTATGCTATATGTGTATAATCAAACAAATAGTTTGGCTCATTGCACAAAAGTTTATGTATATAATTCTCGTCTGAAACCTCTTCTTGCTCGCTGATAAGGTCTAAATGAGAATCCACATTCAAAATATTTATTATCTGAGATATATTTACATAAGCCATATACGTACCTATAACCATATCATTTGAACCTCCAATAACTATAGGTAAGATATTGTTTTGTAAAAGTGTAGAAACAACTTCTGCCAAAGCAAAATAAGAATCTCTTACAGACTGTCCTAATTTCAAATTGCCTAAATCTGCTATTTTAAATCTTGTATCCTGTGGCATAAGAGGATAAAAATATTTTCTAATCTCATTTGCTGCTTTTCCACAACCTACATTTCTTAGTGAGGCTCTGTCTTCCTCTACTCCAACTATTGCTATCTCAACCGTCTTATCCAAAGTTGGAAAAGGTTCTCCTTGTTTGTTTATAATAAGTTTCTCACCCCATGTAGGAAAATGATTTTCTGTTATTATGGTTTCAAATTGACTTAAATCCAAAGGCTGTAAATATGTTTCTAAGTTTTTCATCTTGTGTTTTATATTTTGAATGTACTAATTTATTCTCTCTATTTGAGCACCTATATTATTAAGACGCTCATCTATATTTTGATAACCTCTATCTATTTGTTCTATATTGTCTATTACAGAAACACCTTCTGCACTCATAGCCGCAATAAGCAAGGCTACTCCTGCTCTAATATCTGGGCTTGACATCTTTATACCACGCAATTTGTACTTTCTCTCATTGCCAATTACGGTTGCTCTGTGTGGGTCGCACAAAATAATTTTCGCACCCATATCTATAAGTTTATCTACAAAGAATAGACGACTTTCAAACATCTTTTGGTGTATAAGAACGCTACCTTTAGCCATCGTGGCTACTACAAGGGCTATACTTATTAAGTCTGGTGTAAATCCAGGCCAAGGAGCATCTGACACAGTCATTATAGAACCGTCCATAAACTTCTCTATCTCATAAACATCTTGCGATGGTATGATTATATCGTTTTCTTCCCTTAGTATCTTTATTCCTAAGCGAGCAAAAACATCTGGTATTATTCCAAGGTGTCGCCATTGTACGTTTCTTATTCTTATATTGCTTTGTGTCATTGCAGCCAAACCTATGAAACTTCCTACCTCTATCATATCTGGAAGCAAGGTATGTTCGCAACCTTTCAACTCTTCTACTCCTTCTATCGTAAGAAGGTTGCTACCTACTCCACTTATCTTTGCACCCATCTTGTTTAGCATAGAACATAATTGATAAAGATAAGGTTCGCACGCTGCATTGAAAATAGTTGTCTTGCCTTCAGCGAATACACTTGCCATTACAACATTGGCTGTTCCTGTAACAGAGGCTTCATCTAAAAGCATATAGCAACCTTTCAAATTTTTGCCATCTACTTCGTAAGCATTAGTTTGGAAATTATAGGATATTCTTGCACCAAGTTTTTCAAAAGAATTGAAATGTGTATCTAAACGTCTGCGACCTATCTTGTCGCCACCCGGTGTTGGTATATAGGCTTTTTGAAATCTTGCCAACAATGGACCAACCAACATTATACTACCCCTTAATGTAGTAGAACGTTCGGTATATTCTTGTGTATAGATTTTATCTATATCTATGTCATCTGCTTGAAAAGTATAGGTAGTTGGGTCTTTTTTTTCTACCTTACAACCTATGTATTTTAGCAAAGAGATAAGATTATTTACATCTCTAATATTTGGTATATTATATATTGTAACCTTATCTTTGGTCAATAATGTTGCACATATAACCTGCAATGCTTCGTTTTTTGCACCTTGAACGTCCAAATCCCCATTCAGATGCTTTCCTCCTATAATTCTAAATGAAGCCATAGTGTTTTATCTTATACCTTGATTATTCCTTTTTATAACAACACCTACCTTTTTATTTTTGTTTAAAGCGGTAGTTTTTTGATTGGAATTTTTCTTTTTTGATGATGATATTATAGAACGTGTAGTTTTGAATTGGAAACTTTCTGGTAGTTTTATTTTTCCATCAGATAGAGTTTCAAAATGTTTTTTCAGCACCTCGTCATCACAAGTATTTATATTGTATTGTAGATACAACTTCTTCATTTCTTGTGCTGAAAGTTCTATAAGTATATTTTTCTCTTCTCCCTCTGGCAACTGTGTTATTTTCTTTATCATACTTTCCAACAAAGCACCATAAGGTCTGTATGTAATCTGAGAATTTTTATATTTCAACGGAGTTGGTTTTTCCTCTGCTTGCTCTGGCTGTGGTTTAGGATAAGGAGAATCTATGTCCAATTTGTAATCAGAGATTATAAACAAATGGTCCCAAAGTTTATGTAAGTAATTCATAGAATCTCTTCCCGCTTGATTTACCTGACTCATAGCCACAATGATAGTTTTTGCATAATCGTTTCTCTTTTGTCTATCTTCTATGGTCATACAATATTCTATCATCTTCTGAACATTTCTTCCGTATTCAGGTATAATAAGTTTATTTCGTTTGGTATTATATTCCATAATGATTTATTGTATTTTCAATTTTGCAAATTTAAGTATTAGCACTCTCTGTCCCATCTCTCCAAAATCTACATGTGCTCTTTTATCCTTGTCTTTTAACTCTACCTCTGTAACTGTTCCATATCCAAATTTGGAATGATGAACCTTTACTCCTACTTCTATTTCTTCATCTTTTGCAAGGTGCCAACTGTCATCTAATCCCTCTTCTTTTTTCTTCAAATTCAAAGAAGATTTCTTGTCTGTCAAAGAATTATGACGCAAAGATGTTAAAGGCTCTTTTTTCTTTAACGAAATAAAAGATTTATTATTTTCTTTCTGTTGAAAAGATATTGTAGATAATTTTTCTTTTTTGCTATCATCTACTATATTCAAATACTTCTGACTTATCTCTCTTACAAAACGAGATGTTTCTCCAAAATCTACACTACCATTTCTAAACCTCATATTTGCAGAAGTAAGTATAAGATTTTTTCTTGCTCGTGTTATGGCCACGTAAAACAGTCTTCTCTCCTCTTCTATATCTTCTCTTGTAGCGAAAGAAAGTGTAGATGGAAACAAATTCTCTTCCATACCTACTACATACACGTTGTCAAATTCCAATCCTTTGGCTGAATGTATGGTCATAAGTTTTACTTTGTTACTTTCTTCATCTTCTTCCACATCTGTGCTGGTCATAAGAGATATTTGTTGCAAAAAAACATCTAAGGTCTTGTTTTCTATACTTATCTCTTCACCTGTCAAAGAGTCAATTATAGACTCTTCTTCTGTTTCTACAAAAGACTGCATACCAGAAAGAAATTCCTCTACATTCTCCAACCTATCCTTGTCTTCCTGTTCTTTCAATAAAGCTAAATCTGTCTTAATACCACTCCTATTTATAATATCTTTTCCCAATGTATATGCATCATCTGTTTCTACTCTGCCTGTAAAAGATTTTATCATAAGACAAAAATCCGTTAAAGCACTGACTGCCCGTGGTGTTATTTGAAAAGGATTGTTCGGTGTAATACTTTCAGCCAAATGAAACAAAGGAAGATTGTATTGTTGTGCTGCTATCTTCAGTCTATCCATTGTTGTAGCACCTATACCTCTTGCAGGGTAATTTACTATTCTTTCAAATGCTTCATCATCGCTATTATTCACCACAAGCCTTAGATAAGCTATGATATTTTTTATTTCCTTTCGTGCGTAAAATGATGTACTATTATAAATAATGTATGGTATATTCTTAAGTCTTAAACTATCTTCAAAAGTCCTTGATTGGCTATTGGTTCTATATAGTATAGCAGTGCTGAAAGAATCTTTGCTTTCTTGTAAATCTTGTTGTATTTTCTTTCCTACCCAATCTGCTTCCTCTCTATCCGATGGAAGTATTCTATACGTAATCTTTTCTCCCTCTGGATTATCTGTCCAAATGGTTTTAGGTATTTGCTTTTCATTTTTTGCAATAACCTCATTGGCTGCATTTATTATATTTTCTGTAGAACGGTAATTTTGTTCCAACTTAAAAGTTTTTGCGTTTGGATAATCCTTATTGAAATTCAGTATATTTGATATGTTTGCTCCTCTAAACGAATATATACTTTGTGCATCATCGCCTACAACACATATATTTTTATGAAAGTCTGCAAGCACCTTTATAATATGATATTGAGAATAGTTTGTATCTTGGTACTCATCTACAAGTATATACTTAAATCTTCTTTGATATTTCTCCCTTACATCTGAATAATCTCTCAATAAGACGTTCATATTAAACAATATATCATCAAAATCCATAGCGTTGTTTTGGAATAAACGCTTTTGATATACTGCATAAACTTTGTAAAACAAAGGTATCTTACTTGCATTATCATCTGCCAAAAACAGACCTTCTGTTGCGTAAGCCTCAGGTGAATACAATGCACTTTTAGCATAAGATATACGGGTAAGCATTCTACCTTTCTTGTATTGTTTTTCGTCCAAATTCAGACTTTTTACTATATCTACTATAAGTTTTTTGCTATCATCATCATCGTATATCGTGTAGTTTTTTGTATAACCCAACCTTTCTGCCTCCATTCTCAATATTCTGGAGAAAATAGAGTGAAAAGTACCTACAAGCAAACCTTTGGCCTCTATTCCAACAAGGTCTATTATTCTTTCTTGCATTTCTTTTGCAGCCTTATTGGTAAAAGTAAGGGCTATGATACTAAAAGGAGAAACACCCTGTTGCAACAAATAAGCAATCTTGTAAGTCAATGTTCTTGTCTTTCCACTACCCGCTCCTGCTATTATCATTATAGGACCGTCTGTTTGCTCTACGGCCTGCCGTTGTACAGTATTTAATCCGTCTAAAATCATACTGCAAAGATAAGAAATAATATCAAAATTTGATACTCTTTTATCAAAAAATAGTATTTCTTTATTTTATCTCTCACTAAACGAAGTTTTAACTCCCTCTTTCTTCGTTTTAATTTTCTAAAACTTGATTCTAATTTTCTATCTCTTTGTTTTAATTTCGTAGAACTTTGTTTTAGAAAATTCTTTCTTTGTTTTAGAAAATTAAAACAAAGTTTCGTGAGAGCGAAATAAAGAGATAGAAAAAACAGAAGTTAATTAAAAAAATCTACTTTTTATTTTTCCTTTCTACTTGGTTAATTTTGAATAAGTAGGAGGAGGTTTTGGTTGGTTGTTATTAAGAGAAAAAATTATTTTTTTTGATTAAAACAATGTTAGATAAGAAAATAATTGTATCTTTGCAAGAAACATTTTAAGGAAAGTGAAAAACGAAATAATCAATATGAGGAATTGTAGTGTAGAGAATAAACAATCTCGTGATTATTTGTTTTTCTGTTATTTAGAATTAGAAACGACTTTTATTTAAAGGTCGTTTTCTTTTTGTTTATTTGAAAAGAACGAAAAATATTGATAGATTATGACAAATTTAAAGGGTAAAAATCTAATCTCAATCACGGATTACACAAAAGAAGACTATTTGACCGTGCTTGATTTAGCAGAAAAATTTGAAAAAAATCCTAATCAACCTGTGTTGTCTGATAAGGTTGTTGGGTCATTGTTTTTTGAACCATCTACACGTACTCGTTTGAGTTTTGAGACTGCTGCCAATCGTCTTGGTGCAAGGGTAATAGGTTTCTCTAATACAGCCGCTACTTCTCTTACAAAGGGTGAAAGTTTGCACGATACCATTATGATGGTTTCTTCTTACGTGGATATAATAGTTATGCGTCATCACAAAGACGGTGCTTCTCGTTATGCAAGTGAAGTATCTCCTGTACCTCTTATCAATGCAGGTGATGGTAGCAACCAACACCCTACACAATGTATGTTAGACCTTTATTCTATCCGCAAGACTCAGGGAACTTTGGATAATTTACAAATAGCAATGGTTGGTGATTTGAAGTATGGTCGTACTGTTCATTCATTAGTACAGGCTATGAGCAACTTTGGTGCTGAGTTTCATTTCGTTTCACCAGAATCTTTGGCTATGCCTGACAACGTAAAAGCATACGCTAACAATGCTGGTCTTAAATACCATGAATACAGAAAATTGGAAGACGTTATACCTTTTGCAGATATTATCTATATGACCAGAATTCAAAAGGAACGTTTCCCAGATGTATTGGAATATGAAAAAGTAAAAGACTCTTATATTTTGAATGCATCTTTGTTGAATGGTTGCAAAGACAATATGAAAGTTCTTCACCCATTGCCTCGTGTAAATGAGATTTCTATGGACGTAGATAAGACAAAATATGCTTATTATTTCCAACAAGCAAAGAACGGTATGTTTGTAAGACAAGCACTTATCGCTTCTATATTGGGATACGCTGACCAAATAAAATAATAAGGTATTAACAATAAAACGAAAGGATATATTATGACAACTAATAATAAAGAACTTATAGTAAAGAAAATAGAAAATGGTACTGTAATAGACCATATTCCAGCAGATAAAGTTTTTGATGTTGTAAGAATACTTGGCTTGATTTCTTTGGAAGACGAGGTTCTTATAGGAACAAATCTTGAGAGTAAAAAGTATGGTAGAAAAGGTATAATAAAGGCAACTAATAAATTCTTTGATTGTGAAGAGATAGACAAACTTGCCATCATTGCTCCTACTGCTACACTTATTACTATAAAGAATTACGAAGTGGTAGAAAAGAAATCTCTTTCTATACCAAAAGAAATACACAAGATAGTAAAGTGTATAAACCCTAACTGTGTTACAAATGTAGAGGAAATAGATACTCAGTTCAATGTAGTTTCAGAAGAACCTCTTACTATACAATGTCATTACTGTGAAAAGACTATGACTAATATCAATTTCAAATAATAGTCATTCTTTCTCTAAAACCACAAACTCCTAAACCTATGATACAGTTTAGGAGTTTTATTTTCATAAACAACATTATCTTTTTGTTTATGCGAATAAAGAAAGAGGGAAGTTTTGTAAAAAATGAATTCTTTTGTACCTTTGCAGAAAATTATAATAAATAAGGAATGGAAGACAAAAACATATATACGTTACTTGATTTCTGCACTTCGTTGGAAAACAACATAAAGAACACTTATCCTAAGAGTTTTTGGATAAAAGCAGAGATTTCTAAACTAAACCTATATAATTATTCTGGTCATGCCTATCCTGAATTGGTAGAAAAGAAAGATAATAAGATAGTTGCACAAATAAGGTCTATTATTTGGAAGAATGATTTTCTAAGAATAAATGCAAAGTTTCTACAAGTTACAAAACAACCTCTGCAAGATGGTTTAAGTATTACTTGTCGTGCAAGGTTATCATATAACGCTCTTTATGGGTTAAGTCTTATTATAGAGGATATTGACCCGTATATTACTTTGGGAGATTTGGAGAGAGAGAAATTTGAGTGTATAGAAAGACTGAAACGAGAAAATATTTGGAACGAAAACAAAAACAAATCTCTTGCTATGCTACCTCAACGTTTAGCTATCATCTCTGTAAAAACGAGTAAAGGTTACAGCGATTTTATGCAAACAATACAAGAAAACAATCATGGTTTTGCTTTCTTTACTTATATGTTTCATTCTCTTTTACAAGGAGATGGAGCCAGCATTCAGATGGTAGAGGCTTTGAATATAATAGAACAGGTAAAAGATTATTTTGATTGTGTCCTTATCATAAGAGGAGGAGGTGGCGATATAGGTCTTTCTTGTTATAACAACTATATGCTTTGCAGAAAAATAGCAACGTTTCCTTTACCTATATTGACAGGTATAGGTCATTCAACCAACGAAACCGTTGCCGAAATGATTAGTTATCAAAACTGCATAACACCAACAGCCTTAGCAGAATTCGTACTCAAAAGATTTGAGAATTTTCAGCAGAGTTTAGACTCTTTAAAAGATAGTTTGGTAAAAAATTCTAAACTTTTGCTTGACAGAGAAAAGACTAACCTTGATTTTTCTAAGAAAAGAATTGTTACCAATAGTAGTAAGGCTATCATATTAGAAAAACATAAATGTGAAAATCTTAAAAAAGATATAACAAAAGGAGTAAATATCTTCTTTGATAAAGAGCATACAAAAATAGATAATATAAACAAGATTATCAACACTTTAAAACCTGAAAACATATTAAAGAAAGGCTACTCTATTACTACATTGAACGGTAATATAATAACAAACGCCAATCAGGTAAAAAAGAACGATAAAATAATAACTAAAACCTTCAACGGAGAATTCTCCTCTATAGTAGAATAACATAAAACAATATAAATATGGAAAAACAAGAATTAGATTACAAACAAGCATACAACGAACTACAATCTATTGTCAAAGAGATAGAAAGCAATGATATAAATGTAGATTCTCTTTCAAAGAAAATAGAACGAGCAATCTATTTAATCAATTATTGCAAAGACAAATTGCAAAACATAGAAGTAGATGTAAATAAACTTATAGAAGATATAGAAAGGTAGAAAGAGAAAAACAAAATCCCCACTTCATTGTCTAATAAATCATTTATAAAACAATGAAATGGGGTTTTTACCACCTTTTCTTTTTATAAGGAAATCTTAATCTATTACTTTATTGAAATTTCCTCTAAGGTCAAACTGCAATTTTTTAGTTTCACCTTTCTTTTTTATACTTACCTCGTAAGATTTCTGGTTTTTAATATCTGAGATATAAACATCGTCTATCTTATAATCTGCATAATTCTCTTTAACAAAGTCTGTTATATCTGAAGGAACATAATCCTTTGGTATAACATAATATGTTTCTGTTCCTGTACGAGTAAATTTCACCTTACAGTCATTATCTGTAGTGTTGAAATTTGCAAAATAAGTATTAGAATCTGCCATCTCCCATTTTACTTTTTGTAAATCTGTGTCGGCATATTTTTTCTTAAAATCATTTACATATCTTTCTGGTACATCTCTTTGGTCTACAGACTTGTAAGGAGATTTCTTAACAGAAGAGCAACTGAATAATAAAACTACAGTTGCCAATGATATAACATATTTTTTCATTGTCTTTTTATTTTTTGCTTTACGAATGGCAAAATTATAAAATTTTGTATAAACTACAAATTTTAAATAACTAAAATTTTAAACAAATCTTTAAAATCTATAACACCTATCAAATTTAGTGCGGTAATAATGATGACAAAGATAATAACCGCTCTAACGAAATTTGCACCTTTTTTCAGTGCGTATTTACCTGCTATCCACGTTCCTATAATCATTCCCACAGAATGAATTAAACCATAAATCCAATACTCCAACTGTATTCCACCTCTTGCAAAGAAAACCGTAATAGCAACTACTGTATATAAGAACATCATAGCCAATTTTACGGCTGCTGTTTTTATCAAATCATAACCTAAAAGCATAGACAGTGCTGCTATAATCAAAAAACCTGTACCTGCTTGCACAAATCCACCATAAAATCCTATAGCCATAAAGATAGGAAAATAAAGTATGTACTCTTTAGTGGATAGTTTTTCTTTTTCTATGGGTTTTATCTTTCTTTCTACAAAGATAAAGATTATCATTATTAGAAGTATGATAGCAAAGGATATGGAAAAAACTCTTTCACTTATCTTTACCGCTGTAAGAGAACCCAATAAAGCACCAATCATTACAGGTATAGAACAAGGCAAGACTTCTTTTAGTTTAAATAAACCTTGTTTAAAGAAAAGAGCAGAACCAAAAGCATCTTGCAACAAGACACCTACCCTATTTACTGCGTTAGCCGATTGAGGAGGTAATCCCAATGCAAGATACAATGCTATGCTTATAGTCGTGCCTCCAGCCGATAGTGTGTTGATAAAACCTACTAAAACACCTGAAAGTATTAGTATAAGAACTATAGACAAGGTCATTTCCTATGTTATTTCTTTCTTATAACAGGTCTTTCGTTTGGCAAATCTCTCATTGCTGGCTGGTCTTGACGTAAATCTTTTCTCATAGACCTTTTATCTACTCTGGCTTCTACAGTCATATATTTCAATACTACTTCTGGTCTTAAACTTTTTAGTAATTCCTCTGTGAATTGTCTTTTCATTTCAGCCTTTTTCATATCCACATCCATAGAAGTTCTTAAGAGTTTTTCAGCACCTCTTGAATCCATTTTCAGTTCATCATATGCTTTTCTATCTTCTCCGAAATTCTCTCTGTAAATATCATCTCTCAATCTCATATACTCTTCATCTATACGGTACAAATTATCTGAATACTCTTTGTATCTACTCCAAAATTCGTCCATTTCTCTACCCTCTAAGTGAAGTTCTTTTCTGAAAATCTCATACTTTCTTTGTGTTTGTTCTTCATACTCTGCTCTCATTTCTTCAGGAGATTTGCCTGTTTGAGCTTTCAAAGCATTCATTCTCTCTATTTCCTTAGGGTCTTGTTTTGAAATCTCTCTCTTTTCCGGTGCTTTCTTTGATGGATTTTTCTTTTGTGCAAATGCTGGTGATAATAATACCAACGACAATGATAATAATACAACGATTTTTTTCATAATAAATAATATTTTAAATTGTTATCTTCTTAGTATCTTTAACGATATAAAACACAATTTTATTTCATAATATTTAGATATTTTTTTAACAATATTCTTTTTACGATATTTTTCTTGCAATAAAACTTTATTCTAATTTTCTATCTCTTCGTTTTAATTTCGTAGAACTTGATTCTAATTTTCTAAAACAAAGAGATAGAATTCTAAAACTTTGTTTCGTGAAATTAAAACAAAGTTCTACAGTTTTGGTTCTTTGATTTCTGGTTGCAAACGCTCCTTTAGTTGTAAAGTATTCAAAATCTTAGTGTTATACTTTAGTTTCTCTCT
>JAFUGA010000002.1 GCA_017469625.1 Bacteroidales bacterium
TGAAATAAAGATATTTATTGGTGGTTATAGAGAAGGTGAGCACCTCTTACCATTCCGAACAGAGAAGTTAAGCCCTTTATCGCCGATGATACTGCAACAAGTATGTGGAAAAGTAGGTTACTGCCAATTTATTCTAAAAAAAGAGTTATCATTCTTTGATGACTCTTTTTTTATATATAGACTGAACATGAGAACTACTGCTACTAACAGAGTATTTTGATATTTTATGTTTTATGTTTTATGTTTTATACAAACAAGTTATGCAGTTGAATTTATAAATAAAAAAATAGTAAACATCAAAGCGTTGCAATTGAATGCAATGTCTTTTAATACGTACCTATCTTATTATAGATTAAAATAGTTACACTTTAGGTTCTCTGACGAATAAATTTCTTGTAGAAATTATTTTGAAGGTTTAAGAATTTGCATTGTTTTACATGAATTTAATTCATCATCTACAAGTAAAGCAAATAGACGTGCAAAGGAAAATCAGAAAGAACAAAATGCATATAATAGATATATGTGGCAACTGCAGAACTTGTATAATAGTCCTGCTAATCAGATGAATTTATTACGTCAGGCGGGTTTAAATCCTAACATGGCTTATGGTTCTCTTGGTTCTGCGACTGCTGGACCTTTGGAAAGTGCTGGTTCTCAAACGTTTTCTGATAGTCCTGTTCAGGTTCCTAATATGTCTGCGATGTATCAACAACAAGAGCAATTTGAGGAAAATATGCAATTGCAAAAAGATATAGCAAAAGCAAATATTAGAAAAACTAATGCAGAGGCAGAAAATACAGAAAGAGATAATGAAACGTACGATGAACGTTTTAAAATGGCGATGGAAACTGCAAAACTTAATTTAAAATCATTAGACCAAGATATTCAAAATAAAATGGTTCAACATGATTTGTTAAATACTGATTTATCATTAAGGCAGTTAGATTTATTATTTCAGCAAACAACATTTGGTACACGTGTAGAACAACTTGTTGAAAATTTGAAGTTAACACAAGACCAGCGAAAATTATTAAAACAGAATATTTATTTAACTGCTCTTAAATGTCAAGGTCAAAAATACCAAAATAGTATATATAAAGCAGAAGCAGAGTTTCGGGAAAAAACAAATGCTATGCGTATAAAATCCACTAACGTAGGTTATCAACTTCAAACTTTGATGTCAAATGCTTCTATTGCTAAAGAAAAAGAATTTATGAAATTTTTAGGTTTTGAAGAAAATTCTAATGGCAGTTTTAAATATAGAGATGATGTTTTTTATTTAGATACCCCCGAGTTGATTAAGTATTTTAATAATAAGATAGGCGAAGGAAATAGGACATTTCGCGATGAAATAGACGATTTAACAAAGATTATATCTTTAATTTCTATGATGAAATAATTTTGTCATTAGAAAAAAAATATATAATTTTGCCTCCATATTTTAAAATATGGAGGTTTTTATTATGGATAATGAATTAAACGAAAAATTAAAAAAATTAGTTGATATTGCAACTGTAGTATTATATTTAAAAATAGTTGCTTATGGTTTATCTTTTTTAGTCGCTTTGGTATTTTTATTAAGACGATAATAAGAGATACAAAGAACCCTCTTTGTCTTTATATACTTGATTTAAATAAGAGCAAATGACACCACACAGTTATTACTGCACTTTGCGAATTTAAACGAAGTGCTAACTTGTTAGCGGTCTGTTTGAGAATAAAAAAAATAAATTTCTATATACAAAGTTATTTTTTTATTGAGTTTATTGCATTCTACTACATTGTGTTTTATTTACGACTCTATCTCTCATTAACTTCATATCTGTAAAATTCCTACTTATATTCTGTATAATATCAAGATAATTATCTTTTCCATCTTTTTTCTTTGTTTTTATAGCAAAGAGATAAAAAAATATTATTTCTGCACTTGAAAATTATGCACGAAGTAGATTATCGTGCAAAAAGAAGCAAAGAATTATTAAATAGAGTGAAAATAAGAACAAAATTGGTGAAAAAATAATATTGAATTATCCAAAAAATGTTTTGAATAAGACCTAAGTTAAAGCAAATCTATTAAAATATTTTTTTGTATGATTATTGAAAAATCAGAATTTATTGCATTCATTTTAAAAGAATAACGTAATTTTGCATTGTAAACACATGATTTTTTTATAAAATATCTTTTTAATATGTCAAAAGAAATTAGGGCAATAGACCATACTTTAGAAGTATGTTTAAGAAATAAACAATATTATATAGATTTCTATCAACGTGAGTATGTATGGAATAAACAGACTACCGAAACTCTCCTTAATGATATATGGTATACCTTTGATGTTTCATACAATGAACATAAAGACAAAGACTTAAATGAAGCTACATTAAACCTATATAGTTGTTATTATTTAAATGTGTTTATAACAAATGAAATAAACGGCAAAATATATATAGTAGATGGTCAGCAAAGATTAACGACTCTAACTCTCATTGCTCTTAAACTATATCATTTAACAACAGATGAAATAGATAAAGATATTTTAAGAGAATGTATAATGAAACGTTCTTCTTTTAGTGGTAATGTATTTATCATGGATAACGATAAAAGAAAATCAGTTATGCAATCTCTATATGAAAATACTGAATATACAGACGAGTATAAAAATAGAACTGAAAAAAATCTAATAGAAAGATATGAGGATATAAGTCGTTGGATAGATAACAAAAATTTTGATAAAGAAAAGTTAAAACTATTTATTCTCTATTTTTTAAATAGACTTATTTTAGTAGAACTATCAATAAACCAAGACGACACTCCTATGGTATTTGAAGTTATAAATGACAGGGGAGAAGATTTAAAACCATTTGAGATTTTGAAAGGAAAACTTATTGGTAGTTTGAGCAAAGAAGATACAGATTTATATTCTGAATATTGGGATAAATATATGTCGCTTCTTAGTCAAGAAACAAAGGAAGATAATTTCTTTATTGATTACATAAAGGCTAAATATATATACACAAGAAATACATCACAAGAACTTGCTATTAACAGAGAGTATCACAGATTTATATTTGCTAACAATGATATTGCAGATGATTTATCTTTTAGAAAACAAGATACCAATCATATTGAAAATATTAAGAGATTTATAAAAGAAGACTTAAATTATTATACAACTTTATATGCCAAAATTATAAAAAACGACAATGCTTATTTAGAATATAACAACACAATAAATGGTTTGTCTGGTCAATATGAAAACATTCTTGCTGCGTGTAAAATCAATGATGGAAAGGAAGATGAAAAAATTGTAACAATAGCAAAAGAAATAGACCGTTTATGGATATTACTTATTTTAAATGGAATTTACGATAGCAATAATTATCAAAAAATATCATATAGATTAAATAAGGAATTGAAGTATAACGATGATACAGATTCTTACAGAACAATATTCAATACTATTATTAAGGATACTATAACAGAAAGACGTAATATAAACCAAGAACTACATCTTTTGGAATACAGTACTTTTCTAAAGCGTAATTATGAAAATATGAACAAAAGAGTTTTGCGTTATCTGTTTGCAAGAATAGAAGATTTTATTTGTAGGCACACAAATCAGCAAATGCAAAATCCCGTTCTTTATATTTCTACAAAAAGTGGTGAAAAAACTGCTTATCATATTGAACATATACTATCAAATAACGATACCAATAGGTCCTATTTTCAAAATGAAGAAGAGTTTTTGGAAGCAAGAAATCAACTTGGAGGATTACTTCTTTTAAAAGGATTAAACAACATAAGCTCTGGAAATGAAGAATATGTAGATAAATTAAAAACTTATAGTCATGGCTTGGCTTGGGGACATTCTTTATGTGATAGTTATTATCATTCTAATATAGATTTAAAAAATTTTAATAATTATTTGAAAGAAAATTATCAAGTAGAGTTTAAACCATATTCTTCATTTGATAAAAATGCTTTAGAGGAGCGTAATAAATTGTTATACACACTGATAAAAATTATATGGGAAGTTGATATGTAATAAAATTTTAATGTATAGTAAAGTTAGGAAATTTATAAAAACTCCATTTATTACACTTACAAAAAAAGTTTAGTTTATAAAATTAAGGAATTTTATTTTTTTGTTTTAATTTCTTTTCTATAACTTCACGAAACAAAGAAAGAATTTTCTATCTCTTTGTTTTAATTTTGTAGAACTTTGTTTTAGAATTCTCTTTCTTTGTTTTAGAAAATTAAAACAAAGTTTTGTAATTAGGGGTTAAGGAATTTGTATTTTTGAGGTGTGGTTATGGGAGAGGAGGCTATTGTAGTGTGAAGACGATATATTCACTACGAGTACCAACTCTGAATTTTGCACCCCAAATACCAAGACCTGAAGAAACATAGTACTGAGTCTTGCCTTTAAAGTATTCTCCAAAGGCTTTTTCGTAAATAATATCCGTTATAAGATTTATAGGGAACATCTGGCCGTAATGAGTGTGTCCACTAAACTGAAAATCTATGTTATTTATTTGTGCTTCTTCTAAATGGTAAGGTTGATGGTCAAGCAGGATAATGTATTTGCTTGTGTCTATGTTTGCAGTTAATTCTTTCACAGTCTTTCTTTGACTATTGCTTCTATCATCTCTTCCTATTATAACAACATTATCATTCACCGCAACACTATCTCTCAAAAGTGTAATACCAGAAAGTGAATAAAACTCTTCGGCTTGTTTTTCGTTTGCCAAATATTCGTGGTTGCCTAAACAAGCATAAATAGGGGCTTTTATTCTTTTAAATTCTTTATAATCTTCTTGTTGCATAATAGGACGAAGAGAAAAATCTATTATATCTCCTGCTATTAACACCATATCAGGTTCCTCTTTCTCAATCAAACTAATCCATTTGGCAAGGTCTTTTCTTTGATTATGGTAACCTATATGCAAATCGCTAATCATTACTATCTTTTTTGGAGAATCTATTTTCTTCTCTGTCTTTGCTACTAAAGGTTGTCTAACTTTATGTTTATAATGAATATTTCCATAAATGAAAACCACAAGCATTACTCCTAATATGGATAGAGTAGAAGTTAGATTGTTATGTAAAATAGATGAGGGTAGAATATGACAAAGGCAAAGAATGTTTAGTACAATAAATATCATAAATAGGTACAACATAATGAAAATCCAAGAGTTGCCTACTTCATAAAAAAAACTTACAACAGAGAAACTTAGTTTGTTTGAGAACAAATAAGAAATGAATATACTTGCAAAGGCACAAACCATTAGTCCTATTACACTATATTTTGCCCAAGTAGGTAATGGTAAGATTGTAAATACTCTATAATAAATATAAACTATGGCTACGAGTACCAATAACAACATAAGAATGAATGTATATCTCATATTTTTGTAGCTTTTCTTTATATTAAATTTCTTGCATTTTGTAAAGGTTATAGTAAATACCTTTTTTGTTATATAATTCTAAATGAGACCCTTCTTCTTTTATTTCTCCGTCTTCCAAAACTATGATTTTGTCAGCATTTATTACGGTAGAAAGACGATGGGCTATCATTATAACTGTTTTATCTTTTGAAATACGATTGATGGCTTCTTGTACTATTTTTTCACTTTCTGTATCAAGTGCAGAAGTTGCTTCGTCTAATATAAGTATAGAAGCATTTTTTAAGACGGCTCTTGCAATAGATATTCTTTGTTTTTGACCACCTGAAAGCATATCACCTCTATCTCCTATGTTTGTTTGATAACCATCTGGTAACTTCAAAATAAATTCTTCTGCATTGGCTATCTTGGCAGCGTTTTCTATCTCTTGTTGAGTATAAGATGTACTTCCAAAACAAATATTGTTGCTTACAGTATCATTAACCAAAATAGTATCCTGTCCAACCATAGCAATATTTTTGTGTATCTCTGCAGAAAGCAAATCATTCACAGAAATATCATCAAAAAGTATATCTCCCTGCTTTATAGTATAAAACTTCTCTATAAGGTCTATTATAGTTGTCTTTCCACTACCAGAAGCCCCAACAATAGCAGTTGTTTTCCCTTTTTCAAAAAGACAATTGATATTTTTCAAAACGTCTTTTTCTCCGTATGAAAAATAAACATTGGAAAACTTTATACCTTTTTCTAACTTAGGAAATGCTTTTGGTTTTGTAGGTTCTTTGATATTGTTTTCACTACTCTCTATTTCCATTATCCTATTCATACAAGCCGTTCCTTTTTTTATGTTATAAAAGGCTGTAGAAGCATCTTTTGCTGGCTTGATTATAAGAACAAAAAGAATAAGATAGACTATAAACATTCCACTTGAAAGACTATCTCCTGCTAAAACTTGTTTGCTACCCACAAGTAAGATAATGGCTATTACAAAACTTGAAATAACCTCACTTTGTGGAGAAGCAAGATAGATTTTTCTATAAACCTTATTTCTTAAAAGTGTATAGTTTTCATTTCTTTTTGAGAAAATATCATTGACATAATCTATTGCTGCCAAAGATTTTATTATTCTTAGACCAGATATTGTTTGTTCTATATCAGAAATAATTTGCCCATTTTTTGCTTGAAGTTTTTTTGAGTTGGATTTTAATTTCCTTGATAGCATAGAAGTTAAACTTGCAACCAAAGGAAACAAAAGCAAACTAATTAGGGTAAGTTTCCAACTAATATAAAACAACATTATAAGGTATAAAAGTACTACAACAAAAGAGTTTATTATGGTTTGTATGGATTTTAATACTGTTTCATCATATTCTAAAACGTCTGCCGATATTCTTGACAATAAATCTCCTTTTTTGTACTTATAGAAAAAAGAAACGTCTTGATGTATGAATTTAGAAAACATATTAGAACGTATATTCCTTGTAATCTTGTTGCGAGTTGCTCCCATTTCATATTCACCCAACCAATAAAAAACATCTTTTAAGAAATAGATGCTCAATATTATTGCAGTGAAATAGAGCAAAGCCTTTGTCTTACCAAAGGAAAGAAAATAGGAATATACACTGTTTAACAAAGAATCCAATGCAGAAACAGATGATTGGCTCACTTCGTTTTGATAAAACAGTATTTGTAAGAAATTGTTTATTGATAATATAGAACAAATAGAGAAAACACTCATTACACAGACTAAAAAAAAGTATAAAAGATAGTGTGCTAAATATGGTTTAGCATTACTTCTTATAAAATACTTTTCTTTCTTTGTCATAAGATAAAGGTGTTTTATTCCTCGCTTTCTTTAGGATATATTCCTATGTAAGTTTGAGGAGTTATTTGTTTCATTCTTTGTTTCATATCATCATCTACTTGCAAAGAATCTATAAACTCTTTGATACTTTTTTGGTCTATCTTAGTATTTTTGCGTGTAAGTTGTTTTAATGTTTCGTAAGCATCAGGATAATCTATACTACGTAAAAGAGTTTGCAAACCTTCTGCTACAACAGCCCAATTGTTTTCTAAATCTTCATTCAACGCATCTTGGTTTAAGATAAGTTTATTTATACCTTTCTTCAATGAAGCCAAAGCAATAAGTGTATGAGCGATAGGAACGCCAATATTTCTTGAAACAGTGCTATCTGTAAGGTCTCTTTGCATACGAGAAATTGGCATTTTCATACTAAGATGTGTAAGTATTGCGTTTGCCATACCAAGATTACCTTCTGCATTTTCAAAATCTATAGGATTTACCTTATGAGGCATAGCAGAAGAACCTACTTCGTCTTTTTTTATCTTTTGTTTGAAATATTCCATAGAAATATACATCCAAATATCTCTTGCAAAGTCTATAAGTATAGTGTTTATTCTTCTAAGGTTATCAAAATATGCTGCAAGGTTGTCATAGTTTTCTATCTGTGTAGTGAATAAATCTCTTTCCAAACCCAAAGATGCGACATATTCATCGGCGAAATCAATCCAATCAACCTTAGGAAAAGCAATATTATGTGCATTAAAGTTTCCTGTGGCTCCTCCAAATTTTGCAGAGAATGGGATAAATGCAAAATAAGATAGTTGTTTCTCTAAACGATAAACAAACACTTTTATCTCTTTTCCTAAACATGTAGGAGAGGCTGGTTGTCCGTGAGTATGGGCAAGCATAGGTATATCTTTCCATTCTTTAGATTTTTCGTTCAAAAGAGATAGTATTTCGTCCAAAGCAGGCATTAGAACGTCATCGTGGCAATCCTTTAAAGACAAAGGAACAGAAGTATTATTTATATCTTGAGAAGTAAGTCCGAAATGAACATATTCTTTATGTTTTGAAAGATTCATTTCATCAAACTTTTCTTTTATAAAATATTCTACTGCTTTAACATCATGGTTTGTAATACTTTCTATATCTTTTACCCTTTGTGCGTCTTGTTCTGTGAAGTTTCTGTATATATCTCTCAAGGCTTCAAACTTCGTTTTATCAACATCTTGTAACGCTGGTAAAGGAATGTTGCACAATGCTATAAAATATTCTACCTCTACTCTTACTCTATAATTTATAAGAGCCTTTTCTGAAAAATAATTCTCTAAACTTTCTACTTTATTTCTATATCTGCCGTCTATAGGACTTATTGCATTAAGTATATTCATTGTATTATATGTTTTTATCAAAATTTATTATTCTTAAGTCTTCCACTCTCAATTAGGTCTATGATTTCCTTGTTTTGAAAGGCTTTTTTCATAGCCTCTATATGTCGCATATTATGACAATCGCTTCCAAGTATATCTATGTAGTTTTTCTTCACAAGATATTCTGCAAATTTTTTTACTTCCTTTCCATAATAACCGTCCAAAGAAAGAATATTCATCTGAAACATTATTCCTCTGTCTTTTAGGCTTTCCAATGTTTCATAATCCTTTGCAAGATATGTAGCATATCTTTCTGGGTGTGCAAGTATAAGTTTAAAACCCTCCACCTGCAAATCAAAGAATATCTCTTTCATTCTTATAGGTAAATTAAAGAAAGGAAACTCTACAAGAATGTATTTGCCGTGAAAAGTTTTTAAATCGTGAGTTTTCATAAGTGCGTTGAAAGTTTCGTCCATAGTATGCTCTGCTCCCACTTCAAAATCCATATCTATCCCCACCTCTTTCACTGCTTGAACAACATCTTCCAAGCGAGAATCAAATGTAGATGGGTCATTCTCAAAAGAATCTTCTCTTACGTGAGGGGTAAGTATAAGTTTCCTATAACCCAAATCATACATCTGTTTTACAAGTTCAACAGTTGTTTCCATATCTGGCGAACCGTCATCTATTCCTGGTATAAGATGAGAATGTATATCTGTGTGTAACAAACTTATATCTGCAGAACGATTTGATTTTTTATTAAAAAGCCAACCCATATTGTTTATTTTTTCAAATCTTTTATTGTTTGATAAGGATTAGGTGAAGAAAAGACTGCACTACCTGCTACCAATACATCCGCACCTGCTTGGTATAGACTTGTAGCATTTTGTACATTTACACCACCATCTATCTCTATAAGAGTAGAAAGAGAGTTTTTAGTAATCAACTCTTTCAATTCTTTTATTTTATCATAAGTATGTTCTATAAACTTTTGACCACCAAATCCGGGATTAACACTCATCAAAGTAACAGTGTCGCATAAATACAATATATCTTTCAAACAAGATACAGGAGTATGAGGATTGAGAACTACACCTGCCATTACACCCAAATCTTTTATAGCAGAAAGTGTTCTATGCAAGTGTCTGCAAGCCTCATAATGCACACTAATAATATCTGCCCCTACTTTCACAAAATCGTTTAAATATCTATCGGGTTCAACTATCATAAGATGAACGTCCAAAGGTTGTTTGGCTATCTTTTTTATACATTTTATCACAGGTTGTCCAAAAGATATGTTCGGCACAAACTCTCCGTCCATAACATCTACGTGAATCCAATCGTTTTCACTCTCGTTTAGCATTTCTACTGCTTTACCCAACTCCAAAAAATCTGCAGAAAGCAAAGATGCAGCCACTTTCTTAGTCATTACTTTAAAAAATATTTATCTCTTTTGTTTATTTTGCAAAAGTAGTTATTTTCCATATTTTACGCAAATTTTATTCTACAAAAATAACTCCTTGTTTTGCTTCCACGAAACTTTGTTTTAATTTTCTAAAACAAAGAAAGAGAAAATTAAAACAAAGAGATAGAATTCTAAAACAAAGTTTCATGAAAATAATACTTTGTTTTATCTTCGGGCTTTTTTTGCACCGTTTTTTCTTATGGATTGTTTTGGATTATGGCGTTTTTCTTCTGGGTTTTTATTAGGACGTTTATTTGTTTCTTTGTTATGAAATTCTTTATCTCTTTTTGGTTTGGAAAGAGTTTTTTCTGAAATTCCTATCTTTATTTCCTTGCCTCGTATTACTCTACCGTCTAAAGCATCTATCACATCTTGAGTGCCTTGTTTGGATATTTCAACAAAACAAACGTTATCGTTTATATCTATCTTTCCTATCTCTATACGTTTGTGTGGAGTGTAATCATTGATTATTCCTATTATTCTTTGTGGAACTATTTTGTCCTTGTAACCCAAATTGATGCAAAGAGTAGAGAACATACTCTTGTCAAAATTTCTTTCTCTCTTTCTTTCGTTCTGTTTTCTCTCTCTTCTTATTTTTTCTTTTTCTGCATTCTCATCTACATTCAAATCTTCTGCATCCTTGTAATAAGCAAGCAAAGAGTTGAACTCCAAAGAAACAAAATGTTTTATAAGTTCATCTCTATCCAACCAAGAAAGTTGTTTTGAGATTTCTGGTAGGAAAGTTTCTATTTCTTCGTTATCTACATCTACATTCTCAACACGGTTTATCATATTGAAGAGTTGTTTTTTGCAAACCTCTTTTCCTGTAGGTATAGATGCTTTTGTAAATTCTTGTTTTAGTACTTTCTCCAAAGATTTTATCTTATGCTTTTCTTTTAAGTTTATAATTGCAACCGATATTCCTTGTTTGTCTGCTCTACCTGTACGACCCGAACGATGAACATATTGTTCCAATTCATCGGGTAGTTCATAATTTATAACATGTGTAAGATTATTCACGTCCAAGCCTCTTGCTGCAACATCGGTAGCAACTAACATCTGTATGTTTCTTAGACGAAAACGGCTCATAACGTGTTCCCTTTGTGCTTGTGAAAGGTCGCCGTGCAGACTATCTGCATTGTAACCGTCCTTTATAAGCATATCTGCCACTTCTTGCGTTTCTGTCTTTGTCCTACAAAAAACTATAGCATATATATCAGGGTAAAAATCTGCTATTCTTTTAAGTGCAAGATACCTATCTTTTTGACGAACTAAGTAATAGAAGTGTTGCACATTTTTAGAGCCTTGATTTCTCTCTCCTATTTGAATGCGTACCGGGTTTTGTATGTATGTGTCGGCTATTTCTTCTACTTGTTTTGGCATAGTAGCAGAGAAAAGATAGGTGTTTTTATCTTCAGGGGTTTTGAAAAGAATATTATCCAAATCATCTTTGAACCCCATATTCAGCATTTCGTCTGCCTCGTCCAAAACTACATATTTAACTTT
Organism: Bacteroidales bacterium; assembly: GCA_017469625.1. Classification (GTDB taxonomy): domain Bacteria; phylum Bacteroidota; class Bacteroidia; order Bacteroidales; family P3; genus Scybalousia_A. The sequence continues at coordinate 11,552 of JAFUGA010000002.1, forward strand.
GGAAATCTTTACTTTCTTTCTTAAAAGTAAATCATTAAGTCGTCCGGGTGTTGCTACTAAAACGTGAGTTGTATGTTTCAATTCTCTTATCTGTACTTCTATAGATGCACCTCCATAAACAGGGACAACCTTTAATGATTTCAGATATTTAGAAAACTTTTTGCAATCGTTGGCTATTTGTATGCAAAGCTCACGTGTAGGACATATTATCAGGGCTTGAATATTTGTATCCTCTACATCTATTCTGTTAAGTATAGGTAAAGCAAAGGCAGCCGTCTTTCCTGTACCTGTCTGTGCTAAAGCAATAAGATTAACATCATTGTAAAGAATGGTAGGAATGGCTTGTTCTTGTATAGGCATAGGAGTTTTAAATCCCAAATCCTCTATTGCATTGTATAATTCTTGTTTTAAACCAAAATCTTTGAAAGTCATAAAATACTATTGTTTTAATTACAAAAAATGAAACCTATTGCTATAAAGTAAATCTATTTCAAACAACGTTTATACATCTGTATTGTAGTATAAAGTCCATAATAAAGACTGTCTGAAATAATAGCGTGTCCTATGGAAACCTCGTCTAAATAAGGTATTCTTCTATGAAAATATTCCAAATTATCTAATGAAAGGTCGTGTCCTGCATTTAAACCTAAACCTACTTTTTGTGCCATTTCAGAGGCTTGAACAAACTTTTCTATGGCTTGTTGTTTGTTTTTAAGATAATTTTCTGCATAATCCTGAGTGTAAAGTTCTACTCTATCTGCTCCACAATCTTTTGCTGCACACACCATATCAACATCTGCATCTACAAAAACAGATACCCTACAATATTTCTTTAGATGTGCTATGATTTCTGAAAGTTCTTTTTGATTGGCTATTGTATTCCAACCATGATTTGATGTTAATTGTTCTGGTGAATCTGGAACTAAAGTAGCCTGTGCAGGTTTTATATCCTCAATGATATGTATATATCTTTCATCTGGAAAACCCTCTATGTTAAATTCAGTAGTTACTACTTGTTTTAAGTCATATACATCTTGCTTTGTTATATGCCTTTCGTCCGGACGGGGATGCACTGTAATACCTTCTGCACCAAACTTTTCACAATCTATAGCCACCTGAATAACATTAGGATTGTTGCCACCGCGAGCATTTCTCAGAGTTGCAACTTTATTTATATTTACACTTAGTCTTGTCATTATCGTTAAAAATTAAAGATTTAATTTGCAAAGATACAAATAAAAAGTTGTACTTTTGCAACTCATTTTAGGTTTTTATAAAATTAAATTATTATGATAACGTTTATAGTTTCTTTATTGTTGCTTGTAGCAGGATATTTCTTCTATGGAAAATTGGTAGAAAAAGTTTTCCACATAGATTCTAAAAGAAAAACCCCTGCAATATCAAAACCAGACGGTGTAGATTATATAGCTATGCCATGGTGGAGGCTTTTCCTTATTCAGTTTCTTAACATTGCTGGAGTAGGACCTATATTCGGTGCTGTTATGGGAATGATGTTTGGACCAAGTGCTTTTCTTTGGATAGTCTTTGGTACTATCTTCGCAGGAGCAGTGCATGATTTCACATCTGGAATGATAAGTATAAGACAGAACGGTGCTTCTTTGACCGAGATTGTAGGCTCTCAATTGGGTAGTGTTATAAGAATAATCTTTACTATCTTCACCGTGTTTTTGCTTATCTTGGTAGGAGCAGTCTTTGTTCAATCTCCAGCCTCATTACTTACAAGTCAGATAACCTCTGTTCCTATGTGGGTTTGGGTTGTTGTTATTTTTGCTTATTATCTTCTTGCAACACTTTTGCCAATAGATAAAATAATAGGTCGTTTTTACCCTATTTTTGGAGCCATTCTTCTTTTTATGGCGGCAGGTATTATGTTTATGATGCTGTTACATACTATCAGCGACCCGAATATTAGTATGCCTGAACTATGGGACGGTTTAAAATCTCACCACCCAAAAGGCTATCCTATCTTTCCTATGATGTTCGTTTCTATTGCTTGTGGTGCTATAAGTGGTTTTCATGCTTCACAGTCGCCTCTTGTTGCCCGTTGTATAGAAAATGAAAAATATGGTAGAAAAGTTTTCTATGGTGCTATGGTATTAGAAGGTATAGTTGCTCTTATTTGGGCAGCGGCTGCTGGTACTTATTTCCACGGAATAGATGGTTTGCTTGTCTATGCTGGAGAAGGAAAAGGTTCGGCCGAAATAGTAAGTGAAATATCTGTAGGCTGGTTAGGAAAAGTGGGAGGTTTTATTGCTATCTTAGGAGTTATAGCAGCAGCCATAACAAGTGGAGATACAGCCCTTAGAAGTGCAAGATTATCAGTAGCAGACTTTATAAAATATCCTCAAAAAAAGATGACAAACCGTCTGATTGTTTCTTTGCCTATCTTTGCTTTGTCTGCATTTATTCTTTTCGGTGTAAAATTTGAAATACTTTGGAGATACTTCGCTTGGTGTAATCAAACTCTTTCTATCTTTACTTTATGGGCTTGTTCTATATGGCTTTTCAAAAACAAGAGAGCATATTTTATTACTATGATTCCTGCTATGTTTATGACTGCAGTTTGTTTCACTTATATCCTTTATGCACCTGAAGGTTTAGGATTGAACTACACTTTATCTTATCTTATAGGTATATGTTTTGCAGTTATTTTTATGTTAATGTTTTGTTATTGGGGAAAGAAATATAGAATAAACAATGCAGGCTAACGAAGAAAGAGCTTTAAGATTAGGAAGAGAACGTATAGGCAAATTGCTTTACCAATTTGCCCTTCCTGCTATCGCTGCTATGATAGCAAGTTCTCTTTATAATATAATAGATGGTATCTTCATAGGTCATCTGGGTGCTTATGCTATAGCAGGAGTAGGAATTACTGCTCCTTTTATGAATCTTGCGGCTGCTTTTGGTGCTTTGGTGGGTGTAGGTGCAAGTGTTCTGTGTTCTATATATTTAGGCGAGAAAAATTATGATAAAGCACGACAAACTCTTTGCAATGTTATTATTCTAAATATTATAATAGGTTTATCTGTAACTGTTTTAGGTCTTATTTTCCTTGACCCTATACTTATGTTTTTTGGAGCCAGCGAACAAACTCTTCCTGCAGCAAGACAATATATGAAAGTTATACTTATAGGAAATGTTTTTGCTCATTCTTATCTTGGTATGAACTCTATCTTTAGAGTATCGGGCTATCCTACTACTGCTATGAATATAACTTTCGTTTCAGTTGTTATAAACATAATTTTAGCACCTATATTCATATTTGTGTTTGATTTAGGAGTAGCAGGAGCAGCCTGGGCTACTGTTTCGGCACAGATAATCTGCTGTTTAATTCAGATATACTTGTTTCTAAGACGAGATAGAGTTGTTTATATAGAAAAAGATAAGTTCAAACTTGACAAAAACATTATAAAACGTTCCTTTGCTATAGGTTCACCAAATTTTGCTACCAATGCGGCAGGTTGTTTTGTTGTTGTGTTGCAAAACTTCGCACTTTTGAAATATGGAGGCGACCTTTATGTAGGTGCTTTCTCTATTATAAACCGAGTAGCCTTTCTTTTCTTTATGATAATCTTAGGATTTTCTCAAGGAATGCAACCTATAGTGGCGTACAATTTCGGTGCAAAAAATTATAACCGTATTTGGAACGCTTTTTATCTTACTGCAAAATGTGCTTTAATTACTAGCCTTTGCGGTTGTCTTATATGCGAGATTTTTCCTTACACTATATCCCGATTATTTATAAGTGGAAACACAGATTTGGATATAAAAATGGTGAATATTACTGTAGATGGATTTCATAAAAATATGTCTATGTTTTGGCAGATAGGTTTCCAAATCATAGGTACAAACTTCTTTGCAGCAATGGCTCAACCTAAAAAATCCCTATTCCTTTCTCTAACAAGACAAGTTATCTTCCTTATTCCACTGCTAATCATTCTCCCACCAAGAATAGGTTACAACGGAGTATGGTTTGCTGCCCCTATTGCAGATACTATTGCTACATTCACAACCCTTGCTCTTATAATAAGAGAATATCGTTTGCACAAATCCAGCGGCTTTTTCACCCCTCTACAATAAAAAAGTAGAACCCCATAACACAGCACCCTCTCCACGAAACTTCGTTTTAATTTTCTAAAACGAAGAAAGAGAAAATTAGAACTTGATTCTATTTTCGTAGAACTTTGTTTTAATTTTACGAAACAAAGTTTTAGAATTCTATCTCTTTGTTTTAGAAAATTAGAATCAAGTTCTACAAAATTAAAACAAAGAGTTAGAAAATTCTTTCTTTGTTTTAGAAAAATAAAACTTCGTTTTGTGCGGGAGGAGTGGTGTTTCCGTGTACAAGGATTTTTTAGTGTAAGAATATAATGCTGTCTTGGATAAAAAATGTTTAGAAATTGAATGAGGAAATTTTGCAAGAATGTTAAAAAGTGGGAATTTAGAATAGTTTAATAGTGTTTTACAGTTCTAAAACCTTGTTTTAAGTCTGAAAAAAGGTATTTTAGAATAGCATACCTGTTCTTTTAGAATACTCTACCGACTTTTAGAACACTAATTTTTTGTTATAAATGCTAAAAACGGAGTTATATAGGAACGAAACTTTGTTCAATAAAGTTATAACTTTCTTTCTTTTGTTGTATTTTTGCATTCACAATAAAAGATATATAAGATACACTAATGAATTTTGATTTTAGAAATCTTTGTTTGGACAATGATTCGGATATTGTCAAGCAGGGCAAAGGTAAAAATATTATAGAGGAAAAAGAGAATGAGTCTTTGTGGCAACGTTTTTTAGAGAAGTTCAAGGACCCTTTGATTGTGGTCCTTCTAATTGTCTTTGTATTTTCGTTAGGTGTTTCTTTGTATGAGGTTCTGTTTGATTCCAAATCTTTGGCTACACTTATAGAACCTTTAGGTATTCTTGTTGCTCTTTTGTTGGCAACAGGTGTTGGGTTTATTTTTGAAGTTAAGGCAGAAAATGAATTTAAAATACTGAACAAAAAGAAAGATGAACGTTTGGTAAAAGTGTTGCGAAGAGAGGGAACTTCGTCTAAAAATCCTAAAGTATTGCAAATAAAAAAGAGTGATGTAGTTAAGAGAGATATAGTCAAATTGGAAAGTGGCGATGAGGTGCCTGCCGATGGTATTCTTTTGAAAACCAATTCTTTTATGGTAGATGAGTCTGCTTTTACGGGCGAAATGTATGCTACAAAAACTTCTGAAAAAAGCAATATTTCAAATCAAGGAACTTACCCTGAAAATTTTCTTTTGCGAAGTAGCATAGTAATAGAAGGGAATGCTATTTATCAGGTTACAGCAGTAGGAATGGACACGGAAGAAGGAAAAGGTGCGAGGATAATACAAGAAAACGAAGATGTGGAAACACCATTGAATAAACAGTTGAAAGACCTTGGAAATGGAATAACAAAAGCGAGTTACATAATTGCAACACTCATCATTTTAGGACGATTTATCTATTATTTTTGGTTTGATGGCAATACGCTGAATAATACTTCCCCTTTGGAAATTCTTAGTTTCGCTCTTAATTCTGTAATGATAGCAGTAACTTTGATTGTTGTTGCAGTCCCAGAGGGCTTACCTATGAGTGTAACTATAAGTTTGGCTTTGAGTATGAGGAAGATGTTGAAAGAAAATAATTTGGTAAGAAAACTTCATGCTTGCGAAACTATGGGTGCTACTACCGTAATATGCACCGACAAAACAGGAACACTTACAGAGAACAAACTTTGCGTAAATGACAATTCTATAGAGTTTTATACAAACATTGATTTTATTTTGCAAAACATAGCAATAAATTCTACCGCCGAACTTTCTTTGGACGAAAATCAAAACCTAAAAGGAGTAGGCAACCCTACAGAAGTTGCTCTTTTGAAATGGTTGAAAGAAGAAAAGGATTTGGATTATACAGAACTTAGAAATAGTTTTGAGATATTGGAACAAAAACCTTTTTCTGCCGAAACAAAGTATATGATTACATTGTGTAGGAATATTCAGACAAAGAAAGAATACAGGTTTATCAAAGGTGCTCCCGAGATAGTTTTGAGAATGTGCGATGTTATTGCACAAAACAAAACTACAAGTGAGGTTTTACAGCATTTAAACCTTTTACAAAAAGAGGGATTAAGGACTTTGGCTTTTGCTATGCAGGAGATAGACAAAGCAAAAACTACTTCTATTGTTTTCTGTGGCTTTTTGGGTATGTCCGATACTGTGAGAGAGAACGTTAAATCTTCTATTGATGTTTGCCATAATGCAGGAGTAAATATTATTATGGTAACAGGCGATGTGGAACTTACGGCTAATCAAATTGCATTGCAAACAGGTATTGCTGAAGAGGAGAAAACCTATGAAAGTCTTTCAGCAGAAAAGTTTGAAAGTATGACAGACGAACAAATAAAAGAAGTTTTACCATATTTAAAAGTGCTTTCACGTGCCAAACCCGAAGACAAAGCAAGGCTTGTAGGTCTTTTGCAAGAAACAAATCAAATAGTGGCTGTAACAGGTGATGGAACCAATGATGCTCCTGCTTTGAAAAAAGCCCATGTAGGTTTATCTATGGGTGATGGAACTTCAAGGGCGAAAGAGGTTAGCGATATTACGATTATAGATAATTCCTTTGCAAGTATTACAAAAGCTATTCTGTGGGGTAGGTCCTTGTATATGAATATCAAACGTTTCGTTCTCTTTCAAATGACTATAAATGTATGTGCTTGTCTTATCGTTTTGATAGGTGCTTTTACAGGATTGGATTCGCCGTTGAACGTTACGCAAATGCTGTGGGTTAATCTTATAATGGATACTTTTGCTGCTATTGCTTTGGCTTCTTTACCTGCCGATAGTAGAGTAATGAAAGACAAACCACGAAGTCCCAATTCAAAGATAATAGACTCAAAGATGGGGAAAAGAATTTTGATAATGGGTGGATTTTTCTTCGTATTTCTTTTCGGATTGTGGCAATTGTTGTGGCATTGCGATATAACGGAAGTTAGAAACTTGCTTGAACCGTCTGTATGGCACAAATATTTCAGAAACTTTTTTGATTTCAGCAAAAGCAAACCTCATTTAAATTCTTATGAATTAGGAATATTTTTCACCTTTTTTGTTATGCTTCAACTGTGGAACCTTTTCAATGCACGCTATTTCAGAACCGGTAGAAGTCTTTTGAGGGATATTATTTCTTCTGTAAAGGACGGCGAAAACATAACTAAGAATAACAGCATAGGTTTTATAAGTATAGTTTTTGTAATCTTTTTCGGTCAAGTTTTTATTGTGAATGTTTTGGGTGAAATGTTCGGAGTATCTCCTTTGAGTTTTATGGATTGGTTGTGGATTTTGATATTGACTTGTCCTATACTGCTTATAGGCGATGCTATCCGTATAATAAGAAAATGGTTTAATAGGCTTTAAATCTAAATCTTCTTAAAGAGATAACACTGTTTTGAATATATGCTTCAAAGTTTTATCATGTAGAACAAATAACCTTAATACAAAAAATAAAAACGACTTAATAAATTTTCTATTGAGTCGTTTTCTTAAGTATTTTTTTAATCTCCACGTGATCTAAGAAGGATTCGAACCTTCGACCTACTGCTTAGAAGGCAGTTGCTCTATCCAGCTGAGCTATTAGACCTCTTTTACTGACAAACTTTGGTTCGTGTATTACTTCTTAGTTTGTTTTGTCTGTCGGGGTAGTAAGATTCGAACTTACGACCTCCACATCCCAAATGTGGCGCGATAACCGGACTACGCTATACCCCGAAAATATCTTTAAGAACTATCTTTTTTCTCCCTTCATTCTTCATTTGCTCTGCGGAGAAGGGGGGATTCGAACCCCCGGTACCTAAATCGGTACGACAGTTTAGCAAACTGTTGGTTTCAGCCACTCACCCACCTCTCCTCAGTTACCTGAATTGAGATTGCAAAAATACAATAATTTTGTATTCTAACAAATTATTTTTACAAAACTTTTTTATTTTTTTATGTTTCGATTATTTAGAAATTTGATTATCAAAATATTATCTATCAAATCTCCTTTTTAAATAAATACTATTTTATTCCAAATAATTAGGATAAAAACTACCAAAAAGCCTCCTTTTACCATAAGAAAAGTAATAATGAATAATCACAAACAAGATATAACAAGTAAAAATATTTTCTAAAAACTACTCTCACGAAACTTTGTTTTAATTTTCTAAAACAAAGAAAGAGAAAATTAAAACAAAGTTCTACGAAATTAAAACAAAGAGATAGAAAATTCTTTCTTTGTTTTAGAAAAATAAAACAAGTTCTATTTTCACTACTCTTTGTTTGGTGAAAATATCTTTTGATTGGTGGAAATTGTTTTCTTATTGGGTGGGTAAGAAGTGAAAAAATATTTCTTATAAATAGTAGGAGGAAGATATTTTTTTGTACTTTTGCAAGTGCTGAACAATAGTTGTTTAGACTTTCTTTACAGGGAGTATTTTAGTAATAGCATTTGCTATTTGTTTAAGTATCACAAAAACTAGGAACTTTTGAAGATACAGCCTTAAACAGATTAGTAATGCGTCTGCGTTAGCATGGACGTAACTTATTTTGTTGTAGAGGCTTTCCTAGTGCCTGTGATAGAAATAAGAAATTGAAAATACAGTTCATGCTTTTTCTTTTATTTCATGCAGATAGCAAAGAATAAATAAGAGAAAAACTCAGTGGAAAATCTTTTAGATGAACTTGTTAAGTTATTACAAGGAGATAGACAAAAACGTTTTGTAGATGATAACGGAGAACTGTTAAAGAGCAATTTAACAGAGTGTATAGATAAGTTAGATGCAGAACTTTTTGAGTTGCTTTTGCAAAACGAGTACATAAGACAAAACTATTTTTTGAAAATAGGAGATGTTTATATATTAAAAGAAAAGGATTTTAAAAAATTCTTTAACAATAAATTGCTTTTAAAGGATTCTTATACAGCATTTAAACAAAAGATAGGATTGTATCAAGATGAAAGACATATAAAACAAAATGATGATTATGTTCTTTGTTGGCCTTATAAAGACTGTATTTTGGAAGGTGGTCAGACAAAAGAGGACGATAGACGCAAAGAAATATTTTGGAATACCGTTCTTTCACCAAATGAGGTAGATAAGTTGCTTTCACCTAAGGTTTTTACTAATTTCAAACGTTATTCCATAGACGGAGAAAAAGAGACTATGGATATAGATTTTGCAAAAGATAATTTTGTTATAAAAGGTAATAATTTACTTGCCCTACATTGCCTAAAGAATATAGAAAGTGTAAGAGGCAAAGTAAAACTTATCTATATAGACCCGCCGTATAATACAGGTAATGATAGTTTTTTATATAATGACAATTTCAATCATTCTACTTGGCTAACCTTTATGAAAAACCGTTTGGAAGTTGCCCGAGAACTACTCTCAGAAGACGGTGCTATTTTTATACAATGCGATGACAATGAACAAGCATATCTTAAACTTCTTTGCGATGAAGTTTTTGGAAGAGAAAATTTTGTTAATACAATTTGTGTTCGCTCCTCTACTCCAAGTGGATTAAAGACTGCTCACAGAGAAAAGACTATTATAAAAATTAAAGATTATATCTTAGTTTATGCAAAGGATGGAACAAATATAAAATTCAACCCTCAATATACTAAAAAGGAAAAATGGGATACTCATTATAATTCAATATATAATAGATTAGATAATTCTTCATGTAGTCTTGTTGATATAATGATAGAAAATGGTTTATTGAAGAAAGGAGATAATTTAAACGATATTGATTTAAATAATAAAGACCATAAACATTTTTATTTAAAATATTCTGAAAATATTTACAGTACGTCTGCCGATATGCCAAAAGAGCAGAAAAAATATTCATTAGAAAATTTTAATAAAATTATTTCATACAAAGGAAGTGATGGTAAAGAACAATTTGCTTACAATGGCAGAAGATTTAGTTTTCTTAATAAAACAGTTAAAAAAGTATTTATAGGTAGTAATTTAGAAAATGATATAGCAAATCTTCTCTGTGATTTTTGGAATGATATAGATTTTAATAATACTCAAAATCAAGGAAATGTTAATTTTATTAGTGCTAAAAAACCTGAACAACTTCTTTATAGAATAATAGATATGACTACAAAAGAGAATGACCTTGTTTTAGATTTCTTTTGTGGGAGTGGGACAACGTGTGCTGTAGCACATAAAATGAAAAGAAGATACATAGGAATAGAGCAAATGAACTATATAGAAAATATTACTTGTGAAAGAATGAAAAAAGTAATTGCGGGAGAACAAGGAGGAATATCAAGAGCGATGAATTGGGAAGGTGGTGGAGATTTTGTCTATATGGAGTTATCTGCTTTGAATGAAAAGTATAGACAGGAACTTGTTTCTGCAGAAGATAACGAAGCACTAAATAATCTATTTATCAAAATGCAAAAAAGCAAACATCTAAGGATAGAAACAGAAGAAATAAAAAGAGAAGAATTTTTTGAGGAGCAAGATATAGAAAAGAAACGTTCATTGCTTTTAGAACTATTGGATTACAATCAACTGTATCATAATTATTCTGAAATGGAAGATGAAGATTATAATATTTCTCAAGCAGATAAAGAATTGAATAAAAAGATTTACAAAAAAGAATAGGTTATGCGACAAGAGAGATTTTTGTTTGAGCAGATAGTAGAACAGATAGGCAAAAGAGGAATAAAGAAAATAGAAATTCCATTATATATTAAAGATAATCTAAAACACGAACTAAGGGATTATCAAATAGAAGCGTTTAGATATTTGTTGGCTTATTATGAAGAAGATTGTGAAAGCATAAGAAATATTCCTAATCATTTGCTTTTTCAAATGGCAACAGGCAGTGGAAAAACTATGATAATGGCTGGATTGTTGTTGTACTATTATTCTTTAGGGTATAGAAACTTTCTATTCTTTGTCAATCGTACAAATATTATAGCAAAAACAAAAGAAAATTTTCTGAATAAGTACGGTAGTAAATATCTTTTCAAAGAACATATTTACATAGATAATAAAGAAATCTTTATAAAAGAGGTTGATAGTTTTGAAAATTCAGATAAGGAAAACATAAACATTATATTTAAAACCACTTCTGGTCTTTTGTCGGATTTGGAACAAAATATTAAGGAGAATTCTGTAAATTATGAAGATTTTAAACAACATAATATAATCCTTATTTCAGATGAAGCACACCATATAAATACAGAAACAAAAAGAAATAAAACTAAAGAAGAAACTTTAAGTATTCATTCTTGGGAAGGAGTAGTGCAAAAAATATTTAACAATAATATAGATAATGTTCTATTGGAATTTACTGCAACGGCAGACTTACAAAATCCTTTGATAAGAAATAAATACATAAACAAACTTATTTATGATTATGATTTAAAACATTTTAGAGAAGATGGCTTTTCAAAAAATATTTATACTTCCGCAGTAGATACTGAAGATTATTTTATTATAGCACTAAGAGGTATAATCCTTTCACAGTATAGAAAAAAGATATTTGAAAAATATAGACAAAATATAAAACCTGTTGTTTTGATAAAATCTTCAACAATAAGTGAAAGTACAGAATTTCAACAAGAGTTTAATTCTCGTTTAAATGCTTTAACAGAAAACGATTTACAAAAGTTACAGTCAAATAGCAAAGGAATAATAAACAAAGTCTTTACTTATTTGAATGAGAACAATATTGCGTATACCAACTTTATAGAAGAACTTAAAGAAGAGTTTAACACAGAAAAACAAATATCTGTAAATAATAAGTCAGATGATGAAACGAAACAGATGTATCTTAATACATTAGAAGATAAGAATAACCCATACAGACTTGTTTTTGCTGTGGATAAGTTAAATGAAGGTTGGGACGTGTTAAACCTTTTTGATATAGTACGATATAAAGCAACAAATACAACACAAGATGCTCAACTTATAGGAAGAGGTGCAAGGTATTGTCCTTTTGTTTTGCAAGAGGGACAAGATAAGTATAAACGTAAATACGATAAAGAAGAAACAGAACTAAGTATTTGTGAAAGTATGTATTATCATGCAACAAATAATTCTCAACTTATTGCAGAACTAAACCAACAATTAAGACAAGATGGTATTCTTCCACAAAACGAAAAAGTGAAAAGAGTTTTAAAGATAAAAGATTCTTTCAAGGAAAGTGATTTATATAAAAGAGGTGTTATTTTTGTAAATAAACCTGTGAAAAGAGATGATGATTATTTCTTTCAGTTTGCGGACAAAATAAAACAAGACAATTATACCTATAAATTTTCTTCTCAAAGAAGTAATGATATTATGCTTGTTCAACAAGAAAATTTGCAAATAGAAGAAAGAATAGAAAAAGAACAAACAACTATATATCTAAAAGATATTAGCGAAAGAGTAATAAGAAAAGCACTAAACAATAACGCCTTTTTTGAATTTTGTAATCTGAAAAAATATTATCCCTCATTGCCTTCCATAACAGAGTTTATTACAAGTGAAAAGTATCTTGGTAGTATAAGTATAGAGGTTTTAGGAACAAAGGAAAGATTAAAAACACTCTCTCTTTTGGATAAATATAATATGGTTTTAAGTATTCTTTCGCAAATAGAAGAAAATATAAAATCAAATCATTGTGAATGGTATGGAGATACTACTTTCATTCCTATAGGATTTAAAGAACATATAGACAATGAAAAGATCTTGTTTTTCTCACCAACAGAAACAGATGATAAAGAGTTTGGTAAATCTATGAAAGAAAGTAATAATGAGAACGTTCAAATGGATTTGAGTAATAAAGATTGGTATATACAAAACGATTGTTTTGGAACAGATGAAGAAAAGTACCTTATAAAATATATTGCAAGTAAGATAGATGATTTGCACGAGAATTATGAAGAAGTTTATCTTATGAGAAACGAACGTTATAAAGATATTGCTATATATGATTTTGAACAAGGAAGACGTTTTGAACCAGATTTTATTCTATTTTTGAAACAAAGTATAGAAAATAAAGAAATTCAATATCAATTTTTTATAGAGCCAAAAGGAAAACATTTAGAAGAGAAAGATAAATGGAAGAATGAATTTCTAAAAGAGATAAAAAATAGATATAAAGTAAATTATATAGTAAATAATAAACGGTTTAATATATTTGGATTACCATTCTACAATCATCAAACAAGTATGGATTTTGTCCAAGAATTTGAAAAGATTTTATAAATTCATCTTTTACGAAACTTTGTTTTAGAAAAACAACATATTTGTTTGGTGAAATTGTTTTATTGTTTGGTGTGGATAGAATAAGAAGTTGCAAGAATTTATAGAGTTTATTTACAAAAGAAAGTTGTTTTTTCATTATCTTTGCAAAAAAATCCAAAAAGATGATGAATAAAAAGCGTAGTACTATTGTTTTGGTTGTTATCGGAGTGTTTTTGTTAATCTCTGTATTTTGTTTGGTACCTTTGTTGTTTAGGATTTATGACAACAATTCATTGTGGCCTAATTTCTATGGTGCATTGATGGGAGTTATTCTTACGGCTGTTACTACCGTGGTCTTGCTTCTTGGACAGACAAGTAGCGAAGAGGAAAAAGAGAGAAATACTAAGGTTTTTGAAGAAAAGATTAGTGTGTATAAAGAGTTTTTGAAAATGTTTTGCAAGATAGTAGAGGACGGCAAGATAGACGAAACAAACAAGATACAACTACAGTTTCAACTTTCATATATTGCTATGCACACAAAGAGTGTTCATATTAGACAGATAAGTGAGCAGGTTAAGAACATAGTTTTGAAAATTAACGCCGACAGAATAGAAAACTATATGCCTCAACTTTTTACTATTGTTCAGTCATTTAGAGAAGAACTTTACGGAGATAAATCCAAACTTTCAGTGGAAGATAAACAAAACATAGACTCCGCTATCAGCAATTTCTCTACAATAATGCTAACAAAAGAAGAAAAAGAAGAATATTTGAAATATAACAAATGCTGAAAAAAAACTTATAAAACAGTATAAGGAATTTAGTGGAGAAGAGAAGACTTTGACGATAAAGGTTTTTATCTCTTTATTTCATTTCCACAGAACTTTGTTTTAATTTTCTAAAGCTTGATTCTAATTTTTTAAAACAAAGAGATAGAATTCTAAAACAAAGTTCTACGTTTACGAAACAAAGAAAGAGAAGATTAAAACAAAGTTCTACGAAATTAGAATAAAGAGATAGAAAATTCTTTCTTTGTTTTAGAAAATTAAAACAAAGAGATGGGAGATTATGATAAAGAATCTCTGTAAGCTCTTGGTGAAAGGCCTGTGGTTCTTTTGAAATACTTACCGAAATCTGCCAAAGAGAGAAAATTCAATCTATCGCATATTTCACTTATAGTTAAATTCGTGGAACTGAGCATTGCTTTTGCGTTCATAACTACATATTTCTCTATCCATTTTTGAGCAGATAGTCCTGTAACTTCTCGTACTGTTTCGGACATATACTTAGAGGTTAAACACAATTCAGAAGCGTAAAAATCCAAATCTCTATGCTCATTGCAGTTTCTTCTAACCAATTCCATAAACTTTTCAGTTATCTCGTTATTTCTATCATTCACAACATTTTCTTCGCTATGCAGATAATAGCCTGCACCTAAAAAATACGCCTTTGTAAGCAAACAAACGATTTCCTCTCTATTCGGATTTTCCTCTCTTTCCAATACTCCTTTAATCATATCAAAATAAAGACTGAGAGCAGAAAACAACTCGTCATTCATAGGATAGAAAAGATTGTTAAGAATATTGCTTTTTAGATTCCAATGGGTTAGATTTAGAGATTCAAGAAACTTTTTGCTGTAAAGCATAAAACGTCCCTCAAAATCATCACTCAAAGAGATAGTCTCTACCAACAAATCCTGCAAGATAAGTATCATTCCTTGCCCGTTAGAAGAAAAGGGTCGCATATTTACATTGCCATTCACCGTTCCTTGTTTTACCAACGTAACCACCATAAAATCCATACTGAAAGGATATTCTGGAAAATTCTTTTCCTCTATACCGTCAATAAGTATAACGTCCTGTCCTATATGATAGGTTTTCGGGTTAGTTAAATCAACATTCAATATCTTTATATTTGCATTCTCTTTCATAATAACAGAAGTAAATTTTACTACAAAAATAGATTATTTTTTCAAAATAAAGATTATTTACCGTAAATTTTCCTACTTTATGAGTAAATGAGCATACGCATAATGCAACTAATGATTGTAATTTTGCAAATGAAAATTCTAAACAATGAAATCATTATGAAAGACAACAATTTTTATTTATTGACAGGAGCAGCGGGCTTTTTGGGAAGTTTAATCTGCAAACAACTTGTGCAAAGAGGTGAAAAAGTTCGTGCATTCGTTCTTCCAAACGACAAAGCCGCTAAATACATTCCACAAGGTGTGGAACAATGCGAAGGAGATTTGCTTGACAAAACCGCACTTGAAAGATTTTTTGATGTAAGTGAGGAATACAAAATAAAGGTTATTCATTGTGCCAGCATAGTTACTGTAAATCCAGAGTTTAATTAAAAAGTTATAGACGTGAATGTGCAGGGTACAAAAAATATTGTTGAAATGTGCCAAAAGAAACCTAATTTTGATAAGTTGGTTTATGTAGGTAGCACAGGCACTCTACCAGAAGCACCCAAGGGTACTCCTATTAAAGAACCTATACGTTATGACGCTTCATTGCTACAAGATTGTTATTCTCAGAGTAAGGCAATGGCTTCTCAATATGTTCTTAACGCTACAAAGAAAGGTCTTAATGCTTGTATAGTTATGCCTACAGGAATAATGGGACCAGAAGATTTTTCCATAAGTACAACAACCCATACCGTAATACAAATTATCAAAGGCGAGATGTCTATGGGTATAGATGGTTCTTTTAATTTGGTAGATGTTAGAGACCTTGCTAATGGAGTAATACTTGCTATGGACAAAGGCAGAAAAGGAGAAAGTTATATATTAGGAAATGATATTATACGTTTCAAAGATTTTGCAAGACTAATATCTGAGCATAGCGGTTGCAAACGAATAAAGTTTTTCTTGCCTTGTAGTCTTGCTTCCTTTATGGCAGGTATTATGGAAAAGAAGGCGAAAAAGAGTGGAAAGAAACCTTTGCTTACTAAATTTTCTGTTTATAATCTTGCTCGCAATAATGAGTTTGACTCTTCCAAAGCCAAAAGGGAGTTGGGTTATACAACACGTCCTTGTAGAGAAACAGTGAAAGACCAAGTTAGTTGGTTAAAAGAAAATAATCTTATTTAATCTCTTCTCTATTCTTTTAAGATTTGCTTTTTACGAAATCAAATCAAAACTCTTCCACTTCAAATACTAATTTGAAAATACCCCTTTTTTCGTCAGAAGAAAGGGGTATTTTTATACTAAAATGAATAGTGGAAAGAATAATGTTCTATTTTGCCAAATGAAAATATTATATCATTGGGAGAGGGTTTTACTTAGAAAGATGTTTGTATAATTTTTCTCTTGACTTCTTGTGCTCTGTTGTAATATATTTTTATTCCTCTTCTTTATTTTCTATAGACTTTGCTTCATTGTCAGATATAAGATAGTCGCTTGCTTTTGCAGGAGAAATAACACTTTTTCCCAAATCTTTTTCGAGTTCTTTGCGTGCTGTATTAGCTATTTCTCCACCACGAACGGCAATATTGCGATGTTGAGATATTTTTTTAGGATTCTTTTGTTTTGACAATTCGGTTGCAGATACTTCTGCTAAAGTATTTAGTGCTATTTCTATATTTGTCATATTATCTCTTAAACTTTCATTGTGCAAACCCTTGTAGTCCTTATATCCTCTTGTTGTTAAACCACTCCAAGTTTGAAGCATCAAATCTGTTAGCATTGCATACTCTAATCCTGTTTTCACTCCACCTCTTTGCCATTCGTCTGTTAATTCTTTTCTCGCCTCTATGGAACGTATGCGTTGAGTTATCCATTTATTACTATATCCTAACCGTTTATAATCTTTGACGGCTTGGTCTATAGATTTCTCAGGGTCTTGTAGTTGTTCCAATCTTGCACTTGCAACTTGCGACATCCAAACCTTGAATGGCTCTGCTTTAGGAGAAGGTATAGACTGTATAATACGGAATAACTGTTCTGTATCGGCTGCTAAAGTCTTCCTTTTCTTACCTGTTTCTGTTGTCATTTGTACATGGGGACAATTTGTCCCTATGTATAGTCCTAATTCTTGGTCTCTCTTTCTTAGTTTCTTTAAATAATCCGTTGGATTTACACTATCCGTTAGTACGGCGACAACATCTACAATGGCAAAGTACCATTTTTCTTTTTCATTATCCCAAACAGTGCGGACTTTCTTGCTTTCAAATAGTTTTAATGCTTCTTGTTGAGACATAATATATTATTTTATTGTTTTGCAAATTGATTTTGTGTGTAATAAATCCTTTATTCTCTTATATCGTTTTCCAATTCACGGATAAATTTTGCAGGGACACCGCCTACAAGTGTATTATCTTTTACGTCTTTTGTAACAACTGCACCTGCAGCAATGATACAATTATTACCTATTGTAACTCCGGGTAAAATAGTTACGTTTCCACCTATCCAAACATCGTTTCCAATAGTTACAGGTTTAGTAATCCCGAGGTTTTTTCTTCGTCCCATAGGAGTTAAAGGGTGGTTGATAGTAGTAATAAGCGTGTTCGGTCCTATCATTACGTGGGAACCAATACGAACTTCAACAATATCTAAAATAGTTACGTTATAGTTGGCAAGGAAATTATCTCCTACGTGAATGTTTTTACCATTATCGCAAACAAAGGTAGGTAGTAGCACAGGACGTTCGCCTGCTGAACCAAACAATTGACGTATTATTTTATCCTTTGTAGCATAATCCGAAGCATCTGTATCGTTTAATATTTTGCAAAGTTTAACCGCATTTAATTTTTGTGCATCTACTTCAGCGTCTGTGAAATCAAATTCCAACCCTGCACGCATTTTCTCCAATTCTGTCATAAGTTCTAATTGTGTTTTATTGGTTTATATCTACAAAATTACAAAAAAATCCAAAAACTTTATATTTGGGTATCGTGTTCTTATATTTCCAAGTAGACCTATAGAGCATCGTATATGCATATAGTTAAAATATTTCCATTTTTTTGTACCTTTGCAAATCAATTTCAGAAAAAAGAGTTTTGAACGGTAGTTATATGAAAAGAGTTTTACTATTTATAATATTGTGTTCAATAAGTGTTTTTTCGTTATTGGCACAAGATAATACGCAATCGTTTTGGAGAAAAATAGATGAACGTTTTGGCTTGTCATCTGTTAAAAAGATAGACACCAATTATTACACTATTGCAAAAAATGGTTGGATGATAAATCTGAATAATAACTTTGCAGGTTTTGTATTCAAAAGTGAGATGAACGATGTGCCTATTTACGGAAATACTAAGATGAATCTGCATAGTAAGTTTAACTATCAGCTGTCTTCAACCTTTGGTTACAGAAATTTAATCTTGGGTTATTCTATTGCAAACGTAATGGGAGAGGCGAAAGATTTTACTTTGTCTTTGTCGTCTAATGCTTGGGGAGTGGAATTTCGTAGATTGGAAACTGATGATATGGCAGGCGAAATACAAACTTCTTCTTTGTCGGAAAATTTGAACGTAAAGCAAGGTGATGTTAAAGTGAAGACAAAATATTTGCGTGCATATCATGTTTTTAATAACAAAAGATATTCAACCACCTCTGCAATAGATGAACGTTGCATACAAAAGAAAACAGCAGGTTCTTTGTTGTTTTACACCAATTATGCACAGAATACCGTTACTTTCTTAAATGACGAGATAGTTAAGAGATTTGACGGAATAAAAACTACAGAATATTCTCAAGCAGAGTTAGGTTTAGGATATGGATACAATTATCCTTTGTTGCAAGGTAAGTTATTGTTTCACGCAATGGCTGTACCTATGTTTGTTGTCCTACATTCAGATTATATAACTGACAATTCCTTACAAGAAGTTCAGACAAAGAACAAATATTTTATGAATTTTATGGGAAGATTTACCATAAACTATCGTTTTAATGACTATTTGGGATTGTGCTTCTCCTTTTTCTACAACACCAACCGTTTTACAGGAGAAGATAATCTAAAAATACGCTTGAATGACTACTTGATAAAAACTTCGTTGTGCTTTAGGTTCTAATCTATTAAAAATTTAAAACAGAAAAATCAATGAACGTTGTCATAATTTTACTTTGTGTGCTTTTGCCATTGCTTATAATGTTTTTAACATACAAAAGCAGTTTTCTAAATAAAGTAGGTAGTATAATCATCGCTTATGTTATAGGAGTAATATTAGGTCTTACGGGACTTATTCCAGATACTGAACAAGTACATTCACTTCAAACCAATATAGCATCTGCAACCATTCCTTTGGCAATACCTTTGCTTTTGTTTTCTTCAGATATACGCTCTTGGGTACGACTTGCTCCTGCGTTTATTAAATCTACTGTTTGTGGGTTGTTGGGTTGTGCTGTTGCTATAACTATAGGCTTTCTTTTGTATGGAAAAGGAAATACACAGATGTTTGCAAATATAGGTGGAATGCTTACAGGTCTTTACACAGGAGGAAATGCAAATCTTGCCTCATTGAAAGTTGCTTTAGGTGTTGATGATTCTACATATATAGTTGTATCTGCTTATAGCACGATGTTAAGTGCGGTTTATCTGTTTTTTGTAATAATTGCAGGGAAAAGAGTGTTGAGGTTATTTATGCCAGACTTCAAAGAAGATAAAACAAAAGAGGATAAATCCATATCAATAGAGAACCATGACAAAGAACTTTTCTGGGGACTATTTCGCAAAGATAATTTAAAGAATTTACTTTTGAGTTTGTTATTAACTGTTGTTATAATAGCATTAGGTGTAGGTGTTGCGAAATTGTTTCCTAAAGATATGTTCCAATCAGTTTTCATTCTTTCCATAAGTCTTTTTGCAATACTTTCTTCACTTAACAAAAAAGTAAGAGGACTAAAACGTACGTTTGAATTAGGAACATATTTTATACTTGTATTCTCTATTGCAGTGGCTTCACAAGTCAGTCTGAAAACTCTTACAGAGATAGATACTAATATATTTCTTTTTACAACCATTGCTACATTGGGGGCTTTATTCTTTCATGTTCTCTTTGCAGCACTGCTTCGTATAGATACCGATACTACTCTTACGACAAGTATTTCGCTTATCTGCTCCCCACCTTTTGCTCCTGTTATAGGCAGTGCATTGAAAAACAAAGCAGTTATAGGTCCAGGAATTGCAGTAGGTCTTTTTGGTTACGCTATAGGCACATACTTAGGTTTCTTTATTGCAAAGTTCCTGCTATTTATTGCATAGATTTGTAACGGTATTTATTATATAGAATTTGGTATATAGACAAGAAAAAGATTTTGAAAGATAGTTATGTTTTAATTATTTATAAATAGTTTCCATGTTTCATAGAAACCTTTATCTATGGTTTGTCGTTGAGAAGAGGATAAGTTAAGTGAATTTATAAACGTTGTATATAGAAATAATAATGCTTCTATATTTCCTTGTTTATTCATATCAACACTATTATTCGTTTGACTACCACATAGTGCAAAACAAAAACCATCATTTATAACAAGACCTTGCATATTTTTATCATTATATTTTTCTATATTTTTGTTAATATTCTCTGTTATTGGAATTGGTGTTATAATACTATTTCTTATTATAAATCTACACATTATTTCATTTGAAGATAATATTGGATTTTTTAAGAATCTTTCATTATATCGTTGTAAAAAGTGGCTGGTATAGATATGTAATTGTAAAATCTTTTGAATAGATGTATTATTTTTAGGTCGGTAACCACCGTATAAGCAACGAATTATTACTCTATGACGTGCAGTTTTATCAAATGCAATACAAAATGAATCTGTATATAAGGATTTTATGCAATTGTAATTTTTTGCATAAAAAAATATTATGTACTCATTATTCGTTGCAGGAATTTTATAATTAATGATTTCATATGCAGGAAAGTTTTTCTCTTTTTTAAATTTTCTTATAACTTTTGTTTTTAAACATTCCTGTTTTATTCTTATTTTATAACTGTCTTCTAAGATTTCATTATGAATTTCTTTATATGTCATACTATCTATAATAATCATCTTTCCGTTATTTTAAAATTTAAATGCAAAATTATAAAATAGATATTAAATGACAATGAATTTTATATAAAAATTGTATAATACAACATTAAAATAATTATTAAATAACAATTTTTTATATAAAATATTTGGTCAATACTAAAAAATATTCTAATTTTGCAATCTAAAACTGAGTGAATATGGCTAAAGTAGAATTTATAAATACAAAAAGAGTTAGAATAGAAACTATAGAAGGTGATATTTATGATATTGGATACAGTGACCAAACCAATTATCAAATAAACCAAAAGTACGATAATCATTATATCAATGTTGTTTCTGAGTTATTTGATAAATATTATGATGGAACCTTACAATCTATTTGGGGAAATATCCTGCGTGAAATGTATAGGGAAAATTTATCAGGTTTTTTGTGGATTAGTAAAGATGAGTCAATACATGATAGGATAGAAATTGGTAAAAAAATTAAAGAGTTACGACAACTTCAAAACTTATCTGCAAAAGATTTTGCTCAAAAGATTGGAATGGATGCAGGAAATTTAAGTAGAATAGAACAGGGAAAGTTTTCTGTTGGTTTAGATACTCTTAATAAAATAGCAAGAGCTTTGAATACAAGAATAGATTTTGTTCCTAAAGATAAATTTAATAATAATTTAAAAAATATAAATAATATGGAGAAAAAAATGTACAATCCAGAAGAAACATTCAGTATAGGTAAAAATACTGATAGTTTTGAAAAGTTAGAGAGTTTATGTAAAGAAGAGGCAGAAAAATTATTGAATACTTTAGATATTTCAGATAGACCAAGTGTATCAATACCTTTTTGGACAAAAGACTTGCCATCAGAACTTATCTGTGTATGTAATTTTACTACAAATGGCAAAGGAAAGACTAAGTATAATTTAGATTTTTCCCAATCTACTTTATAAAAAATTAAACTTTCAAATACAGATTATAAGTATAGTTATTTATAATCTGTATTTTTTATGTTAGAAATTTATATATTTTGTTGAAAAACTTGATTTTGAGAAAGTAGAATAACAAGAATATATACTTTCGGGTTACAACGAAGTTTTGTGAGGGTGTTTTAGAAAAGGCTTTTACGAAACTTCGTTTTAATTTTCTAAAGCTTGATTCTAATTTTCTAAAACAAAGTTCTACAAAATTAGAACAAAGAGATAGAATTCTAAAACTTTGTTTCGTGAAATTAAAACAAAGAGATAGAAAATTAAAACAAAGTTTCGTGAGAGCGAAACAAAGTTTTAGAAAATTCTTTCTTTGTTTTAGAAAAATGAAGTGAAGTTTTAGTTTGTTTTCTTTGTGAAGTAGTATAGTTTTAGTAAATCCAAGAGAGTTAGAATAGGTTTTGAAGAATGTAACTGTTTAATGCAGATAGGTTTGATAATGGAGAAACAAAGCAAATAAAGTTTTCTCAGATGGTATTTTTCCAATGATTTATAGGCTTTTACCAAAGACAAATCTTTTATTTTATCTCTGTATAAGTTGTTATTGTATAATGATTTAAGATTTTCACAAGCCAAGATAGTATCGTTTATAAATTTGTCTGTGTTTTTTAGTCCCAAATGTGTAACAGGGTTATCTATATACGCTATTTTATACTTATTTTCTTTTAGTTCTATACCGAAAAGAGTGTCTTCGTGTCCATATTGTGAAAGGTTTTCATTGAATTGTAACATATTGAAAACCTCTTTTTTTATAAAAAAGTTATTGGTTGTGAATTGTTTGCGATGATATTCTCTTTCTTTTCCGTTAGTCCAATGTAGCAGATATTCTTTTCTTATCTCTTTTCTTTCTTGGTATTCAGTACCTCCACATATTACATCGCAATCATATTCTTTTGAAGTCTGTAAATAATTGTATATAAACTTATTATTTACCTTTGAATCGCAATCAAGGAACAATAACCATTCGCCTTTGGATTCTCTTGCCAAAAGATTTCTTATCTTGGAACGACCATGATTTTCATTCAACAAAACATACTGTACGTTCTCTATTTTGGCAATTTCTTCGTTCTCTTTTTGAATTTTTTTTATAGTAGAACAGTCATCGTATGCTAAAACTTCGTAAGGAATGTTCAGTTCTTTTGCTTGCGTGGTCAAATCCTTAACCAAACAAACTACATTATAATTATATATAGGTAAAAGAAATGAAATCATAGTAACGAAAAAAGTCGGTGGCAGATAATACCACCGACTTTATTTTAATGATTTACAATTATATATTAAAGTTTTGCAAGAATTGCTTCAAGAGTTTTTTGAATCTTTTCTTGGTCTGCTTTTATAGGAAGATTAACAGGTTTAATCATATTTTCAGGAGCGAAAATAGTGTCAAGGTCTTTTTGTGAAAGAACTTTGTTTTCTAATGCTATTTCATAAACACCTTTACCTGTTTTCTTAGCTATTTTTGCTATTCTTGTAGAGTTTTTGTATCCAATATAAGGATTCAAAGCAGTAACTGTACCTATAGCTTTTGCTATGAAGTTTTTGCAGTTTTCAACGTCTGCTTCTATTCCGTCAATGCAAAGAGTTCTCAAAGTATTGAAACCATTAGTCAATAGGTCTATTGATTCAAATAAACAATATACCATTACGGGTTCCATAACGTTAAGTTCCAATTGTGCATTTTCGCTTCCAAGCATAACAGCAGTATCATTACCTATCACTTTGTAGCAAAGTTGGTTCATAACTTCTGGTATAACAGGATTAACTTTTCCTGGCATGATAGAAGAACCTGGTTGCATTTCTGGTAGATGAACTTCTGCTAAACCACATCTTGGACCTGAACCCATAAGACGAAGGTCGTTACAAATCTTTATAGCTTTCAATGCTATTCTCTTCAATTCAGAAGAAAGTCCAACCAAAGAACCTGTTGCTGAAGTAGCTTCTACAAGGTCTTTTTCCAAAGTAACGTTCCAGCCTGTTATCTTTCTCAATGCTTCTATGCAAAGTTCAGAATATCCAGGTTCAGCACATATACCTGTACCTATAGCAGTAGCACCCATATTTACGCAAAGAAGTTCTTCTCTTGCAGATTTAAGTTCTTTAAGTTCTTTTTTCAATGTTGTAGCAAAAGCAGCGAAAGTTTGACCAAGTGTCATAGGAACGCCGTCTTGAAGTTGAGTTCTACCCATTTTAACTATTTTTTTGAACTCTTTTGCTTTTGCATCAAGAGATTTGATACATGCTTCCATAGCTTCAAGCAATTGTGCACTCTCAAGGTACAATCCAAAGTGGAAACCTGTTGGGTAAGCATCGTTTGTAGATTGTGATGCGTTAGAATGGTCGTTAGGAGAACAATATTTATATTCACCCGGTTTGTGTCCCATTATTTGTAAAGCACGGTTTGCTATAACTTCGTTAGCGTTCATATTTACAGTCGTACCTGCACCACCTTGAATCATATCTGAAAGGAAGTATTCATCAAGTTTTCCATCAAGCATTTCTTTGCAGGCTTTAACCATAGCATCGTGCTGTTCTTTTGTAAGTTTCTTTTGTTTGTAGTTAGCCTCAGCTGCTCCCCATTTAGTGTAAGCAAAACCCTTGATGAAATTAGGATAATGGTTCATAGGAACACCTGAAATTTTGAAATTGTTAAAACCTCTTAGAGATTGAACTCCGTACAATGCGTCTACTGGCACCTCAAGTTCACCGATAAGATCGCTTTCTTTTCTTGTTTTAATTTTAGAATTTGCCATTTTTTTAATCGATTAAAAAATTATAATTTTATGTTTCTATTTTTTTAACTGTTTTTATGCTATTTGTTATTTGTTTTGCATAAAATTAAATATTAAACTATTTTTTTTCAATTTTATTGTATAAAAGTGAAACTTTTTTTGTTAAAAAAGCATCAATACCCTAAAATTTTCAACATAGGTTTATGACTTTGTTCCTTTGCAAAGAGTTTTGTGTTCCATTCATTGTTTTCGTCTTTGTAAAGGATAACGTGATTTGGTTGTGGTATAAGACAATGCTGAATACCGCCATAACCAGCAAGACTTTCTTGGTATGCACCTGTATGGAAGAAGCCTATATACAAAGGGTCTTCATCTGTGTTGTCATACTTTGGAAGAAAGACGGCATTTGAATGAGTTTCGGCAGAATAGTAGTCTTGGCTATCGCAAGTCAGTCCCCCCAAAAATACTCTTCTGTATTCATTGTCCCATTTGTTTATAGGCAAAAGAATAAATTTTTGACCTATACCCCAAGTATCTGGTAAAGTTGTTATGAAAGAAGAATCTATCATATACCAAAGTTCTCTATCGTTTTGTCTTTTTTGGTCTATGATAGAGTAAAGAATACAACCAGCCTCTCCTACAGTGAAAGAACCAAACTCTGTAAAGATATTAGGTTCTTCTACATCTTGTTTGTTGCATATATCTTTTATTTGTGCAAGTATTTCTTCGGCCATGTATTCGTAATCATAATTAAAATTCAGCGTATTTTTTATAGGGAAACCTCCTCCTATGTTTAGAGAGTTTAGAGAAGGGCATATTTTTTTTAGTTCGCAATAAAGATTGACACATTTTTGCAATTCATTCCAATAGTATGCTGTATCTCTTATACCTGTGTTGATAAAGAAATGAAGCATTTTTAGTTTTAGTTTCTTGTTGTGTTGTAGTTTTTCTTTGTAAAAATCTATTATGCTGTTGTATCTTATTCCCAATCTTGAAGTATAAAAATCAAACATAGGCTCTTCTTCTGAGGCTATTCTTATACCTACATTGCATTTCAGATGTATTTGTTCGTCCAAAGCATCTACTTCTTCTATATTGTCTATTACAGGTATAATGTTTGTCCAACCATTATCTATAAGGTGGGCTATATTTTCTACGTATTGAGGACGTTTAAAACCATTGCAAACTATAAACTGTTCTTTGGTGATTTTTTGTTGTTGATACAGTTCTTCTATAATGTTTATATCAAAAGCAGAAGATGTTTCAAGATTTACATCATTTTTCAATACTTCTTCAAGTACGAAAGCAAAGTGAGAACTTTTTGTACAATAACAATAATTATACGTACCCTTATAGTCTATTTTTGCTCTTGCAACGTTAAAAAGTCTTTTCCCTTTTTGAATTTGTGAACTTATCTTTGGAAGATATGTAAGTTTCAAAGGGGTTCCGTACTGTTTGATAACGTCCATTAGGGGAATATCATCAAAACTAAGTTCATTGTTTTCTACTTTAAATTCGTCTTGTGGAAACTCAAAAGTTTGCTCTATAAGGTCTATGTACTTGTTTTTCATTCTTCTGTTTCTAACTGTTTAAACGTTTTAATTATAAAAAATAAAAACAATCCGACTTAATTACTTTGGATATTTTAGATTGCAAAGATATAAATAATATAACAAAGTCTTAAGAAAATAGGACAAAAAATTAAAAAAATATTATTTTAATTCTAATATTGAAAATATTTACTACTTTTGCTTTTTGTTAAATAAACGAATAGATATGGGAAAGAATATGAAAATAAGACTAACTTTGGTTGCGACATTGTTTGTTTTTGTTATGGTTTCTTGTTCAAAACCAAAAGACCATGTAGATATGGGAGAGTTAAAAACTTTGAAAGACTCTGCTTCTTACGCTTTAGGCTACCTAAATGGAATACAAGCAGCACAATCTCCTGATGCTTCTGTAAATGTAGATTTATATACTAAAGCCTTTAAGCAGGGATACAACAAAGATACTGCTGGAACATGGAACGAAGCCACTATGCGTTCTATTATTATGGAGTATGCAAGAAAATCTCAAGAACAGATGCAACAAAAGGCCTTTGAACAAGCAAAGCCAGATATAGACAGAGCAGAAAAATTTCTTGCAGAGAACAAAAACCGAGAAAACATTATAACAACCAATAGTGGTCTTCAGTATAAGGTTATCAAAAGAGGAAAAGGACAAAAGCCTGTTTTGAATAACGGAGATAGAGTTATACTTAACTATACTATGTCTATACTGAACGAAAAAGGACAGTTTGAGCAGGTTCAAAGTACTTTCAATTCTGAAGGTAAGAATCCAGGACCTATGGGTATAGATGGACAATGCGAAGGTATAAAAGAGATATTGTCTTTGATGAATGCAGGCGCTCGTTATCAAGTTTGGATACACCCAAATCTTGGTTTTGGAGACTCTCCTAAACTACAGATGTACGAGATAGAAGTTATAAAAGTTCTGCACGAAAATTAGTAGGAGGAAAACTAAAAAAATAAAATTTAACCATTTATTTTTGGTGCATACACAAAAAGTTTGTACTTTTGCACCCTGAAAAAATTAGATGAGGATGTAATCGTAGTATTCATCGTTGTCTTTATGGTTTAACAAATAAAAAGAAACAAAAAATGTATTTGACAAGCGAAAAGAAAAGAGAAATCTTTGGACAATTTGGAAAAAATGAAAAAGATACAGGTTCAGTAGAAGGACAAGTTGCTTTATTTACTTACCGTATCAAACACTTAACAGAGTATTGCAAAGAGCATAAAAACGACAAATTTACAAACAGAGCTTTGGTTCTTTTAGTAGGAAAACGTAGAAAAATGCTTGATTACCTAAAGAAAAAAGATATAGAAAGGTATCGTAGTCTTATAAAGGCTTTAGGTTTAAGAAAATAATAAAATTTTTTTCAAAACTTTGCATAAGAAAGATAAGAGCAAATGACTCGTTATGTGATGTTGTTTGCTCTTTTTGTATTATATAAAAAAATGAAGCCAGATGTTAAACTGTTTAATTTTGTATGGAACTCGGTAAGGCTTCAGCTGAGTTAGATGTTTTAATAAAATATATAAAGATGATTGGTGTAAAAAAAACTTTCACCCTTGCAGACGGTCGTCAAATAGAGATAGAGACCGGTAAATTAGCAAAACAAGCAGACGGTTCTGCTGTAGTAAGAATGGGAGATACTATGCTTCTTGCCACAGTTTGTGCAAAAAAAGAAGCAGGCGCAGATGTAGATTTTCTTCCTTTGTCAGTAGATTATCAAGAAAAGTATGCCTCAAACGGAAAGTTTCCAGGAGGATTTTTTAAACGTGAAGCCAGACCTTCAGAATATGAGATTCTTATTGCACGTTTGGTAGATAGAGCATTAAGACCTTTATTCCCAGAAAACTATCACGCAGAAGTACAAGTACAAATAACTCTTATTTCAGGAGATGAAAAGAATCCACCAGATGCTTTAGCAGCATTGGCAGCAGCTTCAGCGTTGGCTTGTAGCGATATTCCTTTTGATGGACCTGTATCTGAATGTAGAGTGGCTTTGATAGACGGAGAATTTTGTATCAATCCAGACTATCAACAGCAAGAAAGAGCAGAACTTGACCTTATAGTAGCCGCAACTTATGACAATATTATGATGGTTGAGGGTGAAATGAAAGAAGTTTCTGAAGAGGTGATGTTAAACGCTCTTAAAGCAGCGCACGATTCTATTAAAATTCATTGTACAGCCTTGAAAGAACTTACCGAAATGGTAGGAAAGACAGAAAAGAGAGAATATTGCCACGAAGAAGACGATGAACAAATGCGTCAAAAGATGTATGATGCTTGCTATCAAAAATGTTATGATTTAGCAAAAGAAGGAATAAAAAGCAAACATACAAGGGGAGAAAGATTTGAGGCAATAAAAGAAGAATTCTTTGCAACTATAGATGAAGAATACAAGACAGAACACGCTATAATGCTCAACCGTTATTACAAAAACATAGAAAAAGAGGCCATGAGAAATATGGTGCTTAACGAGAGAGTAAGACTTGATGGAAGACAATTAGAGGAAATTCGTCCAATATGGGCTGAAGTTGGCTATTTGCCTTCTCCTCACGGTTCTGCTATATTTACAAGAGGTGAAACACAATCTCTTTCTACTGTAACCTTAGGTTCAAAACTTGATGAACAAACTATAGACGGTGCTATGGTAGAGGGTTCAAATCGTTTTATCTTACACTACAACTTCCCGGGCTTTGCAACAGGAGAGGTAAAAGGAAACAAATCTACTTCACGTAGAGAGATAGGACACGGAAACTTAGCAATGAGAGCTTTGAAAGAAGTCTTGCCTACAGAAGAAGAATGTCCTTATACTATACGTGTAGTTTCAGATATATTAGAATCAAACGGTTCTTCCTCTATGGCTACTGTTTGTGCTGGTTGTCTTGCTTTAATGGATGCTGGTGTTAAGATAAGAAAACCTGTTTCCGGTATAGCAATGGGACTTATAGAAAAGGACGGAAAATGGGCTGTTCTTTCAGATATTCTTGGCGATGAAGACCACCTTGGAGATATGGACTTTAAAGTAACAGGTACAAGAGACGGTATCACTGCTTGTCAAATGGATATAAAATGCGAAGGACTTTCTTATGATATTCTTACTCAAGCCTTGGCACAAGCAAAAAGAGGTAGAGAACATATCCTAAACATAATAGAAGAAACTATTCCAGCACCTCGTGAAGATTATAAACCACAAGTACCTCGTATTGTTAAACTTCAAATACCTAAAGAGTTCATTGGAGCAGTTATAGGACCACAAGGCAAGATAATACAAGATATTCAGAAAGAAACCAATACAACTATAACTATAGAAGATACAGGAGAATGGGGCAATGTAGATATTCTTTCTGTAGATAAAGAGGGATTAGATAAGGCTATTGCACGTATAAAGGCTATAGTAGCAGTACCAGAAGTAGGTGAAGTCTATGATGGTATAGTTAAAAGTGTTATGCCATACGGAGCATTCGTTGAGTTTATGGCAGGAAAAGACGGTTTGCTTCACGTAACCGAGATAGATTGGAAGAGAATAGAGAAAGTAGAAGATGTTTTGAAAGAAGGCGACCAAATAAGAGTAAAACTTATAGGTATAGACAAACAAACAGGCAAATACAAACTTTCTCATAGAGTTCTTATTCCAAAACCAGAAGGATACATAGAACCAGCCCCTAAATCTTCTCGTCAGAATTCTTCAAACAAAGGTAATAACCACCGTTCAAATGAATATTTTTCACCTTCTACACACCGTACCAACCATACACAAGGAGTACAAAGAAGAGATGAACATAGATTCTAATAGAACGTACTAAAACAATATTGTACAGATTTCTTTTAAGCGACCTTTTTTCCAATAAAAGTGTCGCTTTTTTTGATAACACTCAAAAGTAACTATAAAAAGAGGGGAAAGGGAGAGAGAGATTTTAATCTCTCCCTTCACTCTTATATAGTTAGTAAAAAGCGGGGGGATTTTTATATATATAGGGACCCCGCCCCGCCCCGCTTTTGTGAATTAGATATAAAATCAGATAACTAACTGAAAACTAATAACAAAATAATCAAAATAGGCACACACACACACTAAAGGTGTGTGCCTTTGTTATGTTATTACTTGAAAAACTAACTAACTTTTACATATATAGGTTAGTTAATTAGTTAGTAAACTAAAATATGTATAAATATTTAATTATAAGTTTGTTAAATAGGATAGAGTGAAAGGATAGAGCAATAAGAAGTTGGTAAACTTATAAAAATTTATTCTTACCTTTGATTTTGTAGAGAAAAAATAAGACCTTTACAGAAAATTTACTTGAGGTAACTGTTGTAAGTAATTGATTAACAAGATAATCACTTTCTTTATATAGTTAAATACTTGTTTATCAGATATGTTACGAGGTTTACCTAAAGTGTTACTTGAGGTAATATTTGTAACTAATTGATTATTTGAGATATAATATAAATACTATCAAAGTAAGAATAAGAGAATTTTAATAACAAAACAAGACAAATCAACCAGAAAGTAACTATGAAAAGAGAGAAAGGGGAGAGAGTTAGTTTTTTAACTCTCTCCCTTCTCTACATAGTTAGATAAAAACGAACGAACTTTTACATATATAGGTAAGTTCGTTCGGTTCGTTTTTTGAAAACCATATTGATTTACCCCGAACTAATGACAAATAACAAAATCAGCATACACTCCACTCTTAAAGAGTGTATGCTTTGTTATGTTATTACTGAAAATTTGATTGAATTTTATATGTATATGGAAGGAAAAAAGGACATATATTTAATAATCAACATATTATAAATAAACTAAGAAAAACTCAAGGAAAAATTTGACTTATCGTAACTTTATTTCCAACAAAACAAAGAAAGAATTTTTTAAAACTTTGTTTTAAAATTCTATCTCTTTGTTTTAGAAAATTAAAACAAAGTTCTACGAAATTAAAACAAAGAGATAGAAAAATGAAATAAAGTTTTATTGAGACATTCGTTATATTCGTGTTATTGGGAATTTTAGTTTAGATGTTTAGTGGTAAAGTTAGTGAGAGTGCTATTGGGTTATGTTTTTGGAATATAATGGTTTGTTAGCGATTAGTCTTTGAAGAAATCTTCGGAGAAATTGACAAGATAGAGTTTTTCTTTGGCACGTGTTACGGCAGTGTAGAGCCATCGGAAGTAGTCTTTATCTAACATATCTTCTGTAAAGAAACTCTGAAATACAAAGACGGATTTCCAACCTCCTCCTTGAGCCTTGTGGCAGGTAAGACAGGAAGAAAATTTTACTTGTACAGCATTGAAATAAGGGTCGTGGTAGGTGTTCTTTTTTGCTTGTATCTTGTTGTGTGTGAGTTGAAACTGCTCTGTGAAAATTTTGTTGTACAAGTCCCTTTCTTTGTTAGTATCCATTGATGCTTTGTCCAAAGAAAGCGTGTCAAGGACTATCTTTATTTCTACATCTTCTTGGTCTGGGTAATCGTTGAACGAAACCACCACATCGGCAAAATGCATATCGTATTTCTCCTCATAATCCACTATCCTTTTGATTTTGAAAATATCTCCGTTGGCAATGAAACCAATTTTTGAACTATCATCAAGCCAAAAATAATTATTCTTCACCGCCATCAAATTATCACCAGAATCTATTTGATTTTCCCTTTCCAAGATTTGAAAACGTATTCTATTGTTTAGAATATTCGCTTGTTTATTGCTTCTACAGACAACTATAGTTTCATCTTCGCCGTATTCTTTATAAGAAATCCTAAGATATTCTTCAAAATCTACTGCACTGATATTCAGAACGTCTGTTAGATTGTTTGTCTTAAAAATAGGCAATGAATAATTTTCTCTTGAAAGTCTAAATCTTATGTTTGAGGCGTTTTTCAATATTCCAGAATCTAATGCTTGTCTAACTACGTTGGTAAGTTTGCAAGATGGGATATTTGAAGAAAAATGCCTCTCTAAGTACTCTACGTCCAAAGCAGGACTTATTATTTCGCCAACAGGAGGTAACTGTGCTGTATCTCCTATGAATATAACCTTGCAATCTGTTCCCGAAGATACATATTCCATCAAATCTTCCAAAAGATTTCGTGCCATAAACCCTTTATCATTACTTAAACCTATCATAGAAGATTCGTCTATTATGAAAAGGGTATCCTTGCTTTTATTTACTCTCAAAGAAAAGACAAAACCATCTTCATCATGACCAGAATAATAAATCTTCTTGTGAATAGTATAAGCCGTTCTTTTAGAATAAAGCGATAGGACTTTGGCTGCTCTTCCTGTGGGTGCCAAAAGTACAGAACGTATAGCAAAATAAGGCAAAGTTTTTATAAGTGCAGACATTACAGTAGTTTTACCTGTACCTGCATATCCTTTTAGAACAAATATTTTACTATGAGAAAGAAATAGAAAATCCTCCAACATATTTATCAATATGCTTTGGTCTTGTGTAGGAGGGAAACCTAAGTTTTGTAAAAATATTTGCTTGAAATCTACTTGCATTTGTGTTAGTTAAGATAGTTTTTGAAACTATCGTTGTACCAAATTTTCAATTCGCCATTGCTATCTGAATAAATGAAATATGCAGAGTATTCTTTATGATTTTGTAAAAATTCTATGCTTTTATTTAGTCCCAATACCATAAAACTTGTTGCCAAACCATCGGCCGTTGTTGCGTCTTTGGCTATGACAGACACGCTCAGCAAAGAGTGTCTTACAGGTCTGCCTGTTTTAGGGTCTATTGTGTGAGAATATTTTACTCCATTTTCTTCGTAAAACTTTCTATAACTACCACTTGTTACTATACTTTCGTCTTTTAATGATACAGTAGCATTGTATGAACGCTCTTCATCGCTACTTTTTGTAGGTTGTTCTATTGCCACTTTCCATTTCTCTTTCTTAGGTTTTAATCCTCGTGCATAAACTTCTCCTCCCACATCTATCAAAAAACTTTTTATACCTTTATTATCAAGATATTTAGTTATCATATCTGTAGTATATCCTTGTGCTATAGCGTTGAAATCTATCTGAGTTTGAGGATATTTTTTTATTAACTTATTGCCGGAAATGAAAACCTTATCCATACCAACGTATTTAAGCATATCATTTATTTGTCTTTGAGAAAGATTGGTCCTTCTTTGAGTAGAGAAACCGTAACTCTTAACTAATGCTCCCACAGTTATATCCAACGCTCCTTCTGTTAGTTTATTCATACGTTGTGCTGCAATAAAATTGTCTTTAAAAATATCATCTAAGATTACATTCTCGTTCCTATTTACTCTACTTAGTAAAGAATTTCTCACCCATAAGGATACGCTGTTGTCTATGCAAGTAAAAATACTATCAAAGCCTTGTCTAAATCCTGTACTATCATCGTTGTAAATTACTATATGATAATACGTTCCTTGTACAGTGCCATCAAAGACAAACCTTTTCTCACCATTGGAACAGGAAGTAGTAAATAAAACTATCAATATGCAAATTCCTGCAAATAATATCTTTTTCATTCTAATCTTTTTTGCAAAAATAATAAAATAAACTCTAATTCTATATAAGAAAAAGCATATTTCATAAGGTTTATATAAAATTAGAGTTTATAAATATGTGTGAAAAAAACAATAAAATACAATTTTATAGCAGTGGTTTTTTACTTCGTCTTTATTTTACACTATTATGTTCTATTGTAATAAATTTATCTTCCTCACAGTTTTGGCAAAGGAAAATCATTGTTTTTCATACCTAAGCACCTCTTCATTCATAAAGACAAGTTCTATTCCTGCCTGTGCAAACATTTCTTGTGTTTCTTCTCCGCTATGATATTTGTTTTGACAAACTACTCTTTTTATTCCACAGTTTATAATCATCATGGCACAGGTACGACAAGGTGTCATCGTACAATAAAGTGTTGCACCCTCCAATGCTATACCTCTTTTTGCGGCTTGGCATATAGCGTTTTGTTCTGCATGCACTGTTCTTACACAATGATTACTTATATTGCCATTTTCGTCCATAGTTTTTTTGAAAAGATGACCTACTTCATCGCAATGAGGCAATCCTGTAGGGGAACCAACATACCCTGTTACAAGTATCTGTTTGTTTTTCACAATAACGCAACCACTTCTTCCCCTGTTGCAAGTCGCTCTTTTGGCTACAGTTTTTACTATTTCCAAAAAATATTCGTCCCAAGTAGGACGATTTTTGTACTGTATCTTATCTATAACTGCATCAAGTTGTTTGCGTAAGTCGTCTATGTTTCCATTATTGTCAAAAACAAAATCTGCTTTCTCCATACAGGCTTTTATGTTTTGCTTGTTAGGGTCTGTAGAATTCATCTCTCTTTGTTCGTTTTCGCAAAATGTTGTGAAATCTACATTATCCGTTTCACTTGCTCGTTTAACTATTCTCTCATATCTCGTCTTTATATCTGCATCTACACAGAATAGAATAAACTCACAGTTATTTTTAAGAAAGTCTATCTCTTTTACATTACGGATACTCTCTATTATACAGTTCTTATCCTGTTGTTTTGCCATATCTAAAAGACCTCTTGCTATGAAATCAGCCCCCACTTTCTCCCTTTCAGAATTGGCAACCATAGTCATAGAATCTCTATTTACTTCTAACTGAAGTTCTTTTATTCTTTTTATAAGAAAATCTCTTGCTGAAAAATGAACAAATCCTTTCTCTTTAAGTATATCTACAAGAGTACCTTTTCCAGCACCTAAAGTACCTGTAATACCAATAACTATCATAATCAATTGGTTTTATATTCAAACTCTATCTTTGAAAACTCTTGGTTTGCTTTTGTGATTTTTTCTTGCAAAGATTGTTTGTATGCGTGCATTTTCTCGTTTATTTCCTTGTCAGACAAAGCCATAATTTCCATAGCCAAGATAGCAGCATTCAAAGCTCCGTTTACAGCCATAGTTGCCACAGGAACAGCAGGAGGCATTTGCAACATAGAAAATACAGAATCTAATCCGTCAAAACTACCTTTAATAGGCACACCTATAACAGGCAACACTGTTTCTGCAGCAATAGCACCCGGTAAAGCAGCAGCCATACCTGCAGCAGCGATTATTACTTTTATACCTCTTTGTTCTGCATTGCGTGCAAATTCACTAACTTGTTCAGGCGTACGATGAGCACTTAAAGCATTTATTTCAAAAGGTATATGTTGTTCATTCAAAAACTGAGCAGCCTTTTCCATAACAGAATAATCGGAAGTGCTACCCATGATTATGCTTACTTTAGGATTCATATTTTTTTGCTTTTATAAAAAAAGGGCTTATTAGATAATAGTAAATAATAAGCCCATATAACATCTATTAAATATTTGAAGGATTTACTTTTGGAAAGTCTGCGTGGAATACAGGGAAAGATTTTTCTCCTATTATATGTTTCAAAAAGTCTTCATACATAGGAGTAAATTGCATAGTCTTCTCATCAAAATATTCTTCTGGTAAAGGTCTGTTACCTATCTTGCCCATATCTATTGCAGAACAGTTATATTCTTCTAACTCATCAAAAGAGCATACTTTGTTTAGAACAGGCATCTTGCCATAATCTTCTCTTAACAACAAATCTACTGCTTTGTCAGCCAAAGCTTGAGTAAATCTTCTGTCGTATTGAGAACACATACCACTTCTTGGATAATATCCTGTTATCTGTGCTCGTGCGTCTATCTTAAGTTTTGCACTTATCTCTGATGCAATAGTACCACTAACACCTCCTAAACGAGCATGACCGTATTCGTCTTGTTCTGTAGAAGCATAAACAACGTCTGTTTTGCCTGTCTTTTCATCGTACCAACGTACTCCCTCACTTACAGGAATGATTAAAGCACCATCTTCAGCATTTTTGTAGGCTTCATTTACCAAATCAAAGAAATGTTCTTTTCTTTCCTTAGTCATCTCCACCTCTGGTATAAGAGAAATAGTAGAACCTCCAAAAGTGCCTGCTCCTGTAAGCCAACCTGCATCTCTACCCATAACTTCCATAACCATTATTCTTTTATGAGATTCTGCAGTAGTTTTCAAACGTGCAGAGAAATCTGCAATGGCTTTTGCAGCAGTAGGAAAACCAGGACAAGTTACTGCATCTACTTTCTTGCCTTCAAATTCGTGCCAAGTAAGTGTGCGTAAATCGTTGTCTATAGTTTTAGGAAAACCTATTACAGGAATACCTTCTTGTTCGTAAAGCCTTTTTGCAGCACCGTTAGTATCATCTCCACCTATGGTAACCAATACATCTATACCGTATCTTTTAAGGTTCTTCATTACTTGAGGAACTCTGTCTTCTGGGTTCTTCTTTGATGGGAATGGGTTGGTACGTGAAGAACGAAGAGCAGTACCTCCATAAAGAGGATTATAAGGCTTTTGGGTCAAATCCACAACATCGCCATCACCCAACAAACCTTTCCAACCTGTTCTTATACCATAAACTTTGAAACCTAACATACTTGCACGGTTTCTCATACTTTCTATACTACTATTTATCGCAGGAGTATCGCCACCTCCAGACAAAATGGCAAGGGTCTTGCCTTTGAAAAGTTTTTCTTCTCTCATGATTATAATATTTTTAATTATTATCTTGTTTATTATCAGTTTCTTTTATCTGTTCTAATAGTTCATCATACCACTGTTTGGAAAAACGTCTTATAAGTGGTTCTTTGCAATATTCATACAAGGAAACACCTTGTTTTTCCCCCTCTTGCATGGCAGAAGAACAAATCTTCCAATATTCAAAATTTACAGTTTGAAATTCTCCATAATCTTTCACCCTTATAGGATAAAGATGACAGGAAACAGGTTTTATCCAATCCGTTTCACCTTTTAAATAAAGACTTTGGAATGCACACAACGGAATACCTTTTTCGTTTTTGAACACAAAGACACAATCTTTCCCCTCTATAGTTTTTGTACACCATTCTCCCTCTGCATCTTTCTCGTAAAAACCTTCTTTTTCTATTATGTTCAAAGATTGTTCGGGCAAAAGTTTTTTTACTTTCGGCAAAATCTTTTTCATTATGCGTAACTCTTTTTCTTGCAAAGGAGCGCCATAACCTCCCTCTTCTACACAACATTGACCTTTGCACAACGCAATATTGCAAGAAAACTTTATATCTCTTAAATCCTCGCTGACAAGACTATTGCCTACAACCAACATATTTACTTATAATTAGTTTTACTCTGCAAAGATACAAATTATATCATAAAACAGAAATAAAACAGTAGTTTATTTTTTTTCACAAAGCAAAACTGCACAAGAATTTTTCTTTGGATTTTCTCTTTAGAGAAAAGAAAAAATATCTTAAAACTTCAATAGTTTTTTTGACTATTCTTAGAATTTATATTCTTGATTTCTGTTAAAAATTTTTGTAAAACCAAACCATAAAATCTTTATAAGCATAAGATTGTCTGTGTTTTCCTTTAGTATAGAGAAGACTCTCTTTATACCTTTCAAACCTTCTTGGTTGTAGAAATAATGAATAAGAAAAGATGAGTGTATTTGCACATTTTTCAACATCTTCTTATCTCCACCTATGGAATACAAGTCATACATATTTCTTACCGTAACTATCTGGTTGTATTCCTTGCTTTTACCACTGTAGATACCACTATCATTTTTTCTATACACCACTGCAGGTTCAAAAACTATTCTTCCCTTACCCTGTTGTAAAACATAATGAAAAAAGACTGTATCTCTAAAATATTTGTATTTTTCCATAGGAATTTTTGTTAAATAATCTCCATTTCTAAACATAGTAGATAAAAACATAGGCATAAAACCTATACTCTTATGATAAGAAGTATAGTCTATATCTACATATTTCTTTTCAGGAGAATTTTGTTTTAAAAAATCGTATTTTGTCTGTTCAGAATATGTGTTAGTATTTTCAAAATATTCTTTTACATCAAATGTGTGTGAAATAAAATTTTTGTTATTATCCAAGAAATCTGCTTGTTTCTGAAGTTTCAACTCATCTGTCCAATAATCATCTCCATCGCATGCTGTTATATACTCACCTCTTGTTTTCTCCATCAAAATCCTAAATATCTTACTAATATGCTGAGAAAACAAATTCTCTTTCTCCAAAATAGGTACTACAATATTAGGATATTTATCTTTGTATTCTTGTATAATAGAGGGAGTTGCATCTGTTGAACAATCGTCATGGACTAATACCTCAAAAGGAAAATTGGTCTTTTGCATAACAAGACTATCTAAACATTGACGAATATATTTCTCTTCATTATAAACGAATACCCAAACAGAAACTTTGATTTCTTTCATTTTATTTTGCGGTTTTATTGTGTGTTGGTTAGTTATTCTTTGATTTCTTAAAATTTTGTATAGATTTTAATATTTTTTATCTGCTTTTTTCTGCTACTATTTTTAGTATTATAGGTGTTATTTCAAAATAAATTTTAACATATTCTAATTTTCTTATAGCATATTTTTGTTTAGGAAGAACAATTTTTTATTATCTTTTTACCAAACTTGATTTTGTTTTTGTAGAACAAAGTTCTACAAAATTAAAACAAAGAGATAGAATTCTAAAACAAAGTTTCGCTGACGTAGAACTTGAT
Source organism: Bacteroidales bacterium (assembly GCA_017469625.1). Lineage (GTDB taxonomy): Bacteria > Bacteroidota > Bacteroidia > Bacteroidales > P3 > Scybalousia_A. Next base: position 50,678 of record JAFUGA010000002.1, read on the forward strand.
TATAATTTTCTAAAACGAAGTTCTACAAAATTAGAACAAAGAGATAGAAAATTAAAACGAAGTTTCGTCAGCATATAATAAAGTATTATTCTTACGAAACTTCGTTTTATTCTAATAAGATTAGAACTAATTATTTACAATATTTTGAAATTCTATCTGAGATTGATAACGTTTGAATTCCACATCGTTCTTTGCTTGATACTTGTAAGCAGGTTCTTGTTCGCAAGCAACTCTCAAGTTTTTAACTAAACCTGGTACATCGTCCAAACGAGCATAGCAAACAGCACGTAAATAATTTACTTCTGCAGTTTGGTCTACACAACAATCCAAAGTACGTATAGCATTACCGGTGTTTCCACTTAGAAGTTGAACAAGGGCTAAGTTGTATGTACATTTTCTATCCTCCAAAAGTTCTGCTGCTTTCTCGTAATCGCCATTTTGTATTGCAACTATAGCTGCATTTGCTCCTGCTTGGTCATTGCCATCGTTTGTAGCCTTTTCTATATATTCTGCTGCTGTTTGGTCATCGTTCAAAGCAAGGTATAAAAGTGCAAGATTGTTCTCTATAGTTCCATTGTTTTCTGAAAGTTTTTCTGCTGTTTCTAAATATTTTTTAGAATCATCAAGTTGATTTAGATACAAAGCAGTTGCTCCTGCATTGTTCCAACCTTCCCACTGAGAAGGGAAACGTTCTGTTACTGCTTCGTATATTTGAAGTTTTACTGCATAGTTATGAGATAAAGATGCAGCATACATCAACTCGTCATAAGTAAGATTATCTGGATTAGTCAAAGCCATCTTTGCAAGTTCTTGGTCTGTTTTCTGAACTCCAGAGAAATTGAATGCTATCTCACCTCTACGAAGTGTAGGAAGAATATCTTCTTCTATCTGACGGAAAACAACAGACATATTTCTTATCTCTTGTTCTCTACGAACCTTATCTGGTTGAGATTTTACAACGTTTATAACTGTATTTTTCTCGCTAAGAGAACTACCTTCAACAAGTTTTATAAAGTTATCCCAATCTTCTCCCTTTGCATTGGTTGTAATAACTATATCTCTCTTTGCGTCTTGTACGTATTTGTTTATATCAGTTGATTTTATGTTTTCTGCTTTTGCTCTTTCCGTAAGGGCTTCGTTCAACATATCATCAACAACTTTTTGAGTAGTTTCTGCTCTTTTCTTTGACAAACCTATGTTATAGGATTCTTCTCCTTCTGGTGAAGCCCACGCATTAACGAAAATTTGTCTTGGAACTTGATTATTTACTATGTATGACTTCATATTGTTCAGAGAACGTTTTGCTTCCATTTTCTTATTCAAAACATTGTCCCAATTAAGATTTGCCATATTTACTGTGAAATAAATATCTGAAGTCATAACTTCATCAGAAGAAACGGCATAATTTGAACTTGCCATTGTCATATCTCCTTTTATATCCACACGGTTTGAAGTAGAGTTGATACCTTGTGCTATTTTTACGTTTCCTAACTCTATTGCTCCGCTGTTTTCTAAAGCCTCACTTCTTGTTGCATTAGCCTCATTTACGGAAGAAGATTTGTAGGCAATAGGGTTAAGGGTAAGAACTGCACTTTCCATTCCTTTTCTATAAGGAACAGTATCTCTGTACATAAATCTTCCACCCGATTTCTTTTCTATCGTTTTTCCATTTCCATCTACTTTTTGTCCTTTAAGGTTCATAGGAGATAGAGTTACTTCTCCTGTTTCCCATGTAAGCACAGGCTGAAGATACATAACCGCATCTTTTTGGAAATAATTCTTTGGTATGTTTCCATTTATGGTAACTATGACTTTGTTACCTGTAGTTTCCATAGGATTTGGTGAAGATTGATAACGAACTGTATCATGTTTCTTTTGCATAGTTTTTAAAGAAGAACAACCAAACACAGTCGCAATCAAAACAAGAACAAACGCGCTTTTGATAATTTTTTTCATTTTTGCAAAAATTTATTTTTTTAATTAAAACTATCTTATCTAAATATTCTGCAAAAATAATAAAAAAGTTTTTAAATCTTTACTTTATAAGTATTTTTTTAATGAAAAAGGTAGAAATCTTCTTTTTATTTTAGTCTTACTCTTTTGAGAAAGTACGGCATTAGAACTTGGTCTATGCTCTGGTTTATATCGCATTCCACGTAATCTATCCTTATATTGCTACAAGCATTTTTTATTTTCTCAAACTTTTCTTTTACCTTGCTTGTATAAAGATTTCTTATCTCCAAAGGGTTTAGTTTATATTCCTCACCTGTTTCTACATCTTGAAATCTATATGGACGATTGGCATAAGCAAGGTTTGTTTCCAATTTCTTGTCTATTGTATGAAACAAAATAACTTCGTGCTGATTGTATCTTAGATGTTGAAGACTTTTTATGAAATCGTCTTCATTGTCCTGCACACTCAACAAATCGGAGAATATAACCAAAAGGGAACGTTTATGAACTTGCTCAGAAAGTTGGTGAATAAGGGGTGAAAGGTTTGTAGATTTTGGATAATCTGCATAAGGTTTGTTATACATCTGTTGCAATAGAGTATAGATATATTTCTTATGAGCATAGTTTGATTTTATTTCAGAAATAAAATCTATCTTATCTGAAAGCAGAGAAAGACCAAAAGCATCTCTTTGTCTATAAAGCATAGCCACTAAAGCAGCACAAGAGCCTATGGAAAAGATTATTTTATTGGGGTTGTCAAAAGAAAGATTGGCTTTATCGTAAGGGAAACACATAGAAGCAGAATTATCTACTACCAAAAGGCATCTTAGATTTGTTTCTTGCTCATAGTTTTTTACAAAAAGTTTATCCGTTCTTGCAAACAGTTTCCAATCTATGTGTCTTGTACTTTCTGAAGTGTTGTATGCACGATAATCTGCAAATTCCACAGAAAAACCACGGAAGGGACTCTTATGCAAACCCGTAAGAAACCCTTCCACTTTTTTATTTGCTCTAAACTCAATGTTGGAATATTGAGTTTGTAATTGGTCTAATGATTTCAGAATTAAATATACTTTTCTATATATTGAACATAGGTTGCTTTAGTATTTGCACCCACAAGTTTATCAAGAACTTTACCCTCTTTTATAAACAAAACAGTAGGTACGTTTCTTATCATAAACTGACTTGTTACTGAAGAACATTCATCAACATCTGCTTTGCAAACTTCTGCTTTTCCTTCATATTCTTTTGCAAGTTCATCTATAATAGGTGCTATGTGCTGGCAAGGACCACACCATGTAGCACCACAATCCAATACTATAAGTTTTTTCTCTTCTGCCAAAAATGTAGAAAAGTTTTCATCTGTTATTTGTTTTGCCATAATATTTTTGTTGTTTTATTGTTTATGACTGCAAAAGTAAAAAATATTTTTCAATTGATTGTAAATTTTATCCTTTTAATGTTTTTTACTTTGTCAAACTCCGTTTATTTTTCATAGGCTTTGCAAATCCCATAGCTTTTTGTACAAACCATTATTTTGTAACAAATCTTCGTGTTTGCCTTGTTCTACAACATTTCCTTCATTCATAACTATGATATTATCCGAATTAACTGTTGTAGTCAAACGATGTGCTATAACTATAACGGTTTTATTTTTTATGAGATTGTTTATTGCTCTTTGCACCTCAACTTCGTTTTCTGCGTCCAAAGATGCTGTAGCCTCGTCCAAAAGTATTATATCTGCATCTTTCAACATTGCTCTTGCTATAGAAATTCTTTGTTTCTCTCCACCAGAAAGAGTATTGCCTCCCTCACCTATAAGAGTATCATATCCGTTTGGTAGTTGCATAATGAAATCATGTGCATTTGCAAGTTTGGCTGCTCGTATTATCTCTTCATCGCTTGCATTCTGTTTTCCTAATAGAAGATTATTCTTTACAGTATCTTTAAACAGATAAACATCTTGAAATACTACAGAGATATGCTTTAGTAAATCTTCTTCGGTTATAGAATTTATAGGAACATTATTAAATAATATCTTTCCCTTTTGAACATCGTAAAAACGAGTTATGAGTTTTATTATAGTACTTTTTCCACTACCAGATTTACCTACAAGAGCCGTAAGAGTATTTGGCTTTATGCATATATTCACATCTTTTAATACCGTCTTATCTGTATAAGCAAAGGAAACATTTCTAAATTCTATAATATTATCTGTTTGTTGTTCTGTAGCCTTGTCATCTATAGGTATAGTTTGTTGTTCTTTTTCGTTCATAAGAGATAATATTCTGCCTCCAGCAATAGAATAGAAACGAAGTTCAATAAATCTGGTCAAAGCATTTGTTAGAGGGTCAAATACACGGGAACCTATTATTAGAAACATAACAAAAGTCAAAACATCAAGTTTTCCTTTTACTATAAGATAAGCACCTGTTATAATCATAAAAGTTAAACCCGAACGAATTATAGCAACGGTTAGTAAAACCAAAGGTCCTAAGATGGCTTCGTCTTTTACTGCTGCTTTCTTCAGAGAGAGAAAGGCTTGTTTAAGTCTATCAAATTTTTCTCCCTCTAAATTATATGCTTTTATGACTCTTATTCCATGCAAATATTCTTCTACTCTTGCTGCTGCATTAACTTTTGCTGATATGTGTTTATGTGCCAATATATTTTGAACTTTACTTACTACAAACATAATAAGCATAGATATAGGCAAGGAGATAAACATAGCTATAGCCATTCGCCAATCTATCCACACAAGACCAAGAAAAGCCAACACAGGCATAATTAAAGCACCTAACAATTGAGGTAAATAATGAGAGATACCCGTTTCTGCCATATTGAAATCTGTTATAAGCATAGAAGAAATATCTGCTGGGTCGTGCTTTGAAAGAAATCCTAATGGTAGTTTTCTTATATGTTCTGCCAAATTTATTCTTCCATGAGCACTCATATTATATGCTCCTCTGAAATTGGCCATATACGCTTTTCCTTCTGCCCACGCCATTATTATCATATAGAATAGCATAATGAAAAATATTTGCCACAGACGAGTAGTATTCAATTGTGAATCCATTTTGCAAAAATACCGAAAGATAACATTTATTGCTTCTATAGAAAAAGCAAATGGTACTATGTTTACTAAGTGTGAAAGCATTGTACTAAGTACCGGTTTTTTTAAACGAGAATAATCTCCTATACATATATTTTTTATTGCATTCATAATATAAAAAAAGATTTATTGTTGTTCAAGTTTCCATGTTAAAGCAGAGGTAAAAGCCTGCCACATATTTTTATACACTCCTTCTTTGTAAATAAGTTCGTTGTGATTGCCTTGTTGGGAAATTCTTCCCTTATCCATTACTACTATTTTATCAGCATTTTTGATTGTAGTTAAACGATGTGCTATTATAATGACTGTTTTGTTTTGCATAAGGTTATTTATTGCCGTTTGAATTTTCTTTTCGTTCTCTGTATCTGAAAAAGCGGTTGCCTCATCTAAAACAAGTATAGGTGCATTCTTGTAAATAGCCCTCGCCAAACAAATCCTCTGTCTTTCTCCTCCTGAAAGGTTTATTCCCTCTTCTCCTATGCGAGTATTATAACCATCTTTTAGATTCATAATAAACTCATGGCATTGGGCAAGTTTAGAAGCCTGTATTATATCTTGCATATCTGCATCATCGTTACCCATACTTATATTATTGGCAATAGTATCAAGGAATAGGAAAGTATCTTGGAAGACAAAGGAAACTAAATTCATCAAATCCTTTTGAAGAATATCTTTCACATTAACGTTACCTATGGTTACAAAACCTTCTTTTACGTCCCAAAAACGAGGAATAAGACTTGCGATAGTACTTTTGCCACTTCCACTTGCTCCAACTAATGCAGTCGTTTGATGTTCTTTGGCTATGAAACTTACATTTTTCAACGCATAAACTTTATTCTCCGACTTATCATCATAAGAGAAAGATACATTGTGAAATTCTACCGTATAGTTTTCTGGTACTTGTGGGTTAGAAGTTTGCGGATAAGGTTTCACGTTAAGAATATCATCTATACGTTTAACACCCTCATCTATCTCTTTTGTAGAAGAACCTAAGTGCATAAATTTAAACAATGGGGTAGAAAGACCAGGCGACATTATTATAAAGAATAGCCATATTGTAGCAAAAGCAAGGGTTTGTGGAGTGTGATACCAAAGCAATATTCCTATAGGAAGTAGAAATATTACAATGGAGTTGAGCAACACAGCAAACCTTACTAATGGTGATTCATACATATCGCATACTTTTAGTGCGTAATCTTTATAAGTATTTATCTCTTTGACAAAATTTCTGAAAGAATTTACACTTTGAGAAAAGATTTTGACTACAGGTATTCCTCTTACATATTCCACAGCCGAAGCAGACATAGTTTCTTGTGAGTCAAAATAATAACGAACTATATCTTTTGATTTTTTACCGAAAAAGATAAAAATTTGCATAGAAAAAGCCACAGTAATAATAAGTAATACTACCAAAGCCAACCAAACGTTCAAAGAGAAGAATATTGCAAACATAAAAATAATAGTAGCAACTACTCCTATAATATCTGGAATAGTATGAGCAATAAACGTTTCTATTTTTTCTATGTTTTGTTCCATAGTTTTCTTTATTGCACCTGTTGAGGAAGAATTTAGAAATCCTAACGATAGTTTGCCAATGTGTTCGCTTACTTTTATTCTTAGCTTGTACAGTATATTGAAAGCAGCAACGTGAGAAAATATCATAGAACAATACAATGTGATTAGTCCTATACCTAATCCTATAAGGGCTATCCAACCCCAAGAAGTAAGTAAGTGATAGTTGGTTTTAGAAATATCTGTTGCATTCTGCAATAAATGTTGCAAAATCTTATAAACAGATAAATAAGGTACTAACATACTTAAAGCAGATACTACAGCAAAAACACAAGAGAATATCAGAAGATATTTTTTCTCTCCTGCTATTTCAAGTAGTCTTGCCAATCCTTTTTTATTTTTTGTTTTCATACGGTTTTATATTTAATTATTTATATCTCTATTTTCAAAAATGAACAAAACAATAAATTGTTCAGAATAAAAAAAGAGATTAACCTTTTGGCTAATCCCTTTTTGGTATGTGAAAGAATATTATTTTCCAACTCTATTTTGTAAATAAAAATCTTTGTTTTCATATTCCTATTAGTTGTTTCCAACCATGTATTTCAAATTTTATATAATCAGATAACATTTTCACCACATCTTTTTCGTAAATATCTGTCTTTACCACTTGTTTTATAACCTCAAACATAGCAAGAGAGTGAAGTGAAAGAAAGTTTTCTGAAAAATCTGTATTGATATAAGGGTATTTTGATTTCATATCATTAAACCATCTCTTTATAGTAATGTTTGAATGCACAATGAAATCATCTACAAAATTGTTTAGACTGCTATGTTCTGAATAAAAGAAAAGCAGACGTAACAATTCTCTATGCTTTAGTATAAATGTAAGATACTCATCTAAGGTTTTCTGAAAATATATATCGCTTTTCATAAAGATAATATCTGCACCTTCTTTTCCATGATGCCTTTCTAACATATCGTACATAGAAACTATAGACGGAGAAACTACTGCACGAAAGATACTATCTTTAGATGAGAAATAATTATATACATTCCCCAAAGAAATATTGCAAGAAGAGGCTATATCTCTAAGACTTGTTTTCTTAAATCCTTTGTTTAGAAACATAGTCTTTGATTTCTGTACAATCATTCTTTGTATATCGTCTTTTATTACTTGCATTATTAGTCATTTATAATTATTTACAAGTGCAAAATTACTCTCCTTTTCCCTTGTGTGCAATACTTCTTTTTGAGTATTTTCATATAACGAAATAAGGTATTTGTTCTCTTTTAGATAGATGAGATTTTTCTCATTAGTTTTTATCGTTTGACAAAATAGAAATCTAATTTCATTCCTTATTTTGTGAAAAAGTGTAAAACTATAGGTAAATTTTATAAGTGAATATTGAATTTTTATTTATATTTTTGCAAAAAATATATTAACAAAACACAGATTATGAAAGTTATATTAGTAAATGGTTCTCCTCATAAAGAGGGTTGTACATTCACGGCTTTAAACTACATAGCCGAAACATTGGAAAACGAGGGTATAAACACAGAAATATTTTGGATAGGCAACAAAGCCTTGAGTGGTTGTTTAGGTTGTGGATACTGCCATGAACATAAAAAATGTTGTTTAAATGATACAGTCAATCAATTCACCGAAAAAGCCAAAGAAACCGGTGGATTTATATTTGGAAGTCCTGTTCATTTTGCATCAATGAGTGGTGCGATGACTTCTTTTATGGATAGAGCATTCTTTTCTGATGGAGCAGGAAACAATCATCTGCTTAGAAAACCAGCAGCCGTTATTTCATCACTTAGAAGAACAGGAGGTTCTGCAACCAATGACCAATTGCAAAAATGGTTGGCTTATAACCAGATGCCTATAATAAGTTCCAGGTATTGGAATGTAATACATGGCCAAACACCTCAAGAAGTTATGCAAGACACAGAAGGTTTGCAGATTATGAGAGTATTGGCTAAGAATATGGCTTGGGTACTTAAATGTATAGAAGCAGGAAAACAAGCAGGTATAGAGCCACCTGCAATAGAGGATAAAACATTTATGAACTTTATTCGTTAAAAAATTTTTACAAAGATGAGAAAACTATTTCTATTATTAACAAGTATGCTTATGGCTTTAGGTTTGACAGCCTGCACTTCTAAAAAAGAAAGCACAATGCAAGACAATAAAGGTAAGAAAGTTCTAATTGCATATTTTTCTTGGTCAGGTAATACAGAGAAAGTAGCGAAATACATTGCTGAAAAAACAAATGCGGATATGTTTCGCATAGAAAGGGTTACTCCTTATTCAAAAGAGTATGAACCTTGCACACAAGAGGCTTTGCAAGAGAAGAACAACAATGAACGTCCAGCAATCAAAGGAAAGGTAAAAAACTTTGATGATTATGATGTAATACTTGTGGGTGTTCCTTGTTGGTGGTACACTGCTCCTATGCCTGTTTTTACTTTCTTGGAAAAGGAGGGGTATAATTTTGAAGGAAAACAAGTTGCATTCTTCTGCACTTACTACACTGCAGAATACGAAACACTAAACGATATGGTGAAAACAACCCCTAAAGCAAAACATTTGAAAAATTTTGGCACAAAAGACGACCATACAGACGGAGTAGATAAGTGGTTGAAAGAAATAGGTTTATAACAAAACCGTATTCCACTTTCACGAAACTTTGTTTTAATTTTCTAAAACAAAGAAAGAGAATTCTAAAACAAAGTTCTACGAAATTAAAACAAAGTTTCAGTAACGAGAAAGAAAATTCTGCTTTTCTAAAATATTTTTTCTATTTATTATACTAAGTAAGTATAAATACGAATAAGTAAAACTATTGTATTGAGATAAGATTTTGATACAATAGTTTTTTGCTTTATTTTTGTTTATCATTCAAAATAAATTACTTATCTTTGCGAAAAATTTCGTAACGAAAAATTTCGTAATACAAAACTAAGACAATGAAAAAACAAGAAAACCCATTCAAATTTGGAACAGTAGTAGAAGGTGAATATCTTACAGATAGAACAAACGAGTTGAAAGTTGTAAAATCTATTCTCAACAGTGAAAATCATTTGGTTTTGATTTCACCAAGACGTTATGGCAAAACATCTTTAATACTAAAAGTAGCAAAAGAAACAATGCGTCCTTTGTTGTTTTTGAATTTAGAATCGGTTACAGATAAAAAAGATTTAGCCCTTACACTGTTGAAAAAACTTTTGGCTTTATATCCTTTTGAAAAACTGAAGTTCTTGTTAAAAAACTTTCGTTTTGCTCCTACAATATCAATGAATGCTTTGATGGATTCTATTGATATTTCATTTGTTATGAAAACGAATGATGATATAGTATTGGACGATGTTTTTACTCTGATGTCAAAAATAAGCAATAAGGATAATAGACTTATTGTTGTTTTTGATGAATTTCAGCAAGTAGATGAAATAGATAAAAATCTATCAAAACTATTGCGTTCCATAATGCAAATGCAACAAAATATCAATTTTATTATGCTTGGCTCACAAGAAAGTATGATGAGAACTATATTTGAAAAGAAAAAATCTCCATTTTATCATTTTGCAGAGTTACTTAGTTTGAAAAAAATTCCAAGAGAAGATTTTTATACATATCTTTATGAAAGATTGTCCGTTTTTTCAGATAATTATGATATTTCTGATACTGCTACAAAGATACTTGATTTTACAGATTGCCACCCTTATTATACCCAAAAACTTGCATTCAATATTTGGGAGATTATGAAAGATAGTACTCCAAATGAAGACATTGTGCAAACGGCAATAAGTTATTCTAATGATATTCACGATATGGATTACGAAAGGCTATGGAGTAGTTTTAAAAATACTGACAAAAAAGTACTGAAATACTTATCCTTAAACAGAAAATCTGAACAAAACTTTTCTACAATAGGTATTCCAATAAGTACAACATTCAGTTCTTTAAAACGTATGGCACAATCTGGTATCCTTATAAAAGAAGGTCATTATGAAATAGATGACCCGTTTTTTGCTATGTGGATAAAAACGAGGATAATATAGAGTGGTTATGATATTTCTTCTTGTTGGGTTGATGTAGTATCAATATTTTCCTCGTCTTTCTGTTTATAACGATAGACAATCAAGGCTATAATAATCGCTAACCAAACTAACTTACCTCCAATTCTATCCCAAAAAGGAAGTTTTGGAGTATCTGGTATCTTATAACCGTATACCTTTTGCAAGGTTTTTATTTCAGATGTGTCAAGTTCTGCATACGTGTAATCGTAACCATCTATTTTGGTGTCGGTATAAAGAACATATTTTTCTGTATCATAATTGAATACAGGAATCCAAAATAATGAAAACTGTTTATGCAATATACCAAGGTTAGCATGATAAGATTTTCCGTCATCTGTAAGAACTTCAAAATTCTCATCATTTGGTAAATCCATAACTTTTGAAACGTGGTCGCCTGTAGAATAAAATATAATCTTGCGTGCTTGTGTTGTCAAACTACAAACAAGCAACAAACATACTATCACAACAATCTTCTTCATCTTTCTATTTATTTTTTTGCAAAAGTAACAAGAAAAAACTGCACTTTTTAGACATATATGTATCACATTTGGACACTGTTTCCAAATACGATACAATGGCATTACACCCTCGCAATACCAAACCTATAAAACAAGATTATAAAGTATCATTTTCTAACACTCATTCTAAAAAATTGCGTATTTACGCAAAAATTTCTAATGAGATTTGAAGAAATTCATATATTCTTCGGATAGATCTTTGAAAAAGTCGTGGTTAAGTTCTTTTGATATTCTTAAAAGCAAAAGAATATCTATGCTTTCTTTTTGAAATATTTTGTGCATATTGGTTCGTGTTGTTCCTATCCTAAGAGCCAAAGATGTTACTGTAACATTCTTTGCCTTTAATACAGATTTAATATGTTGTCCAATGTGAATCATACGGCAAAAAAAGATATTGCATACTTAAGACAAGGAAATTGCCTTTCTGTATGCAATAAAGAATTAAAAAGAGAAAATATACTATCGTTTTTTACAAAAATACCCCCCCCATAATATATTATGGTACAAGTATTTAGAAAATATAATATCAAATTGTTTTGTGTTCATATAACGTTTATTTACTTTGCAAAGGTATGAAAAAATTTTAAGAAAGAAATATTAACTATTAACAAAATATGAGAAAGAGAGAGTTTTTTAATTACTTTTTATAACTTTTAAAACTCTTGTTATGATACAAAAAAACAGTTCAATACATTTTGGTATTGAACTGTCTTTTCTTTACGATAAAAATCGCAAAATATATCTTCAATTATAATAATGCTACTAATTTTTCTGCTAAATCGCAAACACGGTTAGAATAGCCGTTTTCGTTGTCATACCAAGAAACAACTTTAACAAAATTGCCGTCCATAACCATAGTAAGTTTTGAATCAAAGATAGAAGAATGTGGGTTATCTACTATATCTATAGAAACAAGGTCTTCTTCTGAGTATTCAAGTATTCCTTTCATAGGACCTTCTGCTGCTTCTTTTATAGCTGCATTTACTTGTTCTTTTGTAACGTTGCAATTAAGTTCAACTGTCAAATCCACAACGCTTCCGTCAGGAGTAGGAACACGCATAGAAATACCGTCAAGTTTTCCTGCTAATTCTGGTATTACCAAACCAACTGCTTTTGCTGCACCTGTAGAAGTAGGTATGATACTGCAAGCAGCAGCTCTTGCTCTTCTAAGGTCTTTGTGTGGTAAGTCAAGTATTCTTTGGTCGTTTGTATAAGAGTGGATAGTATTCATTTGTCCTCTCTTTATACCAAATTTATCGTTCAAAACCTTTGCAACAGGTGCTAAACAGTTTGTAGTACAAGATGCGTTAGATACGCAAGTTATGTCTTTTGTAAGAACTTTGTCATTAACACCGAGAACAACTGTTGCATCTACATCGTCAGCCTTTGCTGCAGGAACAGTAAGTATAACTTTCTTTGCTCCAGCTTTGATGTGTTTTCCCATCAATTCTCTTGTTTTGAAAAGACCTGTAGATTCTATAACTATATCTATTCCCAACTCTTTCCAAGGTAAGTTTTCAGGGTCTCTTTCTGCATAAACTCTTATTTTCTTACCATTTACTACAAGATATTCTCCGTCTGCATAAACCTCTCCGTTGAATTTTCCATGCACAGAATCATATTTTAAAAGGTGTGCAAGTGTTGCAGCATCTGTTAAATCGTTGATTGCAACAACTTCAAGGTTTTGTTTTTTTTGCATATTTCTGAAGGATACACGACCAATACGTCCGAATCCGTTAATTGCTACTTTTGCCATTTTTATATATTTTTATAATTTTATAATTGTATGATACTAAATAACGCCTGCAAAATTACAACCCTTTTTCTATATTTCCAAATCTTTTATCAAAATTTATGAAATACATCCTTATACCTTAATTGTATTTATATACTTTAAACATATTTTTCATTCTCCTTGTAATAACAAAAAAAACATACACTCAAGCAAAGTAAATTATATGTTTTATTGTGTTGTTATATTTCTTTATGAAATTTTACGAAAATAGAACTTTGTTTTAATTTTCTAAAACGAAGAGATAGAATTCTAAAACGAAGTTCTACGAAATTAAAACAAAGAGATAGAAAATTCTTTCTTTGTTTTAGAATTCTGTTTCTTTGTTTCGTGAAAATGAAACGAAGTTTCGCATTTCATAGGTTTGTTTTGGCGATATAAATACAACATTTCAGGTTATTTTTACAATTTTTTCTCAAATAAAAATAAAATTTTACAACTGATTATTAAAGAGTTATAAAGTTATTAACATTTTTTTTTGAAAAAAGTGTTGATAAAAAGAAATCTTGTTATATCTTTGCAACGTTAAAACAAAAGAATTTATAAATTTTTTAAAAACAAACTAAAATGAAAAAATTATTGTTAGTATTAGCAGTTGCTGGTTTATTCGCAGCATGCGGTGGAAAAGACACAGTTTCTTCAACTACAACTTCAAACACAACAGAATCTGAAACAGAAGTTGTAACAGAATCAGCTACTACAGTTTCTACAACTACAGCTACAGTTGCTGAATAATTCTGTAGAAGAAGTTTTCAGAAAGTAAGCAGTCCCATAAAAAGACTGCTTTTTTTATTTTTTTACCTTGTAACCTAAGGCAGATAGAATTTCTGCTACTTTTTCTCTGAAATCACCTTGCAAAAGTATTTCTCCATCTTTCACAGACCCACCTACAGAACATTTTGTTTTAAGGGTTTTAGATAGTTCTGTAATATCTTCTTGAGTTCCTATGAAATTACTTATTAGGGTTACCTTTTTTCCAGCACGTTGTTTTTTGTCTAAAGAAATCTTTAAGACTTGTTGAGAGGGTGGAAGAGTTTCTATTTCTTCCACTATATCTTGTTCATATACGAAATCGGGGTCTGTAGAATAAACTATACCTCCGTTATTTCTGTTTTTATTTTTCATTTATAATGTTCTTTATGAATTCTTTTATTTTTTCTTCTGATATAAATGGTTGTTTGTTTTCTTCCTGTGGTATGATAACATTAAGATTTGAAGGATTGACTGTGAATTTCAGATTGTTACCCTTGTACTCTATACCTTCACCGTCAAAGTTTATTATATTGTCTTCAAAATCCAATACCTCAACTTCTTTTGCTCTGTAAGTATTGACGTACATTGCTTTATCAAATTGATGGAAAAACAACATCTGAACAACCAAAGGTGCTAACATTATAGGCACTTTCTTCACTATAACTATATCCAGCAGTCCATCATTCAAAGATGCCTTTGGTGCAATGACAGCATTATAACCAAATTGGTTGGAATTCATAAAAGAAATAAACAGTGCCTCTTGTTCTATTTCTTTTCCGTCTATCTTAAGTCTGTATTTCTTTGGTTTATAGTTCAAATAATCTTTAAGAACCAACCTTAGATAAGTCTGAAATCCTCGTGTAGAATTGCCTGTAAATTCTTTCGCTATAAGAGCATCAAAACCCACACCTGCAACAGAAGCATAAGTCATTCCGTTCATATTTACTGTATCTATGTTCAGATAATTGTAATTATTGATAACTTCTATTGCTTTTTTAACTTCTAAAGGTATATGAAGACATCTTGCTAACCCATTTCCACTACCTGCTGGTATAATACCCAAACGTATATTACTACCTACCAAACCTTGCACACAGTCATTTATAGAGCCATCTCCTCCCACTGCTACTACAGTATTGTAACCCTTTTCAGTAGCCTGTTGAGATATTTTTGTAGCATGATGAGCGTATTCTGTGTATGTAATATCATAATCAAACTTATCTTTATTCAAATACTGTTCTAAGGCAGTTTCTACTGTCTTTTGTTTGCCTATACCAGAAACAGGGTTTATGATGAATAACAATTTATCTTTCATAGTTTGTTGTTATTTGATTGTGGTTTGATTTTTTATCAATCTGTTGTTGTATTGCTGAATAAGTGCTTGAGTAAATATTGTATGTTGTTTTGTGATTTTCTCATTTTGTGAAGAAATATCGTTTCTCATATCAGGGTCTGTAACAGCATTAAATAGTTGTGTCTTATAGCCTTCACGATATTTGCTAACATAATCACCAAGTCTTACTATGTATTCTCCATTGGAGAAATAAACATAAAAATGAGTATCATTAGAGAAAATACTCTTGCCAAAAGAGAAGAAAGGTTTTTCGTTGTGAAGCAAATCACATATAGTTGGGAAAATATCTATCTGTTGCATAAAATCGTTTGAAACCAAACCATGCTTTAGTTTAGGAGAATAGAAAATAACAGGTATTCTATATAAACCTAAAGCAGTTTGAAACTCTTTTGTTCCTGTAAGTGCAGAATGGTCTGCCGTTATGACGAAAAGAGTATTTTCAAACCAATCTTGTTGTTTTGCATAGTCAAAAAATCTTCTTACAGCATAATCTGTATAAGCCACAGTTTCATGTACTATAAGAGTGCCTTTTGGGAAACGACCTTTGTGTTGTGTAGGAATGGTATAAGGGTGATGAGATGAAAGAGTAAAAACAGTTGCCAAGAAAGGATTTTGTGTTGTGTTCAACTTCTTACCCATATACTGCAAGAAAGGTTCATCAAATATTCCCCAATTACCATCATAGTCTGCATTATTGTTGTATTCGTTCTTTCCATAGTAGTTTTCGTAACCTACATGGTTGGTAAAACCATCAAAATTCATAGTACCATTATATCCTCCATGATAAAAAGCAGTAGAATAACCGTTATTTTTTAACAATGAAGCAATAGAACCTAACTTGTTTTCTCCATAAGATGAGGTTATATAACTTTCTTCATTGAGCAAAGGCATAGAAGAAACTACAGCAGGAATACCGTCTATGGAACGTTTGCCATTTGAATATCCCTGAAATACTATAGAATGTTTTGCCAAAGAATCTATAAAAGGTGTATAAGTAGCACCGTTTTTATTATATGTAGAAAGATATTCTGCTGCATAACTTTCTATTATAATCATAACAACGTTTGTTTTTCCCATTTGCAAAGGTTCATTAAACAGAGTATCTGCCCAAATTTCTTTTGCAGGTTTTGAAATAGGAGTATATATTTTTTCTAACTCTTCTTCTGTATAGAACTGTTTTGTTTGCAAACCTGCTTTACCTATTGTCCTATATATAGTAAAAGGAGTGTTAAGCACAAGTGAAGCATTTTGAGTAGAGGTATATTCACTTGCTTGCAAAAGTCCTATAGGTCTTACTTGGAAACCACCTCTTTGAAAGATAACAGAAACTATTAAAACCAAAACTAACACTATACTTTGTGAAAGAATAAAAGATTTAGTGTATTGCATAGATTCTGTTTTCCATCTTTTTCTAATACGCCAATCTAAAACATACATAACTATGTTTAGTATTATAAATATTAGAAAAATATGCCAATAATCTCTAACAAATTGTGGTATAAGAGAGTTGAAATCTCCTCCTACTCCAAGATAATTGAAAATATCAAAGGTTAATCTTTTGAATGTAAAACGATAGTAACCACAATCTATAAGATTGCATACCAATATAAATTCCACACCTATAAAATACAAAACAGAAAGAAATATTCTGTACCATTTTTTCTGTTTTATGGTTATAGGTAACAAAGCAAATATTAAGTAAGGTGCAAGAAATATACTTAAGGTAGATAGTCCAAATCTAATATTTCCTACACATATATTAGCAAAATCTTTAAATCCTGCAACGTTAAACAATGTGGAATTGAGCAAATAGAATATTATTTGTGTAGCAAAAAGTAGCACTAACGCAAACAAATATCTATACAATATTATTTTATACGACGGTTTCATTGTTTTTTGTGTTATTTTCTTTTAGGTTTATAATTTGATTGATTAAGAATAGCTGTAGCATCTTGTATATTCATTAAAGAATCTATACTTATCTTTGTTTCTTTCATAAACATATCTACTATTTTATATCCTATGTAATTTCCTACACGTGCAGGAGAATCGGATAGACCTTTTGTTTCTGGTCCTTCAGATATTAAGGAAAGATATTTTGAACGGTCTGTGTCATACAAAAGTTTTCTCTGAACAATAAAAGACCAAATATTTGCCTCATTGTTTTCTATCCATTCCATTTGTTCAGGTGTATAACGAAGAATACAATAATCTTCTCTATTTGGAAGAAGTTTCTTTACTATGTAAGAATATTTTCCATCTTCTATTATACAATCCAAAAGTGTAACATCGTTTTTTGAATATACCATAGGAATATGTTTAAATGTAGCGTTCTGTAAATACATTCTCATAAAATCTGTTGCTATGTAATCTTTTGTAAGAGTAGATACCATATATTCTGGGTAAGAATGATAATAAGGGTGAGAATGCAACTTTTTCATAGAATAAATATCTAAGGCTATAGTATAATAATTAGTATCGTTCATATATACTCTATTTGCATAACCATAAGAATAATCGCTGCTCATAAGTAACATAGTATAAACATTCTTTGGCAAAAAGGTCTTAGGATAAATTTGTTTTAAACGAGCAAAAGCAGAAGTTATCTCATTTGAAAGAGTGTTTAAGTCTGGATATTCCTTTTCTACTATGTTTGCTACTTCCTGCATAGCGTTGTTTGTAACTATTTCTACCATTTGTCGCATATATTCTTCGTTAGATAGTGGTGCAACAAACATATCAGGGTACTCTTCCTGCAATTTAAGAAGATAAGAGTTGAGATTTGGTTCTGGTTTTGCAAAAAGTGCTTTATCAAAACGTTTAAATATTATCTTTTCTTCTATGTTTTGTTCGTTGAAAAACTTTTTATCTTTCTTGTCATTCCTGTTACAAGAAACAAAGAATGACAATATAAAAATGAATAATATGCTTATACTTATCTTTTTCATAGATTCTTATTATTTGTATAGTTTCTCCATTTTTCTATTACTTGTGTCATATCAACTGGTAAGGAGGAAGAGAAAAAGACTTGCTCTTTTGTTGTAGGGTGAATAAAACCAAGAGTTGTAGCATGCAAGGCTTGTCTTGGTAATATTTCAAAGCAATTTTCTACAAACTGCTTGTATTTTGAAAAAGTAGTACCTTTCAATATTTTGTTGCCACCATAGGTTTCATCATTGAAAAGAGGGTGTCCTATGCTTTTCATATGTACTCTTATTTGGTGAGTTCTGCCTGTTTCAAGTTTGCATTGCAACAATGTTATATAACCAAACCTTTCTAATACTTTCCAATGTGTTATGGCTCTTTTACCTACTTGCTCATCATCATAAACAGCCATTATTTTTCTATCCTTTGTATCTCTTGCAACGTTCTTATCTATAGTTCCTTCTTCTTCAGAAAAATCTCCCCAAACCAAAGCAGTGTATGTTCTTTCTATTGTATGATAGAAAAACTGTTCTGCCAAAAATGTTTGTGCCATCTCGTTTTTTGCTACTACAAGCAAACCTGTTGTATTCTTGTCTATTCTATGTACAAGCAAAGGGCTTTTATATGTTTTAGACTCCTTGTAATTTTCAACGTTGTTTCCTATCAACTCTTTATTGAGATAGTATTCTAAAGCATTTACTAAGGTTTTATCATAATTACCATACGCTGGATGAACAACCATTCCTGCTGGTTTGTTTATGATAAGTACATCTTCATCTTCATACACAATATCCAAAGGTATGTCTTGTGCTAAAATCTCTATATCCCTTGGCTCTGAGGTCAGAAATACTTGAATAACATCGTTAGGTTTTACCTTGTAGTTTGATTTAACTGCTATACCATTTACTTTTATACAAGAGTTGGAAGCCGCTTTCTGTATTTTATTACGAGAAGCATTTTCTATTCTCACCATAAGATACTTATCTATCCTTAAAGGATTTTGTCCTTTATCTACAACTATCTTATAATGTTCGTATAATTCCTCCGATGTATTTAGTAAATCTTTGTCGTCCATTAGCGTGATATAATCAATTTATGTGTTGAATTATTTATTTTCAATATATAAACTCCGTTGTGAAGATGAGATACATTTATGATATTTTTTCCTCTTTCATTCATAAGTAATCTACCTTCCAAATCAAAAATATATGTATCTACTTGTCGCTCTGAAACTATGTTTATATAATCTTTTGCAGGGTTTGGATAAAACCTTATATCCTTTTCCTCTGTCATATTTTCCAATCCTACACTTTTATAACCGAAATATGGTCTAATCATAACAGCACCATGATTAAAAGATTGGTTCCATTCGTTAGATATTTTAGTATAAGTGTATAATGAAGCATCGTTATTCTGGTCAAAACCTATGTTTAGATAATCCGCATTCTTCACTTCCAAAGAAACAAAAAACTCTCCACTGTTCAGAATTTGAGGTTCTTCTAAAATATATCTTGTAAATTTGTTCAAAGAATCTTGTTGAGGTGTAAGTTTTTCTGTTTGATATATTTTTTCATTAGGAATAGAATCTTCAGTAGCATTCCATATACAAAGGTAGAAAGGTTTTATGTTTGCATTGTCGTAAGTGTTATTAAAATAAACATCAACTGCATAAAGAGTATCTTTTTGTGAAAGAAAATAACCTACAGCCAAATTGCTACCTTTTATAGGTTCTACTCCAAAACCACTTTCTGCACTACCATCATCGTAAGAGAAATAATCTTCAAAACGTTGTATATAATTTATAGTATCATTATAATGTATGTTATCGTTACCAACTCCTTCTCTTACTATATGCGTAATATTGTAAGATGTAGGTTTATTCATCAGAGGAAAAGAAAAATTGATAGGAGGTTTAGCATGATTATCCGATGTTTGATATTCTTGCGTTTCACTATAAGGATAAATATTTTCAAATCCTCCATCATAAGAACCTACAATGCTATTGTTTTCATCTTTTACAATATATTCATAATGAGAAGAAAGAGCAGTATTGTAAAGATTTACTATCTTTATATCTATATTGTTAGCCATTTCCTGTTGCAAATAATGTTTGTATGGCATTGCTGTATATTTTTGCAAGAAAGATGTAGCAGGATTCACAAAAGCAATATCTCTGAAATACTTATCTTCACTATTACGTCCATAGTTAAGATAAACATAATCTATGTTCCATTGGTCGCAATTGCTGACGTATTCATAAGAAGGATTATTGTCTAAAGTAGAATAGGTTAAAAATCTGAATTGAAAATCTTTATTAAAATACTTTTCATCTTCTATTTTTATCAACACGTATGAATAATAAGACCCATTGCTATCGTACAATGTTTGACAATCTGTACCTTTCATACTCCAAACCTTTTGCCAAACATCATCTATAGTACTATAAAATTCCAACACAATAGAATCCTTGCTTGACGGAGCAGAACCTATTCTTTCCCACATATTGCCTGCTCCTCCTCCGGGTTGAATGAAAAAGGATAGATATACAGAATCCGATGGGTAAAGTTTTTTCTGAACAGGTGTTCGCAAAGAATCCAATCTTATTTTCACGGAAGACAAAGTATCTCCGTTGAAAGTGTATATGCTTGCATTAGGATAGAGTTTTCCATACTTATCTATAACGTCTAAAGTTACAACTCCAACACTTGGAGGAAGAAATTGATAAGATTGATTGACAAAACAATTCTCCCCCTGCCAAAGATGTTTATCTGGTTGACCAATATATGAAGAGAAATCGTCAAGAAATGGGAGAAAAACCTCTTCTTGTCCCTTTATTGTATGCAAACAAGACAACCAAAGGGCTATGAGTGTGAATAGATATTTTATTTTTACAAAGTTATTCTTCATTGTTTTCTATTGTTTCTTCTTCTGTTGTAGGAGAAGTTTCTATTATCTCTTGTTTTTTTAAGTCTTCTCTAAATCTATCCAATTCTTTTTGATACTTTCTGCTTGTATCGTTGCATAGATTTAAAGAAATACTTGTTCCTATTATAACATTTTTATTTGCAGGTGTATAATAAGAAACTCTTGTATGTGTTTCGTCTCTCTCCCCTTCATAATTCTTGCTTCCTACATTAAGACCCGCTTTCCATAAAAGTATTTCGGCTTCATTCTCTGTTCTTCCTATAATGTCGGGTACTGCAACAAACTCTGTAGTGGAAGTAACCTCAACTACAAGGTCTATTCTTTCACCACTCTGAATATCTGTTCCAGGACTAATTATTTGTCCTTTGTATCTCTGTTCAACAACTATGGGAGTAGATTTAAATGCAGATGTTCTGAAAAGAATAGTACCTACTTTCAATCCTTTATCTACTAAGGTTTGTACTGCACTTTTTAGTCCCAAATCTTTACAATTACACATCTGAACAATTTCTCCATTGCTCGCTGCTATAGTTACATAAATCTTTCTACCTTTTTTCACCATATTGCCAGGATTTGGGTCTTGCGTAAGTATGGTTCCATAAGCAACACCTTCTTTATAAATAGAATCCATAATGACAATATTAAATTTTGACAAATCTTCGCTACCTTCTACCTCAGAAAGAACTTTATTTACTATGTTAGGAACTTCATACTCATAACCATGACGAGTATAAATCTTAAGCACAAAGTTCATTATCACCAAAATGGCGAAAAATGATAAGACTATAAGCAGTAAATGTTTGAAAAACAATTTACTTTTGAGAAACTCTTTTACAGCCATCAGTCTCTACTCCTTCCTTCTGCAATAGAAATATAATACAACAAAGTTGCCAAAGAAGATAATGCTGCTATAACGTAGGTATATGCTGCCAAACGTAAAGCTTTCTGTGCTTTAGGGTGTGTTTGTCTGCTTGTAATTCCTGCTCTATCCAACCAAGCCAATGCACGTGAAGAAGCATTGATTTCTACAGGCAAAGTAACAAAAGAAAACAATGTTGTAAGACCAAACAATATTATTCCTATCCAAAGCAATGTTGTAGAATGTGGCAATATACTCAAAACAAGAACACCTGCTAAAAGTATCCATTGAACCCATTTGCTTGCAAAATTCACTATTGGCACCATATTACTTCTCATTTGTAACCATGCATAACCTTGTGCGTGTTGCACAGCGTGGCCACATTCATGTGCTGCAACGGCTGCCGCTGCTACACTTGTACCATAATAAACTCCTTGTGAAAGATTTAGTGTTTTATTTACAGGATTGTAATGGTCTGTTAGTTGTCCTTGTATGCAAGAAACCTTTACATCGTAAATATCATTATCTCTTAACATCTTTTTGGCAACTTCTTCTCCTGTCAAATGACCCTCTGTACTTATTTTTTCATAAGAAACAAACAGTTTGTTAAGTCTTTGACTTACGACCATGCTTATAATCATTAAAGCAATGAAAACTACCCAATAAATCATAGTATCCTCCTTATTCTTTTTATTTTTAATACTTTTAATCTGCAAAGGTAGTGAAAAAAATAATAAATGCAATATTAAAGAGCAAAAAACTACTTTTTCTCTTATCGTTTCTCTACTGCTTTTACTATAAATATGCTTATTTCATACAGAAGCCATATAGGCAAAGAAACTATCAGTAGAGTAAAAATATCAGAGGTAGGTGTTATTATTGCAGCCAAAATAAGTACAACTACTATAGTATGTTTTCTATATTTTTTCATTACTCTGCTTTTTATAAAACCTAACTTACCTAATATCCAAGACAAAACAGGTATTTCAAACATTATACCGAAAACCAATGAAAGCATAAGTAAGGTATCCATATAAGATTGTAGAGTAATCATATTCTTTACTTGAACACTCACCTGATAATTTGCAAGAAAATTCCACGTTATAGGAAAAATAAGAAAATAGTTCAACGCTATTCCCATCAAAAACATAATATACGCTGATAATATTATATGAATAGAATACTTCTTTTCATTCTCGTACAAAGCAGGGGCTATAAAAGAAAATAATACCTTTATTATATAAGGTGAAGACATAACCACACCAAACATAAAAGCGGTCTTTATATGTATCATCATCTGTGCGGTCAATTCCGTACTTATAAGTTCTACTTTTATAGGTTTAATGTTTAAAATAGAGTACGTAACAAACGAAGGTTGTTGTGGGTACAAAACCAATGAAAATAAAATATCTTTGAAACAAAAAGCAAGTACAGAACAAACTACAAGACAAACAATAATCTTTATAAGCGTACCTCTGAACTCGTCCAAATGCTCCCAAAAAGTCTTATAGTTTGAAGATTCAGACATCTTGTTGTTTAAAAGTAGGTTTTATTTTTCTTCTTTCTTAGTTTCTTCTGTGCTTTCTTTGTTTATATCTTCTTCTATACCGTTCATTCCATCTTTAAAACTCTTTACACCTTTACCCAATCCTTTCATAAGTTCAGGTATTTTTTTTCCGCCAAAAAACAACAATATAAGAACGGCTATAAATATTATTTCTGGCATTCCTATTCTACCCATAATTTATCTGTTTTATAAAAAATTACCACGTGCAAAGGTAAAAATTTTTTATAACCTCACAAAGAAAAAATATATAAATAATCTCTTTCAAACATTTGTTGATAAATGAAAGCAACCGTTAATTTCATTTCCACTTAATCGTTCTTCACTTCTTTTTGTTATTTGTCTCATTTTTAATTGAATTTTTTAATGTTAATAATTTTTTGCTCTTTTTCAGGCGGATACGTATCTGTTTGGTGGGTTACTTTTGGGTTCTTTGTTTTGATTCCCTATCTCTTTGTTTTAATTTCGTAGAACTTTGTTTTAATTTTCTAAAACAAAGAAAGAGAATTCTAAAACAAAGTTCTACGAAATTAAAACAAAGTTTCGTGGGGAAGTAAAAATGTTTGGTTAGTTAGATATGTGGAAGCAAAAATTCATTTTATTAGTATGAAAGAATTGTAGTTAAAATATTTATTTGTACCTTTGCAAACTAAAAACAATTCATAAAAATAATGAAGCAAAGAAACTATATTTTTAGTCTTAGTATTATAGGTATATTGTATTTTACCTTTGGTTTTATTACTTGGTTGAATAATCAATTGATACCTTTTCTTAAAACGGCTTGTCAATTGACTGATACTAATGCATACTTGGTTACTTTTGCTTTTTATATTTCATATTTCGTTATGGCCTTACCTTCTGCAAGTATTTTAAAACGAACAGGTTTTGCAAGAGGTATAAGTTTAGGTTTAGTCGTTATGGCTTTGGGTTGTTTAATATTTATACCTGCTGCTCAGAGTAGAAATTACGTTGTTTTTCTTATAGGTTTATTCGTTCAGGGTACAGGTTTGGCTCTTTTGCAAACAGCAGCAAATCCTTATGTTACTGTGCTTGGTCCTATAGAATCGGCAACACAGCGTATGTGTATTATGGGTCTGTTCAACAAAATAGCAGGTATAATAGGTATATGGATATTTTCTAAAGCACTATTATCAAACTTTGATTCTGTAACACACGAAATAGAAATGGCAACAGGTACAAACCAAGTATATTTATTAGATTCTTTGGCTTCAAGAATTGTGTTACCATATATAATAATGGCTTGTGCATTGGTACTTATTGCTATTATGGTTCATTTGGCAAAATTGCCTAACATAAACTCTACAGAGGATAGCCTTTCCTCAAATAATGGCAACAAAACAACATTACCTGCATATCTATGGTTAGGAGTTTTGGCTCTATTCTTTTATGAGGGGGCAGAGGTTATGGCAATAGATACTTTGGTTCCTTATAGCAAATCTATAGGTTTGCCAGATACGATTTATTCACGAACAGGTATATTTGCATTATTGGCTTTACTTATTGGTTATATTTCTACTATTATTGCTATACCTAAATATATATCACAGAGAAAAGCACTCGCTATGTGTTCTATCTTATCTTTGGCTTTCGTAACAATATCTTTGTTTAGTAATGGTATAATGTCATTAGTATTTATAATATTACTTTCATTTTCAAATGCAGTTATGTGGGGTGCTATCTGGGCTTTGGCAATAGATAAGTTAGGAGAAAGAACTTCCTATGCTTCTGCACTATTGATTATGGCAATAGTAGGAGGTGCTATCATTCCTTTGCTTTATGGAAAATTATCAGAGGTTATGGCAAGTACTCAATTAGCATACCTATTATTTATCCCATGTTATGCGTTTGTTTTATTTTATTCTTTGAAAGGTTATAAAATCGGAAAAAACTAAAGAAATAATTCTATGGCAAAAAAACGTGCAACAGTACAGTGTTTATTTTGTGGCAAGACAAATAATAGTGTGAAGATGATATTAGAATCCCCTGTTGAGGGTTGGGGAATTTGTGAAGAATGTTCTCGTGAGGCGGCTCGCAGATTGGAGGAGATGACTTATAAAAATGAGAAAGAACAGATTGAGTCTTTGGATATAAAATTTCCTAAACAGATAAACGACTATTTAAATCAATATGTAATAGGACAAGAAAGAGCAAAAAAAGTGCTTTCTGTGGCTGTATATAATCATTATAAAAGACTGAAATATTATAATGAAATAGGTGAAGATGATGTTCAACTTGACAAGTCCAACATCATAATGATAGGTCAGACAGGTACAGGAAAAACTTTGCTTGCAAGGACTATAGCCAACCTACTTGATGTTCCATTTGCTATAGCGGACGCAACAGTATTGACAGAAGCAGGATATGTGGGCGAAGATGTAGAAACAGTACTTACACGTTTGCTTCAGGCAGCCGATTATGATGTTTCTAAAGCACAAAAAGGTATAGTCTTTATAGACGAAATAGATAAGATAGCCCGCAAAGGAGATAATCCATCTATAACACGAGATGTTAGTGGCGAGGGAGTTCAACAAGCATTGCTAAAACTTTTGGAGGGAAGTATAGTAAATGTTCCACCGCAAGGAGGAAGAAAACACCCTAATCAAGAATTTATACAGTTGGATACAAGGAATATACTTTTCATTGCAGCAGGTGCTTTTGATGGAATAGAAAGGCATATAGGTTTAAGGCTAAATAATAGTACTATAGGTTTTAAAGAATCTCTTAACAGAGAAAATATAGATAAAGAAAATATACTACAATACGTCCAGCCACAAGATTTAAAGAAATTTGGACTTATTCCAGAACTTGTTGGGCGTTTTCCTGTGCTTACCCATTTAAATAAATTGGATAGAACGGCTTTAAAACAAATACTTACGGAACCAAAAAATGCTATAACAAAACAGTACAAAAAACTATTTGAATTAGACGGTATAGACTTAGAGTTTGATTCAGATGCTTTAGAATATTTTGTAGATATAGCAGAAAAATATTCCTTAGGTGCAAGAGGATTAAGAGGAATAATGGAAGAAGTTATGATGGATTTGATGTATTCTACCCCGGGAGAAGAAAAGCAGAAAAACATAACTATTACTAAGGAATATGCACAGAATATATTTGAAAAACAAGGCGGAATATTATTCCAAAACAGATAATACAACAAACAAATAAAAGCAATATAGTATGAAGAAGATATTTTGTTTATCGTTTTTGATGAGTCTTGCTGTGGCAGGTTTTTCACAAACAGGCGGTGGTATAACTATATTTGGTACTATTTACCAAGGAGATACTATTCCTATGTCTTTTCTTGAACCTGTGTTAGTTACAAGTTATGTTACTCCACTTTCTGTACAGGAACAACAGAAATATTCAAAACTCATAAGAGATGTAAGAAAAGTCTATCCTTATGCTAAACAAGCAGAGAGCCTTCTTTTGAGTTATTCTACTCTTATATCAAATGCACAAAATGAATCTCAAAAAGACAAAATAAGAAAACAAGCAATGAAAGATATAGAGAACAAATTCTCGGGCAAGGTTAAGAAACTAAAAAAATCTCAAGGCAAAATACTATCCAAACTTATTTATCGTCAGACCGGAAGGAGTTCTTATACTCTTATAAAAAACTTTGCTGGAGGAACAAAAGCATTCTTTGTGCAGACAACAGCAAAGGCTATGGGAGTAAGTTTAGATGCTACTTTTGACCCAGCAAACAATGAAGAAGACCGTATAATAGACCGCATTATTTATTGTATAGATAACGGAAAGATATAATGAAATACGCATATTGTTTCTTAGGAGTGGTGCCTGTAAGAAAGCAACCCATAAGTTCTTCTGAACAGATAACTCAACTAATCTTCGGAGATTTTGTAGAGATACTTTCTTTGAAAGATGGTTGGGCAGAAGTACGTAATATAAACGATAATTATGTGGGTTATGTTGATAGTAGAAATATACTACCTGTAGAGAGAAAAAGAAAGAACAAATATTTCTCTACCAATATGTTTTCTTATATTCAGATGGATAAAGAACTTATACCTATACCTTTTGGTGCTAAACTTTTAGGAACAAACTACACTTTGGACAATCATCATTTTTCTTTACCACACAAACATTTTTCTCCATTTCTTCCTTTTAGTAAGGAAAACCTTAGAGAATTCGTTTTGCCATTTCTAAATACTCCTTATCTATGGGGAGGAAAGAATCCTATGGGAATAGATTGTTCAGGTTTTACTCAACTTATCTATTCTTGTTTTTCAAAAGATTTGCCGAGAGATGCTTATCAGCAGGCCGAATTAGGAGAAACTGTTCCAAGCATTTTTGCAGCCAAAGAAGGAGATTTATGTTTCTTTGGAGAGAAAGAAAAGATTACTCATGTAGGTATATTTCTTGAGAAACAGTATATAATACATGCAAGTGGAAAAGTAAGAATAGACCTTGTAGATAATAATGGTATAACCGACCATTCAACAGGAAAATACACACATTCTCTTCTAAAGATAAAAAGATTTTTTTAAACAATTGTAAAACATATAAACACAAAAACAGATGAAAAAGATTATCTTATTTCTATTTATAACCTGCTCATTATTTGGAGCAAAAGCACAAAACAAAGTTGATAACTTGTTTTTTGAAGCAAGAGGCGGATTTATGAACGCTTTAGACGATGGAAAATATAACGGTTATTTCACCGGAGATTTTTTCAATCTTCAGATGTTTGGTCATATCAACGACAAGATTTCTTATAGAATACGTCAGCGTCTAAACAAGAACCCATTTGCACAAGACAATATTTTCAATGCAACAGATTTCCTATATTTTTCTTGGAATATAGATGATACGTGGTTTTTAGATTTCGGAAAGCAAGAAATATATATAGGTGGTTTTGAGTACGATTATGCTCCTATAGACAATTATTATTGGTCAGATTTTTGCAATCAACTACCTAAATCCTATGGAATGGGTATAACATTGGGCTATAAACATGACGAAAACAATAAAGCCATGTTGCAAATAGCCAATTCTCCTTTTTATATGAACCCTAATGACAAGCATTTTTCATATAATTTGATTTGGTTTGGACAAGCATTTCCTTGGTGGAAGACTATGTGGAGTGTAAATTTCGTTGATGTTTCAAATAATATAAATATGTTTTACGTTGCTTTAGGAAACAGATTTGAATGGAACAATTGGTATTTGGAACTTGACTATACAAACAGTATGAATAACGATGACAACTATGGAATGTCTATTTGTGGGAAACTAAACTATAATTATAAAGATATGTTTAACTTCTTTGTAAAAGGAGGATATGATGACCATTCATACGTAAATATAGAAGATATTAACAATATCTTTGTTTTCAATTCTACTTACAAATATATAGGTTGTGGAGTGGAGTATTTTCCATTGGGTAACAAAGATTTAAGACTTCATGCAGTATATTATCACGATAATAGAGATAATGAAAACCGTCTTACTTTAGGAGCAACTTGGAAATTGAACGTTATAAACAATAAATAATAAACCTTATAAATTCTAATAGATAAATGAAAAAATCATCTAATCGCAAAATAAAAGAGGCTATTATCTTCCTATCTATATGTATAGTAGTCTTCGGTCTGTTGGCAAGTAGAATGGGTATGGCTAATATGATGAATACCATAATGCGAACAGCCCACGATTTATTGCTTAATACTGTTTTCTACCTTATGGGAATTACCGTATTAACAGGAGCATTGAGCAAACTTTTTGCAGAGTTTGGAGTGGTTTCTCTTTTGGAAAAAATTCTTAGACCTTTGATGAAACCATTGTACAACCTACCCGGAGTGGCTGCTTTAGGTGGAGTAATGACCTTCCTTTCAGATAACCCTGCTATTATTGCTTTATCAAAGGACAAGAGTTTTAGTTCTTATTTCAAAAAATATCAACTTGTATCTCTAACTAATTTTGGTACTGCTTTCGGTATGGGTTTCGTTGTTATTATCTCTATGATTGGTTACGGACAAAACTATCTTTCGGCTGCTATTGTTGGTCTTGTAGGTGCTATAGCAGGTAGTGTTGTTTCTACTCGTTTAATGCAGAGATTTACTCTAAAAGCCTTTCCAGAAATGGATTCTCCTGTTATGCCAAATATTTCACAAACAGCAGAGCAACAAGAAGAGGTTGTAGAACAAGAACATAAGGACGGAATATTCCTAAGAACTCTAAATGCTATGCTTGATGGTGGTAAAACAGGAGTAGAATTGGGTTTGGCTATTATTCCTGGTGTTATAATTATAACTACTATGGTACTTTTGATAACAAATGAGGCTCCCGTTGGTGGTTATGATGGAGGTATAGCACAAGGTGTTCCTATTTTGCCTTGGTTGGCTGACAAAATACATTGGGTGTTTGAGTGGTTGTTTGGTTTCAATAATATGGAATTTATTGCTTTCCCTATGACTGCTCTTGGTAGTGTGGGTGCTGCTTTAGGTTTGGTTAGTTCTTTTGCAAAAGAGGGAATACTTAATGCGAATGCCGTTGCAGTCTTTACAGCGATAGGTATGTGCTGGAGTGGTTATCTTTCTACCCATGCTGCAATGTTGGATTCTCTTGGTTATAGAAAACTAATCTCCAAAGCCATTCTTGCCCATACTTTCGGAGGTTTGTTCGCAGGAATCTTTGCACACTTCTTGTATTTGTTGATAACAGTTATTTTCTAAATAATAGGAAAATAACATTATTTCAAATACAATAACAATCTCTTTATGAAAAATATTAAAAAATAATATTTTGCTTAAAAAACTTTATTTGTAGATTATTAGTACTTTGTGCTAATAATCTTTTTTCTTTATTACCCTCCACTGAAACTTTGTTTTAATTTCGTAGAACTTTGTTCTATGAAATTAAAACAAAGAGATAGAAAATTCTTTCTTTGTTTCGTGAGAGTGGGGCAAAGAAGTAGGGAATTACGGGTAAATGATAAAATATTTAAATAAAATACTATGATTTTTAAAAGAAATTTAACGTTAAATTTTGCATAAATTTTTTGTCTAAAAATAGTATTTTTTGGGAAATATAATAAAAGGTTGTTCTTTTAACCTTAAGTTATATTTTCTTGTATCTTAGTCTTAAACTGTTAGTTACGACACTTACAGAAGAGAAAGCCATAGCCAAACCACCTATCATAGGGTTTAGAAGAAATCCATTTATAGGATACAAAATTCCTGCTGCAATAGGTATGGCTATTATATTGTAGATGAAAGCCCAAAACAGATTTTCTTTTATTATAGTGGAAGAATATTTTGATAGATTGATAAGAGAGGAAACTTTTTCCAAGTTTGAAGATAATATAGTACACATAGCGGTGTCCATGGCTATATCGCTACCTTTCCCCATTGCAATACTAATATCCCCAGAAGCCAAAGCAGCCGAGTCGTTTATACCATCGCCTATCATTGCCACTGTTTTACCTTGCTGTTGCAGTGTTTTAATGAACTTAACCTTATCCTCCGGTAACATAGATGAACGAAAATCCTTAACATCTACTTGTTTGGCTATAATTTCTGCTGTTTTTGGGTTGTCGCCTGTGAGCATATAAGTTTCTATTCCTTTGTTTTTTAAGTCCGTAATGGCTTTTGCAGAAGTTTCTTTTATCTCATCTTGCACACTGAACAAACATAGAACCTCTGTTTCATCGCAAAAATATATTACAGTCTTCGCTTGTTGAACGAAATCTTTTGCTTGTAAGACAAAATCCTTGTTTATATTTATGTTATTGTTTGACAATATTTTTTCATTTCCTGCAAAAAATCTCTTACCATTATATATAGCAGTAACACCTTGTGCAGTAAGGTTTTCAAAGTTTTGTATCTCCACATTATGAACGTTTTTCAAACCCCTAACAACGCTTGATGCTACAGGGTGTTCAGACTGCATTTCCATAGAATAGAGAACGTCCAAATACTCTTTCCCTTTCTCTGAAATTATACTATCGCACAAAGACGGTGAACCTTTGGTTATGGTTCCTGTCTTGTCAAAAGCAATGCAGTCTATCTTGTGTGCCAACTCCAAAACTTCAGCATTTTTTATCAAAATACCCTCTATTGCTCCTTTTCCTATACCTACCATTATTGCAGTAGGAGTTGCCAATCCTAAAGCACAAGGACAAGCAATTATCAAAACGGTTACCATAGACAAAAGACCAAAAGAAAAAGCGTTTTCTTTGGCAAATATCAACCAAATAATGAAACACAGCACCGAAATAACTATTATGGTAGGCACAAAAATACGTGCTATCTTATCCACTAAGTTTTGTATAGGTATTTTGCTACCTTGTGCATTCTGAACCATAGATATTATCTGAGCAAGTAAGGTATCTTTCGCCTCTTTTTCTGCTTTTACTTGCAAATATCCTTGTGTGTTCATAGTACCTGCAAATACTTTGTCGTCCTTTCCTTTAAATACAGGCATGGATTCCCCCGTTAGCATACTCTCATCTAAATAACTTTCACCCTTTGTTATTATCCCATCTACAGAAACCCTTTCTCCCGGGTGTATGGCTATAATATCTCCTTGTTTTATTTGAGAAATGTTTATCTGTTTCTCGTTTCCCTGTTCATCTACAAGAGAAAGTGTTTTGGGTTGCAGACTTGAGAGTTTTGAAATATCGTTGGTGGCTTTGTGTTTCGCCCTTGTTTCCAACGTTCTTCCTAAAAGAATGAAAGATATTATCATAGCAGAGGACTCAAAATAGAGTTGAGGTTGTATTCCTTTTGATAACCAAAAATTAGGAAAAAGAAGATTGAATACAGAGAAAAGATAGGCAATAGCAGTACTTGTTGCTACCAATGTATCCATATTGGATGTAAAATGCTTTAATTGTTTGTATGCATTCTTATAAAATCTCTGACCGAAATAGAAAAGAACTATACTTGTAAGAAACCATACTAAATATTCAGTGTAAAGAGTTTTGAAACACATACTTAGAACACATATACAGACAGATAACACTAAAGCACAGATAGTTTGTTTGCGAAGTCTTTTATATTCTTTTGTTTGTTCATCTAAAAGAGATTGACTATCCGTTTGAAGATTGTTTATCACAAGTTCATAACCTGCATTTTCTACTGCTTGTTGCAAATCTTTTTTCGTACATTTCTTTGGGTTATATTCTATGTATGCAGTAGAGTTTGCATAATTTACGTTTGCCTCTTTTACACCTTTTCTTTCGTTTAGTACTTTTGCAACTCTGTTTGCACAGGCTACACAACTCATACCTTTTACGGCGAAAGTTTCTTTTGTTAGTTCTTCCATAGTTTCAGTTTTTTATGGTGCAAAGCTATAAAAAAATAACTATGTATGAACAATTTTGTTTGACACAAAAATGGGATAATTAGAAATTTATTCATATCTTTGCACCTTAAACATAAAACAAAATACAAAGATGAAAAGAACGATTACTTTGTTGATGGCTTTAATACTAAGCATCGGCGTTTGGGCGCAATCAACGCCTAATGTTGCTCCTTTGAATGAAGGATTTGAACAGGGAATACCTGAAGAATGGACAACCATTCACGTTTCTGGCACATTACAAGGAAATGATGTTGTTTGGACAACAGTTGCTGGAGGTTACAATAGCAGTTCCTATGCAGCACACCTTTATTACGCACAACCTTCAGGAGAAAATTATCTTATAACTCCACAATTGTTACCATCAGAAGGAAGCAATAATTTGAGTTTCTATCTTTATGCTGGAAACTATGCTTCAGACGGAACAACTACTACACTTACTGTAGAAGTTTCTACAACAGGTGTAGCAGCGACAGACTTTTCTAACGTTGTTTATACAACAACTATGGAAACATTTACAGAATATACAGCAGTAAATGTAGATTTAAGTGCATACAATGGACAACAAATCTATGTAGCATTTCACGTTGTAGACCAATATGGTTCAGAGGTATTCTTAGATGATGTATCTGGAGTAAATATTCTTCTTCCTGCATGTATAAGACCTCAAGATTTGACTTTCTCTAACATTACCGAAACATCTGCTTCTTTGACTTGGACAGGTAATGCTACATCTTATGTTGTTAGTTACAAACCTTCTACTTCTGAAACTTGGACAGATGAAACTGTAACTACAAACTCTTATTCTTTTACAAACTTAGACCATAGCACTGCTTATGAAGTGAAAGTTGTAGCCGATTGTGGTGAAGATGGAACTTCAGAAGTTGCTTCTGCAACATTTAAAACTCTTTGCCCAGAATTTTCTGATTTTCCTTACGTAGAAGATTTTGAATCTCTTTCAGAGAATGATTTTGGTTGCTGGATAA